>CAWGMX010000008.1:0-80408 GCA_963823795.1 Vulcanimicrobiota bacterium | reverse complement strand
CCTCGACGGTGGCCACGTTGGCGGTGTTGCCGGCAAACACCTCGTAGCCGATGGGCAGTCCTTCGGGCGTGACCACCAGGCCCAAGTTGACCTGTTTGCAGTCCGGCCGCTGGTCACGTGAGTAGCCGCGCGCAGCTTTGGTGTTGCCTTCAGCTTGACCTTCAAAATACGTGCTGGTCACGTCGTAGAGCAGGAACTCGAACTGCACGCCAAACCAACTCTGGTAACGTTGATGCAAATGCGCGCAGAGTTTGTCCTTGTGGGCGTGCAGCACGTCCAGACCGCGATAAAGTCGCGCGTCGTTGATCCGGGAAAAGGGCACGCCCAACAAATCTTCCAACGCGCTGTCCCCATACCACCGTTGCGCCACTTCCAGTTCGCTCTTCTGGCCGCAGAACTGTGCCAGCGTCAGAATGCAGGCCGTCAGTTCCCAAGGCACCTCCTCCCGCCCACTGGCAATCAGTTCACGCAACAGCGTGTGCAAACCCAACCGCCGCCACAACGCCAGCGCCAGATAGACCTGGCCAAAGTCCCGCACCCGCTCCACCCGCACACTGCACAGATCCACCTGCGCCCATTGCGGGGGCGGCGACTCCGCCAGCGGTTGGCCCAGTTGACCTTGCCGGGACGCGGGCGCACGGCCTTCCAGCAAGTCGCCGACTCCCTCCCAGCCATGGCGCACACGGCTTTCCAGTCCGGGTTCCTTGCCCAGGGTGGCCACGATCTCCTGCCGCGGTCCTTGGGCCGTGCGGACGGTCTTGACCAATGTCCAATACTCGTAGTTCTCGCCATCGACAAGGCGGCGGTTGCGGCGCAAAAACATGCCCCAAGAATGCCGCACTCACACGCCGATTGACAACGGCCTCCTCTCCACTACATCGGTTAAGCGCCGCCTCGCCACTCAAAACTCCAATCAATCGCACGCTCAACGCCCTCGAAAAAACAGATTCAACCCCTCATCTGACGAACTTGGGCTAACATAAATCAGTGCGATGCTTTGTAGTTGGGCAGGAGTTTGTCCGCGCCGTCCGAGCTGGTGTCGTGGACGCGTTCGCTCAGCGCGTCGAGAAGCCGGCCGCATTCGCGTTCGATGTTTCGGTCGAACTCGATCAAACCGTCGGTGTAAAGCAGCAACGTCGCGTACGGCTCCAGCTTGACTTCGTGCGCCGGGAATGCGGGTCGAACTCGACGCCCATCGGAATGCCGCCGCCCTCGATATACCGCGCGACGCCGTTGAGCGGCGCGACTGCCGGCGGCGGATGGCCCGCGCAGGAGTACCGGAAGGTCGAGCGCTCTATGTCGAGGATCCCGTGGATTGCCGTGATGAAAGGATGCTCTTCGTTGAGCATCAACGCGGTATTTGCCCGGCGTAACGTTTGTGCGGGCGACTGGCCTTCCAACGCGGTGAGGCGCAGCGCTTGACGTGCCGCATTCATTGCGACCGACGCTTCGAGCCCGTGTCCGCCGACGTCGCCGATCGAGAGGGCCATCTGGGTCTCGGAGATCGCAAACGCATCGTACCAGTCACCGCCGACGCGCGACTCACGTTCGGCGGGGCGATAGGCGAAACTCAAATCGATGCGCGGATGCGACGGCAAGCGACCGGGGAGCAGGGCTCGCTGAAGCGTTGAGGCGACGCGCTGTTCGTGTTCGTAGAGGCGCGAGTTGTCGATGGCGAGCGCTGCCCGGTGTGCCAGCTCCTCGGCGATCTCGACCGTAAGTTCCGAGCGCCGCGATGCGGGATCGATGTTGACGAGGTGCAACGTACCCCGAGTGCGGCCCCGCGCAACCATCGGCACGATCAGCGCGGTGCCCAACCCGGCGGCCTCGTAGACCGCTCGATCCTCCGGATCGGGAACGTTTGCCCGGACGGCGCGCAGCATCGCGTCATGATCGAGCGCTCGCGTCCGCCCTTGGCGCAGCACCTGCGGCGACCCGAAGGACGCGTTTCGAACGATGACGCTGCGCCCGACCACGTTCTCCAGGATCTTGTTCAACTCGGGTCGCTATGACGCACCGCCTCCACGACCAGCTCGTCCTCGGGGGAGAGCGACTGAACCTGACACCAATCCGCAAACTCGGGAACGCAGAGCTCGGTAATTTTTTGCAGCACTTCTCGCCCATCGAGGGTCGAGGCGAGAACCTCGCTCACGTGCGAAAGAAATCGTTCGCGTTCTTCCAGGCGCTTTCGGTCGTTGATTTCCGTCGCGGTCGCGAAGAGACGCACGACGGAACCGTCTTGCGCGCGCACGGCGACCGCGCGCTCGAGGAACCAAAAGTACTCTCCGGTTTGCGAGCGGACTCGCGCCTCGATCGAAAAGGCGCTGCCGTTTCGAGCCGCGGCGAGCCATCCGGCTTCGACGGCCTCCCGGTCGTCGGGATGAAACGCCTGCAGCCAACCGTCGTTCTCAAACGTCTGCGCTTCATCGAAGCCGGTGAACTCGAACCAGCGGCGATTGAAGTAGTCGATCTTACCGTTGGGACCGGCCGTGCAGATGATTTGCGGAACGGCGTCGGCAAGCATGCGCAGCATGCGCTCGTGATCCATAGCGTAGGCCGGCGCCCGCCCGGACATCACCAACAAAGACCATAGCGCATAGACGAAGGAACCCCCGCCTCGGCTTTCCCAAGGCCGTCAGACTCTAAACCGGCAGGTCCCGGAGTCAGCCCGATTCCATCACGACCAAGGCCTCGCGGCGCGCGAACCGCTGCCAGGATTCATCTTCGTAGCGAGTCCGAAAGCGGCGCCGGCACGCGATGAGGATGTGCGCGCTGACCAGCGCATCGCCGAGCGCACGATGGGCTTCAAGCTCTTCGTCGGCTGCTCGATCGATGTCGAGGAATCGCCGGAGCGTCTGATTCTTATGGTTGGGCGCTTCAGGAAACAGCGCTCGCGCAAGCAGCATCGTGCAGAGCCCCTCCCGTCGGACTGATGGCCCCACGAAGGATAGGTCGAATCGCGCGCAGTGGGCCGCAACGACGCGGCCCGAGCACCGCCGCCGCAAAGCCACCAGCGCTCGTCCGAGGCGCGGTGCGCCGCTGACCATCGAATCGGTGATGCCGTGGACCGCCGTCGCATACGCGGGGATGGCGATTCCGGGGTCGACCAGCGTGGCCCAGCGACCCACGACCCGCTCGCCATCGATCAACGCGCATGCTACCTCAACGATCCGGTCGCGAGTAGCGCTAAACCCGGTCGTCTCAACGTCGATGACAGCGTACCGCTCCCGTTGCATGACGCCATGATCGCTGGCCTGAGTGCCAGCAGTATGGCAGTTTGGGCGGGAGCCTCGAGGTCAGGCATCGCACCGTCATCAACTAAGGCAAACGGGCGAAGGGATTGGCGGCGCCGGCAGCCAGGATGTACCAAGCCGTTGCGCCGACGTGCAGCGAGGCAAAATATTTGTCGCCATCGCAATCGCTCAAGCCGTTCTTCGAGGCAGCGATGATGCCGAGGCCGTCGCCGTTTGGGCCGTTCGTCTGCACGTACTCGATGTCGCCGAGATAGGTCTGCGCCCGAGACTCGTCGCCAGATTCGTTGCGTAGCTCGAGCGCGGCGGCGAGGTGCGCGGTACCCTCGAACCAGACGCCGGAGCGATCGCCGCTGCAGAAACTCACGCCGCTGAAGCCGCCTTTGGTCACCCGCTAAGTTCGCAACGTCCCAGCTGGGCGCCGCGGCCCAGTCCGGATTTTGAAAGGCGAGGTAGCTCCACGAGTTCACGTCTTCGGGCTTGAAGGTCTTGTTCGGCGTGACACCGTCGTTGCCGGTCCCAACATAGAAACGCCCGTCGCCCGAGTCCCACATCGAGGCCACGAACGCTTGCGCCCACGCGGCGTTCGTCGTCCATTCCGACTCACCGGACTCCGCGGCCAGCATCGTAAAAAACGCGTAGATGTCGATGTTGTGCTCCGTCGACTTCCACTCGATCTTCTTGCCCCTCGCGGTATAGCCGCCGGTGTAACCGCCGTGGCCGCGCGTGTCGTAAGTGTTGTTTTGCAGCCAGTTCGCGATCGCGAGCGCGCCATTGAGAAATGAGGCGTTCGACGTCTTTGCGTAGAGTTGAACGAGCGCTTGACCGACCCACGCCATGTTGCCGACGTCGCTGGTGTTGTCGTCAACCTTGATGTCGCCCGGACTGCGCAGCGGCTTGGGACCGTACGCCGCGCGCAAGCGGCCATCTTTCGCCTTATCGTAGGTTTGAAGGTAGAGAAATGCGTTGCCGACGACTTCCGAGCGCGCAACGTCGTCGGACGATCCTTCCGTCAAGAGCGCGTCGATGAAGAGAGCGTCGTCGTACGTGACGGCATCCTTGAAACTCCGCAGCGGGCCGCCGTCGAAGCTCTGCACGAGCCGCGTCGTCGAACCTTTCGCGTACTTGTCCATCATCAGACGAAGGAACTCATACGCGTCCGATACGCTTCCCGACGATGACCCGGCGCGCTGCGCAGCCGATCCGGCCGGGGAGAATGAGCCCGCGCCCGGCGCGCCTCCCGAGCACGCCGCGAGTGCAATCATTGCGCCTGCAGCGATCGCTGCCGCGGCGCGGGTGCGTTTTCGGGCTCCGGGCTTCACGCTTTCTTCATGCCTTCGGTCTAACATACGTCCATACGGTCCGAGGATGCCGCGCTAATCGCAAGGTTGCACGTGTCTGGGGGAAACCGAGCGCCGCGGCACCTCGACCGTTATTCGCCGGGTGGGTGGAACGTGACCGCTCTCTTAGCCGCCTCGTCGACCTCTTCGGGCGGTATGAGGACGGTCGACCTCGTGCGTATCGAACCCGAAGCGCTCACCGCCAAACCGATGGCCGAAGCGGCAATTTGATCCGGCAGATCGATAATGAGGATCGCATCCTCGTCACCAAACGTGAAATAAAAAGCCTCGAGCTTTCCGCCTAACGTAGCCAGCAGCTCTTCCACGGCTCGGCGGCGCGCGGTACCGCCGCTTTTCAACAGGCCTCTCGCGCCTTCTGCCGTGTATGAGGCGTGAATCAGATACTTGGGCATTGTGTACCCTCCGTTCTAGTCGATGTAGACGACTTCCGTCATCATGCCGTCGTTCATGTGGATCTCGTTGTGGCAGTGTAACAGCCAGCGCCCGGGCGATGAATCGGCGGTAAACCGCCACGTTGCGGAGCCCCTTGCGGAAACGAGCGATCCGTCTTTGGCCAGCGGGCGCAGCAGCGGCATCCCGTTGACTTCCGCGAGCATGAAGATGTGGCCGTGCAGGTGCATCGGGTGATCCATATCGCTGGTGTTGGTAAATCGCACGGTGACCACTTCCCCGCGCCGCACGTGCATTTTTGGCGTGTTCGGCCAGATCTTACCTTCGATCGTCCAGCGCGAGCTTCCCCAGCCGCCGCCACCGAGCGCGAAATCGTACGTCGGCCGCGCCCCCATCGCCGGCTTCATTTGCTCCCCGACCCCGCCCGCGGCCTCATAGCTGAATACGCGCAACCCGTCGACCGTCTGCGGCGCCGCCTGCGCCGGCGCATTTTCCATGCCGTCGGTGTACAACAGAACGGCCTGCTGCGACTCGAGCGGATCGTTCGAAATGCCTTGCAGCAGAAACGCCCCCGCCTTGCGCACTTCCAAGGACGCGTCGTATCGTTCGCCCGGACCAATGCGAAGAACGTCGACGGTTACCGGCGCTGCGAGAGGATTGCCGTCGGCGTGCGTAACGACGAGCTCGTGTCCGGCAAGCCCAACGAAGCGAGTCTGCGTCGGGCTCGTATTGAGCATGCGCAAGCGCACTCGATCGCCGAGGTGCACGGCAAGCTTCTTTCCGTGGGGATACGCCGCACCGTTGACGCAATGCGCTGCATAAGCGACTTCATCACCCATTGCGGCCGGCATCATTTGCATGCTCTGCCCCGATCCCATCGGGTCGCTCATCGGCGCGGCGCTGCGGCCGCGCATCGCCGCTTCCACCGAGCTCCACTTCGGCACGTCGTGAAAGACCAGTGCAAACTCGCGGTCGGCCGGCTCGTCGTTCGGATCCTCGACGACGAACATGCCGAAGAGCCCTCGCGCCGAGGCCGAGCTGAACGCGTGGTCGTGATACCAGCGCGTCCCGGGCGGCCCCGGTGTGAAGTCGTAAACGAAAGAGCCGCCGCGCCGTACGGCCGGCTGCGTGACGCCGGCGGCGCCGTCCATGTCGTTGGGCAAGAGCATGCCGTGCCAGTGGATGCTCGTCGGGACGTTTACGCCGCTGATATAGCGAACGCGAATGCGCTGGCCGTGCACGATGCGCAAGAGCGGCCCGGGAATCGTACCGTTATAGGCCAGTCCAGAAAAATGCAAGCTCGGCCCGGGCGAAAAGAAAACCGGCGACGAGCGCAGCGTGACGTCCACGACGTCGCTTGCCGACGCGCGCGATGCCAGTCGCGGGATCGAGGCTACTGCCAGCGTGCCGGCGCCGGCACGCAAGAAACTGCGCCGTTTCATCGCTCCGCGAATCACTCTACCCGCAGGGGCGCCTCTTCGACCGTTTCGTCGCCAGGCGTGTTTCGTGCAATGATGTACAGCTCGTACGAATGACGCCGCGAGAGTGGGGGCAGCTCGAGCACGCGCATGTGAAAGTGGTAGACGCCGGGCGCGAGCCGAGGCTGTCGATAGAAAAAGCGGCCGTGCGGACTTCAACCGACGCCACATTGCTGCTTCCCACGATCGTTCCGTCGAACCACGTTCCCGGCCGAAGGGTCAGTGTCGAAAACCAGATGCTTACGATGCGAGGCGGATCGTTCGGCTTTGCGATCGGAGCCGGCGGCAGCGCGCGCGGGCTCTTACTCGAAACGACGAGATTTGGCGGAATGGTAAGCGGCTTGGGCGAACACGCGTTAACACAACAAAGCGCCCCGATCACCAATGTTGAAAGTGCGCTATGAAAAGGGTTTCGAGGCGACTCGCAGGATGACTCCCGATACATGAAGTTGATGGATTTGCTTTCCCCTCGAGCAGAAGCCGGGCCTTCCCTACCCCGCCTCGACGTCGTCGTCGAGGGCTTGGGGGCGCCCAGCCAGCTCGATTGGTTGGCAACCTTTGCAGGCCTCTGGATTATGACGGGTCTCTTCATCGACGCGCATCAGCATCTTTTTCTCGCCGTCGAATCTTTCCTCAACCCGTGGCACATGACGATGTACAGCGGCGCGGTCTTTGCAGCAGCCGTCCTGGGCGTGACTATTTGGCGCAACTACCCCCGCGCCGGTTCCTTTTGGAAGGCGATTCCCGCAGGCTATTCGCAAAGCGTCGTTGGCGTAGGGGTGCTGCTGTTCGGAGGCGCGCTCGACTTCGTTTGGCACGCGATCTTCGGCTTCGAGCACCAGCTCGATCTGTTGCTCAGCCCACCCCATCTCTTTCTGCTGACGGGCCTCTTCTTCTTGATTACCGGCCCGGTGCGCAGCGCGCTCGCGCGCCCGCAATCCAGTCGTCTGGCCGATCAGCTTCCGATGCTGATTTCGCTCGGGCTCGCCTTCGAGATCATCCAGTTCGTCACGCAATACGGCTTCTATCCCGAGGCCTTGATGCGCGACCATCCGCTTCCTCAGGTTGCATTCCAAAGCGAGCAGTTCGTTCTCTCCGTGTTCCTATTCTACAAACAGGCACTCGAAATCGCGATCGTGATTTGGCAGAGCCTACTGCTTGCCGCGGCGGTGCTCTATCTCTGCGCCGGCCGGCGACTGGCCTTCGGTGCCCTCGCGGTTCTTTGCGTCGTAGAAAAGCTTTGGGTCGGCGGCGAGCTCTCGACGGATTTCAAAGAGCTGCTCCTCATCGTGCTGGCCTCGGTCGCCGCCGGACTCGTCGGCGATTTTCTCGTTGCGAAGCTGCGCCCGGCGGTCCGCAATCCCAACGCGTTTAGGTTCTTGGGCTTCACCGTTCCCTCGGCGTATTTTGCGGCGTACTTTGCGTTCGCGGTTCCGCTTTTCGGGGGAACGTGGTGGGACGCGAGCTTCGTCTTTGGATCGATTATCGAAGCCGGCATCGTCGGCCTCTGCATCAGCCAACTCTTTATCGCAGGATCGCAAACGGCTTCGAACACGGTATGAAGCTTCGGCTTCATCCGAGCGCCTACGCCCTGGCACTGGCCACCACCGCTCTCCATCTCGCCGTCTGTCACCGTTTTGGGTATTATCGCGACGAGCTCTATTTCATCGACTGCGCGAAGCACTTGGCGTGGGGATACGTGGACCAGCCGCCGCTCGCGCCGTTCGTTACGTGGCTAACGGGCCCGCTGGGCTATCCGGTTTGGGGACTGCGCTTTTTCCCCGCGATACTGTCGGGCGTTACCGTGCTCTACGGCTGTGCGATCGCGCGCGAGCTGCGCGGCGGCGCGTTTGCGCAAGCGCTGACGGGGTTGACGATCGTTCTGGCCCCAGGGTTGATGGGCATTGCTTACGGTCTTTCGACGGAGCTGCTTTCGCCGGCGGCGTGGACGGTTTTGATCTACTTGACGATTCGGCTGGTCAAGACGCAGGACGTGCGGCTGTACGTCCCGATCGCCTTGGTCGTAACGCTCGCGATGTATGCGAAATATTCGATCGCCGCGTGCGCCGTGGCGTTGGCGATCGGCTTGCTGGTGACCGGCCACGCCAACCTCTTGCGGTCGCGTTGGTTGTTGTTCGGCGTACTCTTGACCGCACTGCTGGTAATGCCCAACGCGCTCTGGCAAATCCAACACGGCTTCCCGATGCTCGAAGTGCTGCACAACGACCAGCTCAACCGCCACGCGCTTCGCAACGGCATGGCCGACGAATCGCCAAACCGGTGGATCAACGCGCTCTACATGTTCGCGCTGCAGTTCATGTACCAGAATCCGCTCTTCGCACCAGTTTGGGTTTGGGGACTGGTCTGGTTATGGCGTGAAAGGGCTTACCGCTATCTCACGGTCGCCTATCTCTTGCTGCTGGGACTGCTCGTTGCGAGCATCGGCCGCGGCTACTACATTCAGGGCTTCTATCCAGCCCTCTTTGCGGCGGGGGCGGTGGCAATCGAAGCCGCACTAAGCGCGAAGCCGTCGCGCTTTAGAGCCGCGATGCTGGCGGCGACCGTTGTTGCCGGCCTGCCGATGTTTCCACTCTCGCTTCCGATTCTGCCGCTTCCCGAATACATGGCCTACGAACGCGCAATCGGTTTGAGCCGCCCCGCACCGCCGGACGGCAAGAGTCACCTGATCAATCCGATGTTCGCCGACCAGCTCGGCTGGAAAACGATGACGCAAACGGTCGCGGGTGCCTATTGGTCGCTACCGCCAGCGCAACGTAGGATCACTGCGGTCTTCGCGGACCGCTACGCATACGCGGGGGCACTCGATTATTACGGCGGGCGCTACGGGCTGCCGGCCGTCATCAGCCCGAACAACTCCTACTATCTCTGGGGAACGCGCGGCTATAGCGGTCGCTCCGTCTTAGCCGTCGGGGCAACCGATTATTGGCTGCTGCTGCACTGGTTCGGGAGCGTTCGCCAGATCGCCGTCTACCGCAACGATTACCGCTGGATGCTCGAGGGTCCGCTGCCGATTTATCTCTGCACGCAGCCTCGCGTTCCGCTGGCCGCGATGTGGCCGGCGTTGAAATATTACGGCCTTTAATAAGCGAGCCGTCGAAGGAAGGAATTCCTTCATTTATGGTATGACGTATGCGCCTATGGAAAACGTGCACGCGGAGCGCTCCGCCGGCTGGTCGGTCCTCTGTTACGTCGCGGTTCTCGTGATTGCGACGTTCCTCAACGGCGGCATGCCGGGGATGGACGCGAAGCCTTCCGATGCGGCGCTGGCGTTCGATCAGCACCGGTTCGCGTTGCTGTGGGGTGCCTGGCTCACCTTTCCGGCCGTCGCCTTCCTTCTCTGGTTTTTAGTCGGATTGCGCAGTTATTTGACGGCTGCCCCGGGGCGTCCAGAGGGGCTTCCTACCTTTGCGCTGGTTGCCGGCGTCGTGATGGCGGCCAGCTCTTTGTGGGCGGCGTGCTTGCAGACTGCGGCAGCCTATTTTTCGCCGGACACGTTTGCGGCTAACGGCCTGTCCGGAATTTTCGATGCCTTCGTCTTCGTACAGGGTGGTCTCGGCTACGCTCCGGTTGCGATCTTCCTCTTTGCTGCGGCGCACAGCATGCGACGTCACGAATCCGCGCCGCGATGGCTCGCGATGCTCGGATACTTCGCGTCGTTCGGGGCGACGCTGGCGACCTTCTCGATCTTTTTCTCCTCCGGCGACATGGCGCCAGGCGGCGCCGGGCCGGGTATCGTCGGGGCACTGCCCGCCGCGGCGTGGCTGATTGCGACCGGCATCGTGCTCGTTCAAAACAAACGCGGGTCGGGAGCCACGAGCACGTCGGCGGCATCGTAGCTCGCGTTATTGACGCGCCTCGACACCTCGCGCACCGCCATCAGCGAGGCGTCGAACGGGCGGAGCAGCGCGCCGGCCACGCCGGGCGGTAGCGGCTCGGAGTCGAGCCAAAGCGCGAGGCTTTCCCCCGAAAGAATGACGGGCATCCGATCGTGCACCGCCGCGACGAGCGAGTTGGGGCGACAGGTCACCACGTCGCACGCCGCCAGGCCGTTGCCGGGCTCCCAGAGGCCGGCGAAGGCGAACGGCTCTCCGGACTGCAGCGTATAGTAAAAAGGCCGGCGGTCACGCCACTCGTAGAAGCCGTCGGCGAACTCGATGCAGCGCCTCGTAACGCCGCCGCGCCGCGCTGCAATCGATTCGGCGCGAATGTTGATGCGACCGCGGACCCCCCAGTGCAGCTCCTCGACCGTGTTGCGCCCATCGTTTCGGACGCCGAGGACGGCCTGCGTCGGCGCGATGTTAAACCGTGGTAGCCGCGTCTCGCTGAACTCCGGGTAGCGAAACTGCGGAAACGCGGCGGGAAGCGCCTGCGGTTTGGTAAGCGTGAATCTGCCGCACATATGTGGCATAATAGGCTGGTGAGCAAATATTTGCTATCCCTTTTTATTGCCGCCGCCTTGGCGTTCGCTCCCGTCTGTGGATCCGCGCAGGCCGCCGCGGGGGGGCCGCGGCCCTCGATCGCCGTCCTGGATTTCTCGACGCACGGCCTCACATCGGATTGGTACGGCTCCTTCGAGCCGGGCGTGGCGCTGAGCGACCTCCTCACCGACCGAATGGTCAACGACGGACGCTTCAACGTGCTCGAGCGCTCGCATCTCAGCTCGGCGCTGGACGAACACCAGCTGGCCGCAAGCGGCGAAGTCGATCCCGAATCGGCCATCAAGGCCGGGCACCTCGTCGGCGCACGGTATCTGATAACGGGCAATATCCTCCAGCTCGATCAAACGGGCCAAAGCGGGGCGAATGCGGGAAGCCTACTGCCCGGCGTTTTTGGCGCGGCTGCCGGCGGCGTCTCGACCCATCGCGTAACGATCAAAGTCGCGGTGCGAGTGATCGACGCAAAGACCGGGCAGATCGTCCAGAGCTTCTCCGATGAAGAGACGCGCTCGGGAACGTCGTGGAACGCCGGCGGATTCTCGGGTTACGCGGGGGGCTCGTATAGCAACGAGCAGTTCGTCAACAGCGACATGGGCCATCTCATTGACGACGAGGCCGCGAAGGTCGCCACCGCCATCGATCCCAGCCGCTTTAACTCAGGCCCCGTCGCGCCGGCCCTTACTGGGCAGATCGCCGCCATCGACGGAACCAACGTCATCATCAATATCGGCTCCAGCGCCGGCGTCCAGGTGGGTCAGACGTTCGATATCGTCAAGGTGAAGTCGCTGGTCGACCCCACGACGCACGCCGTGCTGCACGTTAACGAAAACGTCGGCCGGCTGCAGATCGACTCGGTAAGCTCGAGTGCGTCGGTCGGACACGTCGTTTCCGGCAAGGCGGCGGTGCGCCTGACCGTCACATCGGGACCGTAGAGGCCCGGGCGATGACGCGCTCGACCTTGACGACGCGCGTCTTCGACAACCGGTCGTGCAGCAGAATCCGGCGCCAGAAAAAGCTGAGCGCTACGACGAGCCACCACACCAAAAAGACGATGATGTAGCGCCAAATCGTGCGCCCGACGCTGGGCGTACGAAAGTCGATCGTGACGACGCGCAGTCCGGCGATCATCATCCCGAAGGTCTGCCCGGCTAAGACTACGAGCAGCGTCAGATAGATAGGGAACCAGAAAAAGAAGCCGAGATGGCGGATTGTCTCCGCCACGATTGTAACGATCTCGCCGATAGCGCGGCTGAGGCTGCCTTCGCCCAGCGTCTTTTCTGCCGGATTCTCCCAACGCCAATTCCGGCTTGGCGCCGGAGACGGAGATCCGGCCGTCGTCACCGCGTGCGTCTTACCACGGATCGTAACGGCGCCCAGCCCTGGAACCGAGGCGGTGACGTCGCCCGGGACGACGGATATATTTGCTTCGGATTGGCGCGGGCCCGGAGCAACGCTGCCCCCGAACGACGTGATGATCGCGGTTACGACGACCGCATCGATGCCGGCGGCAGCGAAGCGTCGCCACCAGCCGGCGCAGTCTCGCGGAGCTACCGTAGCTTCGCCCGGGAGCACGAGCGCCGGCGGCACTTCCCCACGTTCACGAACGAACCAGGCCTGCGCGTCCAGATACGACGCCGAGGTGATGAACCGGCGCATCGAAGCGATTCGCCGCGTCGCATATGGCTCGCTGCTCAACCACTCGCCCCAACGCAGCACCGAGTCGCTTGCGATCTCCGCGTGCTGCTCGGCAAATGCCTCATAATCGACCCGACGGCCGAAAGCGTGAAACGTCGTGACTCCCAGCGCCCGAACGGCTGCATCGAGCGAACCGCAACAGAGCAGCCCGACTCTGTCACACGTGAGCGCACACCGGCGCAGCCAAGCACCGAAGATCAGCGATATCAGCGGGTTTTCATTGCCGTTCACGCTCAACAACGAGTGGAACCGCGTGTGACCCGCAGCAATATGCCCGAGCTCTCGACCGATCACGAAGGCCAGCTCGTCGTCGGAGAACAGCTCGATCCAGTGGCCCGAGAGCACGAGCGCATAGGGCTGGCCCAGCCCAAGCGCGACGGCGGGAACGAAGTTGTCCTCGCGCACGAAGATAAGCGGCATCGGAATCTCGAGTGCCGCAGCGGCGTTTTGAGCGATCGAAAAAACGCGCGGATATTGCGTCTGGTGGATGCGTACGCTCGTACCGAGAAGGCGTCCGCGAGCGAGCGTCACGTAGACCATCGCAATCACGATGAAAAGCGCGACCTGCGAGGCGCCGATCGACTCGTGAAGCACGTAGCCGATCAGCAGCGCAGCGGGAAGCGCAAAGAGCGCGGTCAGCCGGAAGGCGAGGCGCTCGGACGGCTCTCGCAGCGACAGGGTTCCGGTGAAGAGTGGGTGCACGGCCCAAGTGAGTCAGACGGCGCGAACCAGCTTTCCTTTCACGAACCGCGAGCCATGAAGTAAAACATACCGGTCGTCGCGCCGCCCATCAGGGCAAACGTCGCCCATCCCCACGCCCGGGCAAGCGCCGAGCTCGTCCAATCCCCCATGACCTTTCGATTCGAGGCGAGCCAAACGATGACGGCGATGAGCGGCACGGCTGCGACGCCGTTGAGAACGGCCGACCAAAACAAGGCCTTGATTGCGTCGACGCGCAGCAAATTCATTGCAATGCCGATCAGCATCCCCGCCGCAATAATCGTGTAGAAGTGCGGAGCACGGTGCACCGGCTCGCTCAAGCCCTCCCGGAAACGAAAAGTCTGCGCCGCAACGTAAGCCGACGACGTCGCGAGCACCGGTACCGCCAGAAAGCCCGTTCCCACCATCCCCAGCGCAAAGAGCAGCTCGGCCAACGGACCGGCCAAAGGGCGTAGCGCTTGCGCGGCCTGTTGGGCGGTAGCGATGTCGTGCCGGCCGGCGGTGCCGAGCGTCGAGGCCGTCGTTACGATGATGAAGAACGCGACGACGTTGGAGAATATCATACCGGCGTTGACGTCGGCGTGCATGTTCCGCACCGAATCGGCATCGGTGCCGCGGCGCGCCGCGATACTCGTCTTACCGGCATCCTTTTCCTCTTCGACCATCAGCGACGACTGCCAGTAGAACAAGTACGGAGTGATCGTCGTTCCGAGAACGCCTACCATCGTGGAAAGCCAGAGTGTGTTAAAGTGCAGTCTTGGGACCGCGAATTGTTCCAGCACTTGCAGCCATGGCGGATGTACGATGAAGGCCGTCACGACGTAAGCAAAGAGCGACAGCGTCAACCACTTAAAGACTCGCGCGATCGTGGCGTACGGCAGCCACGACTGGCCGACGAGCATCGCGATACCGAAGAAAAAGACGAGCGCGTCGACCGGGACCGGAACGACGAGCCGCGTTGCCGCCGCCATGCCGCCGATATCCGCGCCCAAGTTGAACGTGTTGGCGACGATCACCAGGCCCGCCAGCGGATAGGCAAGCCCGACGCGGCAGCCGCTTGCGCATCAGCGCGGCGATTCCCTCACCGGTAACCATCGAAATGCGAGCGCACATCCCTTGAATGACCGACATCATCGGCGTCGAGACCAGCGTGAGCCAGAGCATGGAATATCCCGTCGTCGCACCGGCGACGGAATAGGTCGAGATCCCTGACGGATCGTCGTCCGCGGCGCCGGTGATCAGGCCGGGCCCAAGAATTGAGAAGAATTTACGGATTCGGCTGACCATCGGAGCGCCTTCTACCCCGTTTGCGGGGCCTCCGAATCGAAAAAGGTTCCTTACGCCTGAGAACAGTCCCGCAATCTCGCTGCCCGAGATTGCACCGCTAAAGATGCTAAGGTCTCCGTCGCGCAGCGCGCGAGCCGTTTCGACGAGCGAGGTCATCGCGCTTCGATAAAGTGCACCGCCGACGCTGACGCGGCGCACTCCGGCGGCGCTCAACTCGGCCAGCGGTACCGGTTTGCTCGGGCCGATGAGTACGTTGACGGGCTTGGGCGCCACCGCCGCGACGACGGCGCGAATGGCATCCATGTCCGGCAAGCAGGGCGCGTACAGCACGTCGGCGCCCGCTTCGGCGAAGGCGGCCAGGCGCGCAACGGTATCGTCTAAATCGGTTCGTCCGTGAAGATAGTTATCCGTTCGGCCGGTCAAGACGATGCGGCCGTTCGCGGCTCGCGCGGCAGCGCGAACGCGCGCGACCGCAAGGTCGAAATCGTGAATCGGGTGCGCGTCGTCGGCCGTCGTGTCTTCGATGCCAACCCCGGCAAGCCCCGACCCAATGGCTGCGCGAATCGTCGCGGCGCAATCCTCCGGATCCGCACCGAATCCATCTTCGAGATCGCCGTTGACCGGTAGACCACTCACGTGCCCCAAGAGCGCCGCATGCGCAACGGCTTCATCGCGGGTGACGGCGCGGCATCCGTCTTGGCGGCCGAGGGAAAACGCAAGACCGAGCGAGGTGCTGCCCAGCGCCTCGAATCCCGCACGCGCCAGCAGTACCGCCGACGCGCCATCCCACGCGTTCGGCATGACGAACGCCGTTTGGCGTTCGTGCAGTGCACGAAAACGTTCGTATGCGGAAGTCGAAGGAAGCGATTCGGCCCGGACGCCCCAGATCCTCATCGCCGTTCCTTCGTACCCAAAAACGGCATGCCCTATAACGGCGTCAACGCAAACCAGAAGTGCGGCCGCCAGCGGGATTGTTTCGCCTGCGCGCCGGCGGGTAGGTTTCATGGTATGCGCACAGTTATGTTAACCGCCATCCTTCTCGCCCAGCTCTCCGCCAACGCTGCCGCAGCAAGCTGCGCCGGCGCCGACCCCGGGATCGTCTCGGTCAAAGTGGGGAACGTCGCCGGCAACGGTTCGGTCAACCACTATACGCTGGTCGGCAAGGTCACAAATTTGGGATCTGCGAAGCAGGCATCAAACGTCTTGCAGTTCGTCGACATCTACCAAAACGGAACCCGTTTGGAAGATCGCGGCGTGCCACCGCTGGCACCGGGACAATCGTATACCTTCTCCTACGATTGGCAGCGCGCAAGCGACGCGGGCACCGGCACGACCACCATGAACTTTAGCCTGCGGATGACCTCGCCCTCACCGCCCGGAAACGAAGACTGCAATCCGGGGAACAACACATATAGCGTGACCTTCTAACGCCGCTATAGTAAACGGTAATCTCCGGCCCGGCGACGTACCTAGGGGTCGATGCCAGGCACACTCCGCATCGGGATCGACGTCGGCGGAACGTTCACCGATCTCGCCGCCGCCGAATCCTGGAGCGGGCGAACCGCCACGCGCAAAGTCGCCAGCACGCCGCGCGAGCCGCATCGCGCGGTCGTCGACGCTATAACCGCAATCTTGGCGGATTATGAAGAGACTCCACCGGTCGAGTTGCTCGCGCATTCGACGACGATTGCAACAAACGCGCTCCTCGGGCAACTGAACCTCGAGCTTCCGCGCGTCGTACTCGTGACGACGGACGGCTTTCGGGACGTTATCGAAATCGGCCGTCAGAACCGAAGCGAACTCTATAATCTGTTCGTCCAGCGGCCGCGCCCGCTCGTTGCGCGCGCCGATCGGCTGACCGTACGCGAACGCGTCGACTTTCAGGGAAACGTGCTTCAGGCGCTCGAAGAGAAGGACGTCGAGCGCCTCTGCGAGGAGTTGCGCGAACGCAATCCGGCAGCCGTCGCGATCTGCCTGCTGCATTCGTACGCCAACGACGCTCACGAGCGGCACCTCGCCCAAGCCCTCGCCCGAGCGCTTCCGGGAGTTCGCGTTACCACTTCGTCGCAAGTCGACCCGCAGTACCGCGAGTACGAGCGGTGCTCGACAACCGTCGTTAATGCGGTGCTCGCCCCGATCGTGGAAGACTACCTCGAACGGCTCGCCGCCGCGCTTGGCGCTGCCGGAGTCGATGCGCCGCTCTACGTGATGCGCAGCGACGGCGGCCTGACGTCAAAAGACATCCTCACGCGACCGGCCGCACTCATCGAAAGCGGGCCCGCAAGTGGCGCAATGGCGGCGGCCGCGCTCGGCCGCCGAATCGGAATTGCGCGACTGCTCTCGTTCGACATGGGCGGGACGACCGCCAAAGCCGGCGCGATCGTGGACGGAGTCGCGCAGGTGGTCGGAGAGTTCGAAGCTGCCGGCGCAACGCACAGTGGCCGCGCGATCAAAGGCAGCGGGTATCCCGTTCGCTTTCCCTTCGTCGATTTGGCCGAGGTGAGCGCAGGAGGCGGCACGATCGCGTGGCTCGACGATGCCGGTTCGCTGCGTGTCGGCCCGCTCTCGGCCGGCGCCGATCCGGGGCCGGCCTGTTACGGACGCTCCGCCCAACCCACGGTGACGGACGCAAACGTCGTGCTCGGCCGTTTGAATCAGAAGGGATTGCTCGGCGGAGCATTCCCGATCGACGCGGCGGCCGCCCGCGCCGCCGTCGAGCGCCTCGCCCTCGTTTTGCGATTAAGCCTCGAAACGACGGCCGCCGGCATCATTAGGCTGATCGATCACGCTATGGCAAGAGTGCTGCGGATCGTTACCGTCGAGCGCGGGCTGGATCCGCGTGAGTTCGCGATGGTCGCTTTCGGAGGCGCCGGCCCACTGCACGCCTGCGCGGTTGCCGACGAATTGGGAATAACGCGCATCGTGGTCCCGCAGCATCCCGGCCTCTTTTGCGCGCACGGCTTGCTCGATGCCGGCCTTCACACGGACGACGTTCTCGCCGTCCTGCAGTCGACCGGAGATATGGATCACGCAGGGTTGCAGCGCTGGTTCGAAGCGAGCGAGGAACGCGCTCGCGCCTCTCTTTTCGAACAAGGCGTTCAGCCGCAGACGATTACCTTTCGGCGCCAATACGACGCTCGCTATCGCGGACAGAGTTTCGAGTTGACGGTCGATCACGGCGATTGCGCGGAATCGATCGCGCAACGGTTCCACGACGCGCACCGCTCTCGCTACGGCTACGACGTCCCGGGCGAGGTCGTCGAACTGGTCAACGCGCGCTCGACCGGCATTGGCTGCTTGCCGGCGCGTTCCGCCGTCGCCATTGCCGCCCTTTGACTCCCCAGAGCGGCACGAGGCCGCGCGCCCCCTATGGCTGGACGGATCGGTGCGCGATGTCCCGGTCTTACAACGCGGCGCTCTCGAGGGCGGTACGCGCGTCGAGGGGCCGGCGATCGTTGAAGAGTACGACTGCACGACGTACCTCGCACCGCAGTGGTCGCTGCACGCTGACCGTGGCGTGCTGCGTTTGGAGAAGGCGGCGGAATGATCGATCCGATCACTGCCGAGATCGTCAACGCCGCGCTCGTGTATGCCGGCGAAGAGATGGGCCTTGCCCTGCGCAATAGCGCTTACTCGCCGAACATCAAAGAACGGCTGGACCATTCGTGCGCCCTCTTCGACCGCGACGGCCGTTTGATCGCGCAAGCCGAGCACATTCCCGTTCACCTCGGCTCGCTGCCGTGGGGACTCAAAAACATGCTCGAGATCATTGCGCGCGAACGCGGCGGCCTCCGCCGAAGGCGACATGTGGGCCGCGAACGACCCCTACGTCACCGGTACGCACCTCAACGACGTCACGCTGCTTCGCCCGATCTTCGATCGCGGGCGCTTGGCCGGATTTGCCGCCAATAAAGCGCATCACGCAGACGTCGGCGGCGCGGTGCCGGGTTCGATGCCGGCCGATGCGCCCGACCTCTTTGCCGAGGGCCTCGTCGTTCCGCCGATGCGTTTGATGCGAGAGGATCGCGTCGTTTCGGAGACGGTCGCGCTCTTCCGTGCAAACTCGCGAACGCCCGATGCGCTGCAGCGGTGACCTTCGGGCGCAGATCGCCGCCAACTACACGGGCGAACGGCGCCTGCTCGAGCTTTTGAGCGCTACGGCGCGCAAGCGGCCGATGAGGCGACCGCGCGTGCGCTCGAGGGCAGCGAGCGCGCGATGCGCGCGGCGCTTCGCAGGATCGGCGACGGCGTCTTCCACGCAACCGATTATCTGGAAGATCGCGACGGCGAGCCGAGCATCGTTATTGCCCTGCGCCTGGAACTACGAAACGGCAGCGCACTTCTCGATTACGCCGGGACCTCCGCACAACTTACGACTCCCCTCAATGCCGTCTTCGGCGTGACGCTTTCCGGCATCCACTATGCGCTGCGCGCGGTCACCGGTTCCCTCATTGCGATGAACGAAGGTTGCTTTCGGCCGGTCGAAGTGCGCGTACCCGAGGGCACGCTGCTCAATCCGCGCCGCCCGGCGCCCGTATCGGGTGGAAACGTCGAGACAAGCATGCGCAACGCCGAGGTCGTCTTGCAAGCGCTGGCTTGTGCGGCTCCTGAACGCGTACCGGCCTGCAGCGGCGGGACGATGAGCAATGTCATGCTCGGCGGAACGCGGCCCGATGGAAGAACTTGGGCGTTCTACGAGACGAACGGGTGCGGTTCGGGGGGTCGCGCAAACGGCGACGGCATCGACGCCATCCACTGCCACATGACCAATACGCTCAACACGCCGATCGAAGCGGTCGAACGCGAATACCCGCTGCGCGTCGCGCGCTACGAAATCGCAGAAGGCACCGGTGGCGGCGGGCAGCATCGCGGCGGCTCCGGCTTGATCCGTTCGATCGAACTCACCGAAGGAACGGCGCACGCGACGCTCCTCGCGGATCGCCATAAACTGCCGCCACCGGGTGCGCACGGGGGAAAGCCGGGCACTTGCGGACGGCATTCCCTGCAGCGCAATGGAGAGCAAACGCGCATTGCTGCAAAGGCGAGCCTGCCGCTCCAGCCCGGAGACATTCTGACGATTCAAACTCCGGGCGGTGGTGGCTATGGTACGAACGAGCCGTAACGCTGAATTCTGCTTGGCAAAACCCACCTCCCATGAGAGAATGGTGCATGGAAAGCCACCGGATGCGTATCGCAAACGTGCTCTTGGCCGCCGGGCTGACGACCGCTTTAGCAGCGGCCGGCTGCACGGGGGGCTCGATGGGCTCCGGCACCGGCGTACCAGCCGTCGGACGCGTCGCGCCGTCCTCGGGCACCTCGGCATATATCCAGCACGTCGTCATCGTCGTTCAAGAGAACCGTAGTTTCGACGACTTCTTTGCGACCTATCCGGGCGCCCTCGGAGCGACGCAGGGACTGATGGAGACTCCCAGCGGCGACCAGTATATTCAACTCCAGTCCGATCCGCTCGACTCGTTGAGCTTGGGGCACCAGCACGCAGCGTTCACGCATGAGTACGATCACGGAAAGATGGACGGGTTCGATAAGGTCGAGCTGGCGCTCCGGAAGGGCACGAAAAGGCCGGCGGGCACGTACGCCTACCGGTACGTCGATCCGGCCGACATCCCGGAGTACTGGGACATCGCGAATCAATACGTTCTGGGCGATCATATGTTTACCACGCAGAGCAGCGACAGCTTCACCGGCCATCAAGACCTGGTTGCCGCCGGGACGCCGGTCGGCAATGAGGGCGACAACGTTATCGACTTTCCGACGCCCGCCTCTTGGGGATGTGAGTCATCGCCTCCGGGAACGGTAACGTCGCTGATCACGCCATCGGGCAGGTATCGCAAGGGTAAGGGCCCCTTTCCGTGCTTTACCTATTCGACGATACGCGATCTGCTCGATGCCAAAAGCCTGTCGTGGCTGTATTTCACGGACGCGGGAAAGAATGGCACGTGGAATCCGTTCGCGGCGATTCAAGCCGTGCGCGACGGCCCCGAGTGGTCGACGAACATCATCCAGCCGGGAACCGAGTTCTTCAAATACGTCTCCGGCGGCAAGCTGCCCGCCGTATCCTGGGTGATCCCCGACGCGGTGAACTCCGATCATCCCGGGGACCACTCCGATACCGGACCGTCCTGGGTGGCCAGCATCGTGAACGCGATCGGAGAGAGCGCCTACTGGCAGAGCACCGCGGTCATCGTCGTGTGGGATGACTGGGGCGGGGAGTACGACAACGTGCCTCCGCCGCAGCTCGACGGCCAGGGGCTCGGGATTCGCGTTCCGATGCTGCTCGTATCCGCGTACGCCAGGGAAACCACGTCGAGCCAACCGGGGTACATCTCGCACACCCAGTACGAGTTCGGCAGCATTCTGAAGTTCATCGAGCAGAACTGGGGTCTGGGAAATCTCGGACGGACGGACGTGCGCGCCAACAGCCTCATCGACTGCTTCGATTTCACGCAGCCGCCGCGTACCTTCTCGGCGATTCCCACCAAATACTCAAAGGCGTACTTCTTGAAGCAGCCGCCGTCGGGCTTGCCCGTCGACGACTACTAAGCTAAGGGCGCCTTAGAGTGGAGTGTTGGTTTGAGCGGTGGCCGGCCGCTCCAAACCGAAGCGCGCTGCACAAAGCAGATCCACGACGCGGATTGCGCTGCGGCGGGGCGAGAAACGCCGCCGCGAATCGGCCGCTACGAGATGCCCGAACCATTCGCGAAGGGTCGCACCGTTGACGAAGCGCGCAGTTGCTTTGAGCAGCTCCGATCGCTGCGCGAAAATCGCAACGTCGGGCGCGAAGATCGCCTGCAGTGCGTCATGGGGAAGCACGATAGACGGAATCCCGGCTTGCGCTAGCAGCACGTTGCCGAACGCAGCGTCGTCGGTGAGCCCGCAATGCACGACGCAAGCAACGGGCACGCGCTCTCCGCCGCCGAGCAACATCTCCGGGGTTATCCGCACGGCCGGATAGCCCGGGTCGACGTCGCGAACGGCCTCCGGTGCGCCGGCGAGTCCGACGGTGATGCACGTGGGGTCGCTCGATCGCCGAACGGCACAGGTCGCGACGCGTTGCGCCGCCGCGCATGGAAGCCACGGGACCTCGATGCCGATTGCGCCGCGCGTTCGAATCGAGGGGAAGGCGTCCGCACGCCGCTCGAGCGTGATTCCCGGCTGCGAAACTTCACGCGAAAACCACTCGATCGAAGCGGTCTGCCGAAAACGCCGGTCGAACCAGCGCCGGCGATGCAACGGACCGCGCACGACGGGATGGCCGAAGGAGCGCAGCGCGGCAACGAGATCCTCGCGCGCCGCCGCAACCAGCGGACCTTCGTGCGCGTTTTCCCGCATCGTTATCGCTCCGACCTCGCCGCGCTGGGTTCGCGGCAGCGACGCGAGGCGGGATGTCCAGCGCCCGTAGAACCGCTCCTCGTTCTCTCGTTCCCGGTCGAATCGGCCCGCCGAAGCGCCTTCGTAGTGCGCGAAACGAGCCTCGGCAACATAGGCAATCGCGTCGCCTCGCTCGCGCGCTCGCAGGCAAAGATCGACGTCCTCGAACCCGTTGACGAACGACTCGTCGAACCCGCCGCCATCGAGGAACCACGGCGTGCGCACCGCCATCGCGGCGCCGGAGACGGCCAGCGCATCGCGCGAAGCGACGACGCCGGGTAGCGACGAAGCCAGATTGCGACACGAATAGTGCCAGTGAGCGTTGCGCAGCAGGACGAGCCCTGCGGCTTGGGTCACGCCGTCCTCGAAGAAGAGCGCTCCGCCGGCGACGGCGACCTCGGGCCGATCGAACGCCGCAACCAGCGGCGTGAGAGCGTCGCCGAGCGGATAGGCATCGTTGTTGAGAAAGAGCACCAGCGGCGACTCCGCCATTCGCGCGCCCGCGTTGCAAGCTCCGGCGAAGTTGCGATTCGTCTCGTGGCGGAGATAGCGCACCCAAGGGAAAGCAGCAATCGCTTCCGGCGTTTCGTCGGTCGACGCGTTGTCGACCACGATCGTTTCGAAAAGCACGGAGCCGGATCGTTGCAGCCGGTCGAGCCGGCTCAAGCACCGCGCGGTGAGCCACCAGTTGTCGTAGACCGGAATAACGACGCTAAGCTGCGCCAACGCGAACTTGTTCTAGCAGTTCTTGCTTGGTTTCGGGGACCATGATGCGCACGAAGACGATCGTGACGATGCAGAGCGCTGCGTACGCGCCAAACGTCACCGGGCTTCCAACGCGCTCGACCAGTCCCAGAAACGACTGCGAAACCGCAAAGTTTCCCACCCAGTTGGCCAGCGTCGAAACCGACATTCCCGCACCGCGAACCGGAAGCGGAAAAATCTCGGAGATCAGCAGCCAGAGGATGGGTCCGAAGCTAAACGCAAAGCATCCCACGTAGGCCATCATGCTGACGAGTGCGATCGTGCCCAGCGAACCCGAGAGGTGCGGCTGGGAGAACGCGTACGCCATCACCGTCAGCGCCACGAACATGCCCGAGAGGCCGGCGTAGAGCAGCGGCTTGCGACCGACGCGGTCGACGAAAAAGATCGCAACCAGCGTCATCCCGCAGTTCACGGCACCCACCAGCGATTGCGCCAAAATCGAGGCCGCCGCCGATCCGACGCCCGCCATCTCAAAGATCCTCGGCCCATAGTAGATGACGGAGTTGATGCCGGTGACTTGTTGCAAGACCGCCAGCGAAATGCCGAGCACCAGCGCGGGCCGAATCGCCGGACTCAATAATGCTCGCAGGCCGCCGCGCTTGACGTTCAGACTTGCCGCGATCGAGTCTTCTTCGAGTTTGCTTGCGGCTTCGTCCTCATAGATGCGCTCCAACTCGTCGCGAGCCCGGTCTCGCCGGCCGATTTTGAAAAGGTAGCGCGGGCTCTCCGGCATGCGAACCATGCCGCCCATCAAGACCAGCGACGGAACGACGGCGAGGCCCAACATCCAGCGCCACTGGCCGCCTCCCGCGAGCACGTAATCCACGATGTACGCCGCGAGAATACCGATGGTAATCGCAAACTGATAGAGTGAGACCAGCGCGCCGCGCGTCGGGGCGGGCGAGACTTCGGAAATATACAGCGGAGCGACCACGGAGCTCAAACCGATGCCGATGCCGACGACGAAACGGCCGCAGAGCAGCGCCGCTTCGCCGGCGGCCAATGCCGATAGCAGCGCTCCGAGCAGGAAGACGACGCCCGCCGCAAAGAGCGTTGGGCGCCGGCCGATGCGGTCGGCAACCGATCCGGCGACGGCCGAAGCGGCGATGCAGCCGATCAAGACGACGCTGATCGTGAAGGCCTGCAGCCGGTCGTCGAGTGCGAACTGCTTGCTGATGAAGAGGATCGCGCCGGAGATCACGCCGGTGTCGTACCCGAACAGCAATCCACCTAGGGCCGCGATCGACGCGACGAGCAAAACGTAGCCCCTCATGCAGGCGCTTTTGCGAGCGGCGTCCGAACGCTCCTCCAATGGCGCTCCAGATCGAGATACCCGCTGCGATCGCGTACGCGCGTGCGCACGCGTTGCATGCGCTGGTAATCGCGCTCGGCAGCGAGATCGTCGCGCAAGAGTACGGCGACGGCTTCGACGCGGAAAAACCGCATCCGCTTTACAGCGGCACGAAGAGTTTTTGGGGGCCCGCGGCGCTCTGCGCGCGCGACGATGGACTGCTCGAACTCGACGAGCCGGTCGCCGCGACGTTCCCAAACTGGCGCGACGACCCGTGGAAGCGACGCGTCACCTTGCGACATGTTGCTCTCGCTCACGGCCGGCTTCGGCTTTGGCGGGTTGGGGGCCGCGGTCCCGGAGTACGAGCGCGCCCTGGCGATGCCGTTGAAAGACGAGCCGGGCACGCGTTTTACCTACGGCGGCATCCCGTTTCAAGTCTTCGGCGCGGTGCTCGCACGCAAACTCGCCGATCGCAAGCTGACGCCGCACGACTATCTCCGCGAGCGCGTTCTCGACCCCGCCGGCGTTCGGGTTTCGAGCTGGCGCAGCCTAAAGGACGGAACGCATCCGCTGCCAACCGGCGCATCGCTGCGCGCGATGGACTGGCTCGCATATGGACGCTACGTCGCAGACGAGCGCGAGCGCCTCGCGCCTTGCTTCACGGGCTCCTCCGCTAACGCGCGCTACGGCCTGGGCTGGTGGCTGGGCACGCAAAACGCGCCGGAGGATCTCGTCTACGCGAGCGGCTCGGCGGGCCAAGCGCTCTATGTGGTCCCGTCGCTCGATTTGACGATCGTGCATTTTGGCGCGAGCGCTTCGTTCCGCCACGAAACGTTCTTGCGGCGCCTCGCGCTACGGTGACACGGGCGTTGCGCCTTCGACCGGCTTGATGCCGGCATTCTTTAAAGCGGTCTGGAGCGGCGAGAGTAGCCCAACGTAATCGTTATACTGCGCGACGGCAGCCGTGTAAGCGGTATCGAAGCGCTTCGCGTAGTCGAGCTGCTCCACCGTTGGCGGAAGCTGTACTGTGCCAAAGCCGGTGCGGGGAATCGATTCGCGGAGCGAACCCGAGCGCTGGATCGAGTCCTCGTCGTTCTTATAGTCGGCGGTAAACGCCGCAAAGACCGCGCTCCAGCTCTGCTGCGCTGAAGCAACCTGACTCATAATCGAGGCGTCGTTCTTCGCCGACGCGGCGACGCGCGCGAGCGACTTCTTGATCGCATCGAGATTATTGAGCACCTCGTCGATCCTTCCGTAAACCGTCGAATATTTACGCGCAAAGGCATAGCCGGCTTGGTACTGATCTTGCGTCCAGTCGTCGCGCGGATCGGGCTTCACGGTTACCGTTTGGGTCAGCGTTTGGCCGCCCAGCGCCAAGTGAATCGTATACGTTCCGGGAACGACGGTCGGACCGGTCTTCGGCCCTTGGTACTCCTCGCGCGCGGCGCCGTGCCACTTCGTAGGCGCGTCCTCGGTGAAATCCCAAACGTACCGGTTGATGCCGGCCTTATTCGGAACGTAGGGCTCTTCTTTTCCTTTTACTTTATGCGTGCCGCTCACCGAGCGAATCGCACGGCCGGTTGCGTCGAGAACTTCCAGCGACGGCGGCTTCTTCTGCGGCGCGGTCTGATAGAAATCGACGATCGCTCCCTTTGGCGGGTTGTCGCCGGCGAACTGCGTGTAGATTCCGGGATCGTTGGAGTGGTAGTGATACTCGTACGCGACCCGCGGCGCGTACAGCATGGCGCCGGCACGCTGCGCGTTACCGAGCTGCTGGATGGAGTCGAGGTCGTCGAGAATCCAGGCATCGCGCCCGTGCGTCGCGATCACCAAGTCGTTGAACTCGGGTTGGATGCGGATGTCGCGCACGGAAACCGCGGGCAAGTTGATTCGGAAATCCTGCCAGCGCGCACCATTGTCGAGCGACACCCAGAGGCCGTTTTCGGTCCCCGCGTAGAGCATATAGGGATTACGGGTATCCGGACGGATGGTCCGCGCGTACTGGTCGTTCCGCAGCCCGTTGACGATTTTCGTCCAGTGCGCCCCGTAGTCGCGCGTGACGTAGACGTACGGCGCGTAATCTCCCTCGCGATGGTTATCGGCAACCGCATAAGCCGTGCCGGCGGAGAGCGGCGACGGCGCCACCGTTTCGAAGCGCGCGAACTGCGGCGCTCCGGGCGGCGTGACGTTCTGCCAGTGCGCCCCGCCGTCACGCGTCAGCTGCACGTAGCCGTCGTCGGTTCCAACCCAGATCTCGCCCTGGTTTATCGAGGAGCCTTCGATATAGAGAATCGTGTCGGAGTACTCGGCGCCCGAGACGTCTTTGGCCAGCGGTCCACCGGAGGGCAGTTGGTGCTCCGTAATGTTGCGCGTGAGATCGGGGCTGATCGCCCGCCACGTTTCGCCGCGGTCGGTCGACGCAAAGACGACGTTTCCGCCAAACCACGCCACGTGTCCGTCCCAAGGCGCAAACGCGATCGGCGAATCCCAGTTGAAGCGGTACGCCGCTTTACTCAAGTCAAACGGTCCAAGAAAACTTCCGGGAAATGAGTCGTACGGCCGAATGAAACGGCTGACGCCGGTCTTCCGGTTGTAAAGCGTGACCGCGCCGTCTTCCAAATCCGCCCAAATATAGTTGGGATCGATCGGGTCGGGCACCGTCCACATCCCGTCGCCCCCGACGACGTTGATCCATGGCGATTGAGAATGCCTTGGTCGTCGAGCGAGTTCGACGGACCGCAGAAGCCGTTGTTATCTTGGAAGGCCGCGCAGACCAAGTACGGGTTTTCATTGGACAGGCCGACGTGATAGATCTGCCCGATCGTGAGATTCCGTGAAAACGACCAGTGCTCCAGGTCGGTCGTGAGCGCGAACCCGCCGTCCTCGCCGGTGATGATCCGCTTGGGATCGTTGGGAGCGATCCAGATCGCGTGATAGTCGACGTGAACGTCCTTGGCGATTTCCTTGAACTTGCGGCCGCCGTCCTTGCTCTCCGACAGCATCTCCGAAACGGCATACACGTGATCGGGATTTTTCGGATCGACGGCGATGTGCGTGAAGTAAAACGGACGCTGGTCGACGAGCGTATCGTCGCTGGTCATTCTCCAGCGCGCGCCGGCATCGTCGGAGCGCCACAAAATTCCGCCCGCCGCTTCGATGAGCGCGAAGACGCGGCTCGGACGGCTGGGGGCGATGGCCAACCCAATTCGCCCGGTGAATCCCTGCGGCAAACCATGGCCGCTAAGCCGTCGCCAGGTTCGGCCGCCATTGACGGATTTGTAGAGGCCGCCGTCGGGACCGCCGCTGGTGAAGGTCCACGGAATGCGGCGGAAGTGCCACATGCCCGCGTAGACGATCTTCGGATCGACCGGATTGATGGCAACGTCACTCGCGCCGCTCGCCGGACTGAGATAGAGCGATTTGGTCCAGCTTTCGCCGCCGTCGAACGTCACGTAGACGCCACGGTTCGTCGAATCTTTGAACGGGTCGCCGAACGCGCCGACGACGACGTGACGCGGATCGCGCGGATCGATCGCGATTCGCGAGATGCTCCAAACGCCGGCTAAGCCGGCGCGCCTCCACGTCTTTCCGCCGTCGCTCGATTTGTAAAGCCCGTCGCCGTAGCTGACGTCGTTGCGCGGATTGGCCTCCCCGGTACCTGCCCAGACGATGCGCTCGTTGGTCGGATCGATGGCGACCGCGCCGATCGCCGAAACGCCTGCTTTTCAAAGACGGGCTGCCACGTCGCACCGCCGTTGGTCGAGCGCCACACGCCGCCGCCGGCCGTTCCGAGATAGTAGAGCTGGTCGTCCTGCGGCGTTCCGGCCACCGCAGCAACGCGTCCGCCCGCGATCGTCGGTCCGATCGAACGCCACGACAGATTCGCGTAGGCGGCAGCCGCGAAGAGTATCGTAGAAACCAGCATTAGAGTGCCTCCACTTCTTTGGCCGGCGAGAGCGGTTTCATGCCGGCTTGCTTCAACGCATCGTTTACGCCCGGCACCACGCCGGTTACGAACGCGTTGTAACGCGCTAAGCCCTGACGGTACTCGGCGTCGACGCGCGTTATGAGATTCACGACCATCGGCGTAACGAGACCTTGCGCGGTCTGGAATGCGCCGACAACGTCCTCGTGTAACGCCGTCTCGTCCTCGGTGCCTTCGCCTCGAATGTTCGTCGCCAGCGAATCAAAGAGCGTCTGTCGCGCCTTGGACGCGTCCTCGAGCTTGGCCGTCAGCGCGGCGTTATTGGCCTTCTTTGCGGCGGCGAGCGCGGTGTCGATCGACTTCTTGAGGTCGTCGAGCGTATTGAGCACGGTGTCGATCTGCGATACGTGGGACAACTGGCGCATCGACTCGTCGAAACTGCGCTGATACTCGGCCTGCGTGAACTTCGAGCGCAGATCGGGTTCGACTTTGACCCGCTGCATGTACGTCCGGCCCGAAAGCGTTATGCGCACGGAATAGAACCCCGGCACAACGCCCGGTCCGGTTTCGGGGTTGGAAAAGTCGCTCTTCGCCCCGTTCCATTTCACCGGCCCGTTGACGGTGAAATCCCAGGTATAGCGATTCAAGCCGGCTTTGTTCGGAACGTAGGGGCGGTCCTTACCCCCGACTTTGTGAGTTCCGGATATCGTTCGGATCACCCGGCCAAAGCTGTCGAGGATGTCGATTCTCGGAGCGTCTTTCTGAGGCTGCGCCTGATAGAAGGTGATCATCACGCCGTAGGGCGGGTTGTCCGCCGCGTAGTTCGTGTAGACGCCGTCGTCGTTGGGATGCAGCGTCCATTCGTAGGCGACGGGCGGCGCGAAGAGCCGGCTTTTTTGCGCACCGCGTCCATGAGCTGCTGCACCGGGGTCATGTCGTCCATGATATAGACGTCGCGCCCGTGCGTCGCGATCACGAGGTCGTCGTATTGCGGCTGCATACCGAATGTCGTGCACCGAGACGGGTGGCAGGCCGTTCTTGAAAGATTGCCAGGTCGCCGCCGCCGTCGAACGAAATCCAGATTCCCTCTTCGGTGCCGAGATAGACGATGTTGCGATTGCGGATGTCGGGCCGGATCGCGCGTACCCACTGATCCGCGGGCAGCCCGTCGACGATCTTCGTCCAGTGAGCGCCGTAGTCGTGAGTGACGTAGGCGTATGGCGCGTTGTCGCCGGTATAATGCCCGTCGGCGATGGCATAGGTGGTTCCCGCGACGAGCGTCGAGGGTGCGACGGTCGCAAAGCGTCGCGAACTCCGGGGCGCCCGGCGGCGTCACGTTCGTCCAATGCTTTCCGCCGTCGCGCGTGAGCTGAACCAGCCCGTCGTCGGTGCCGACCCAAATCTCGCCGCGGGATTTCGTCGAGCCTTCGATGTCGAGAATCGTGTCGCTGTACTCCGCGCCCGAAACGTCGTTGGTAATCGGACCGCCCGCCGGCTGCTGATGCGCTTTGATATTGCGCGTGAGGTCGGGACTGATCGCGCGTCCAGGATCTCCCGCGATCGGTCGTCTGGAAGATGACGTTGCCGCCGTACCAGCCGACATGCGTACGCCACGGATCGAACCCGATCGGCGACTCCCAGTTGAACCGGTACTTGCTGGTCGAGAGTTCCCACGACTCCTTCTCGTCTGCAGGTATGGCTGCGCCGACCATTGATCTTGCGTCACGCGGTTGTAAACGGTCAGGGAGCCGTTCTCGGAGTCCGACCACAACCAGTTCGCGATCGTCGGGTTCGGGAATGCTCCACTCGCCGTCGCCGCCTGCCGAAGCGATCCAGGCTTTATTTTGAATGCCGGAAGGATCGAGCGAGTTCGAAGGACCGCACCAAGCGCTGTTGTCTTGCAGACCGGCGCAGACCGTATACGGATTATCGTTGCCGAGTCCGACGCGGTAAACCTGACCGATCGGCAAGTTGGCCGAGAAGAACCAGTTCATCGCCGCCGTCGAGCGTCAGCGCATAGCCGCCGTCCTCGCCGGTCATGATGCGATCCGGATCGTTGGGTGCGATCCAAATTGCATGATAGTCCACATGCACGGACGGCGCGATCGGTTTGAAGGTCTTGCCGGCATTCGTGCTCAGCATCAGCTGAAAGGAGACCGCGTAGACGCGGTCGGCGTTCTTTGGATCGACCGCGACGTGCGTGAAGTAGAACGGACGCGCGTCGACCGCCGAGTTGTCGCTGACCATCGTCCAGTTCGCGCCACCGTCGTCGGAACGCCACAGCACGCCCGCCTTCGATTCGATCACCGCGTAGACGCGGTTGCCGTCGCTTGGCGCGACCGCCAAGACCGATGCGTCCCATGGGGCTGGGCGGCAGCCCATGTCCCTCGAGCTTCGGTCCAACTGGCGCCGCCGTCAGTCGACTTGTAGATGCCGTCTTCGTCTCCGCCGCTGACGAACGTCCACGGCCGCCGCTGGAACTTCCAGATGCCGGCGTAGAGCACGCTGGGATTCTGCGGGTTCACCGCAAGGTCGGATGCGCCGCTCTGTGGCCCGGCGTACAGCGTCTGCTTCCACGTTTTGCCGCCATCGTCGGTAACGTAGATGCCGCGGTGCGGGCTATCGCTGAAGACGTCGCCCAGCGCCGCAACGACGACGTGGTTGTGATTGCGCGGATCCACGACGATCCGGGTGATGTATCGCGTCTCCTTCAACCCGGTGTTCGTCCAATGGTCGCCGCCGTCGGTCGTCTTATAAACGCCGTCGCCGTAACTCACGTCGTTGCGCGGATTGCCTTCGCCCGTTCCGACCCAGACCGTTTGATTGTCGGTTGGATCGATCGTGACCGCGCCGATTGCGCCGATGCCCTGATCGTCGAAGACCGGATCCCAGGTTTGAGCGCTGTTGACCGATTTCCAAACCCCGCCGCCCGCGGTGCCGACATAGTAGAGTTTGGGATCCGTTGCCGAACCGGCAACCGCCGGCGTACGCCCTCCGCCGGCCGCCGGTCCGATCTCACGCCAGGCCATGTTTGCAAACGGGGGCCCGGGCGACGCCGTGGGCGAGGGTGAGGGTGAAGGCGAAACCGGTGCTGCCGGCCTTGGAGGCGGCGGTGACGGCGGCAACGGCGATGCGACCGGATTTGCCGCATAAAGCGACGCCGCAAGTAGCAGGGAAACGATCAACTCCAAACCCTCTCTCGTCTAGATCGAAACACACTCCTCAGATCAATGCGCGGGTGCGGCCTGGTGCTGCGCTTGATACCTCGGAACGTTCACGTGAATTGCGTACCACTGAGACCATGCGATCAGGCCACACATTACGATGAACAGGAACAGAAGGACGGCGAGAGCTCGGCGCGAACCCACCGGCCCCATATGCGAAGGACTATCCTGAGCCTCCTGGCTGCGGTCGGCTTTTCTATTGGGCCCTTGCTGCTTCCAGCGCAGGCGGCCAATCGGGCGGTACCCGCCACGCCCGTCGCCGTCGCCGTGTACGCCAGGGTTCTGAACCACATCAATCCGCAGATGCCGAGCTGGCAGAGCCGCGATCTGGCGCGCCGGGTGCTCCTCAATGCGGTGCGGTGGCGCCTCGATGCCAACATGCTCGTCGCCATCGTCACGGTCGAGTCTCGCTGGCACACCCACGCCCTTTCACGCGCGGGGGCAATCGGGCTCGGCCAACTGATGCCGGGAACGGCCGCGCTGCTCGGCGTCAACCCCCACGACCCCGCGCAGAACATATCGGGCGCCGCGCGCTATCTTCGCGGCTTGGTCGGGCGCTTTGGAACCAAGCACTACGACCTGGTTTTCGCCGCCTACAACGCCGGTCCGAAGGCGGTAAGTGAATACGGCGGCATTCCGCCGTTTGATGAAACGCAGAACTATGTCGTTCGCGTGCTCGAGACGTGGGAGCGGCTTGAGAAGACCGTTCGCCTGCCCGAGAACGCCTATGCGGTCGCGCCAACCGCCGGCGGGCCCGACCTCGACTATTGGCTCGAAGGCCCCCCAACCCAGTAAAGAATAGTCTCCACCGCCTCGGCCAAGCCGGCGGGTCCCTCGACGAGTAACGGGATGGCGCCGGCATTGCGCGCCGCCGCGACGTCGCTCTCGCGATCGCCGACGACCACGCAGCAAGCGGGATCCACCCCAAGCGCTCGCGCCGCATCGAGAATCAGCTTTGGTTTGGGCTTACGACAGTCGCATTCGTCGTCCGGAGCGTGCGGGCAAACGAAGAATCCCGCGAATGGTCCGAGCAACTCGTCAACCCGCCGGTTCACCGCATCGACCGCTTCGCGCGTGATAAGTCCCCGGCCGATGCCGCTTTGATTGCTTACGACGGCCAGCGGCAGACCGGTCGCGCGTAGGCGATCGAGCAGCGCGCGGGCGTTGCGCACCGGCTCGACCCGCTGCGGGTCGCCGTTGAACGGCACGTCGACCACGATCGTCTCATCGCGATCGAAGAGCACGGCACACACTCGGGACACTCGGGGAATGCCGCCCTCGCTAAATTTCAGATTAATCGCTCGGGCAGCATACCCACTCGTTTTGCAAGCTTCGTCATGGGACGGGAACGTAAACCTCGGCGCCGGCTTCGATGAACTCGCGCGATTTTTCGGCCATCCCTTGCTGCGCGTACTCGCGGACCTCTTGGGTAATCTTCATCGAGCAGAAGTGCGGGCCGCACATCGAGCAAAAGTGCGCGATCTTCGCGCCGGGCGCCGGAAGCGTCTCGTCGTGGAACTCACGCGCCGTTTCGGGATCGAGCGAAAGATCAAACTGATCTTCCCAGCGAAACTCGAAGCGCGCCTTTGACAGCGCGTCGTCCCAGTGTCTTGCGCCTTTGTGGCCCTTTGCGAGATCGGCCGCGTGGGCCGCGATCTTATACGCGATGACGCCGTCTTTGACGTCCTTTTTATTGGGCAGTCCGAGGTGTTCTTTGGGCGTAACGTAGCAGAGCATCGCCGTGCCGAACCAGCCGATCATCGCCGCACCGATAGCGCTGGTGATGTGGTCGTAGCCCGGAGCGATGTCGGTCACGAGCGGCCCGAGCGTATAGAACGGCGCCTCTTTGCAGACCTCGAGTTGCTTGCGCATGTTCTCTTCGATCATGTGCATCGGCACGTGGCCCGGGCCCTCGATCATCACCTGCACGTCGTGCTTCCACGCGACGTCGGTCAGCTCGCCCAGCGTCTCGAGCTCCGCGAACTGCGCCGCGTCGTTCGCGTCGGCGATGCAGCCCGGCCGCAGCCCGTCGCCGAGCGAGAAGGCGACGTCGTAGGCCTTCATGATCTCGCAAATCTCTTCGAAGTGTTCGTAGAGAAAGTTCTCGCGATGGTGCGCCAGGCACCACTTCGCCAGAATGGAACCGCCGCGCGAGACGATGCCGGTCATGCGGTTTGCGGTGAGCGGAACGTAACGCAACAGCACGCCGGCATGGATCGTGAAATAGTCGACGCCCTGCTCGGCTTGCTCGATCAGCGTGTCGCGGAACATCTCCCAGGTCAGCTCCTCGGCTTTGCCGCCGACCTTTTCGAGCGCCTGATAGATCGGAACCGTCCCGATCGGCACGGGCGAGTTGCGCAGAATCCACTCGCGGGTTTCGTGGATGTTCTTACCGGTCGAAAGATCCATCACCGTGTCGGCGCCCCAGCGCGTCGCCCACGTCATCTTCTCGACCTCTTCGTCGATCGACGAGCTCACGGCCGAGTTGCCGATGTTGGCGTTGATCTTCACCAGGAAGTTCCGGCCGATGATCATCGGCTCGCTCTCGGGGTGGTTGATGTTCGAGGGAAGAATCGCGCGGCCGCGCGCGAGCTCGGCGCGCACGAACTCCGGCTCGACGTTTTCACGCAACGCGACGAACTCCATCTCGGGCGTGATCTCCCCGCGCGCAGCGTAGTGCATCTGCGTCACGTTGCCGCCAGGCTTCGCCCTCCGCGGTAAGCGCCGCGAGGGAAAGCGTAAGTCGTCAAGCTCGGACATTGCCTCGCGACCGCGGCGATAGAGCGAGGTCGGGCTTTCCAACTCAGTCGTATCGTTACGAGCGGCGATCCAGCGCGCGCGCAACGGCTCCAGGCCCTGGCGAATGTCGAGCGAAGATTCCGAATCGGTGTACGGACCGCTGGTATCGTACAGCGTGTGAACCGTTCCGTCGGTCAACGTCACCGCGCGGCGCGGAACGCGAATCGAGGGGTCGCTGCCCCCAACGTAAACCTTCATGTTTATCCTCCCTACGCCGGCATTATCCGGATCAGGTTCCGTGCGGTCGGCGGCTCGGGGCCGCCCTCTCAGCCCGTAACTCCCAGCTCCCGCGCACACACTCTATACGCCCGAGGCGCAGTTCTTCCCAGGCGTGGCGGGCCGCTTTTGGAAGAGATGGGCACGCCGGACGGAAATGACGCCAGCGATGACCAGCTTCGCTCCGGACCCCGATCCCCAAGAGACTCGCGAGTGGCTCGAGGCCCTGCGAGGCGTGCTCGCCGTCGAAGGCCCGGGGCGCGCGCGCGAACTGATCGCCGCGGTCGTCGACGAGGCGCGGCGTGCCGGCACGCACGTATCGCTCGGACTGACGACCCCATACGTCAACACGATCCCGCTCGACAAACAGGCGCCGATGCCCGGCGACCGCGAGGTCGAAGCCCGTCTGCGCCACTATGTCCGCTGGAACGCGCTGGCCACCGTCGTCCGGGCAAACAGGGTTAGCTCCGAACTCGGTGGGCACGTCGCGAGCTTTGCCTCGGCCGCGACGCTCTACGACGTCGGGTTCAATCACTTCTTTCGCGCGCCCAGCGAAACGTTCGGCGGCGATCTCGTCTTCTTTCAAGGGCATTCCTCGCCAGGCGTCTACGCGCGCGCCTTCCTCGAGGGCCGCATCACCGAAGAACAGCTCGAGCATTTTCGCCAGGAGGTCGACGGGCACGGTCTCTCGTCGTACCCGCATCCCTGGCTGATGCCCGACTTTTGGCAGTTCCCGACCGTCTCGATGGGCTTGGGCCCGATCATGTCGATCTATCAAGCGCGATTCATGCGCTATTTGCACGACCGCGGGCTCTCCGATACGTCCGATCGCAAGGTGTGGGCCTTCGTCGGCGACGGGGAGATGGACGAGCCCGAATCTCTCGGCGCGATTTCGCTGGCGGGACGGGAGAAGCTCGACAACTTGATCTGGGTCGTCAATGCCAACTTGCAGCGCCTCGACGGTCCGGTGCGCGGCAACGGCAAGATCATTCAAGAGCTCGAGGGTATCTTCAAAGGGAACGGCTGGAACGTCATCAAGGTCATCTGGGGACGCAGCTGGGATCCGCTGCTGGCCGCCGACTCCGGCGGACGGCTCGTGCAACTGATGAGCGAGTGCGTCGACGGCGACTATCAAACGTTTAAGTCGCGCAACGGCAAGTACGTTCGCGACGAGTTTTTCGGCCGCTATCCGGAGACGGCGGCGTTGGTCGCCGATTGGAGTGACGATCAAATCTGGGCTCTGCAGCGCGGCGGCCACGACCCGACCAAGGTTTTTGCGGCGTACGAAGCGGCGTGCAAGCATCGCGGTGAGCCGACCGTCATCTTGGCCAAGACGATCAAAGGCTACGGGATGGGCGAAGCCGGCGAGGCTCAGAACATCGCGCATCAAGCCAAGAAGATGGAACTGGAGGCCATGCGGACCTTCCGGGATCGCTTCGCGCTGCCCATCAGCGACGAGCAAATGGCGGGCGACAAAATCCCGTTTTTCAAACCGGCGGAGAGTTCGCCGGAGATGGAGTACCTGCGCGAGCGTAGCGCGGCGTTGGGCAGCGTCCCGCAGCGGCGGCGCCGCTCGGCCTCGCTAACGGTACCCGAGCTGTCGGGCTTCGACGCGCAACTCCAAAGCACGGGCGACCGCAGCATCTCCACGACGATGGCCTTCGTGCGCGTGCTCAACGCCGTGGCCCGCGATCCCGAGATCGGAGCGCGCGTCGTGCCGATCGTCGCCGACGAATCACGAACCTTCGGCATGGAGGGCATGTTCCGGCAGTTGGGGATCTACTCGTCGGTCGGCCAACTCTATCATCCGCAAGATGCCGAACAGTTGATGTGGTATCGCGAGGACAAGCTCGGGCAGATTTTGCAGGAAGGCATCAACGAGGCCGGTGCAATCTCGTCGTGGATCGCTGCGGGAACGTCGTATTCCAACCACAACCTGCCGATGATCCCGTTCTACATCTTTTATTCGATGTTCGGCTTCCAGCGGGTCGGCGATTTGGCATGGGCCGCCGGCGACAGCCGCACCCGCGGCTTTCTCTTGGGCGCAACCTCGGGTCGCACGACGCTCAACGGCGAAGGCCTGCAGCACGAAGACGGCAGCAGTCAAGTCGCGGCATCGTTCATTCCGAACTGCTGCAGCTACGACCCCACGTACGCGTACGAAGTCGCCGTAATCATTCAGGACGGTCTGCGCCGCATGCTGACCGATCAAGAAGACGTGTACTACTACATCACGCTACTCAACGAGAACTACCAACACCCGGCGATGCCGCCCGACGCGCGCGAGGGCATCTTGCGAGGGATGTATCTTCTTCATGACTCGAGCGCCGCGGCCGGCAAGAAAGAGAAGAAAGCGCCGTGCGTGCAGCTCTTCGGTTCCGGCGCGATCCTGCGGGAAGTCGAGGCGGGCGCCGAGCTGCTCGCCAACGACTGGAACGTTCGAAGCGACGTCTGGAGCGTTCCCAGCTTCAACCAGCTGCAGCGTGACGGCGTCGCGGCGCGCCGCTGGAATATGCTCCACCCCGATGAAGCGCCTCGCCTATCGTACGTGGAGGAGTGCCTGCGCGGACGGCTCGGCCCCGGCATCGCCGCCACGGACTACATCCGCACCTTCGCCGAGCAGATCCATCCCTTCATGGACCGGCGTTACGTCGCGCTGGGCACCGACGGGTACGGGCGCAGCGATTTTCGCCGCAAGCTCCGTAGGTTTTTCGAAGTCGACCGGCACTTCGTCGCGGTGGCAGCGCTACAGGCGCTGGCCGCTGACGGCGCCGTCGCGCCTGCGACGGTCAAGAGAGCGATCGAGAAGTACGGAATCGACCCCGACAAGCCCAATCCCATCACGGTGTAGAAGAGCGGCGCATGAGCAATACGATCGAGGTGCGCGTTCCGGATATTGGCGATTTCAAGGAAGTGCCGGTCATCGAAGTCTTGGTTAAGCCCGGCGATCGCGTAAAGAAGAACGATTCACTCATCACGCTCGAAAGCGAGAAAGCGTCGATGGAAGTGCCGGCCGAGGCCGATGGTGTCGTGCAAGACGTGAAGGTGAAAGTCGGCGACAAGGTATCGGAGGGCGCGACGATTCTCGTGTTGAGCTCCGACGCCCCGGCAGCGGCGCCGGCTGCGTCCCCTGCGCCGGCTGCACCCACTGCTTCCTCGCAAACTGCGCAGACGATCGAAGTGCGCGTTCCGGATATCGGCGACTTCAAAGACGTACCGGTCATCGAAGTCCTCGTCAAGCCCGGCGACCGCGTAAAGAAGAACGATTCGCTCATTACGCTCGAGAGCGAGAAAGCGTCGATGGAGGTGCCGTCCGAGGCCGATGGCGTCGTACAAGACGTCAAGGTGAAGGTCGGCGACAGGGTCTCGCAAGGCGTTCCGATCGTCGTGCTCGCCACTTCGGAAGTCGCTGCGCCACCAAAATCGGCTGCGCCCGCACCGCAAACGCAACCCGCACCGCAAGCGCAGCCTGCACCGCGAGCGCCGTCGGGAAACGGCATCGTTCACGCCGGGCCGTCGATCCGGCGCTTTGCGCGCGAACTCGGTGTGGATCTGCAAAAGCTGCGCGGCACCGGGCCGAACGGGCGCGTGACTCGCGAGGACGTGCAAGGCTTCGTCAAGAGCGCACTGCAGAGCGGCGTTGCCGCCGGCGGCGCGACGCCGTTTGCCGGTCTGCCGCCTTGGCCGAAGCTGGATTTCTCGCAATACGGCGCGACGGAACGTAAGCCGCTATCGCGCATCAAGAAGCTTTCCGGTCCAAACCTGCACCGCAACTGGGTGCTCATTCCGCACATCACCAACTATGACGAAGCCGACGTCACGTCGATCGAAGAACTCCGCAGCGAGGTCAACGCCGAACAAACAAAGTCCGGCGGCCCCAAGCTCACGATGCTCGCGTTCCTGATTCGCGCCAGCGTCGCAGCATTGCAGCGCTTTCCGGAGTTCAACGCTTCACTCGACGGCGACGAGCTGATCCTCAAGCAGTATTACAACATCGGCTTCGCGGCCGACACGCCGGGAGGGCTGGTCGTGCCCGTAATCAAGAACGCCGATAAGAAAGGCTTGATCGAGATCGCGCGCGAGGCCGTGGAACTTGCCGGCAAGGCGCGCGAGGGAAAGCTGACGCTCGCGCAGATGCAGGGCGGCAGCTTTACAATCTCGTCGATCGGCGGCATCGGCGGCACGGCCTTCACCCAAATCGTCAACGCACCCGAAGTTGCGATTCTCGGCGCGACGCGTACGGCGACCAAACCCGTGTGGGACGGCAAGCAGTTCGTTCCGCGGCTGATGCTGCCGATCAGCGTGAGCTACGATCACCGCGTAGTCGACGGCGCCGGCGCCGCGCGTTTCTTGGTTTATGTCGCCGAGCTGCTGGCCGACTTCCGCCGCGTCATGCTCTAGTCTCTGCGTGACGCAACAGCATGCGGCCTTTCTTCGTCAATACACTGAACTGGCCGAGGTGTCGTGAGACGGGGCCTGAACGGGTGACGTCGAACCATTAGGGCTCCAGAAGGGCGAGGGATGAAACTTTTGCGCGTGGGCAGTTTGGCCGCATTGGCGACTACGGCCATTTTTGTGTTGGCGGGTTGCGGGGGCGCCGAGACTGGTACGACGGGCGCTGTGCCGCTGGGCACGACTGCGGCGCCGATACCAGATAGCGTAAAAAGACAAACCCTCATTTACGTCAGTTCCGACGACGATAATGTTTACGTGTTTGCGTACCCTAGCGGAAAACTCGTCCAGACACTCACTGGCTTTGGGTATCCAGGTGATGTTTGCTCTGATTCAAATGGCAACGTTTGGATAACGAACGCATCATCCGGGTCGTACAGGAGGGGCTACCTCGTTGAATACGCTCACGGCGGGACAACGCCAATAGCAACACTGGATGATGCCCACTTGCCAGACGCCTGCGCGGTTGACCCGTCAACCGGTAACCTCGCCGCAGTAAACGGAAACGGAGCGGCCAGCGTAGCCATTTATGCTGACGCTCGAGGAGCGCCCACATACTACTCAGGCGGCAGCCTGTACGGTTTCTATTCCGCGAGTTATGACAGTACGAGCGATTTGTTCTTTACTGGATACCTGGGCCCGTTCAAGTTTGGCACAGGTTGGCTGCAAAAAGGGGCATCCACGCTGAGCAGCTTTCCACTTAGGCCCCACATCTTTCCGCACAAGGGCCTTCAGTGGGATGGTCAATACCTAGTCATCGCAGCGAATCAAGCGTACATCTGGAAATACGCAATACGAGGTACGATGGGAAAGAAAGTGGGTTCGCTATCGTTGGGCATCACCGGGATGGAGCACTTCGCTATTCAGGGCTCATTACTAGTCGTCACCGGTGCGGGTTACCAAACTGTGGAGCTTTTCCACTATCCTAGCGGCAAACCGATTAAAGTTATTACTGGCGTAAACGAACCTAACGGGGTGGCCATCTCCGTCGCCCATCCGGGCCGGGCATCCACAGATAGGCGTTCAACCTGAAGTACTGAAGGACGCCTGCATTCGCGTCGATTCCCGCCCTACTCGAACCGAATGTGGACAGTAAGTGTCATATTTGACCGGTATGCTCGTGGAAACGCTTAGACAAAAACCGAAGGAGACGAGCAAAATGATCAAGGGAATCGACATCGCAGCCTATCTCGTGCGCGACCCGAAGGCGCAGATCGCCTTCTATCGCGACGTACTCGGCATGAAACCAACCGAAACCGACGATCAAGGGCGCGGCGCCGAGTTTACGCTGGCCGACGGCTCGACGTTCGGCGTCTGGAAACCCGAGGGCGGCGAGACCGGCGGCGCGATCATGTTCGCGGTCGACGACGCGAAGGCAGCGGTCGAACACTATCGCGCGCGCGGGCTGCAGCTCAGCGACGTGATCGAGTCGCCGGTCTGCTTTATGTCGTTCGGATCAGATCCCGAAGGGAACGGCCTCATCATCCATCAGCGCAAGGTATAGCGCTCAATAGCTCGGCGCGCTCGCGCGACGATCTCGTCGCGCAGCGCGGTGGGTTCGACGAGCGTCGCCACGTCGGACCACGCAAGCGCTTGGAAAAGCGCGACCTCGCGGCCCGGAAACGTCACGCGGACGCGCGCTTCGCTTACGTCTTGCGAGAGCATCTCCGAAGGCCAATAGTAGGTGACGCGTTCGAGCGCATCGTTCGGCATGCAAAACGTCACGATGCAATCGGCGCCGCGCGACGCCTCGGCAAATCGCGCCGAAGACTCGGCCCAATAACGCTCGAGATCGAAATCCTCGGGTCGTTGAAAATGCTCGGCGGCCTCTTGGGCGCTGCGCACGCGATCGACGCGGAAGCTGCGCAACTCACCGTCGGAGCCAGCGATGAGATACCACACGCCCGCCTTGCAGACCAGACCCAAAGGTTCTACACTTCGCGTCGACGACTTACGGTTTCGATCTTCGTAGCGGATTCGAAGGCAGCGATCGTCCCAGACGGCCCGGCGCAGCGTCGTGAGCAGTTCCAGCGGCGGCTCGGGCTGATTCCATCGCCGCTGATCGAGATGAATCCGGGAGCGCGACTTATCGGCGGCGCGTTGATGGACGGCGGCGAGGCCGCCGCGCAGCTTTTCGAGCGCGCGCGTGAGGCCGCGCTCGAGCCCGAGATCGGCCAGCGGGCTCGCGCCGGAGGCGAAGAGCGCGCGGACCTCGTCTTCGCTGAAGAAGGTCAAGGCCCGGCGGTACCCCTCGGAGAGCGCGATCCCGCCGGCCGCGCCGCGCTCGGCATAGACTGGTACGCCGGCGGCGCCCAGGGCGTCCACGTCGCGATAGATCGTGCGCTCGGAGACCTCGAGGTGCTCGGCCAGCACGCGCGCGCTGCACTGCCGCCGCGATTGGAGCAGCAACAGGAGTGCCACGAGCCGGTCGGCCTTCACGGTTCGATCAAACTACGCCAATATGACAGATCGTGTCAACTATGACCTCGCCGCCTTTGAATCTTAAAAAATGTTGACCACGATACTTTTTTCACGTTTCTGTGTTTCTGTGGCACAATAAGTTGACCAGGGTCCTAACCTAGGGGATCGCAAGATGAAACCTGCCCGTCCCATCACTGGGCTCTCCTGGCTGCATTGGCGGCCGGCGCATCGTCGTGCTCGAGCTCTTCCAAGCCAATCGCCATCACCGCCGTCCCCGACGGCAATATGTGGTTCGTTGAAGCGGCGGCCGGCCAACTCGGCCGCGTAAAACTCTAAAGAGGACGTTCGAGATGATTGCTATGCGATTCACCCTAATCGCCGCGTTGGCAGCCCTTGCCGTTGGATTGGCGGGTTGCTCGAATACGGGAGGCCTGATGCCGGGAACCGCCGGCGAACAGCAGCCTGCGTCGTTCCCGTTCGCAAAGGAACGAGTGAGGATCAAAGAGTTTGCCGATCTTCCGCAATACAGCGACGACTACTTTCCGTCGGCTATTGCTTCGGGGCCGGAACACTCCCTCTGGGTGACCGACACAATCGATCAAGACTACGGCGAAAACGTGGTCGCTCAAATCAATACGTCGGGCGCGCGTCTAAAGACGTTCTACTATCAAGGGCTGTCAACCGAAGGGTCCTCATTTCAGGACATCACCCCGGGCCCGGACGGGGCGCTGTGGATCACCGACTATTACAATTCGCAGATCGTTCGCATGACAACCGACGGCACGTTTTCAACCTTTCCCTTGAATACGGAACCGCTCGGGATTACTGCCGGTCCAGACAAAGCACTCTGGTTTACGGAGTACAGCGCAATCGGGCGCATCACGACGAAAGGCAAGATCACAACCTATCCCACCGGCGCCTCCGACATCGATATTACCCCGGGTCCGGATGGCGCGTTGTGGTTTACCGAACTGACCGGCAACGCGATCGGGCGCATCACCACGAGCGGAAAGATCACGACATACACAAACGGCATCAGTAGCGGAGCGGGCCCTTACAGTATTGCCCCGGGTCCCGACGGCGCACTTTGGTTCACCGAAGGGACGGGCGGGCGCATCGGACGCATCACGACGAGCGGCAAGGTCACCGAATACTCCCGCGGAATTACTCCGACCGAAGAGCCCGTCGGCATCGCCGCCGGCCCGGATGGTGCTATGTGGTTCACCGAATACGAGAGCTATGATTCGTACCGGATACGCGAAGCGAAGGTCGGCCGCATCACGATGACCGGCAAAATTTCAGAGCACTCGAAGGGTCTTTCCGGCACCTCCGGTCCGGGCGATATCGTTGCCGGACCCGACGGCAATATGTGGTTCGTCGAGTCCGACGCAGATAAGACGGGACGCCTAAGCTTATGATTGACTTCAATCTTCGCAACGCCGTCGCTCTCGCGGCGTTTTGCCGTAGTTAGGCTGAGTCGACCTCTCGGGAACCTGACCGCAGCTGTCGCAAGACGTACTGCAAAATCCCACCGTGGCGGTAATACTCGGCTTCGTTGGGCGTGTCGATGCGAACTTTCACGTTAAACTCGATCGATCGGCCGCTCTTTGCGTCGGTGGCCTTGACGCGCGCGCGCATCCGAGGCTCCAAACTCGCTGCTACGCCGGTAATGTCGAAGAGTTCTTCCCCGGTTAAACCGTAGGTCGAGTGATCGGCGCCATCGACATACTCGAGGGGCAGCACGCCCATCCCGATCAGGTTGCTGCGATGAATGCGCTCGAACGACTCGGCGATCACCGCCTTTATTCCGAGCAGATGCGGCCCCTTTGCCGCCCAGTCGCGCGACGATCCCGAGCCGTACTCTTTGCCGGCGAGCACGATCAGCGGCGTTGCGTCGTCCTTGTATTTCATCGCCGCGTCGAAGATCGACATCGTTTCGCCGGTCGGCAGGTAGCGAGTAACGCCGCCCTCGGTTCCGGGAGCCAGCGCATTGCGCAGCCGAATGTTCGCAAAGGTACCGCGTATCATCACTTCGTGATTGCCGCGCCGCGCGCCGTAGGAGTTGAAATCACCCGGCTCGATTCCGCGCTCCATAAGGTACTTCGCCGCGGGGCTAATCTTGGAGATGCTGCCCGCCGGCGAAATATGATCGGTGGTCACCGAGTCGCCGAGCACGGCGATCGCGCGGGCTCCATGCACGTCTTTCACCGGCGCCGGGCGCTCGGGCATGTTATCGAAATACGGCGGCTTCTTGACGTACTCCGATTTCGGATCCCAGGCGTAGCGCTCGCTGGTGGCAACGCCGAGGTTGCGCCAGTTCTCGTCACCGTCGAAGACGTGCGCGTACTCGCGCTCGAACATTTCCTGGCCGATGCACGTCGCCATCGTGGCCGCGATCTCATCGTTGCTCGGCCAAATCTCCGACAAGTAGACCGGACGCCCATCGCTTCCAACTCCCAGCGGTTCGCTGGTTAGATCGACGTCCATCCGCCCCGTCAACGCATACGCGACCACCAGTGGCGGCGAAGCTAAATAGTTCGCGCGCACTTGCGCGTGGATGCGTCCCTCGAAGTTTCGGTTTCCCGAGAGTACGGCTGCAACGATCAGGTCGCGGTCGGCCACCGCTTCGGCGACCTCCGACGAAAGCGGACCCGAGTTACCGATGCAGGTCGTGCAGCCATAACCCACGAGATTGAAGCCCAGGCGATCCAGATACTCGCGCAGCCCGGCCTTGTTCAAATAGTCGGTGACGACTTTGGAGCCGGGCGCGAGCGAGGTCTTGACCCACGGCTGAGTGCGAAGACCGCGCTCCACGGCGTTGCGCGCGAGCAGCCCCGCGCCGACCAGCACCGACGGATTCGAGGTGTTCGTGCAACTGGTGATCGCAGCGATGACGACGGCACCGTCGTACAGCTCCGCCTCAGCGGTCTGCGCGATCGTCGCCGTTCCGCCACCACCTTCGTCCTCGAAGCGCGCCACCGCTCCGTTCGCGCGGTCGCGCGCAGCCGTCCATCCCTCCATCGCATGTTGAAACGAACGCTTGACGTCGTGCAGCGCGACGCGGTCTTGCGGTCGGCTCGGGCCCGCAAGGCTCGGCTCGACGCTGCCGAGATCGAGCGCAAGCGTGTCGGCAAACTCTGGATCGGGCGACGCATCCGTGCGAAAGAGGCCCTGCGCTCTGGCGTAGGCTTCGACCAAAGCGATCTGTTCTGGCTGACGGCCGGTGAGATGAAGATAGTCGAGCGTGCGGTCGTCGATCGGGAAGATCGCGACCGTCGACCCGAACTCAGGCGACATGTTGCTGATCGTCGTCCGGTCGACGACCGGCAACGCGGAGAGTCCCTTGCCGTAAAACTCCACGAACTTCCCGACGACGCCTTTGCGGCGCAGCATCTCCGCGACGGTGAGCACCAAATCGGTCGCGGTCACGCCTTCGCGCAATGCGCCGTCCAAGCGGAAGCCGACCACTTCGGGAATCAGCATCGTCACCGGCTGGCCGAGCATCGCCGCTTCGGCTTCGATGCCGCCCACGCCCCACGCAAGCACGCCCAGACCGTTCACCATCGTCGTGTGCGAGTCGGTGCCGACGGCGGTGTCGGGATAGGCCAGCACACCTTCCTCCGAAGCGCCGGCCGCGCCGAAGACGACGCGCGCGAGATACTCGATGTTGACTTGATGAACGATCCCGGTTCCCGGCGGAACGACGCGAAAATCTTGCAGCGCGGACTGGCCCCATTTCAAAAATGCGTAGCGTTCCCGGTTGCGCTCGAACTCCAGCGCCGTGTTCTTGGCAAGCGCGCCGGCGTTTGCAAAATAGTCGACTTGCACGGAGTGATCGATCACCAGTTCGACCGGCTGCAGCGGATTGATGACGCCGGCGTCGCCGCCCATCTCGGCCATTGCGTCGCGCATCGCCGCCAGATCGACGACGCACGGAACGCCGGTGAAATCCTGAAGCAAGACGCGAGCTGGAGTAAAGGCGATCTCGCGCTCCTGCCCGCGATGGCCGTCGTAGCGCGCCAGCGCCTCGATATCCGCGCGCCTGACGGCGCGCCCGTCCTCGCAGCGCAGCAAGTTCTCGAGCAAGATCTTGAGCGAAAAGGGAAGCCGCGAGAGTTTCCCTGTGCCGGCGCGCTCCAGCGCATCGAGGCGGAAATAGGCGTACGAACGATTGCCGGCACGCAGCGAATCGAGCGCGCCAAAGCTATTGGGATGAGGGCTCATCGAGCAATCGTACTTTCGGATCTCCGTTGGCGTAGCCTTCGATCCTGCAGCACCGCTTCGCCGCGGAGCATCCGCCAGAGCGGTTCGGCTACGAGTCCCAGCCGCCACGGCTGCAGTGCCAAGACGCGTTCGAAACTCTCGAAATCCGGCGGAATCTCGCGCGCCAACCGCTCGAGCGCGGCGCGCGGCACGAGCAAACTGGAGGGCAGTTCGGCTTCGCGCGCCATCTCCGCGATCGCGGCGCCAAGCAGCGAAACCAGGGCATCGCGCGCCGGCGCCGCCGGCCGGGCCGGGCGCTGCGGGAGCTCGTCTTCGGCGAGTGCTTGGCCGCGGGCCACGGCCGCCAGAATCGAAGGCCCGAGCTGCCGCTTCATCCCGCCATCAAACCGGCGAAGCTGGGCAAAATCTTCGGTCTTCGTCGGCTTTGTCGCGGCAAGGCCTGCAACCACGTCGTCGGGGAGCACGTAGCGCACCGGAAGGTCGCGCTCGCGTGCGACGGCATCGCGCAGTTTCACGAGTTCGTTGAGAATGCCGAGCTCGCGCCGGCTCATCCGCATCGCGCCCGGGATTCGTAGATAGGCGCGGCGCTCGTCCATGCGATATCGCTCGATGTCGCCCAGCTCCGCGCACTCCTCAAAGACCCACTCGTAGCGGCCTTTTTTTTCCAGGCGTGGAAGCAGTGCGTCGTAGACCGGCAACAGATGCACGACGTCGTCGACGAGATATTCGATTTGGCGTTCGGAGAATGGGCGCGCCGACCAATCGCTGACGGTTTGCGATTTGGCCAAGCGCACGCCGCAGACGCTGCGCACGAGGTCCGCCAGCGAGATCTGCATGCCGTAGCCGAGGAACGACGCCGCGATTTGCGTGTCGAAAACGCGCGACGGCACCAGGGAGTAACGATCGGCGAAGATCTTCAAGTCTGCCGAGAGCGCATGACCGACAACGGTCGTTTGGGTCAGTGCCAAGACGAGCGATCGCAAGTCGGTGAGCGCGAGCGCGTCGACGATGACGGCACCGTCGTCGAAGGCGAGTTGCACGACCATCAACCTCGCCGAGTAGGTGCGCTCGGCGTGAAACTCGGTGTCCAGCGCGACGCGTCCGGCATCGCGAACTCGAGCGCAGAGTTCGTCGAGACCGGCTCGATCCGCAACGATTGACGGTATCACGGCGATGGCAACGGCGAGGCCGCGGCTCGCGGGCGGAAGTGAAAGTGCGGACAGCGGTGGGTCAAGCAATAGTGATGTGCGTAGCGCCGAGCCCGCCACTCATATCCGTGCACGGCAACGGTAACCCGATCCCCAAAGACCGTCAGCAGCGCGCAAATCGGAACGGCTATCGCGCACATCGTCCAAACGTGTACCCAAATCGGTACGCGAAAGGTAGCGGCGGTCGCGGTCGCAACCGTTCCGCCGAAGCCCGGAATGACGCGCACGGCCAGCAAGAAGGCCGGCGAGCCGACGGGGAAGCGCTTTACCCACGCCGGAAGGCGGTGCAGCGATTCCTGCAGGTTGAAGAGCTTCGACGCGTGGAGGTTGATCCAATAGCCCAGTAGCGCGGCCAGAACCAATCCAACCGTATCGACGATCGTACCTACGATCGGTCCGAAGATGGCCCCGTTCATGATTGCCAGCGCGTCCGTCACGGAAAACGGTGCCGATGCGACGACCGCGAAGATTGCGACGGCCAGCGGATAGGCCAGCGGGCCGATGATCCGGATCTCGTGCTCGACACGCGGCTGATGGCGAATGACCAAGAACGCCAGCACAAAGGAACCGGCCAGTAAAGCAAGAGCCGCAGTCCGCCGAAGGAGGCGATTCAAGCGATGGTCGTACGCACGGTGATCACGGTGCTATGCGGAGTTGGGCTCTACGCCTCGCTTTTCATGCTTCGCAAGAGCATCCGCGCCGCACAAGGAGCGATTCGGGGGCCCAGCGTCGTTAAATCACCCCGGGCGCAGCTCTTCGGCGTGCCTAACTCCTTACTTGGCTTGCTCTACTACCCCGCCGTGGCGCTTACGGTCTGGTTCGTTCACTCGCCGGTCGCGGCGGCCGTCCTGCTCGTCGCGGTCTTCTTTGCTGCGGCCACGTCGGTCGTGCTGGCCTACTCGTTGCTTTTTGTTACGCGCCTCGCGTGCCCGTATTGTTGGACCTCGCACGCGGTGAACTGGGCGCTCCTGCTCCTCTGTTGCGAGTTATTCGTGCCGGACGTATTGAGTCGCGGCATTTGATTTGGTAGAATCGGCCTCTCTGGTCAGGACGGCGTGAACTGTCGCCGAAACCGCCCGAGAGCGAGTACCGGTTGCGCAGCATCAGTTCTGTGCCCCGGCGAACGGCAGTACTATGGGGGCTACGCGAGCGCGCAGCCCCTCTGCTTTTCCTTCTCGCTTTGGACCGGCCGCCCAAAGCGAAAAGAACTGCCGTTAGAGCTTGCTAACCTCGGCGATCATTGCGCGGTAGATTGGGTCTTGCGTAACCTTGCCGGCGAACCAGGCTTCGAGCATTTCGTCTGCCAAGGCCGCGGAGGTTGCACGAATGCTCAAGCAGAGCACGTTGGCATCGTTCCACTCGCGAGCGCCCCGAGCGGTCGCGGAATCGCCGCACAGGGCCGCGCGGATGCCCGGCACCTTGTTGGCCGCGATGCTCACGCCCGTGCCCGTCCAGCAGCAGAGAACCCCAAAGTCGGCCTCCCCTTGCGCGACGGCCGCACCGACGCTTCGCCCCACCGACGGCCACGAGTCGTCCGCTTGGGGCGCCAAAGCGCCGAAACGCCGTACCGTATGACCCCGGTCCCGCAGCCACCGGTCGACCGCCTCAGGAAGCTCCCCTGCCATATCGCTACCTAGTGCTATTTGCATCGGGAGGTTTTCGCCACGGCGTGACAGGACGCTACTGCCTCGTGAGCGATGTGCGCTTGGCGGCGACGGTCATTCTGGCTCGTTCGCCGCTGGAGGTCTATCTGACGCGCCGCAGCGCCAGGAGCGCCTTCGCGCCCGACGCCTTCGTCTTTCCCGGCGGGACGGTCGAGGCGCAAGATTCCACTCCGGAAGCGCAGGCGCGAACGATCGGCCTCGAGCCCGATCGGCTAAGGCAAGAGTTCCGCGCTTCGATTTCCCCCGCACTGGGCAGCAGCGAGCCGGCCGTTGCGCCGGACGCTGCGCGCAGCCTGTTGGTGGCGGCGCTTCGGGAACTGTTCGAGGAGGCCGGCGTCCTGCTCGCGTGCGATCGATCGCAGCAGCCCGTAGCCGCCGCAGATTGCGAGCAGTTGCCTGCGGAACGCGTCGCCGTTCGCGAAGGCAAGCTGACGTTTGCGGATTTTTTGACCGTTCACGATTGGTATGCCGACGCACTCACGCTGACACTCTTTTCGCATTGGATTACTCCGCCCAGCGAGCCCCGCCGCTATAACACGCACTTCTTCTTCGCCGTCGCCCCAGCAAATCAAGCGGCTCGTGCCGATGCATACGAGACGCACGACGGGATATGGATCGCTCCGTCCCGCGCCCTCGAACTGTACCAAAAAGGAGCGTTGCATCTCGTCTACCCGACGATCAAGCATCTCGAACGCCTCTGTCAATTCGCTTTGGTCGACGACGCGCTGCGCTACGCTCGCACCAAACCCGTTCTGACGATCATGCCGTCGGCCGGTGCCGGCGACTTCGCAATTCCGGCGGCGCTCGAAAACGTATGGTAACGCTCGTCCGCGCACCCAATCCCTCGCCGATGACGCTCACGGGCACGAACTCCTACGTGCTCGATTGCGGCGACGGAACCGCGCTCGTGATCGATCCCGGTCCGGCAATCGAGCGTCATGTCCGTGCGATGATCGAGAGCGCGGCAGCGCAACAGCTTAAGATTTCCCGCATCGCGTTGACGCACGGCCATCCCGATCATGCCTTGGCCGCACCGCTGCTTGCAGCCGCGACCGGCGCGGCCATCTACGCGCACCCTCACAGCAAAGTCGCTCGCGACGCCGACCTTCCATTGGAAGCCGAGCTTCCCGCCGGGCGGCTCGGGTTGCGCGTCATCGATGCGCCGGGCCACACCTTCGACCATGTGATCTTCTACTTGCCGGCGGAACGCGCGCTTTTTACCGGCGACACCATTCTCGGCGAAGGGACGACGGTAATCGCGCCGCCGGGCGGTGCGATGCGCCCCTATCAGCACACGTTGCACCGGCTTGCCAACGAGTTTGCCGATGCGCGAACGATCCACGGCGGACATGGTCCGGCCGTCGACGACCCGCAAGCAAAGATCGCTGATTACATCGCCCATCGCGCGATGCGCGAAGAGCAGGTCGTTAACGCGCTACGTAACGGAGCCCGGACGATCCCGGACCTCGTTCGAACGATTTATTCGTCGCAGCCGCATCCGCTTTGGGCGGCGATGGCACGGCAGATTCTCGCCCATCTCCTGGCGCTGGAGGCGGAGGGGCGCGTTGTCGCGCGACCCCGTGCGCAGGGCCTGAGCGCGGAAGAGTACGCGATGCTCAATCCGGACCTCGAAGCAATCGTCGGGCCCGCCGAAGCGGCCGCGCTGGCCGCGGAGATCGGCGCGGAGATGCGTTTAGAAAGTCTCGACGAATACACGTTGGTATGAACGGCTTTGTGCGTCGATTCCTTATACTCGCGACGGCGCTTGCCGTTGCGTCGTGCAGCCGATCCGGCGGTCCCACGCTTCCACCCGTGGTCAATGCGGCGCACAACGCATCGTGCTACGTCATCAAACAAGATCCCAGCACGGTGCAGGCAACGATCACGTTCTACGGCTGGCCCGATAACTCGCCGCCGGGAGACAAGATCGCGCACGGGATCATTCACAAGCGCGCAGGCGGCGACGGAACCTATTGCAATCCGACGACCTTTGCAACCGAAAAAAAGAACGACTCGACGATACCGTACGGCATCAAAATCTACATGCCGTTCATTCAACAGTACTTCATTCGCGAAGATCTCTGCGCCGCATCGGGGCCTCACAAAGGCAGCGGCAGCAACGGCTGCAAGGGGCTGTGGTTCGACCTATGGATCGGCGGAACCGCAAAGTCCAAAGCGCACGAGGTAATCAAGTGCGAACGCCAACTGACGCCAAACGGTAAGGTCGACGTCATCCTCTATCCGAAGGACGGCATGCCCGTGGCGTATCAGGGGCCGATTTATCAAGACTCTCCCCCGCCCGACGGGACCTGCGATGGCAAAACGCTCTGAGCTTCTTGGCTCAGTCTATTCTTAACACGACCTTGCCGAATTGATCGGCGTTCACAAGGTGCTGCATCGCTTCAGCGGCGTCTTGCAGCGGGAACACGCGATCGACGACGGGACGCAAGCCGTTGCAAAAGAGATCCAGCATGGCGGCAAAATCGGCCGGGCTTCCCATCGACGTGCCAAGTATCGAAACGTGCTTCCAAAAGAGCGGAAACATTTTGATCGCCGCATCGCCGTTGGTGCCGCCGTACACGACGATGCGGCCGCCGGGGCGCACGACGTCGAGCGCCTTGCGCAACGTTTCGCCGCCCGAGGAGTCCACGACCAGATCGATCGGTCCCTCCGAACGCAGCCGCTTCTCCCAGTCCGGCGTCGTCTTGTAATTGATTGCGAGATCGGCGCCGAGCGCTGTCGCCCGGTCAAGTTTTTCGTCGTTGCTCGAGGTCACGATCGCGCGCGCGCCGGCGTGCTTGGCAAAGAGCAACACGAACGTCTGAACGCCGCCACCCACGCCGGTGATGAGCACCGTCTCCCCGCGCGTTAATGCGCCGCGTGTAAACGTGGCGCGATAGGCTGTGAGCCCAGCGAGCGGAATCGCGGCGGCCTCCTCCATCGATAGCCGCTCGGGCTTGCGATAGACGTTCTCGGCCGGAACCGTGACGTATTGCGCAAACGTTCCGTCCCGCGGCATTCCGAGCAGGCTCGAGGCCGGGTTCCAAACGTGCGGATCGTCCCCCCATCCCAGCATGGGATCGATGACCACTTCCTCTCCGGCGTCCAATCCAGGCGAATTGCCGTTGACGGCGACGACTTCTCCGGCGCCGTCCGACCCGAGCGTAACCGGCGTCCGGATATTGGGGTAGAGACCCTGCGTGATGAAGACGTCGCGATGATTGAGCGCCGCCGCGCGCAAACGCACCAGGACTTCGCCTTCGCCGGGCTCCAGAATCGGAGTTCGGTCGATGCGAAGGCTCTGCGGCCCGCTCGTTTCGTGCAGCCGAACCGCATTCATTTCCGCCGTCATACGTGCAGCGTCGCGATGAACTTTATCGAAGCAGGTTGGATGAAGAGCGCATCGGTCGGTAAGTTCGCCTGATACGGGCCGTTTCCCGATGAGTAGAGACCGCGATAGGGAACGCCCGCATCGTAAAGCGTGAACGGACCCGAGACGGCGTTGAACACGTTGGTCCCGGCAATCGTGAGGTCGATGTGCCCGAAGGTTTTTCCGAAGGCGGCATCGACCAGCGTGTAGGGCGATTGGTTGAGCGTATTGTTTCGTCCGGCGAACGTAAAGGCCGTCGACGCGTGCCAGCCGAGACGCGCCCAGGTGAGCACGGCGGATCCTTGCTGCTGCGGCACGCCGAGAAACTGCTCGTCGTCGACGAGCGTGCCGCCGGAGGTCGGATTTGAGACAAACGGCCCCAGCGCGTACGGGTATGCGACGTTGAGCCCATACGACAGCGTGGCGGTTAGGTTCAGACGTGGAAAGAGCTGCTTGTAACGGGCCTCGGCGCCTTCGTAGACCGCATTGCCGATGTTGATTGGAATCTCGTAGGCAAAGCCGAGTTGCGTGCCGCAAAAGCTCACGGCGCCGCCGCCGGGATAGTAGTTCTCGATCGTGTCGCGCAGGTTGGAGCGATAGGTCGACACGTCGAGGTTCGACGTGCCCGAAAAGAGATGCGAGAAGCCCATCTCGTACTCGGTGGCGTGCTCCGGACGCTCGTCGGGGTTTCCGTTGGGTACGACGCAGTTCGAATCCACCGGACCCAGACCCGGGTTGGGTTCGACTTTACCGTTGACGACAACCGGCGGGAAGAAGTAGCGCTCGAAGAGCAACGGCGGCCGAAATCCCGTGCCCACCGAAAACCGCAGCACGCTTTGGGCCGAGAGATCTCCGCTTATGCCCAAGCGCCAGTTCAGCGTGTTGCCGAACGTGGAATAGTCGGCGTCGTAGAGACCGCCCGAAAGGTGTACCGCGGTGCCGATTTGCTGCGATCCGCGCACGAAGTACGAGTCGATGCTCTGCGAGAGCGTCTCGCCGATAAACGCGCCGGAGAGTGCCTCTTGGCGCGCATAACCGCCGATCGCAAACTCGCTATCGTCGAAGTTGCGTCCCCACGATAGCGCCTCGTTATAGCGCGTGTCCAAGTGCGAGACGTCGTACGGCGAGACGACGCCGCCTTGAAAATCCACGTTGTTGTCGTCGGCGTAGAAATCGGCCGAAAGGGTTCCCGAACCCAGCGGCGAGCGCGAATAGATGTCGTAGGCGCGAATGCTCTGCGCGAAGTTTGCGCTGCCTTGCCCGATGTGATCGTCGAAGACCGGATTTGCCACCTCGTTGGGCGAGCCCGGAGAAGGCGCAAAACCGCAGGCCGCGCCTGGGCCGCTAAAGACGCAGGTTGGATTGCCGGCGATTCCGTTGAGCGCACTCGACTCGTCGCGATTGTTCCCCAGCGTGAAGAGGCGAAAGCCGAGATCGGCGTGCTGCGAGAAGTTGTAATCGAGATTGACAAGCCCCAGCTGTGCCGCGATCGTCGACCCTAGGTGCGTGTAGAACGGGCAGTTTGGAATCTTCTTCTTCGTCGCCGGCCCGCAATAGGGCGGCAAGTTATTGGCGGGAACGACAAAATCGTACTGATTGACTTGCCCGGCCTGTTGATAGTCGTCACCCGCCAGCGCGTATCCGAGCTTGCCGATGGTTCCGGTCGCGTTGAGCCAGTTCTGCGTCGTACCGTACGATCCGACCGAACTCGAGAAGTTGGCGTGCTGATCTTGTGTGGGCCGGAGCGAAACGAAGTTGACGGCACCGCCGAACGTGTTGCTTCCCTCCGCGTCGGTTGGCCCAAGACCTTCGGTGACGTTCACGCTATTAAAGGCCGGAACCGCGAACTGCGAGAGGTCAATGTCGCCAGTGTTGCCGTCGTTGAGCTGTTGTCCGTCCAGCGTCACCATCGCTTCGGACGGATCGGGCCCGCGCAACGAAACGACCGACGGCGCCGTCGGAGCGCCGGAGTCGGGATGCTGAATCACGACCGACGGAACTTCTTGCAGCGCCTGCAGGACCTGTGTGTACCCGAGCGCGTCCATCTGAGCCCGCGACACGTCCATCTCCGGGATGACGTTGCGATCGAGCGTAAAGCCGCCGTTGACGGTCACCTCGCCGATCGTGCGCAGCTTGGGCGTGTCGCTGGGTTCCAGAATCACCGCGATATGGGCCCCGTCGTTTAGTTCGCCGGTATTGACGGTGACGGTAGCATAGCCTTTAGCAACGACGGTGAGATCGTATCGCCCGGCCGGCACGACGACCGAGAAAGTACCTTTCGCATCGGTCGACGCCGTTGTCGATTTCGGGCCGCGAAAGGTCAGTTGCGCCTGCGCGATCGGAGCGCCGGCGGGCGTATGGACGTTGCCGCCGACAAGGCAGCACGCCGCGACGAGAATGGGAAGCATAGATGCCCTCGCAATGTGAGTGTTGCGTGTTGGGATGGCGAAGGGCATCAGAGGGAGGGGCGCGCTTGCCGCGCCGCAGCGCGGAGAGCCTGCGCGGGCAGACCGAAGCGCCGGCAAAGTTTCGCGAGCGGCGCGGGCCGGTATACGCCTGCAAGCGGCGCCGGATGATCCCGACGATCGCAGCGATGATGCGATCCCGATACGAAAGAATCCAGCGCGCCAAAGCAAAAATCGCGATCGCGACGGCGGCAGCGCACGCAAGCGTCGTGCCCAAGCCGAGGAGCACCGACCCGCCAAACGCGTCGTCGAGGCCCGTGAGGGTCGTTCCGGCCAGTCGCGAGTCGAGCAGTTCCATCGCGGGAACGGCTATCGACGCGAGCAGCATCGTGGCGGCGGCGAAAAGCGGCGCGATCCGCCAACTCGGTGCCGGTGAGGACGCAAGCGTTCGATGCGCGGCCGCGTCGCAGCAGAGCCGCAGGCCGTGCAGAGTGATCGCACCGGCGACCACGGCGGCGACCGCGACGACCAGCCCGCGCGAATCGTGACTGGAAACGTCGTCGTAGCTCGCGTGCGCGACAAGATAGTCGGCAATGATGTCTATCGTACCGTGCGCCACGACGGCCGCGGCGGCAGCAGCAGCGACCACCAATGCGACAAGCGAGCGAGAAACGACGGGCATTGGTGCGCGCATTCGAGCCCTTTGCCCCTTCCGCCTCGCGAAGGAGACCCCGGAACGGTAACCAAGCAGCACGCCGCCAGGCCTTCCGGCGCGATGCGACGTACAAACATGCTGATGAATAAACGAGCGCGCGTGCTGCGCGCAATCCTTCGCGGTATCGCGCGCGTTCAGCGGACGTTCACAATCGAGGTTGGGCCCGTACGCGCCAGCGGCCTTCCCGCCGTGCTGCTCGGCGTAACCGGAATCATTTTGGCCAGCGGGGTTACGGCCGCACTCTCCAAGGGAGCGAGTCGCCTTCCCGAAACGCTCGGCGAAGCGCGCAACTTGGCCGACGCGCTCAATGCCGGCTCGCCGCGCTTAAAGTCGTGATCGACGACGGCGCGTTGACCGGCCTCATCGTCGAAAGTCTGCCCGACGCCCAGGTGAGCATCCACGACCGGACCGGCACGATGGACCATTTCAACGTGACCGTTCGTTCGCAGGCATTCAAGGGCAAAACATTGATCCAGCAGCATCAGCTCGTCTACCGCGCGCTCAAAGGCGCGCTGGCCGACGGGCGCGTTCATGCAGTCGAACTTACCACCGTCGTCGCCGAAAGTTAAGGAAGCATCATGCCCGAAGATTTGAAGGAAGAGATCGCCCGCGAAATCGCAGGCACGCGAATCGTCGTCTACGGTAAAGGGACGAAGATGGCGCCGCGCTGCGGCTTTACGCTCGAGACCGTCGAGTTCTTCAACGGCCTCGGCTACCCGTTCGAAGTGATTGACGTCTTAGAGAATATGCCAAAGCGCGAAGCGCTCTCGGAAATGACCGACTGGCCGACGCTGCCGAAAGTCTTCATCAACGGAACGTTTTACGGCGATACCGACATTCTCGGACCGATGGTGGCGAGCGGCGAGTTGAAGACAACGCTCGAGAAAGCTTTCGGCGGCGCGGCTCCCGCGCCAAAAGCCACGATCAATCTGCGTTAAGCCGTCGCAGCGATCGCTTTGTTTAACACCGTTATCTCGCCCGAGGCGCTGCACGACCGGCTGGGCAGCTCCGATCTCGTCGTCCTCGATTGCCGTCACTCGTTAGCCGATTTTGCGCTGGGGCGGCGGTTTTACGATGAGTCGCACATACCGGGCGCCTTCTTTGCCGGAGTCGAGGACGATTTGGCCGGGTTCAAGACCGGGAAAAATGGACGCCACCCGTTGCCGGATCCGCAAGTCTTCGCGCGTTTCTTGCGCGCTTGCGGCGTCGACGACGCGACGCAGATCGTCGCGTACGATGCCGGAGCCGATATGTTTGCGGCGCGATTGTGGTTTCTCTGCCGGTGGATCGGCCACGACGCCACCGCCGTCCTCGACGGCGGCTTCGCCGGCTGGAATGCGCTCGGGTATCCCGTAACGGCCACGCCGTCGCGGGCCGCGCGCGAAGGCGGCCTCACCGTTGCATTGCGGCCGGAGCTCGTCGTCGGTGCCGACTTCGTCCATCGGAATCTCAACAGCGCAGCGATGCATCTGCTCGACGCGCGCGCCATGGAGCGGTTTTCGGGTGAAACCGAACCGATCGATCCGGTCGGCGGCCACATTCCCGGCGCGAAGCAGCGCTGGTTCAAAGAGAACTTCGAAGCCGACGGTCGACTGAAATCACCGCAACGTCTGCGCGAAGAGTTCGCGGAAAGCGGGCTCGATCCAAAACGTACAGTGCATCAGTGCGGTTCGGGCGTGTCATCTGCCGTCAATCATCTCGCCATGGCGCACGCCGGCCTCGAGGGCTCGCGAATCTACAACGGATCGTGGAGCGAATGGGTCTCCGACCCAGCGCGACCGGTCGCTAAGGGCGTTTGACCGGCGGCGGAACGGCAAACGGTTTCGCGATCGTCCCGGCGGGCGAGGCTTGCAGGCGCGCGAGCTCTTCGGGCGTCGGCACTTGCGGAAAATCGCGGCAGCTGTCGACGAAGCAGTAGAAGCCAAACGGCGTGTCGCCGCGATTGACGAACTGGTGCAAGACCAGCGGGCCGACGTACACGACGTCGTTGGGTCCTAACTCGCTGACGTCGTCGCCGATGACGGCATAGCCGAGGCCCGTACGCACGACAACATAGTGCTCGTGTTCGTGCTTCTCCAATCGTGATGCGGCGCCGGGCTGGACGTCGAAATAGCGCAGTTCCATCTTTGGCCCCGGCTCGCTTGGGTCGTTTTTCCGGTTTCCGACGATGGTGTGGCGCGCAACGCCGGTACCGGGCGCGTTCGGGTCGTAGCCCGCGGGTTCGACGCCCTCCCAACCGTGTTCCGAGGCACGCATTATTCGTTGCTGCATGGCTGCTTCACGATAGCACATCGAGCGCTCCCCCAGCCAGGGCATAGGGCGCTCCCCGCGAACAGCGCCATGATGTTTAGGCCGATCTTAGCGTTGCGCTACGCAGCGTGCCTGTGCGTGCTTGCCGGTTGCGCGGGGCTTCCGCCCGGCACGAGCCCGGTTGCACCGCTAGACAAAGCCCTTCTCGCGCACCGCGCAGGATCGCAGACCGACCTGATCTACGCCGGCGTCAAACATAAGGCCATCGTTTTTACCTATCCGGGCGGCACCTTTGAAGGCACGTTTACGACGCCGTTCTTGATTCAGGCGATGTGCTCGGACGCCCAAGGCGACGTCTTTGTCACGGCAGTGGTTCAGAGTAAGTCGAGCGCGGGCACCGGGTACGTCTACGAATACGCACATGGAGCGAAATCGCCCACCAGCACGCTCGACGTTCCTGCCCATGAGATTCCAGTGAACTGCTCGAGCGACCCGACGACGGGAAATCTGGCGGTTACCAGCTACGACGTTCGTAACTTCGCTCCGTTGGTCGAAATTTACACCGGCGGCAGCGGCAAGGCAAAGCTGTACCACAGCGAAGAGCTGGGGGCCAACCCCCAACCGGCGTACGATGCGAGCGGCAACCTTTTCGTCATCAGCGGCGGAAACGTGGCAGCGTTGCTTCCAAATGGCAAACAAGAGCTTGAGAAGATCAGGCTAAACGAGACGATCGGGAACGTTGCCCACGCTCAATGGGACGGTAAGTACTTTGCCCTGCAGTCCTACTCGGCGACAAAGCACAATGGCGAGAACGTGTTCGTGCACTACTTTCGCGTGCAAGTTTCCGGCACAACCGGAACGATCGCCGGCATCAGCCGCTTCGTCAACTGGCGCCAGAAGAATGCGGGACAGTCGTGGCTCGACGGAAACACGCTCGTCGCAACCCCCACTAACTCGATTACTTTTTGGAAGTATCCCGCCGGCGGGAAGGCCTTCAAGGTTTTGCATCCCTCGGATCCGAGCCAGGCGGTGACCGTTAGTCTGGCTCCGTAGTGCCTCGCTACTGGCTAATGAAGACCGAGCCGAACGCCTATTCATTCGAGCGGCTGCGCCAAGACGGCACGACCCCGTGGACCGGCGTGCGCAACTTTCAGGCGCGAAACAATATGATGGAGATGCAGCTCGGCGACCTCGGGCTTTTCTACCACTCCAGCATTGCCGAGCCGGCGGCCGTCGGCATCTCGAAGGTCGTTAAAACGGCCTATCCCGATTTCACGCAGTTCGAACGCGGCGGCGAGTACTTCGACGGACGTGCGAAACCCGACAAACCAATTTGGTTCATGGTCGACGTTGCGTATGTCGAAGCGTTCGAGAATCCGGTAACGCTCGCGCGCATGCGCGCCGATCCACGCCTGGTTGGCATGGCGTTGCTGCGGCGCGGACAACGGCTCTCCGTGCAACCGGTGATGCCGCACGAATGGAAGATCGTTTTAGAACTCTCGCAGAGCCCCTGATTAGACTGCCTGAGGCGTTGCGGCCCTGTCATCATTGACAAAGCCGGCGGGAAGGCGCAGTGTTGGCTCCAAGCAGCGATCATTGCTCAGGCTGCGACGAGACTGCTCACGAAAGCTAGAATCAAATGCGAACTTTAGTTTTGGCGCGCTGGTGGAGCGTTTGCGCGACCGTTACGGCATTTGCCGCATGTAGTGGTGCGGGGCCACCCCCGGCGCCGTCCCGCTCGGCGCAAGAGAGCCTCCTCGGATCGCACAGTGCCGTTCCCGCCCCTCTGCCGAAACCGCGCGTCTCCATCGACCCGAATTGGTTGAAGAGGGTAACGAAAGGAACGCAGACTCTCTATGCTTCGCAGCCCACAAACGGAGTCGTTGATATTTTTACGTTGACCGGAACGCAACTGCCCCACAAACCGATTGGAAAGATCACGTTTCGGTCGGGCCAACAGCCCTGGGGCTTGGCCATAGATAGCGACGGGAATCTTTACGTCAGCGTGGTCGTCCCTTCGGACTCCTCCAAGTCAGGTTCATGCGTCATTGACGTCTTTGCAGCGAAGTCGAAGCAGCTTAAGCGCACGCTCTCGGGCTGCGAAGAATCGCCTCAAAGTGGCTCGCGGACTACCTACTCGGGCATCGCAGTGGACAGTAACGGCGTAGTATATATTGTGGATCTCACACAGGTCCCCGCGGTAATTTTCGTGTACGGTCAAGGCTCATTGAAGCCGACTTCGGAACTCACAACTGGCGGAGACCTGTACGGAGTCGCAGTTGACGGCGCTGGGAACGTCTACACAGAGAGCGAAAACAGTGGGGGAAGCGAGACTCTCGACGAGTTTCCGGGCGGCGCGAACACGCCCGTCCAACTATTCACCTGCCAGGTGTTTTGCTCGAGTGAATACGTCGACGCCGCCGGCGACCTACTAGTAGCATCCAACGGTTCTTCTTGTTCTCCTGACACATTGAACGTGTACCCGCCCGGGCAGATTCTACCGTCGCGCAAAATTCCGCTAGGGTACGGCTGCTTGCACGCCATCTCCGTGAATCAGAGCAATACCGCCTTTTTTAGCGTTTCATTCAAATCGGATCTGAAGAAGGTGCCGCTCGTTGAATATGCTTTCCCGAGCGGAACGAACCTCGGGAGACTCGACAAAGAGTCGTACGCGAGTGTCGCGATATCGCCGCGATCGGCCCTCGGGACATACAGTGCGCCGTTATGCCAGCATGGATGCCTCTACGTCACTAACAACGCCGGCGAATCCATAGCTTTATTCGCGGCTTCTGCAGACGGTAACGTTGCGCCAGTAGGTTCGATTGCGGGCTCCTACACCGAGTTGAACTATCCCGACTCGGTGGTCGTTGGTGGCGGCGCGGTTTACGCGGTGAACCCGCCCCGCGCCGGCTCGGTGACATCGTATCCGGAGGCAATGATCGGCAATATCATGCCGGCGAACGTTATCTCCGGGCCGGCTACAATGTTCGACTCCCCGATTGGGAGCGCCCTGGATTCGAGCGGATACCTGTACATAGCTAACCAAAGCTTCAACGGCGGTTCGCCTAACATCGCCGTGTTTGCGCCAGGCGCGACAGGAAACGCCACCCCCGTGCGCGTCATAGCCGGCGCCAATACCCTGCTCGACGGGCCATCCTACCTTGGCGTCGACGCAAGCGGCGAAATCTACGTCGCAAATACCTACGACGCGACGATCTTAACCTTTGGACCCGATGCAAACGGGAATGTAGCACCGCTTCGGACGCTCTCAGGCTCTTCAACCGGTCTTCAGGAGCCATCTGGAATCGCGTTTGACCCCGCAACGGATTACATTTGGGTCGGCGACTTGGCCAAGAACTCGTTGAGTGCTTTTCAGTCGACGGCCAGCGGGAACACTCCACCAATTGCGGTCATCTCAGGAAACCTGACGGGAATCTGCTCGCCATACGGCCTGTTGGTATCAAGCGGTACCCTTTTCGTAGCGAACAACGGCTGCAATGAGGTCTTAGAATTTCCCACCTCCGCCAGCGGGAACGTCGCGCCGTCGTCGCTAATCGGCGGGGGCAATACCACGTTGGACTCGCCAACAGGAGTGGCGATAAGTTCATTGCCCCAAAGCTGCACGAAGGGCAAGAGTCCACATCCGGCGAGCGCGTTACAAAGGTGTCAGAACCCGGCCGCACCGGCGCGTATATCGTTTTAGAAACGTCGAGCTTGCAACCCCAGCGCCGGCGGAGTTAGAGTTTAACGGGGGAGCAGAGGAATGTATGATGCGATTCAGGATTTTTCGGGCACCAGCTACCCGCTGCTTTGCTTTCCGCGATGGGAACGGCCCCTTTAATTCCTCAAACGCCGGGTTCGAACGTCTGGACGACGCAATGTGACCCGCGTCCTTACAACAATGCGACCGAGTCGGGGTTCAGGGTTAGCCCGTATGAGTCCTCGCCACTGAGAAATAGCGCGCGACACAGCCACATCCGCTGGGTGAATTCCTCTCGCGTTAGCTCCGTGTCTCCCGCCATACCTTTTTGGAGAACGCGCACGAGCTCAGAGCTCGCAACCGCCAAAGCGGCTTGGGAGGTCCGATCTGCTCGTCCCTGTTGCATCGTCGCCCGCTGAACACGCTCGGCTTGACGCACTTGCTGCTGTCGCCGCCGCGTTAAAGTGAACCCACTTCCGCCGGGATAAGGCGGACCCACCTCCGAGCCGGGCCGGTTGCCCGGCGCCGGGAAAGGGGGCCTCACTTTGAAGGCTTTGAAGGCCCTTCGCTCCCAGGGCGATCGTGCCGGGAGCCAGAGCCGCCAAGACGAGACACCCGCTGGGAGAGCCTCCTGGCAGTCAAAGCTGGGGCTTGTCAGTAACGGTCTAAAAATCCCCACTTTCGACGGTCCAAAATTCCCTACCTTATGACGAACAAAACCCTTCAATCAGCAGGCAAGCCGCGCGGAGGGCTATCCAAACGTAAGGAGTTTGTGGATGACAATCAAGGTTCGAGCGGCGCAAGGCGTGCCGCTCACGAAAATCGCGGCGGATCTGGGGCCCAAAGCTCAGGGATGCCGCTTACGCCGGCAATTTACGCGCCTAAGCAATCGCTTACAGACCCTGCGCTTGCGCCAAGAACACACGTTGGGCATCGACCGGCATCTCGCCGGGTCCGGGCGATAGGCGCACGTATGTGCCGTCGCTGCGCAGCTCGCGGCTCTTGACGTTATCCGCGAGCAACACCGTAAGGATTTGGGATGCCAGCGTTTCGGCCATCACCGGATCGAGAACGGGAACGGCGAGCTCGACGCGCCGATCCAAGTTGCGTCCCATCCAATCCGCGCTGGCAATGATCGTCTCGAGCTCGCCGCCATTGTCGAAGACGAAGATGCGCGAGTGCTCGAGAAAGCGCCCGACGATGCTGCGGACGCGAATGTTCTCGCTCACTCCCGGAACGCCGGGCCGCAGCACGCACATTCCGCGCACGAGCAAGTCGATCGGAACGCCGGCCTGCGAGGCGCGGTAAAGCGCGCGCACGACGTCGCCCTCGGTGATCGCGTTGATTTTGGCGCGGATGCCTGCCGGGCGGCCGGCGCGGGCGTGTTCGGTCTCCCGGTCGATGCGAGCGATCAGCTCGCGATGGAACGTGACCGGAGCGACCCAAAGATCTTCGTAATCGGTGACTTTCGAAAAGCCCGTCAGCGCGTTGAAGAGCTGCGGCGTCGTCGGTACCGAGGTCGGGACGACAGGTAAAGAGGCTGAGATCGGTATAGAGGCGCGCTGTTTTCTCGTTGTAGTTGCCGGTTCCGAAGTGCATGTACCGCCGGAGACCGTCTTCGTCTTGGCGCACGACCAAGAGCGTCTTGGCATGCACCTTTTGATTGGCAAAACCATAGACGACGTGAGCCCCCGCGCGCTCGAGCCGCTTGGCCCATTCGATGTTGTTCTCTTCATCGAAACGCGCCTTGAGCTCGATGACGACGGCAACTTGCTTTTCGTTCTCCGCCGCGGTCAGCAGCGCTCTGACGATCGGGGAGTTCTTCCCCGAGGTCCGATAGAGCGTTGCCTTGATCGCGAGAACTTTCTCGTCTTCGGCGGCCTGCTGCAAAAACTGAATCACGGGATCGAACGACTCGTACGGGTGGTGCAGCAGGATGTCGCCTTCCCGAATCTGCGCGAAAATGTCGGTGACGCCGATCAACCGCTTGGGAATGGCCGGCATGTACGGCTTGTCCCGCAGCTGCTCGTACCCCGGAAGATTGACGATCTGCCAAAGATCGCTCAGCGCCATCAGACCTTCGATTTCGTAGCAATCGACCGGCTCGAGCTCGAGCGAACTGCAAAGAAAATCGCGAATATACTCGGGCATTCCGCGTTCGACCTCGAGCCGCACCGGCTCGCCGAAACGTCGCCGCCGCAGCTCCGACTCGATCGCCCGCAAGAGATCGTCGGCTTCGTCTTCCTGCAGATCGAGGTCGGCGTCGCGCGTGACGCGGAAGAGGTAGGAGTCGCGGACGTGCATGCCCGGAAAGAGCCCGTCGAGGTGATGCGCGATCAAATCCTCGAGCAAGACGAAGCGCCGCTCCTTCGCGCCCTCGACGGGAACGAAGCGCGGCAGCGTCGGCGGAATCTTTACGCGCGCGAAGTGCAGCTCGACACCGTCGCTCGTCGCCTCCTCGAGCTCGACTGCCAAGCGAGAGCGAGAGATTGGAGATGTACGGGAACGGGTGACCGCTATCGACGGCCAGCGGGGTCAGCACCGGAAAGACGTTATCGTCGAACGTGCGCTCGAGCGCGGCTTGCGTCTCCTCGTCAAGCTCGCCGACCCGCATCAACGAATGCCTTCGCGGTCGAGCGCCGGTAAAAGCTGTTCGTTGAGCAACCGCATTTGAAGTGGCAGCGAGGCTCGCAGCCGTTGCGAAATCGCGGCGAGATGTTCGGTCGGCGCTCGGCCGTCATCGGAACGACGCACGACCTGGGCCTCGATCTGCTGTTTGATCGCGGCGACGCGAATCATGAAGAACTCGTCGAGATTCGTTCCGTAGATCGCAACGAATTTGAGCCGCTCCATCAGGGCGTTTCGCTCGTCGAGCCCCTCTTCCAACACCCGGTCGTTGAACTCGAGCCACGACAACTCGCGGCTGATGTAAAAAGCCGGATCGTCGAGGCTTGCGACCGGAATTGCCGGCTGCGGGGTACGGGGCTGCGTTATCACGATTATTCTGGTGCTTAGCGGTTCGGGCCGGGGTTCGCCTCCCAAACGGCCAAAAACTTGCCGGTGGCTTTAAACGACCTACCGGCGCACGTCGAGCAACACCTTACGCTGGCTCTTTGCGCGCTCGCCATCGCGCTGGCGGCGGGCCTGCCCTTGGGGATTGCGGCTACGCAATCGGCCTGGCTGCGGGGCATCGTGCTCTCCCTGGCTGGAGTCGGACGTACGCTTCCGAGCCTGGCGGTGCTGATGCTCTTGCTGCCCTGGTTGGGCGTCGGCACGACGCCGGCCGTCATCGCGCTCTCACTTCTCGCGATCCCACCCATCGTCATCAGCGTCGACCTCGGCATCCGCGGCGTTTCGCGCGCGGCGGTCGATGCCGCGACGGGCATGGGGATGACCTCGCTGCAGCGGTTCACGCGCGTGGTCGTGCCGCTGGCGCTGCCCGTCTCCTTCGTCGGCGTGCGCACGGCCACGACGGAAACGATCGCCAGCGCGACGCTGGCGACGTTCATCGGTGCCGGCGGCCTCGGCGACGAGATCGTTCGCGGCCTTCAAACCGACGACGCGACGCTGCTGTTCGTCGCAGCAGCGCTGGTCGCTGCGCTCGCTTTGGGCGCCGATCTGGCGCTGGGTGCGGCGGGCCGGCTGATGGCAGAAAACCAATGAGCATCTCTCGCGCACGCGCACTGACGCTCATCGCCGCGGCGCCGGCGCTCGCGCGCTGTTCGTTCGATCGGTCGCACGTTCGCGTCGGATCCAAGAACTTCACCGAGTCGTTTCTGATCGCCGAGATCTACGCGCAAGCGCTCGAGAATGCCGGCATGCGCGTCGAACGGCTCTTCAATCTCGGTTCGACGCAGATCGCCATGGCAGCGATGGCGCGCGGCAACATCGATTGCTATCCGGAGTATACCGGCACGGCCCTCATCGACGTGCTCCACCTGCCGCCCATCGCGGATTCGAAAACCGCGTACGACGTCGTCGCGCGGCTCTTCGCGCAACGCTACGGCATCGTGTGGCTGCACCCATCGCCGATGAACGATTCACAGGCACTGGCGACGACTCGGGAAATCGCAGCAACCGCGCACCTTGCCACCCTGTCGGACGTCGCGGCGGCAGCGCCCCGTCTGCGCCTGGCAACGATTCAGGAGTTTCTCGCGCGGCCCGACGGCCTGCCCGGGCTGCAAGCGCGCTACGGCGGATTTCGCTTTCGGGAGGTCCGTACGTACGATATCGCGCTGAAGTACCGCGCGCTGCTCGAGAATAAAGCCGACGTCGCAAGCGCGTTTACGACCGACGGCGCGATCGAATCGGATCGCCTCGTGATCTTGCGCGACGATCGTCATTTATGGTCGGCATATAACGTCGCCCCGCTCGCGCGGCAGGAAACGCTGCAGGCGCGGCCCGCGATTGCGCGAGTCCTCAACGCGGTCTCGCCGGCAATCACTGACGCAGCGGCTCGATCGATGAACGCTGCGGTCGAAAACTCCGAAGCGGATCCGGCCGACGTCGCGGCCGCTTTTCTGAAAGCGCTGGGAGGACGGACAACCCAATCGTGAATCCAGCACAAATCGCTTTTGAGAACGTCGTGGTTCGATACCCTGGCTCGGATCGCAATGCCGTCGACGGCGTCTCGTTCGAGTTACACGGCGGCGAACTCGTCGTGCTGCTCGGCCCATCGGGCTGCGGGAAATCGACGCTGCTGCGCACGGTCAACCGCTTGGTGCCGCTCGACGGCGGACGAGTCGTCGTGGACGGGCGCGACGTCACCGAACTCGACCCGGTCGAGTTGCGGCGCAGCATCGGTTATGTGATCCAAGCCGTCGGACTCTTCGCGCACATGAGCGTCGCGCAAAATGTCGCGGTCGTCCCGTCGCTGCAAGGCTGGACGGCCCCGCAGATCGCGCAGCGCGTGGACGAGCTCCTGCCGCTCGTCGGACTCGAGCCGGCGGCCTATCGCAATCGGCGTCCCAGTGCGCTCTCGGGCGGCGAGGCGCAGCGCGTTGGGGTTGCGCGCGCAATCGCCGCCCGGCCGCGCGCTCTGCTGATGGACGAGCCGTTCGGGGCGGTCGACGTTTTGGCGCGCACCGCGCTTCAGCGCGAGCTCGTGCGGATCGTTCGCGACCTCGAAACGACGACGCTCTTCGTGACGCACGATGTCGACGAAGCGTTTCGGCTGGCGGACCGGATCGTCGTCATGCGCGGCGGGCGCGTCGAACAAGTGGCGACGCCGCTCGACCTCTTCGACCGGCCCGCGACGCCGTACGTTCGAGACCTCGTCCATGCCGGCGACGACGTCTACCGGCGCTACTTCGTGCACGCTCGAGAGTTGCTGAGGGCTGCAGGCGCGTGACGTATCTCGCCGCTCATCCGGCGCGCGTGGCTGCATTGGCGGCCGCGCACCTCGAGCTCGTCGGCATCGCACTTGCGGTCGCGCTCTTCATCGCCGTACCGCTCGGCTTGTGGGCCGCGCGGCGCCCGAACGTCGCGCCCTGGCTGCTCGGCGCCTTGGGCGCGATCTACACGATTCCGAGCCTGGCGCTGCTGGCCGTCCTCGTCGAGTGGTTCGGGCTCGGGTACACGCCGATCTTCGTGGCGCTGGTCCTCTACGCGCAGTTCATGCTGGCGCGCAACGTCGTCGCCGGAATCAATGGCGTGGATCGCGCGCAAGTAGACGCCGCTCGAGGCTTGGGAATGTCGCCGCCGCAAATATTGCTGCGCGTCGAGTTTCCGCTCGCGTTGCCCGTCCTGATCGGCGGCGTGCGCATCGCGGCGATCGCGATGATTTCGATCGCCACGCTCGGCGGCTACGTCGGCGGCGTCGGTTTAGGCGTCCTCATCTTCAACGGGCTGACGCTGCATCAGCCGCAAATGATCGTGGCCGGAAGCCTCGCGGCCTGCGCGCTAGCAATCGCCGTCGACGCCGCACTCCGCCTAGCAGAACGCCGCACGACACCCAGCTAAAACCCGAACCCAAAAAGGCTCATATTTTGTTCAGGTCTAGGAGCCGAGGTCCGAAGTTTACTATGGTAATCGAGGACCTCGGCGACAACGACCTGAGCAAAATAGGGGCCTTTTTAGATTACTTCTATTTTTGCCATCATACCTTGATCCTCATGATCGAGTATGTGGCAGTGAAAGAGAAACTCGCCTCTGATGATGTGGGAGCGGAAGTCCATCAACAGGTCGATCGTGCCCGGTACGCTCCTGATTCCAACCGGATACCGATGCGGAATGACGACGCTATCGGCCCAATACGGATGAGCAAGCGGTATCCCGTTGATCTTTTGCACCAAGAAGTGAAGCTGATGGATGTGAAAGTCGTGAATTTCCTGGGTGACGTTCACGACGTGCCACTCTTCGACGGTGCCGGCGTGTACCACGTACATCGGCTTCGCGTTCATCGAAAACACCTTGCCGTTGATGAAGAACGTCGGATGCGCGTTCTCGCTGAAGACGACGACGCGCTTTGCCGCCGGCGGCGGAAGCTTGGTGTTGTAGCCGTTCTGAACTTGCGGCGCTCCGACGGCTAGCGGCTGCGTCGAGAAGTCTCCGCCCGCCGGCTTATGCTTGGGCGCCTCGAGCTTCGCGAGTAACCACGGCGGATCGGCATCCCCATTGGGACCCGTGTTATAGCACAGCGTCCGGAACTTGGCACTGCCGCTTTTTGGACCGGTGACGATGAACTCCGCGCGCGCGGCCGGCGGAACGATAATATACGGCATCGACTCCGTCGAAGGCGTGCCCGGATAGGTATCGAGAGCGAACCCGTCGACCGCGACCAGTTGAAGGTTCTCGCCTTCGACATTGAGCTTGAGCGTCTTGTGGCCGGTAGCATTCACCACACGGAAGAACTGCTTCTCGCCCGGCGCAATGGTGATCACCGGTTCGAAAGCACCGTTGAGCGCCACGTTAAGGCCATCGTAGAAAAGACACGGTGTCTTATTGCTGTTTAGCGGGCGCGCCGTCGCCACCGGCATAGCGCCCATGCCGGGCATTCCATCGTCCGAATCTTCGGCCGCCGCGGCGTCGTCGTGAGGCCGTGCGTTCACGCCGATTCCAGTCGCCCGAACGATAATCAAGCGCTGTTTCATTTTGGCTAGGCGAGGCAGGTGCTTGTCGATGCCTAGGACGACGATCGCGCCCGACATTCCACCTTCGCCAACTTGGTAGCTAGTCTCGCCGTGTATGTGCGGGTGATACCAATAGAGGCCCGGCTCCTGATTTACCGGGACGTGCACCTCGTAGTGTAGCGCCTGCCCGGGCTTGGCAAACTCGAAGATGTAGTCGCCGGGCGGACGCGGCGCGGAGCCCATCCCATGAAAATGCAGGTTCATGTCCGACGCCAGCCCGGCGCTGGCCGGCAAGTCGTCGGTGATATCGACAACAAAGCGCTGGCCAGGCTCGATTTCGATCGTCGGCGCGACCCCGTGCAACCCCTGGTACTCGAACGACGGTAACCCCGTTGCCGGGTTAATGCCGGCGATCAGGGAGACCGTCGCGACGCCGTTTACCGCCTTAACGACCGGGGGTTCGGGAAGTTCGTTTACATTGGTGTCCGGGGAAAGCCCGGCTCCAAGCGGGGCTTGCGAAAGCGTTGCCGGCCCCGGTGGAATCGCACCGGTTGGACCGCTTGCGCCGCGGCAACCCGCTGCAAAAGCGCAGACGATGGCAAAAATGAGAAGACGACGCGTCATATGGGAAAATACCTCGCCCGCTACTTCCCGAACGAGTGAGTCTTCCCTATCCCTTAATGACGAACTAGCAAGTGAACGCTGAAGCTTTTCGCGTCGATCGTGCCAGACCGATCGCGGCGTAAAACCAGCGCCTTCGGCCAGCCGCGCCACATCATCATCGGCAAACTTATACGACGATTCGGTGTGTATTCGTTCTCCTGCTTCCAAATCGATCCGAAGGTCCGCGGCGCGTACGCGAACGGCCATGCGCTCTTGTGCCTCGAGGAACGAATCCACCGAACCGCGCCGCTCGTCATAATGCGCGATGTGATGGAATTTTTTGAGATCGAAGTCGGCGTCGAGTTCACGATTGATCCGTACGAGCACGTTGCGGTTAAAGGCCGCCGTCACGCCGATCGGATCGTCGTAGGCGCGCTCGAGCGTCGCGCGATCTTTCTTGAGATCGGTGCCGATCAGCAACCCATCGCCTTTTCGTAGTGCGGAGCCGAGCAAGGCCAGCAACTGGCGCGACTCGTGCGGCTCGTAGTTGCCGATGTTCGACCCCATGAACATCGCGAGCATTTTATGATCCGAAAGCACCGCCTGCGACTCGAGCACGTCGAAATAGTCGCCGGCGTAGGCGCGAACGCGCAGCTCCGGATAGCTCTCCACCAGTGCCATTGACGAAGCGCAGACGGCTTCGGTGGAAATATCGATCGGGCAATAGAGCAGCCGGTCTTGCACGCGCAACGCTTCGCCGATCAAAAGCCGGGTTTTTATTGCGCTTCCACTTCCGAGTTCCAGAAAGTCAACCGGCGCGTCGAGCAATCGGACGATCTGCCAGCCCCATTCCGAGAGTATCTCGGTTTCGGCTCGCGTCAAATAGTATTCGGGCAGATGCGTTATCGCCTCGAAGAGCGCCGAGCCGACGTCGTCATAGTGATATTTCGACGGCAAACGCTTCGGCGTCGAGTTCATGCCCGTCACGACGTCCTCGGCAAACGACGGCACGCCCCTCGCACGAGGTACCGTAATCAGTTCGAAGCGGTCGGAGACCGGCGTTTCTATGGCCACGTGCACCCCCTCATGCCCGAGTTCTTGCTCTTATAAACGGGGAACGCTCGGCGGGTTGCAGGCGGATTCCCCTTCAGGGCTCGATTAATTCGATCCGCAAGCGGGAGTTCCAGAACCCGTAGAGGGCGTAAACCGCAAGGCCGACGAGGAACCAGATCCCGTAGCGCCACCAGGTGGCTACCTGCAGGCCGCTCACAAGATAGAGGCACGACCCGGCCCCGGCAATCGAAAAGAGGGGCAAAAAGGGCGCCCGGAACGGGCGCGGAGCCGACGGGTTCACGACGCGCAGCACCAAGACTCCGGCACACACGATTGCGAAGGCCGCGAGCGTACCGATATTGACGAGCAGCAGCAATTGCGTCAAGGGAAAGACCGCGGCGAAGACGGCAACGATCGCACCGGTAATCAGCGTCATCCGCGCCGGCGTGCGAAAGACGTGGTGAATCCGCGCGACGCCCGGCGGCAACATGCGATCGCGCGCCATCACGTAGAAGATGCGCACCTGCCCCAGCAGCGACGTCAGCATGACCGTCGTGTTGCCCGCCAAACCACCGATTGCGACGATCCAATAGAGCGCATGGCTCTTGCTGACCGAACCGAGCGCGTCGAGCATTGCGGCTCCTTCGGACAGGCGATCGAAGCGCAGAACGCCGACGGTACAGAGCGTTAACGCGACGTAGAGAATTCCACCCAGGGCGAGCGCGAGAACGATGCCGATCGGAACGTTACGCTCAGGCTGCTTCGCCTCTTCCGACGCGACGGTTACCGTGTCGAAACCGATGTATGCAAAGAAAACCAGAGCGGTGCTCGCGAGCACGCCGTGATAGCCCATCGGCGCAAACGGTTTCAGATTTCCGACGTGCACGAAGGGTGCAACCGCTCCGATAAAGACCAGCATCGACACGATCTGCACGATGACCAGCGCACCGTTGACGCCGGCCGATTCACGAATGCCGATTGCAACGAGCGCCGTGACGGCGAGCGTCACGATGGAAGCGACGAGATCGATCTGCGGATGGACTGCGTGAACGTTGGCGGTTTGCGCCCACGCGGGCAAGACGATCCCAATGTTGGCCAGCATGTGCGCAAGGTAGTCCGACAGCGACGACGCGGTGGGTGCTAAAGAGAGGCCGTATTCCAGGATCAGATCCCAACCGATTATCCAAGCGACGAGCTCGCCCATCGTCGCGTAGGCGTACGTGTAAGCGCTGCCGGCGACCGGGACCATCGAAGCAAACTCGGCATAACACAGCGCCACGCAGAGGCTGACAAGCCCTGAAAGAACGTACGCCAGGATGACGGCCGGTCCCGCGGCATGTGCGCCGGCGCCGATCGTCGTGAAGATTCCGCCGAGCATGGTTCCCAAGCCGATGCCGGTCAAGGCCGGCCAGCCTAAGACTCGCCGCAACGGAGGGCCCGAAGATGACGGCGCAGTCCACCCCAGGGGCTGACGGGTGACGAGCTGCCTTAACGCACTGCGGAGCGCCAAGCGATTAGGAGCTCCTAGGGTTTCGGGCAGACTTCTCGCAACGCCGCGAGGGCTGTGGGGTTGGGCCGGACGGCGATCGGCCGTACGTAAACCGCGAAATAACTCGAGCCTCCGATAATGGTGGCCACAGTTTCAATATCGATCGGACCTCCCTGCGAAGAGGAGCCTCGAGCCTGGACGTACTTTGCGGGCTGCGCTCCGCAAATCTTTATCGTCTGCTGCGAGACGATGGTCACGTCTTTCATCGTGTCCTGCATGTTGGAGTTCGAGAAGATCTCGTTCGTCTTCATCGGCCGCGGCGACTTGAAGAGCATCAGTATTTCCCGGTCCTCAACCGGCGGACGCCAGAACTGCATGAAACCCAGGATCCCCGGCGACGGCCGCCAGCCGGCGGGCGCCTCGAATCGCAACCCGTCCGCCGGACTCGCCTGCAAGCCGCAGCCGCCCACCGTAACGGCGAGCAATGCAACGAGGACGACACGTAGGGGCGAACGCATCTCGACTACCTCCTGATTGCCGATAGGCTTCCACCTCCCATCTCAATCTCCGCCGGCACGCTCGTACGAGACGATGCGGGCCCAGCGATCGAAAATCAGCGCGATGTATTCGCGCGTCTCCGCATACGGCGGCACGCCGCCGTATCGCGTGACGGCATACGGACCGGCGTTATACGCCGCCAGTGCGGCCGAATAGGGATCGGCGTAACGCCCCCGGTACGCTTCGGCAAATCCTCCGATGAGTGCCGCCGCCGCCTCGATCGATGCAAACGGGTCGTACGGATCCAGGCCGACGTCCGCAGCGGTCTCCGGCATAAACTGAGCGATGCCGATCGCGCCGGCCGAGGAGAGGGCCTGCGGATCGTACGCCGATTCTTGCAAAAGCGTTGCGCCGAGGAACTCCGCGGGGAGTGCATGACTGCGGGCCGCGCGCGCCGTCGCTCCGGCAAACAGCAGTGCGTAGGCCGGTTGCAAACGAGGATTGGTCCGGAGAATCGCGCGGGCAATGGCGAGGTCCGCGCCCTCGACCGCCGGCCCATCGCGAATCAAGACGGCGCCTCGGAGTGCGTCGACGCGGGCGGGCGACGGCCAGCTTAACGCGATATTAAGAGTCCGCCGTAGTTGGGGCGGCGCGATTGTTCGGGCATTGGTATGGTATATGGTAGGTAACGTGCATCCGGACAACACTATAGCCGCCGCAAACGAGAAACCATGAATCGGAAATCCGCCGCATAAGGGGACGAAACGCATGTTCTTTGTCACGGCTCTCATCGTTACGCTCGTCGTTGGAGACTTTGGTTCGACGTTCTTCTATCACGTGCCGCAGCATCTGTGGTTCACGCTGCACTTGCGAACCCATCACGACCGCCGGCGCCCGTACTTCGATCACGCCGTGATGTCGACCGATCCGGCGGTCCTGCTCGATGGTTTTCTGGGCGCCATTCCGTACGTGGTTGTCGCGGCTTTTCTTTGGCGCCTCTCCTGGCCCGGCGCGGTTGCCGGCCTCGCCCTAGGCCAACTCCACGTCTGGTGGCGCCACACGACCGAGCTGGGCTGGCGGACCCCACCCTGGGCCCGCGCCCTCGCGCGCCCCCTGGGAATCGTCCTTCCCGAGGACCATGACGGGCACCACCGAAATCCCGAGGTCGAGTTTGGCGACATCTTCCGCTTTTACGATGCGCCGGCTCGCGCGCTCTTGGCTTGGCTCGCACCAACTGGCCGTCGAGCGCGGAATGCCGGCCGGCGCACAACGAGGAGGGTTCCGGCCAGAGCCTAATCGGGGGGTCCTATGGCCAAACGGGCGCTACTCTTGATCTCGGACACGGGCGGCGGCCACCGCAGCGCCGCGAACGCGATCGTGGCCGCCCTGCAGGAGTCCGGCGCCCACGAGCCGTTTGAGACGCGGATCGAGGACGTCGCGGCGCATTGCGCCTTCCCGCTCACCCAGCTTGGGCTGGGATACAGCATGGCTCTGCGCTATGCTCCTCCGCTCTACGGCGCGCTCTACTATGCCACTAACGGACGCCGGCGCTACCGCGCGCTGGTGCGCTTCTGCGAGCCGCTCTACCGCGAGCGCCTACGCGACCTCTTCATTAGTTACCAGCCCGACGTCATCGTTTCGGTTCATCCGCTGCTCAATCACGCGGCGATGCGCGCGCGCGACGACGCGCACATGCAACACGTTCCCGTCGTCACCGTCATCACCGACCTGGGCAAGGTTCACGAGTCGTGGCTGGTTCCCAACGTCGACGCCGTCGTCGTTCCGGCTCGCGAAGTCTATCAACGCGCGCTCTCGCGCGCCGTGCCGACGCAGCGGCTGCATCTGCTCGGGCATCCGATCCATCCGAAGTTTGACGACGTCACCGGAAGCAAGGCGAGCCTGCGCGCCCAACTCGATTTGCCGGCCGACAAAACTCCAGTTGTGATGCTGATGGCGGGCGGCGAAGGCGGCGGCAAGCTTCTTTCAACGGCGCTAGCACTTGCAAAGGCCAAACTTTCGATCGAGCTCGTCGTCGTCTGCGGCCGCAACGAACCGCTCGAAACGCGGCTCAGAGAACTCGCGCGCTCGCTGCCGACCAAGATGCACGTCCTCGGTTTCACCGACAAGATTCCCGAGTATTTTCGCGCGGTGGATCTTCTCGTTACGAAGGCCGGCCCCGGAACACTTGCCGAGGCCAACGCCGCGCAGCTTCCGGTGATCGTCTATGACTACGTCCCGGGCCAGGAGCGCGGCAACGTCGACTTTGTGCGCCGCAACGGTCTTGGTTTGATCGCGCTCAACGGCGCAGCGGCGGTCGTTCGCGCGGTCAAAGCGCTCATCGCCGCGCCCGACCGGCTCGAGATGATTCGGCACAACCAAGAAGTCGTTGCCCCGCGTCACAGCTCGCGCCGAATTGCCGCACTGATCTACGAAATGACGGAGCACGCACTCCTAGAAACCGCTGCCGCCGTTTAGCCTACTGGGCGGGTTCGCCGTTCCAGATGATGCCGCCCTGAAGAACCTCCGGCGCGCGCGGTCTCTGGCGAAAATCGAAGTCCTTGCGCAGATCGCCCAGGATCGACACGTTTTCGCGGACGGTAGGCCGCTGATCGGGGCGTCCGTCGGTTTGCGGATCGATCCGTTGCCCGGCGAGAAAGTCGTCTTCGATGAACTTGATGTAGGCGTCGTGGCTGAGCGTCTGGTGGTCGATGAAGCCGCGACGCGCGTAGGGGCTAATCACGATTCCAGGGACTCGAAGCCCGTAGCCGTTCTCGTCGACGTGCGGCGGAACGACGTGATCGTAGAAGCCGCCCCAATCGTCCCAACTCAAAAAAATCGCGGTGCTCTTCCAATCCGGGCTGCGCATGAGCGCATTGATGAGCCCCGTGACGTACGCTTGACCGCGGCTAACGAGGCCCGGCGGATGTTCGCTGTACGATCCTGCCGGTGCGATCCACACCACGCTCGGCAACGTGCCGTTGGCTGCGGCCGCATAAAAGTCGCGTAAGTCTCGTACGTTGCCCAGCTCGCCATCACGCTTCACCGTATCGAAGAAGGGCAGCGGGTTCCATATGCCCGGCGTGTTGGCTTTTTGCTGCACCGGCCCGCAATCTTCTTGGTCGTTGGCGCAGTCCGGCTCGTTTCCGCGCATGACGTAGTAGGCCCAGCTGACGTGGTGCGCGTGTAACAGGTATGTCAGGTCGGTCCAGGCATAGTTGGGCCGGCCCGGGCCAGGCCGCCGGAAGCGCCGGTTGCCGGAGCGGAAATCCGGCGGAAAATCGGGCGACTCCAGCTCGTTGATGCAACTCATGGGATTGCCGACCTGCTTGCACCACGCCGACCATCCGGAGACCATAAAGAGATGCTGTGGCAAACTCCACGATGCATTCGGCTCGAAGAGCCGATCTTGGAGCACGAAATCGCGCGCATACCTCCAATAGTTGCGAAGCTCGCGTTCGTCGTGGTATCCCATCACCTCGGCCGTACCACCACAGTTGGGCGCGTTGGGATCGCGGCACACCCGCCGCTGCTTGCGTGCCCCGGCTCGTACGAAGCCATCCATCTTTCCGCCGTCGACGTCGGCAATCGCCGCGCCCACGTTGTGCGGGCCGCCGCGATTGAGGTCTTCGGAATCGTGGTAGGGCCGAACGCATGCGCCTTCGGGTGCGGGAACGCAGACCGTGGGGACGCCGTTGCTCATCGGAATGCCGTCTGCTCCGGGAAACGTTCCGAAATAGGTGTCGAACGACCGGTTCTCTTGCATGATGATGACGATGTGGCGAATTTTGTGAATCGAGTCTCCGCTCTGAGAGCGCACGGGAGAAGTCCCCAGCGCCAACACGAGCGCGAGGAAGAAACGGCTATACCGCAACGGCAGTCAGTCCTCCGCGAAATGCCATCGTTGCCGCTCCGACTTGCCCGGCGTCGTTGCCGAGCGAAGCGATGACGATCTGCGTTGTGCCCTTGGGAACCATGGTCGTCAGCGCATCGGCGCGCGGACGAACCGCGTCGAGCATAAAGTCGCCGGCAGTCGAGACGCCGCCGCCGAGCGCGATCTTCTCGGGGTTGACGAACGCGATCACGTTCGCCAGCCCAATTGCCAGATCGCCGATGAAGTTATTCCAGGCGGCCAGCGCGTGGCCGTCGCCGGCCTGCGCCGCTTTGCGAATCTTTTTCGAGCTGAGCTTGTCACGCGCGGCGTCGAGCAGCGCACTTCGCGGAAAGGACGGCGCGACTGCAAAAGCGTGGCGAATCAGCCCCGTCCCTGAAGCCTGCGCCTCGAAGCAGCCGATCTTTCCGCAGCCGCAGACAAACCCGTCGGTCGGCCGAATTTGATGGTGGCCGATCTCACCGGCGCCCCAGCGGTGTCCGAGCAGCAGGTTGCCTGCGCCGACGATCCCTCCGCCGATGCCCGTCCCCAGGGTCAAGAGCGCGAAGTCTTTACAACCCGTGCCGCTACCGAACGTGAACTCCCCCAGCGTCGCACAGCGGGCGTCGTTGGCAACGAAGACCGGTAGCGCATACTTTTTGCGCAGCGCGTCCCCCAGCGGTGCGTTCTCCCAGCCAAAGTTTGGACTGTAGAGTACGGAACCGGACGCAGCATCGATATTGCCGGGCGAGCCGATCCCGATCCCCACGGCATCTCCGGCATCTTTGAGCGCCTGATCGACCACCGCTTCAATCGCCGCGATCACGGCCTCAAACTGAAGGTCTTCGAGTTCCTCTTCGTGTTGGGCGTGGATCGCTCCGTCGTCGGTAACGACCGCAGCCGCGACGTGAGACGCGCCGAGGTCGACGCCGATAGCCGTTCGCATGGGTCGGCTCTTTTGATATCGGCGAAGGCCGTACCCGCAAGCCGCGGGAATCGAGGAAGCCTTATGGAGACCATCGACCTCACTGCGTTACGAAACTTCACTCGCCGCACCGGGCAAGCGACGCACCCGGATCTGCTCGACGCCCGGCCGCTCGAGCACGTCAACAAGATCGAAATTGACGAAGAGCACATTACGGTCGAGTACGACGAAAAAGTTACCCGCTTTTACAATGCGAACGAGATCACCAAGCGCGAATGGGTCTACAAATACAACGACGATCCCGAGTTCGTTGCGGCGGTCGGCAAAGTGATCGAGCTGGCCCGGCGGCACCTCAAGGATTTGCCCGAGAACATCGCGTGCCCACCGGGCTGCGCGGAATGCTGCAGCGGCTACGAGCCCTTCGTGAGCAAGCCCGACGTCGAGCGAATTGCCGCCCACCTCGGAATGAGCTACGAGGAGACGCTCCAGCGGTACGTCGTCGAACGCCCATCGGCCGACGGCTTTCACGTTGGCTGGCTTCGCAAAGTTGGCGACGACCTCGGCGACCAGTGCGTCTTTCTCATGGGGTCGCGCAGCGGCCGGCATTACTGCGGCATCTACGAGGGTCGCCCGCACGACTGCCGCGATTTTACGCCCATCGGGTGCGGGGACGTGGATACGGACTTGCCGCGGAAGACCGCCTGGAAGATCGGGCCGGCGTTCCAGCCCAAACGGCGCGGGCGCAGCCCGAACGGCAAACGTCTTTGATGCTCGCCGCTCTCGCCGTTACGGCGACGCTCTACCAAGGGCTGCACTGGCGCTTCGTCGGCCCGCTGCGCGGCGGACGCACCGTCGCAATCGACGGGGTGGCGGAGCAGCCGAATCTCTTCTACATTGCCGCAGTCAACGGCGGCATTTGGAAAAGCGAAGACGCGGGGCGTACCTGGATGCCGATCTTCGATCGAGAGCCGACCGGCTCGATCGGCGCACTCGCGATAGCGCCGAGCGATCCGCAAATCGTCTATGCGGGCAGCGGAGAAGGCTTGCAGCGGCCCGACCTCGCGGTCGGCGACGGCATGTATAAGTCGACCGACGGCGGTGTTACGTGGACGCACCTCGGCCTGCGCGACGGCCAGCAGATCGCGTCCATTGCCGTCGATCCGAAGGACCCCAACCGTCTCTTCGTGGGCGTGCTCGGCCATCCGTACGGTCCCAACGCGCAGCGCGGCGTCTATCGCTCGCTCGACGGCGGCGCGACCTTCACACAGGTGCTCTACAAGAACGAAAACGTCGGCGCGTTCGACGTCGTCATCGACCCCAACGATCCCAATGTCGTCTACGCAACGCTTTGGGCAGCTCGCCAAGCGCCGTGGGAGATCGGTGCCTCGTTCGAGATGCCGGGAAGCGGCGTCTTCAAGTCGAGCGACGGCGGCACCAGCTGGACGCAGTTGACGGCGGGCCTCCCCGCGCGCACCGGGCGTTCGGAAATCGCGGTCTCGCCCAGCGACTCGCGGGTCGTTTATGCCTACGCCGACGTCGAAGCGAAGGGCGATGACGCCGGCGCCCTCTATCGAAGCGACGACGCCGGCGCTCACTTCGCGCTGATCAACAACGCGGACGAAATCGCGCAGCGCGGGGACGACCTCGTCTCGCTCGCCGTCGACCCGGCGAATCCGCAAATCGTCTACCTCACGAACACGTCAACCTATCGCTCCACCAATGGTGGAAAGACGCTGGTCGCAATCAAAGGCGCACCGGGCGGCGACGACTACCATACCGTTTGGATCAACCCGCGCAATCCGAAGATCGTCGCCCTGGCCAGCGACCAGGGTGCGACGATCAGCGTGGACGGCGGCGCAACCTGGAGCTCTTGGTACAATCAGCCGACGGCGCAGATGTACCACGTCAACGCCGACGATCGCTTTCCTTACTGGGTCTGCGGTGGTCAGCAGGAGAGCGGCTCGGCCTGCGTGATCAGTCGCGGCAACTGGGGCGAGATAACGGAGCGTGACTGGCACACCGTCGGCGCGCAAGAGTATGGCTACGTGGTGCCCGATCCGCTGCACCCCGGCATCACCTTCGGCGGCAAGCTCGAGAAGCACGACGAGCGCACCGACCAAACGCAAGAAGTCTCACCGATCGCGTTGCCGTCAAAACAGTACCGCGCCGTGCGCACCGAACCGGTCGCGTTCGACCATTTCGACCATCATCGGCTGTATTACGGTACGAACGTCGTCTTTGCGACCAACGACGGGGGCCAAAGCTGGCAGGCGGCCAGCCCAGATCTGACGCGCGAGCACCCCGCGATTCCAGCCGTAATCGACGCGTTCGAGAGCGACGACCCGTCGCACGGCAGTCACCGCGGCGTCGTCTACGCGCTGGCACCGTCGTACGTGCATCGCGGAACGATCTGGGCAGGGACCGACGACGGTCTCGTATGGCTCACGCGTGATGCGGGCAAGCATTGGACGAACATTACGCCACCGGAACTGACGCCGTGGAGTAAGATCTCGCAAATCGACGCCTCGCGCTTCGACGACGATACGGCTTTTGTGGCCGTCAACCGGTTTCGATTGGATGACTTACGTCCTTACGTCTACGTGACGCACGACGGCGGACGAACGTGGAAGCTCTGCGTTAACGGTTTGCCCGACCAACCGGTCAACGCGGTTCGCCAAGATCCGAAGTCTCCAAACCTGCTCTACGCGGCGACCGAGAACGGCGTGTACGTTTCGTTCGACGGCGCGGCGACCTGGCAATCGCTGCAGAACGATCTGCCGCGCACTTCGGTGCGCGACATCATCGTGCACGACAACGATTTGATCGTCGCGACGCACGGGCGCGGCTTCTGGATTCTCGACGACGTCGAGCCGCTGCGCGAACTGGCTTCCGTCACCCTAAGCCTGATGAAGGGTAACGGCGGGTATCTCTTTGCGCCGGAGCGCGCCTATCGCGTGCGGCGCAGCACCAACACCGACACGCCGCTTCCGCCGGAGGAGCCGATGGGCGAGAACCCGCCCGACGGCGCGATCGTCGATTACGTGCTCGACCACCCCGCAAACCGGGTCGTGCTTACGTTTTACGACAACTCCCGCCACGTCGTGCGGCGCTTTTCGAGCGACGACGTCACGCCGTCCCCGACTCCTCATCTCGACAAGCCCGCGTACTGGGAGCGGCCGTTCGTCAAGCTCTCGACGGCGGCCGGAATGCATCGCTTCGCCTGGGATCTGCGGGAGGCGCCCCCATCGGCCGACCAAGATCTGCCGATCTCCGCCGTCCCGCACGACACCCCGCGGACCCCGCAAGGACCGCTCGTCGTCCCGGGCCGTTACCTCGTGAGCCTCGACGTCGACGGCCACGTGATGGAAAGCATGGTCGAGGTCGTCATGGATCCGCGCGTCGTTATCTCAAACGAAGCCCTCGACGCGCAATACCAACTAGCTCGGCGGCTTACGTCGCTGGCGAATCGGAGCTACGATGCCACGGCAAAGTCGCGGAATAACACCGCGACGGCGGCCTTTACGAAGATCAACGAAGCTGCCGTAGCCCTGCTGGATACCGTGGATGGTGCCGACGCACCGCCGACGCAGCAAGCCACCGCCGCGGTGGCCGCCCTCGAGGCGCAGTTCGACGGAATCCAACACGTTCGGTAATCGCGAGGGCCGAGCGCGATAATGCAGAAAGCGCTCGCTCATGAAGACAATTATCTCGTTGTTCGCATTCCTCGCGCTTAGCGCGGCCTACCTCGCACCTGCCTCGGCGGCTACCAGCACGCTTACCGTCAAGATGAGCGCACAAAATGGCTCAGGCGAAAATGGCACAGCAACGCTCACCCAAACCGGGAGCGACGTCAAGGTCGTCATCGCGATTCCCAACGGTCCGGCCGGCCCGCAACCCGCGCACATTCACGACGGCACCTGCGCCGGAGTCCAGGGTGTCGCCTATCCTCTGACCAGCATCGCCTCGGGCGACTCGACGACGACCGTCAAGGGCGTCACGATCGATCAACTGCTCGCCGGGAAGTACGCCATCAACGTCCACGAGAGCACGTCGAATCTCGGTAAGTACGTTTCCTGCGGCGACATCGTTAAATCGTCGACATCGATGTAATCAGCTCGCCGTAGCGAGCGGGGTCGATATTCCCGCCGCTGACGATAACGCCGACTCGTTTGCCTTGCGGCATCGGAATTCGGTGCTGCAAGAGCGCTGCGAGCGGTGCCGCGCCGCTTGGCTCGATCACGATCT
>CAWGMX010000007.1:0-36536 GCA_963823795.1 Vulcanimicrobiota bacterium | reverse complement strand
GCCGCGCATAGCGCTTACCGCGGGGTAGCGAAGACCTCGGTGCTCAAATGCTCTCGGAGTTCTCGTCGCGACGATACACCAATCTTGCGGAAGGCGGTCGCGAGATGTTTCTCGACGGTCTTATGGCTGATGGAGAGGGCGCGGGCGATCTCCAAGTTCGGCTGTCCGCTTGCGGCCATCAGCGCGATCTCGCGCTCGCGCGCCGAGAGCGTCTCCGCAGGGCCGGTCGCCGCCGGCGCGTGAACCTGCCGCGCGCCGCGCGATTGTTCGAGCCGCCCCACATCGTAAGTCGCGCCGCACCTGCGATATAAACCCAATGCTTCTTCGCGGTCGCCCGCGGCTTCGAGCGCGGCCGCCTCGAGCAGCGGCGCGCGCAAGCGGCGAAATCGCCGCGCGGCATCCATCGCGCGTCTCTTGGCTTCTCCACTTTGGCCCCCGCGGCGAAGGCAGTACGCGTCAAAGAGCGGCAACGCCGCGCGTTCGAGCGAGTTGGCAGGCCCGTCCGCCGCTCGCGCGAGATGGCTCCTGGAATATTCCCAGTCTTCATCATCGCCGTACCGCCCGACTGCCAGCAGCGTCAGCACGCTGCCGCGGATCAACTCACACTGCGGGACCACTCCGTGCAACAGGTCCGCCGCGTCGCGCACGCGTCCGCGCCGCACCATGATTTCGGCGGCTCCGGCACCACAGTCGATTCCCAGTCTGCGCTCCGACGCGGCTTCGAACGCGCCGAACCATTTGTCGATCATCGCGTTGTCGCCGAGATGAGCGGCGACGACCATTCCCCAAGCCGTCGCCATGATCTGAACGCTACGATCGTCGGTTGCCGGCGGCACGGCCTCGACCGCCGCGCGCGCGCCGCGCAGATCCCCGCGGATCAGTAACGCCCAGGCTTCTTCCGTACATCCGAGGGCCAGTCGTTCATCGCCGGCCGCCGCCCACCACGAGCGCTTACTTAGCCGTCGCACCGGCTGAGTATCGCGAGCCTTTATAAAGAAAGGCTGAAGCACCGGCCGAGGGGTTGAGGCGGTACCCAGGGAAGAGCCAGCTAACTCTGCGCACTTCTTAGGAGAAACGCAATGAAATCTTTGGGTCGTATATCCGTCGCCGCGCTGATTGGCCTTGCCGCGGTGACCGCAACCATCGGGCCGGCAAAGGCCGCTTCTACGCCGGTTGTCATCAAGAGCTGCACCGTCGTCAAGCCAAAGCCGTTAAGCCACAATGCGGACGGGACGCGTATCGTTTATATCCTCGCGGGCCATCGGACGGCGTCGGAAGTTATGTTTATGGTTGGCTACCGTAATGCAACGCAGCATTATCTGCGCCGCGTTACCGACGCCGGGACCTTCGCGCCCGGCGTGACGATCGACCATACGCTGCCACTGTACAAGGACGTGACCTACGCCGGCTCGCCCACTACGACGTGCTACCCAACCGAAGTCAAGTGGGAGGGAGGCACCATCTGGATGGCGCCCACAAAACCGTAGGATGAGCGCCGGGAGCGTCGAACCGCCAGGACGTGCGCGTCGGCTTTAGGGCGCTACTTTCGCTTGCCTTATGCGCTGCGGCTGCCGGAGCGGTCTTTGCGCACGCGGCAATCGATGTCGTGGGCGACTATGCCCTGGCCACCGATAGCTACGACCACCTTCATCACAGCTCGCGCGAACTGATCAGCGGCGTAGCCCTCGCGATTGCGGCCATCCTGGTCGCCCGAGGGCTGCGCGGCTGCTGCGAAATCGCGCAACGAAACCGAACGAGGCTCGCTTGCGCTGCCTACGGCACGCGTGATGCCCTCGGATATTGGATCGCCGCGGTTGCGGCGAGTTGCACGCTCGTTCCGGCGATGGAATACCTGGACGGAAGGCTCGACGGCATGGCGGTGAGCCAGCTCGGCGATGCCTTTGGCGGTTCGCTCCTCGTCGGTCTGCTTACAACGGTTGCCTGTGCGAGTCTCGTGGCCGCGATGATCTTTGCGCTCGCGCGTTGGCTCATCTCCTACCGCGACGCGATCGTAACGATTCTCGAAACGCTCATGCGGTGGAGCGGCGATGCCGTCCGCCGCCTTTCGTCCGATCTCGATCGCTATCGTTTGACCTTCCGCCGCCGCGTGTCCCACGCGTCGCGCCTCTCCAAACGTGGACCTCCTGTAGCGCTCTTCGTCTAGCCCCTGCTCTAGAACTCGCTTTACAGGAGTCCCTCAAATGCAAAATCCTCGCGCTTGCATGCGCGTTGTTTGCGTGTCCATTGCTCTGGTTGCCGCGCTCTGTGCTGCAGGCTTCAGCGCGGCCGCGGCAGACGACGAACATAATGACGACCATCACGACGATACGTTTAAGGTTCGCGGAACGGTCCGGTCCAACGACGGTGCGCCGATTGCCGGAGCCTCGGTCACGATTTCAATGCCGGATCTTTCCAGAACGGACCGAACCGACGCCCGCGGAATGTTCGTCTTGTCTCACGTTCGTGACGGCACCTACGCACTGCGCGCCTCGGCCCCCGGTTATCAGCCGATCTCCCAACGAACGGTCACGCTCGGCCGGTCGAACTCGACGCTCTCGATCGTGCTGTCTGCAGCGACGACGAACTCGTTGACGGTCATTGGAACAGTGCAAGCCTCCGCCGGCGAGACGGTCTCGACGGCATCGGCGCCGACGATTTCGATGAGCGCGCAACAGGCGGCCGCCGCGGGCACGACGTCAATCGCGCCGATGCTGTGGAGCCAGCTTTCAACGACGCCGGTGATTCCGCTGGGCGGCGGCAGCAATGCCACGGTTAGTTTCGCCGTGCGTGGGCCCGATCCAACCGAGACCGTCGTGGATATCGACGGGCACCAGATGAACAACGGCAACACGGGCGATTTCGACGTTTCGCTGCTGGACCCGGCGGCACTGCAAGAGGTGCAACTGGTCTACGGGATCGCGCCATCGTCGCTGATCGGTCCCAACACCATCGGCGGCGGCGTGAACATCGTTACGCTGGAGCCTACGAGCACGGATCACACCTTGATGCGCATATTCGGCGGCTCGTACGGAACCTTCGGCGAGACGCTCCAGACCACTGGCTCCGATAACCGCTTCGGCTACGCCCTTTCGCTGCACGGTGCGACCTCGTCGGGATCCGTCAATCAGACGGTTCTCGCGCCGCCAAATGCCGTCGCTCCGCCGACCGATAACGAAACGGCGCAAAGCGTCGGCAGCGATTCGATCGGGAAGTCGTTGCTCTCCAAGGTGCGCTATCAGTTGGGCGGCGACAACGGCTACGGCTACATTCAGCTCAACTTTCGCGATCAAACCGTTTATAAAGACGAGTCGGCACTGTTGACGACGTACACGCCGCCCGGGTACAGCGGAGGGGGTGGCGACGACGTGTTCCACGTTGGAAACGGTGCCGCGCCGCTCGATGACGGTCAATCCGGGGGCTATCAGAGTTTCGCGGGAACGAATCTCGATGCTCACCAAGCGAACTACGGCTTCGACGCACAGTTGCCGCTCGGAAGCCAGCAGATCGACGACGCGCCGGCTACCATCTTACAGCTCAGCCATTTAACGACGCTGAACTCGCAATCGGTCTCAGGCCCGGGAGCCGACACGCTGCCGTACTTGTACAACCAACGGGATTCGCTCGGCGACGACTGGCTCGAGGTCGATCACCGTTTCAACGATGGGATGCTCTCGTTTAAATACGATGTCAACGAAGAGAATCTGACGACGAACTACGTCCAAGGGCAGGTGGTTGCCCAGACGCAACCAGTCAGCCCCCCTGTGAGCTTCGACGGGGACACGGTTTCGACCGACGCGATAACGCCGGAGGACCGGCCCCCACCGCCCATTCAAACGGTGCCGCTCTCTCAGACGCAGCGGTATGCCGTGTTGCGCTACAACGGCGACCCGACGAGCCACATCCACTATTCGGTTGCCGCGTACGACAGCGATTTCAGCACGTTCGGCAGCAGTTTCGACCCGCGCGCCGGTTTCGTATGGACGCCGACTGGCGAAACTGCGGTACGTGCCTCGGTTGGAACGACGTTTCAGGCCCCGCAGCTTTCGGAGCTGCTGGTACCGCCCCCGAGCGAGCGCGTGCCGGTCGGCGGCATCGTCTATATCGGCAACCCAAACCTTCAGCCCGACCATGCAACCGACTTCGACATCGGTATGGAGCATATTTTTGGAAAGCGGCGGCCGCTGCATTTTGTAACCGACTTCTATCAGACGAATCTCCGCTCGCCGTCAAGCCAGACCAACGCGATTCCGATTCCCGGGTGTCAAACCAAACGAAACCCGGTCCCGTGCCCGATCAGCATGCCGGTCAATGCCGGCAACGGAGTCTATCGTGGCGTCGACGTGCACGCCGACGAGCAGCTAGCAGGGGACTTCCACGTTCGGGCCGGTTGGGATGTCGATAGCTCCTTTCTAACGGTCATTCCGGTTTCGGTTCAAGACGGAACGCTCGCAGCCGGCGAACAATCACTCGGCCAGCCGTTGCATAAAGCCTATCTAGCCGTCGAGCAAGAGCCGTCCGTTGGGTTTGGCTATGGCGCCGAGCTTAACTACGAAGGCTGGTACAACGAGCTGAACCGGTCTCCGTACGCCGTGCTCAACGCGCACGTCAGCTACCGGCGCGCCGGTTGGGAGTACGGCCTCTACGGTACGAACCTCACGAACGTCTATAGCAGCCCGTTCACGATCCTTGGCGGCGGTTTCGTGTACGGCGGAACTCCGGGGCAACCGGTCATTCCGACCGACGCGTACATCTTGCAGGGCGCGCAAGTGAACTTCGTCCTTACTCGAGCGATCTAAAACAGGATCGTTTGGAAATCGCCGACGTGCGTAAAGCCGACGCGGCGATAGAGGGCAATCGCGGCATCGTTGAAGTCGTTGACGTACAGTGAAAGCGTCGGTGTAATTTCGAACAGGCGGTCGCAGATCGCTGCCAGCGATACTGCGGCGAGGCCCTGACCGCGCAGCTCCGGGGGAGTCCAGATCCCTTGGAGCTGCGCGGTTTGCTCTGACCATGGGCCGACGTTGCAGAAGAAGCAGAGCCGGCCGCCGGCGACACCAACCCACCAGAGCCTTCGATCGATCATCTCGCGGATCGCCATGTTGAAGTTTACAGAGTTGCGCCGCGGATCGTACTCCAGTTCCTGGCGAATCATTGTAGCCGAGCTCTCCGCGACCGCTCGCCACTCGTCCATCTCCGCATGCCGGACGGTGACGAGTGGTCCGCAACGGCGAAGCCGTGAGCGGTCGACCATCATGACGAGCTGGCGGTCGCGCACGAGGCGCGGCCGTCCCATCGCGCGCCCCGCGATCCTCCAAAACTCGCGTACGGTCTCGCGAGGTCCGACGATCATGCGATTGCCCGAGTGTCGCAGCAGATATGCGGCCAGCGGCGCGATAGCGATCGGCTCGGCGGCGATGACGATCTGGCGTCCGTGATACGCGACGCCCGCAATCCCGCGTTCGCCGGCGACAACGACCACGTTTTTGTGCACCGACGATGCCGAATCGTGCAAGAGAACGTGGCTGATGAAGACGTTGAGATACGGCGAGCGGGCAAGATACTCGAGCGCGGGGCGCAGCGATACCTGCGAGATTGGTTCGACCTGCAATGCGTTACTGGGAATCGAACGCAACGCTGATCAGCGGCTTGCCCGTCGGCTCTTTGCTGCCGCCCTCCGGTTCGATCGTGACGGCAACTTCCGAGGTTGTATGAGCGTCGGCCGGCACGATGACCAACGCAACCCCTCGAGCGTCCGGCAAAAATGTCGGCTCCGGCAACATCTTCGTCGAGCCGACCGCCCGGGTCCACACCTGATAGACTTGGCCGCGCGGCGGCTCGGAGAGCTCGTGAAGCGCGAGGTCGATGCGGCTTCCCCGCGTGACGACTTCGCCGTTGCCGATGGCATAATGGTGCGCGTGGCTGTCGAGCATGTCGAAGAGCGCGGTTCGCTCTGCGGTCAGACTGCGCGCGAGCGAGGTCGAGCGCTCGGTGAGATTGGCGACCTCGCGTTGCTGCTGCTTGAGCTGCCCGATTAAGGAGATGTTCGCGATTGAGGAGATCAATGCGATCGCGACGCAGACCGCTGCCACGAGATAAGCCGGCCAGACCGCCGCGTGCTTCACTTGAGCTATCTTCCCACGAGCCTATCGAGGCCCCTCGGGCAAGGGCGTCGTAGCTTTGCCGCTATGCACCTGGGGCTCTTGGCTGCAGCGGGGCTCGCGGCGTCGTTGCATCTCGTGCCTCAGCCGCAAAGCGTGGATCTACTCTCGTGCCCCGGGCAGCCCTCGGCTATTCCGCGGACCGTCCCCACGGGATTCGATGCAGGGGCGCGCGCCGAGCTGGACGAGCGCTGGGACGCGCTGCGAATCGGCCGGTTGCGCACGGCATCGCGTCGCGATGCGGCGATAATCGTACGGCACGACGGCTCGCTGCCCGCACAGGCGTACCGGCTGACCGTCCGCGGCGGCCGGGCGTCGATCGAAAGCTCCGATGAAGCCGGCGCCTTCTACGCGGCGATGACGCTGGCGCAGCTTCCGGTGCGTTCAAGGGGAAGCTGGAGCGTTCCGTGCGTGCGCATCGAGGACCGGCCCGCGCTGCAATGGCGGATTCTCTCCGACGACGTCTCGCGCGGTCCGCTTCCAACCATGCGATACTTCGAAGAACGCATTCGCACGATCGCCGCATTTAAGATGAACGGCTACTCGCCGTACATGGAGCACGTCTTCGTCAGCCCCACGGATCCGCTGCCGGCGCCGCTCGACGGAGTTACGCAGGCGCAACTGCACGAGCTGGCCGAGTACGCCGTGCGCTTCCACGTGGCCCTGATTCCCGAACAGCAGAGTTTCGCGCACATGCACAACACGCTGCGTCTCGAGCAGTATGCCGCCGCCGCCGAACTTCCCCACGGGTTTCTGCTGGCGCCCAACGAACCGCTCTCCAAACAATATCTCGCGCGCATCGTCGCGCAAGAACTCGCGGCGGTCGGCCGCCCGCCTTTCTTTCATATCGGTTCCGACGAAACGGCGACGCTAGGCCTGGGGTCGACGCAAAGCTACGTTGCCCAGCGTGGCCGTTCGAACGTCTACGCCGAGCATATCGTTGCGATGAACCGTTTGATCGCACCGTCGGGCGCGCGGCTGATGCTGTGGGACGACGGCATCGAAAACGATCCTGGGATCATGAAGCTGATTCCGGGCAACGCGGTTGTCGTGAATTGGCACTACGGGAACGAGAAGACCTTCGAACCGTACATCCAAACGATTGCGCGCGGCGGTTTCGAGCAGATGGTCGCTCCGGGCGCGAGCAATTGGAACGAGATCTTTCCTGACGTCAATACGGCGCTTGCCAACGAGCGGCTGTTCATTCTCCAGGGTAAGGCCGCGCACGTCCTTGGGCTGTTTCAAACCGTCTGGCACGACGACGGCGAGACGCTCTACGAAGCGACGTGGTATCCGGTGATCTACGCGGCAGCCGCGGCGTGGCAAGACCAGGACCTCTCGCTCGAAGGCTTCGAGCGCGATTATCCGAGCGCGTTCTTCGGCGTCGACGACCGGCGCTACGGTTCCAACGTTCACAAACTGGCATGGGCGCTGTCGCTCCTGGAACCGCAGGGCTATTCCTACGGCCAAACCGATGCGCTCTTTTGGGCCGATCCATTCGATTCTGCCGCCGCAGCGCAAGCCGCGGTCGACTTGCCGCAGGTTCGGCTCTCCGCCGAAACGGTCGAGGCCGACCGTTATTTCGAGCGCCCCCTTTTGCACGCCAACGCAGCCTTCGTAATGTTTCTCGCCGCGCGCCGCTACGACGTTCTCGGCCGGAAGTTTCAGATTGCGGCCGAGGTTCGGACGATGTACGCCGATGCGCTCGCGCACGCCAAGACCGACCCGGAGACGACGCTGCGCGATCTGTATTGGTGCCGCTACTGGATGTGGGAGCTGCGGGACGCCTATGAGGAACTGGCGCCGCTGTACGCGCAAGCCTGGCGGTACGAAAGCCGGGAAGGCCATCTCGCGAGCAACCTCGAGCGTTACCATCTCGCCGCACAAAAAGCGATCGAACGAGCCGATGCATTTTATCGCGTCACGCGCGAGTACGTAACCTCGAAATCGCTGCCCCCGCTCGAAAGCATCCTGTCATCGTAACCGCCCTCCTCATCCTCGCCGTCTTCGCGGTCTTCGCAGTGCTGATGTATCGCCGCGCGGTCCCGGCGCTGATAGCGATTCCCTGCATGGCGCTGCTGATGTCGCTGGCGGCAGGCGTGCCTTTTACCGCGTTGGGCGGAATCGTTACCGGCGGGGCGGTCAAGCTCGCGCCATTCTACGTCGCCGTCATCTTTGGCGCGCTGCTCGGGCGGGTGACGATCGAGACCGGAATCGCTCGAACGATCGTCAATCTTGCCGCCGAGTTCGGCGGCGAGCGGCCCTTCGTGCTGAGCCTGGTATTCTGCGCGATCGTCGCGGTGCTCTTCGCCTCGCTGCAAGGTCTGGGCGGCATCATCATGGTTGGTTCGATCGTGCTTCCGATCATGATGACGGCCGGCGTTCCGCGCACGATTGCGGCGACGCTTTTCTTGATGAGCTTCGCGCTCGGCTACATTTTCAACATCGCCAACTGGACGTTCTATAATACGTTTTTCGGCGTGCCGCGCGAGCAGCTCGTGCCGTACGCGATTCTGCTGGCCCTCGTCGACGGAGCAGTTCTGCTGGCGTACGCTGCCGTATCGTTTCGCCGCGCGCGAAGGTATGCGACGTGGGCCGTCCGAGCCCCGGAGGATTCCAATTTTCAACGCGTGCCGGCCGTCGCGCTGGTCACGCCGCTGATCCCGCTGCTGCTCTTCTATTCGTTTCACACCGACGCCGCGGTGGCGTTCTTAGTGGCAGCACTCTTCGGCGTGCTCTTCACGCGCCCGGCGCTGGCCGTGCAGCGGCTTGTCGCCGCGGCGATTCGCGGCGTCGAAGACGTTGCGCCGGCGGTGCTGCTCTTCATGGGCATCGGGATGCTGCTGGTTGCGACGACCCAACCGCAGTTTGCCGCCGCGCTGCGACCGCTGGTCGCGGGAGATTGGCTTCGCACGCCCCTCGGCTACGTGATGCTCTTCGGCGTCGCAAGCCCGCTGGTGCTGTATCGCGGTCCGCTCAACCCGTTCGGCGTCGGGATCGCGATCTTTACGGTGCTGTTGACCGCGCACGTCTTGCCGCCGGTCGTGCTCGTGGCCGCTGTGATGGCGGTCGTTCAAGTGCAGAACGTCTGCGATCCAACCAATACCGCAAACGTTTGGGTCGCCAACTTCACGGGGGTGCCGATCCAAACGATTACCCGGCGAACGCTTCCCTATCAAACCGTCGTCGCGATCGTCGCAACGCTGGCGGTCGTCGTCGGTTCCCCTTTCCTCTTCGGCAAGCCGACCTTTACCGCACTCTACCATATCGCCGGCGCTGCCGAGACGCTGCCAGGGTTCTACGCTCCGCCCTCGTCACGCGATCGACTCGCCGTCGACGACGACGGAACGCCCTTTGGGCGCGTCGGCGCCGATGTCGTTGCCTCCGAGTTGCGCGGCGGAGCCTGGACCGCAACGCGGATTCACGACGACCCGAACGTCAGCGATTGTTCCGCCAAATCATACGCCGCATACCTTCGCATCGGTAGTTCGGTCTTTGCGCTTGCAAGCGGCGACGACCTCGATATTGGTTTGCGGCTCGAAGATTGCGGCGGCTGGATCGTCGACGAGTGGCACGATCACGTCGTCATCGCGCCGCACGCCGGCGCGGACGCGGCGCGGGTGCTGGCAGACCAAGGCCTGGCGCGGCTGCGTGCTTGGGCGCTTTCGGATCCGGTGCGCAGCGACAATCTGTTTGCGCGCGGCGCCGCCGTGCGACCGGCAGACCGTCCCGCATACTTTTATGCGCTCTTCCGCACGAGCGACGGCAACCTGCGGATCTACGTTCGCGCCGGAGGACCCGCTTATGTCGCCGGTTTGCGCTCGGGGGAAATCGTTGAAAATATCGACGGCAAAGCGTGGTGGCTCTACGGTACTTATCCGGCTCAAGAGCTGGCTTATGACGGTAAGCCGCATACGTTTGAAGTTCTGCAAGGCGGCCGCGCGGTGGAGATCGCGCTTGGCGCGCCCTTTACGGCAATTGCGGGCGATGGAGAATAAACCCGACTCGGTCTCTCGCTTTGGGAACCGGGCGCAATCGTACGCCTCTTTCCGTCCCGGTTATCCAAAGGAAGCAATCGACGCGGTTCTCGCTGGGCTCGGCGATCCGTCAGAGCTGACGATTGCCGATGTCGGCGCCGGCACGGGAATTTCGTCGCGGCTCTTCGCCAGGCGCGGTGCGAAGGTCATCGCGATCGAGCCGAACCTGCGCATGCGATCGCAGGCGGAACCCAATTCCAACATCGAGTGGATCGATGGCACGGCGCAACATACCGGCCTGCCCGATGCGAGCGTCGATCTTATCGTTGCCTGTCAGGCCTTTCATTGGTTTGCGACGATCGACGTGATGCACGAGTTCGCTCGCGTCGCGCGCCGGCGCGCCGCAATCTTGCAGTACGAGCGCGACGAACGCGATGCATTCACGAAGGCGTACGGCGAGGTCGTGCGAGCCTACGCGACCGACGACACTGAGGCCATGCGGCGGCGCGCGCTCGAGGCATTCGTTCGATTCCCGGCGTCGCAAATCTCGCGCACCGAAGCGCTCTCGCTTCAAGAGATGGACCGGGAGGCGCTCCTCGGGCGCGCGGCCTCGTCCTCGTATTTGCCGGCTGCCGGCGCGCCGGCGGAGGCGCTGCGCCGCGATCTGAACGACCTTTTCGATCGTTATGTAAGCGACGGCCGCGTAGCGCTGCACATGGTTACCTACGCATTGACGGCCGATCTGCAGAAATGAGCGCCGCGCGAAAGCTTCGAGTCGGCATCGACGTGGGGGGAACGTTCACCGATGTCGTCGCCATCGATGCCGCGACGCGCGAGCTGGTGGCTCGCGTCAAAGTCCCGACGACGCACGATGCGGAGCGCGGCGTCGCCGAGGGAATCGTTGCGGGCATCGAGCAGCTGCTGGCCGATTCTGCGGTCGACGCGGGTTCTATTGCTTTTATCGCGCACTCGACGACGCAGGCCACCAACGCGTTGCTCGAAGGGGATCTCGCGCGGGTTGGCGTGCTCGGATTACTCGACGGCTTGGCGTGGCTGTCGCGGCGGCAGATGCGCTTTCGCGCCTTTTCGGTGAGTTCGGGGGCGGTTTTTGCTCCGCAGTTTGCGTTCGTGCGCGCCGGTGACGGCGACGCGCTGCGGGCCGCCGTCGACCGCTTGATCGACGCCGGCGCGCAAGTGGTTGCCGCCAGCGAGAGCTTCGGGGTCGATCGGCCGGAGCACGAGTCGGCCGCGGTGATGTATGCGCGCGAGCGAGGAATCGAGGCGACCAGCGGCCACGACGTCAGCTCGGCGTACGGACTGCGCTCGCGCACGCGCACGGCGGCGATCAACGCGGCGATTCTGCCGACGATGGTGCGCACCGCACGGATGACCGCGCAGGCCGTGGAGCGTGCGGCAATTCCCGCGCCGCTGATGGTGATGCGCAGCGACGGTGGCGTGATGGACGTCCGCGAGGTCGGGCGCCGTCCGATTCTCACGCTGCTCTCGGGGCCGGCAGCGGGCATTGCCGGTGCGCTCCTGTACGAGCGCTTGAGCGACGGCATCTTTATCGAAGTCGGCGGAACGAGCTCGGATTGTTCGGTCATCCGTAATGGGCGCCCGCAGATGCAGCCCGCGAGAATTGGCGGCCATCGCACGATGTTGCGCACGCTCGACGTTCGCACGCTGGGAATCGGCGGCGGGAGCATGCTGCGCCTCGACGGCGGCAGCATCGTCGACGTTGGGCCGCGCAGCGCGCACATCGCCGGCTGCGCGTACGCGTGTTTCGTTGCGCCCGAGTTGATCGAGGGAGCGCGCGTCGAGCTGATCGCGCCGACGCCGCAGGATCGCGCCGACCACGTCGTGCTCGTCACGCGTTCCGGCGCGCGGATCGCGTTGACGGTCACGTGCGCGGCCAATTTCGCCGGAGAGGTTCCCGAGGGCGCCTTCGCGCGCGGCAGCGGCGAGTCGGCGCGCCGGGGCTTTGAGTTGCTCGCGCAGCACACCGGCGGCGACGCCCTCGCTTTGGCGCAGCGTGTGCTCGCCCTCGCAGTTTCGAAGCTACGCGCGGCGACCGACGCTTTGGCTCGCGATTACGCGCTCGACGAGGAGCGCATAACGCTGGTCGGCGGCGGCGGCGGTTGCGGCGCGGTCGTGCCGCATCTCGCCGCCGCAATGAAGCTGCCGTACCGGATCGCGCGCGACGCGGAGGTGATCGCGCCCATCGGCGTGGCGTTGGCGCTGGTGCGCGACGTCGTGGAGCGCACGATCGTCTCGCCAACTCCGCAAGAGATCGCGCGCATTCGGCGTGAGGCGGCCGACCGCGTCATCGCCGCCGGTGCCGCGCCCGAGCGGGTCGTCGTCGAGATTGAGATCGATACGCAACGCAATAAGGTCAGCGCCACTGCCTCGGGGGCGACGGCGCTCGTGGAAGCGGCGGCCGGCGACGCGTGCAGCGAGTCCGATCGGACAGCGATCGCCGCGCAGTCGTTCGCCTGCGACGCCGCCGAGCTCCGTGGGATCGAGCTAACCGATGCTTTGAGCGGCTACGAACGGCGCCGCGATCTTAAGGTGATCGACGAACGCGGTGTCGTAAGGCTCGCGCTGCGTGATTACCGGCTCACACAAACGACTGCGGCCGCGGTCGAAGCGCGCGTGCGCGACGCAGTGGAGGACGCGACGCAGTTCGGCGACGTGGGCCGCGCGCTGCCCGCGCTTTATCTGCTGCGAGCGGCCCGCATCGCAGCGTACGAAGGCCTGACGAGCACGGAGCAAGCCATTGCACTAGCCGCCGAAGAAGTCGAAGGCTGCGAGCCCGACGAGTCGATCGTCATCCTCATTGAACCGCGAAGCGCGTAAGGGTGCGACAGATTACATTGTGCGGGGATCGACCCATCCAAGCCCGCGCATGCCCGACTCGGTGAACCACAAGTCGCCGCGCGGCCCCACGACGATATCCGCGAAGAGCCCCGGATTGCTTCTTTGACTATACGTCGGCACGACAATGAACGTGCCGGTCGCCGTCATCCTCGCCAGGCAGTCGTTGCCGGGGTCGACAAACCACGCGCTCTTCTTCGGTCCAAACGCGACCGTAAACGGCAGGCAGTTGTCGGGTACGGAATATTGGTTGAGGATCTTGCCCGTCGTCGACATCTCGTAGAGCAGCCGGCTTTGCGGACCGTAAAACCAGAGGTTGCCGAAGCCCACCCAGAGATCGCTAAGTTCGTAGAGGTGATGCACGGGTCTAAACTTTCCGCCGGTGGTTACTCTGACGATGTCGCCGGCCTCGTCGTTATACCATAAGTTACCGTCAGGACCGGCGACAATGTCGAATGGGGTTTGGGGCGCACTGTAGGTTTTTAGTTGGCCGTCGGTCGTGAGTCTTCCGATTTTGCTGGTAAGGAACTCTGTAAACCACAAAGCGCCATCGGAGCCAAGCGCCATCGAGTACGGCGAAGCGTTGTCGCCGAGCGGATAAAACGTGACGTGGCCTTGCGGCGATATTTTACCGATTCTATCGTTCGAATAGTCGGTGAACCAAACGTTGCCGTCTGGGCCTTCCAAAATCGAACAGCTCTCCTCCTTGAACGACGTTGTGGCACGATAGCTGTGGACGGTGCCATCCTCGGCGTACGAGGCAATCTTGCCGTCTCTCAAACATATCCAGAGCGTGTCGTTCGGACCTGGAGTGAGCCCGAAGCCGGGAGCCGGCAACTTTTTATCCCGCGGCGCCGACGGTAGAATCGTAGCCGGAGACACTCTGCCGCCGCCATCCGCATTCGCGCTGATGACGGCGCTCGTATAGTGCCCTGAGTAGGAGACCTTGACGGCGACGCCGGACGAGTCTACCGATTCTTGAGAGAGCGTCGCCTGCTTTGGATCGGTGCTGGTCAGGTGCACCCTGTTTGGATAGTGACCTTTGATTACGTGATGAGCAAGATTCTGAACGGAGATCGATAAGGGGAGCTGTTCGGCGACGCCCAGTTGGGGACGACGTTTGCCGAATGACAACGTGATCGTCGAGTAGACCGGCTGGGAGTGCGGTACCTCGTGCAACTCGACGCGGCCCATGATACCCGATGACTGCGACTCGGTGAACCAAACGTTCTTGTCGCTTCCGACCGTAATATCGTAAGGTCGAGCGTACTCTGCGAATAGCTTCAGCTCGATCACGCTCCCCGAAGTGGTAATGCGACCGATCCGGCCGACGGATTCCTCAGTGAACCATAAGGCCCCGTCGGGTCCGGCTACAATGGCGGCCGGGCCGCTCGAAGGCGTCGGTATGTTGTACTCGTGGAACGATCCCCCCAGCGTTACGCTGGCAACCTTATTTGCATTTTGCTCGACGAACCATAGCGTTTCATCGGGGCCTTGGCAAATACCGGAGACGCCGGCATCCGGCGTCGGAACGGAGAACTCTTTAATCGCTCCGGTCGGGGTCATGCGACCGATCCTATTCCGCGCACCGTCCGTAAACCACAGATTTCCATCGCTACCTAACGTTAGCCATTGAAGCGCGGAGCCTGCGGGCACCCCGTATGCTTTCATTTCTCCGGTCACGGTGGTGCTTACGATACGATTCGGCGAGCCATTTGCAATGAACCAGAGCGCCCGAGTGGGACCGTTGGTAATCGAAGAGGGAATGCCTAACTTGCGATCCAGAGTGAACGCGGTCAAATGGCCATTACTTCCCATTCGTCCGATCGCGGCCGGATACAACGTGGTCCAAAGATTCTTGTCCGGCCCCTCGACGATCGAAGTCACGTTTCCGTAGACGGGCAGGAGAAACTCCGTCATATCGCTGGCGATCGAAGACTGCCCGACCAGCGTATCTCCTGTGAACCAAATGTGGTCGTTCGGACCGGGAGCTATGCCTTCCAAGTTACTCTCCGATGGAGAGTAGATCTCGTCGACCACATAGGAATGACCGCCCGCGCTAACGGAATGGGAAACAACGCGCGCTTGCGCCTGAACCCAGTTGCGAGACGGCATCAACGTCGTCTGTTGCGTTTCGCAGCCGGCCAAAACTAACAGCGCTAACGCAAGAGCGAAACGACTGCTCGTAGCCTGGGACGATGAGTTGATAATACCCACCTCCTGCCGGTCCGTGGTTAGCTGGCTGGCCATTAGCCGTTGGCACGAAGAAGCCTGCCACCTGCTCGGAAGCCCTTCTCCGAAGAAGAGGGCGAGGGGGCGCCTAGCCGGTACTATCGAGTTCAGCCGTAGCCTACCGAAACGAATGAGGTTCTCAGGGTGAGCAAGCTAACTCAATACATTTGCTTGGGAGCTTTCCTGATCTCGTGTCTTGCGGGATGCAATCGAGATCCAACGTTGCCGGCGATCATCGCTGGCTCGTCCTCGCGAACTCTATTACAAGACGACCATCGAGGCTACAAGCTCGTCTATGCATTTCAAGGAGGCGCTTTCGGTAGCGATCCGTTCGGGGGGCTCACTGCGGTCAAAGGCCGGCTCTTCGGTACGACACTGCTTGGCGGCTTCACGACGGCGTGCCCCACGGGGTGTGGAACCGTTTTTGACGGGACGAAATCCATCTATAGCTTCAAAGGCCCATCAAAGGAGGACGGCGAGAAGCCGAACGGCGATCTTCTGCTCGTCGGAAACACACTTTACGGGACCACGATGGGCGGAGGCAACGACAGCGGTGCCTGTAGTGAGGACGGCTATACAAACGGCTGCGGAACGGTCTTCGCCGTCGACATCAAGGGGAGAGAGCGCGTCGTTTACCGTTTTAAAGGCGGCTCCGACGGCGCATATCCCAAAGCCGGTCTCGTCGCTATCAACGGCACGTTATACGGGACAACCTACGCCGGCGGTACCGACTGTGGATATAGCAGTTCGCCGCCCGGTTGTGGAGTAGTTTTCGCAACCGATACTTCGGGTAACGAGTCGGTGCTGCATCGATTCGCCGGGCCGCCGGATGCGGCCAATCCAGACGCCGCGTTGCTCGTAGTCGGCGGCGTCCTATACGGAACGACGGCCTTCGGCGGGAAATGCGACTTCAGCAATGGATGCGGAACGGTCTTCAAGGTGAGTCTTTCAGGCCGCGAATCAGTCGTCCACTCATTTCAAGGGAAAAAAGATGGGAGCCGTCCCGAGACGCCTCTCGTTTACGCTAACGCGTCGCTCTACGGAGTGACGAGCGAAGGTGGGTGCGAGAGCTCCTGCTATTACAGCGTGGGCGGAGGGACTCTCTTCAGAATGAGTCTCGCCGGTCACGAAACGATCGTCCATCGTTTCTCGGGAAAGGGGGACGGCCTGGTGCCGTCTGGCCGACTCGTCTTTCAGAACGGCGAATTTTACGGTACCACCTTCAGTGGCGGCTCAAATGAGCAGGGCACAATCTACAGTGCTGATTCCTCCGGCGTCAAAATTCTTCACAGCTTTGCCGGCATGCTCGATGGCGGCGGCCCGTGGGGCCTCACTCCGCTCGGGTCGCAGGGCCAACTCTACGGCACCACCCAGTCCGGCGGCGCGGTTAGCTACAACGGGGCAGGTACGATCTTTCGCTACACGCCGTAGGTCAGCGCGTGCGCGTAGCGCTTACGAGCGGCGAATGTTTCTCTGGTCAAGGATCTTGACTAGTACCCAGCCCCACGATAAACTCTTGGGGTCATGAAAACCGCCAGCATACTCGAGGCAAAGACGCACCTCTCAATGTTGGTGCGCCGAGCCGAGCGCGGCGAGCGCATCACGATCACACGCGGGGGTAAACCTGTGGCCGACCTGGTCCCCAGCGCTCAAGCGAGTCGCCCGTTCGGCATCGACGAAGGCAAGATACGAATCGCACCCGACTTCGACGCACCGCTCCCACGGGAAATCGCGCGTGCCTTCGGCGCCGAGTGAGAGTTCTTCTCGACACGCACGCCTTCTTGTGGATCGCTGGTGAATGGAAGCGCGTTCGACCGGCGGCACGGCGCGTCCTCGAGGATCCCGCGACTGAGTTGCATCTCTCTGCAGCCAGCATCTGGGAAATTTCGATCAAGGCTTCGATAGGGAGGCTCACATTGCCGGCCCACCCGGCCGCCTACGTCGTGCGTCGAATTGCGGACTTTAGGATTTCGGTCGTGGACGTGACGCGGGACCACGCCCTGGCAGTATACGCTCTTCCGCCACACCACGCCGATCCGTTCGATCGGATGATCGTCGCCCAAGCTCAACTCGAGGACCTGACGGTTGCGACGAGAGATCGCATATTCCGCAAATACCGCGTCGATGCGCTGGCGATCTAGTCGGGGATGCCGGCTTGCGGGCGACAGGTCCCGAAACTCCAGACGCGACCTTCGGGATCGCGCACGCTGAACTCGCGTGACCCGTAGTCGGTCTCTTCGATCTCTCGAGTGACTTCTGCGCCGGCCGCCTCCGCGCGAGCGTATGCGGCGTCGATCGCGGCCGGGCTTTCCAGCGCGATGTAGGTTCCGGCAGTCTTGCCGTTCGCGCTTCCGAGCATGACGATGTCACCGCCGAGTTGGAGCTGCGCGTGCGCGATGCTCTCGCCCTCGCCGGGGTACACCACGTTCTCTTCAAAACCGAGTGCCGACGTGAGCCACGCAATCGCGGCTCGGCAGTCGTTGTAGCGGATGGCCGGATAGATGCTTTGCAGTTTGCGCGTTTGCTGAGCGTTCATGGGTTCATCGTACGCGCCAGCCGACGGTCCGTCTTGGAAAAATGTTCACAATTCGGCGACACTGGCCGAGCCAGGGTAGCGGTTGGCGGAGACGAACGCTCCCGGCGTCATGCCGGCAAACTCGGCGAAATCGCGATGCATATGCGCCTGGTCGTAGTAACCAAGGTCCGTCGCCGCGTGCGATATGCGGCCGCGCCGGCCAAGCAGCGCGAGGGCGGTGTGGAACCGCACGATGCGCGCGAACCGCTTCGGCGTGACGCCGACGGCGTCGGAGAACCGCTGGGCCAGTGCGGCGCGTCGCAGTCCGATCGTCGATCCGAGTGCTTCAACTGCAACGCCGCCGCGCGCCTCACGAATCGCTCTCGTCGTCCACAGAACGGCCGGATCTACACCGATGTCGTCGCCGAGCCGCTGCAGCACCCATTGCGCGGCAGCGCGTACCACATCGATCGCGGCCCGAGAGGGGCTCGGGCCAGCCGATTCGGCGGCAATGTTGCAACGCTCGCCGAGTTCGGTCGCCGCCCGGCCGAGCGCATCGCGCAGATCGACGGTAACGTCGACGAGCGCTTGCATCGATGCGCGCAACACCCGGCGCGTGCCCGTCGGCTCGAAGCGGATGCCCACTACGCGGCAGCGCCCCGGCGGCGCGACCACGACCGACGACCGCGTCCGCAGTCCGTTAATGCAGACCGCGGGAAACGATGCGAGACGCGCGTCGTCGCCGTCGCGGTGCGGCTCGTCGAGCATCACGATCAGCTCGGCCCGGCCATCGGGGAAAACGCGCTCTTTCGGAAACGCCATCGTTCCATCGAAGTACCAAATGCGCTCGACGATGTCGAACAGCTGCGAAGATGGCGGGGGCGCCCATCGCGCCGCCGTCCAGCGCCCGAACTCCGATTCTTCGCTTCTGACGTCTACCACTCGCGATCGAACCCAAAGGCGGCAAATTAATTTACTGGTGGTTGGCGAATCGCGAGTCCTTCAGCCTCTTCTAGAGCAATCGTGCTTTGGTGGCGTCCGTACGAAAAGTAGAAGAGCAGACCGGCGGCCAGCCAAACAACGAAGCCAAGCCAAACCAGCGGGAAGAATCCCCACACCAGCGGGTTACCCTGCCGTAGGAAATAGATCAAGAAGAGTGCCGTGACGGCCGAGAGCACCGGAATCAAATAGGGGCCAAACGGAACCGTGAACTTGCCTTGCGTCTCCGGATGGCGGTTGCGCAGCACCGGTACGGCGATCGAGACGAGCACGAAGGCGCTGAGCGTCCCCATATTGGTAAGCGATCCTAGGATGCTAATCGGAAAGAGTGCGCCGGCGGCCGCAATCAAAACACCGAAGAGAATTTGCGAGATCCACGGCGTACGCCACGTCGGATGCAAGCGAACGAACAGCGGCGGGATGAGTCCGTCCCGCGACATCGCGTAAAATATTCGGGTTTGTCCGTACATCATCACGAGGAGCACGGTCGTCAAACCGGCGATCGCGCCGAACGAAATGATCACGCCCGCCCACGCGAGCCCGACGCTGTCGACCGCAAACGCGACGGGGAAGTTGACGTTGAGCGTGTAGAATGGCACCATGCCGTTGAGAATCGCCACGACGATGATATAGAGAATCGTGCAGACCACGAGGCTCGCAATGATGCCGATCGGGAGATCGCGCGCCGGATTCCGCGCCTCTTCGGCGGTCGTCGAGACGGCGTCGAATCCGATGTACGCAAAGAAGATGAAGGCGGCGCCCCCAAACATTCCGGCCCAGCCGAATGGGAAGAAGCCGCCCGCGCCGGAGAGCGGGCCCGGCGGAAGGTGATAGTTCGCGGGATTGATGTGACCCAGGCCGATCGCGATAAAGAAAAGCACGACCGCAAGCTTAATTGCGACGATGATAGCGTTGACGCTTCCCGATTCCTTGGTTCCGCGCACGAGCAGTGCGGTGATCAGAAAGATAATCGCCGCGGCGGGCAAGTTGGCTATTCCCGGCGTCGCATCCCAATGGCTGTGTTGCCACGCCTGGGGAATATTGAGATTGAAGAGCGTGTGCAGGATGAAGTTAAAATAGCCGGACCACCCGACACTGACGGTCGCCGCGCCGAGCGCATATTCGAGGACCAGCGCCCAGCCGACGATCCAAGCCAGGAACTCGCCGAGCGTCGCGTAGGTATAGGTATACGCGCTGCCGGAAATCGGGATCTTGCTGGAGACTTCGGCGTAGCAGAGCGCGGCCAGCGCGCTGACGATGCCGGCGGCGACGAACGAAAGCGTTAACGACGGACCCGCGCGCGTCGCCGAAGCGACGCCGGTGAGAACGAAGATTCCCGTACCGATGATCGCACCGATGCCCATGGCGGTGAGCGCCCATGGGCCGAGCGACCGTTTGAGGCCGTGCTCTTCGTCGCTTCCTTGTGCCAGAATGCGCGCGAGAGGTTTGACTCGTTGCATCAACATCGGCGTGCTCCTAACGCAAAAAGCGGATGGCGAATGGGTAGTTGTACGTTCGGCCCTGGCTCGCCGCGACCGTCCCGGCAATGATGAAGATGAGCGAAACCAGCAGAATCAACAGAACGGCGATTACGATCGCAATCCAAAAGACGGCGAGACTAAGGCCGGCTCCCGTATCGGACATCTGCTGCGCCGAGCCGCTCGCGATGTAGCCGAGCATGACGGCGACCGCGGCGATGACCCCGACGAAACCGACGATCGAAACCGTGATCTGATAGTTAAGCGATGCCCGCGCGTGCTCCGCGACGAACTCCGACTCATGTGCTTTGATCAGGTAGACGACCAGCGGTCCCACGATGTGACCGAACGGTAATCCCGCGACGGCGATCAGCGCGCTCAGGTGCGCGGCCATTGCCCAATTGCGGTCCTGGGCAGCGATTTGAACCTGCATCCCGCTCTATTGCCCCGCGCTAAGAAATGGCCTGCCGTGCGGGGCGACGAATTGCGCGCAGATGCGGTCTTCGACGCGCTCCGACGCGGCCGAGTTCGATGTGCTGGTCGTCGGCGGCGGCAATGCGGGCTGCGCCGCCGCGATTGCGGCGGCGCGCCATGGCGCCCGTACGCTGCTGCTCGAGCGTTATGGTTTTTTGGGCGGTACTGCGACCGCCGCAATGGTGGGTCCGTGGATGACCTTTCATTCGTCGGAAGAACGCATCGTCGGCGGCATCGCGCAAGAGATGGTCGAGCGGCTGATGGCCAAGGGCGCGTCACCAGGTCACCTGACCGACTCGTCGGATTATGTCGCGACGATCACCCCGTTCGATCCCGAAGTGCATAAAGCGCTGCTCTTCGAGATGATGCAAGAGTCGGGCGTGGCGTTACTCTTGCATGCCTACTTCTTATCGGCGCAGCTCGAAGGGGAGGCCGTTTGCGGAGCGACGTTTGCGACGGCCGGCGGCACGCGCAGCTATCGTGGAAGGGTCGTCGTGGACGCTACGGCCGACGCGCTCGTGGCCTTTTCCGCCGGCGTCCCGACGCAACAAGGCGACGAGCGCGGACGCGTCCAGCCCGCTACCTTGATGTTTCGGCTGAGCCACGTCGATCTGGCGGAGCTTGCAGCGTATTTGCGCGAACATCCCGACGAGATGCGCACGTCGCTGCGCCCGCAAGAGCGCGTGCCGGCCGCGCTAACGGCGGTCGCGGGCCTGAACCAGCTTTGGGAGCGCGCGCGCGCGGATGGGCTCGTCGACATTCCGCGCGAGCTGGTCTCGTTTTTTATCTCGCCGTATCCCGACGAGGTCACGGTCAACATGACGCGCGTCGTCAACGTCGATCCGCTCGATCCCGACGACCTCACGCGAGCCGAAATCGAATCCCGGTTACAGGCAATGCAGTTGCTGGAGTTCTTTCGCCGGCGGGTGCCGGGCTTCGCCGGCGCACGGATCGCGGCTACCGGAACCCAAGTCGGCATTCGCGAATCGCGCCGCATCGTCGGCCGCTACACGCTTACGCGCGACGACGTTTTGCAGGCGCGGCGCTTCGACGATGCCGTTGCACGCAGCGCGTATCCGATCGACGTGCACAATCCCAGCGGCAGCGGAACCAGCACGCAGCGCCTTGCGCCGGGAGCGAGCTACGAGATTCCGTACCGCACCCTCGTGCCGGTCAATCGCGAGCAGCTGCTGGTGGCGGGGCGCTGCATTTCTACGACCCACGAAGCGCTGGCGTCGACTCGCTTGACGCCGACGGTGATGACGCTCGGACAGGCCGCCGGAACGGCCGCGGCGCTGGCTTGCGCACGCGGCGTGCGCGTTGCCGGCGTCGACACCAACGAGCTTCGGGCGCAACTCGTGGCCGACGGCGTGGATCTACGCCGAACGTGAGGGACACGGTGACCCTCTCAGTGTCATGGTGAACCTGTCGAACCATGACAAAGCGACCGCGCTTTGCGTGAAATACGGCGTGCGCATTTGCTTCGCTGATCTCGGCGATTGGGGTAGGGATGAGCTGCGCGCCGAATACGAACCCGGCGGCCCCGAGATTCGCGTGAACCAACGCTTGGCGCGAACGTTGGTGCCGGTAGCGATCGCCCACGAGTTGTATCATCACTTGGAGGCAATCGGCGAGATCGCGAGGCTTCCAAGTCGAGAAGCGCGTGAGGACGCTGCCGACGCCTTCGCCCGCGACCTCGTGGCCGCTGCGCCGTGACCGAACTCTTTGCCGGCATCGACGGTGGACAAAGCTCGACGGCTGCGGTGATCGGCGACGAGCGCGGAACGATCCTTGGTCGCGGTGTTGCCGGGCCCGCTGACGAGGTAGGCGAGCAATCGGACTCGACCCGACTGCGTGATGCGCTGCGCAACGCGCTGGAGGACGCACGGCGTAATGCCGCACTGCCCGCCGCTGTGCGCTTTGCGGCGGTCGTCGCCGGAATCAGCGGCTATGAAGGCCGGATCTACGGAGCGCAGCCGCAGTTGTCATCAGATCGAATCGTTCTCAGGCACGACGCTCCGATCGCGCATGCGGGTGCCTTCGGCGGCGGTCCCGGCGTGATCGTCATCGCGGGAACGGGCTCGGTCGTCTACGGCGTGGATGAGCGCGGCCGTTCGAGTACGCTGGGCGGATGGGGCTACCTATTCGGCGACGAGGGAAGCGCCTTCAACATCGTTCGCGAATCGCTCGCCGAAATGATGCGGGCGTCGGACTACGGTCACGTCGAGCGAGGATCGCAGGAAGCCTGCGACTTCTTCGGCGTGGGCTCGCTACGCGAACTCGCACGGGCAGTCTACGCGGGAGAAGTAGCTCGTGATACGCTGGCGTCGTTTGCGCCGGAAATCTTTAAGTTCCCGCGTTTGTGGAAGTTCGGCCGTCGCGGCGCTGAGAGCTTGGTCCGTCTCGTTGTGCTGGTTGCGGCGTCCACAAGATCGCCCAAAGTCGCTCTACTCGGCGGGCTCTTCAGCGACGCGCGCTTCCGCGACTGGACCAGGAGGGCTATTTTGAATTCAATCCCAACTGCCGAAGTCGTCGAACCACGGTACGAACCGGCGGCGGGCGCGCTGCTGCTCGCCTACCGGGAACTCGGATTGCACGTGCCGGAGCTGACGCGATGAGCGTTCTCGAAGCGCTGCGCGGTGGGTTGATCGTTTCGGTTCAGGCTTGGCGCGGTTCCGCGCTCGACGATCCGGCAATCATTGCTGCGATGGCGCGAGCCGCGCAAGACGGTGGGGCCGTTGCGGTCCGCATCGAGGGCGTCGAGAACCTTCGCGCCGCGCGCGAGCGCGTCGCTTTGCCGATCGTCGGGCTGATCAAGCGCGAATATTCCGGATTCGAGGCCTACATTTCTCCGTCGCTCGACGAAGTGGGAGCGATTATCGGTACGGGCGCCGAGATCGTGGCCTTCGATGCAACCGGCCGGCCACGGCCGGACGGCAGCCTGCTCGTCGACGCGGTCGAGGCCATCCACGCGGCCGGCCGGCTCGCGATGGCCGATTGCTCTAGCACGGCGGACGCAGCGGCGGCGAGCGCCGCCGGCGCCGACATCTTGGCGACGACGCTGTGCGGCTATACGGGACCGACGAAGAATCACGCGCTGCCCGCGTTCGGTCTCGTAGCCGAGGTTTCGCGATTGGGTAAATTCGCCGTATGCGAGGGCGGGGTTCGTTTGCCGGCCGACGTGAGGGCTGCGCTCGATGCCGGAGCCGACGCCGTCGTCGTTGGGACCGCCATTACCAACGTGGACTGGCTGGTCCGAGAGTTTGCAGGGGCGGCCGAGAGGGGTTCTTAACAGCCCGTTTAGTCGGTGCGACGAGCGTGCTGAGCGCCTATAGTAGGTTGAGGGAGAGCATTCTTTGGTAGAGAGAACAGCGCAGCCGGCCCAGGTCGGTCGCGGATTCTGGGCGTACACCGCGGTCCTCACGTTGGTGGCGATCGGTGCCATCGTCTTTTGGTACGCCTTTCCGCTGGAACGCTATCTACCAGCTGCGATCGTTACGGCGCGGCAGGTCGATACGCTCTTTCGCTTTATGGCGGCGACCGGCAGCGCGCTGTACGTCTTCATCGTCGGCTATCTGGTGTATTTCGCGATCGTCTTCCGCGCCAAAGCCTCCGACGCGCCCGATGCGATCGGCGTGCAGATCCACGATAACCGCAAGCTCGAGTTTTGGTGGACGGTCATTCCGGTGCTCTTCGTGATCTTGCTCTCGATCGTCAGCGTACGAATCTGGTACGAGATCGAGTTGGAGCCGGCCAACGGCGTCGTCGTCGAGGCGATCGGCCATCAGTTCTACTTCTCGTTCCGGTACCCGCAGATCAACGGCGAGGTTACCGACGAGATGCACCTTCCGCTGAACGTGCCGGTGACGCTCAACCTCACGTCGGCCGACGTGATCCACGGATTCTGGGTGCCTGCGATGCGGCTCAAAAACGATACCGTTCCGGGCCTGGTAACGACGATCCGGTTCACGCCGCGACTCGCGGGCCGCTATCCGATCATTTGCACGCAGTTCTGCGGCGTCGAGCACAGCGAAATGGACAAGCAGGTCTTGGTGATCGAGGATAAGGACTCATTCGACCGGTGGTACAAAGGCTGGCAGCAGAAGAACGCTCGCGTCAGCAACGCGTTGCCGGGCGCGGGCGGAGCAGCCATCTCGCTTCAAGGAGGCGACGCCGCCGCCGGCAAGGTGCTCTTCAGCCAAAAATGCACGGCCTGCCACAAGCTCGCTCCGTTCAACCAAACCCTCGTCGGGCCGGGCCTCGAGGGCGTTCTCCACGATTCCAACCATCCCAACTTGGTCAACGGTCAAGCGGCAAATCCCGCGGACGTCGCGTCGATCTTGGAGAACGGTTACACCGGCAGCATGGGCGCGATGCCCAGCGCGAGCTCAAATGGGCTCTCGCCGCAGGACATCGCAAATCTAGTGGCATTCCTCAACGCACTGAAGTGAGATATTTGAAAGCGGTATGGCAGTAGCAGCGGTTCACCCGGGCGGCATCGCCGATCACATTCATCCCGAACCTCAGGGGTTCGTTCGACGATACGTCTTTTCGCTCGATCACAAGATCATCGGCATTCAGTACCTCATAACCGGCTTCGTCTTCTTCATCCTCTCCGGTTTGCTGGCCGAAGCCATCCGCACCCAGTTGCTCAACCCCTCCGGCGGCTTCGTTGCACCCGGCACGTACAATGAAGTCTACAGCGTGCACGGCAGCGCGATGGTTTGGCTGGTCATCATTCCGCTCCTGACCGGCGGCTTCGGCAACCTCGTCTTTCCGCTGCAGATCGGCGCGCGCGACGTCGCCTTTCCGTGGCTGAATATGCTGAGCTTCTGGATCTTTCCGGTCGCCGGTTTGATGCTCTTCTCGTCGTTCCTCATGGGGGCGCCGACCGCGGGCTGGATGGAGTATCCGCCGATCTCGCTGCAGGGCGCGGCCGGAACCTCGATGTGGTGCGCCGCGATCTTCCTGGTCGGCATCAGCTCGACGCATGACCGGCATCAACTTCATCGTAACGATCTTCAAGATGCGCGCGCCCGGCATGACCTTTACGCGCATGCCGCTCTTCGTTTGGGGACAGTTCGCGACCGCGCCGCTGCTGATGATCGCGACGACGGCGCTGGCGGCGGCGCTCGCCGCGCTCTTCATCGAGCGGCAGTTCGGCGTGCCGTTCTTCGACCCGACCAAAGGCGGCAGCCCGGTGATGTGGCAGCACATGTTCTGGTTCTATTCGCATCCGGCGGTCTACATCATGATCTTGCCGGCCTTCGGCATCATCTCCGAAGTGCTGCCGACGTTCGCGCGCAAGCCGATCTTCGGCTATAAGCTCATCGCGTTCTCTTCGATGGCGATCGCGCTGCTCGGATTTATGGTCTGGGCGCACCATATGTTCACCTCGGGCCTGGCGCCGTTCTTGCAACTGCCCTTCATGATCATCACGATACGTCATCGGCGTGCCGACGGGCATCAAGATCTTCTCCTGGACGGCGACGCTTTGGGGCGGGAAGATTCACTATACCACGGCGATGCTCTTTGCCATTGGCTTCGTCGGCCTCTTCACGCTCGGCGGCATAACCGGATTCTTCCTTGCCGCCATTCCATTCGATCTTCACGTGCACGGAACGTACTTCATCGTCGCCCATCTGCACTACGTGCTCATCGGCGGAAGCCTGATGGGGATCTTCGCCGGCATGTACTACTGGTTCCCGAAGATGTCGGGGCGCCTGCTCAACGAGACGCTGGGGAAGATTCACTTCTGGCTCTTCTTCATCGGCTTCAACGGCACGTTTCTTCCGATGCATTGGCTGGGCATGCTCGGGATGCCGCGCGAGGTAGCGACCTACGATCCGCAGTTCACGTTCTGGAACCGCTTCGAATCGGTTTCGTCGTACCTGATGACGCTTGCGATTCTGATTTTCTTCGTCAACGTGCTGTGGAGCATCCGGAACGGGAAGCGGGCCGGTGCCAATCCCTGGGGAGCGCGCACGCTGGAGTGGCAAGTGCCGTCACCGCCGCACTACTATAACTTCAAGCACGTCCCGACGGTCTACGGCCTGCCGTACGATTTCAGCCAGCCGCTTCCATATGCGGGTCTGGAGGACGAGCTAACCGATTCGCCGCCGCCGGTCGCGGCGGGGGCGCATTGATGTCCGTCGCGGCGATCGGCGCCGACGCGCACGGCGGCGTCGATCAGCTCTACGTCGAAACGCGGGAACTCCGCCTGCAAGGCTTCTTGCTCTTCCTGATCAGCGACTGCGTCCTTTTCTCGTCGTTCATCTTCGCCTATCTCTATCTGCGCAACAGCGGGCAGGGCTGGCCGCCGCCGGGAATTCAGCGGCTCGACGTTGCGTTCGCGGCCTGGAACTCCGTCGTGCTGTTCGGCTCCGGCGCGACGATGCATTACGCGCTCGAGAACTTCAAGCACGGAAACTTCATAAAATATATGTGGTTCCTGCTGGCGACGATCGTCCTCGGCGCGGGCTTTCTCGGAGGCCAAGCCTACGAATACAACCACTTGATCTTCGGCGAGCACGTGACGTGGGGCGGCAGCGGGATCTTCGGCGCCTCGTTCTTCACGCTGACCGGGATGCACGGGCTGCACGTATTCTTCGGCGTTTGCTATCTCACGGTGCTCGTTCTCCAGTCGGCGGCCGGAGTCTACACCAGGGGCAAGTACTTCGGGATCACGGCGGGCACGCTCTACTGGCACTTCGTCGACGTGATTTGGGTTGTGCTTTTCTCCATCTTCTACCTAATATAAGGAGTGACGTTGATGAACGCACAGCTCATCGAACGGTCGGGAGCGGTAATCGCGGGCATCGCCGTCGCGGTGGTGGCCTTTTACGCGCTCTATAAGGACTGGCGGGCGACCGGAGTCGAGAACCAGGTCTTCAAACTGATGCTGGCGCTGCTCGGGCTGGGCGCGGTTCTCGCGCTGCTCGCAGGCCTCAACGTGATCGGCTTCGCTCCCCCGAAAGGCGCGTAACCGATGATCGTACGCGACGACGAGTATCTCGACTTTACCAGCGTCCCCGAAAGCAAAGGCATACCACCGTCACTCTACCGCGTCGCTGCGGTTGGGTTGATCATCATCTTCCTGATCGGTGCGTCGGTCTGCTTGATGTCGGGGTACGGCCACCACTGGCCCGCCGATACGACGGAGCGCGTTCCGCTCAACAACTGAGCGCCTTGACTCCAAGCAAGCTTTACAGGTCGGCGCGGCGCCCGTGGCGCGTCGCGATGCCGATGGCAAGCAGCGGCAGGTCTTCGTCTGGAAGCAAACCGGTCGACTTACCATCGATTTTATGGATTCCGTAGCGCGAGAACTCGACGAGGGCCGGGATCGTCGCATTAAATAATCGGCGACTGCCGAGCCACTCCCATTCGCCGGCGACGGCTCGGTCCGCAAGGAGCACGGCTGCATAGCCGCACGCATCGGGGCGCGAGCGTTCGTCGGGTTCGCGGTACCGCACGTATCCGTCGACGATATGAATCGGTGCGAAGGTTTGGGCGTAGGCGACCAGCGGCGCCACCAGCACGGCGACGAAATATCCAGCGAAGACGACGGCTCCAAGGGCAAAGATCCACGCGACTTTGATCAACGTCGCATCGGACGGTACGTGATGCGCGCGGTAAATGATGCCCCACGTCAGCAGGGCCATGAAGATCGTCCCGAGCAGCGGCTCGATCGCCAGCGCGAAGCGTCCGGTGAGCCCGCGCCAAACGATTCTTCGCTCGGAAGAAGTCCATCGCCGGCGTGCGAGATCGCGGCTGTCCACGTCTGCGGCTACGCGGCTTCCTCGATGGGTCGCCGGCGTTCTTCGTCCCGTGGCTTCAACCACGCCGCCAGAAGGAGCGCGACGAACGCAACCGCACAAAACGCGAGGTACGCGTGGCGATAGCCCGTCAACTCGGTTTGCGCCGCGCTCATCAGACCTCCGGCCAGCGAGCTGCCGAGAATTTGGCCGACGATCAGCGCTTGGCTCAGCAAGCCCACCGCGGTCGCGCGAGCGTGTTCGGGCATTTCGTTGGTAACGATATAGCGCGTCGGCGCGCCGAGCAGCGCGCCGAATCCGGCGCCGGCTATGACGATGGCGATCAATGCCACCGGAAGCGAATTGAAGCCGAGTGCGAAAAGCGCAAGGCCGATTTCGCTCACGATCGTGCCGGCAAGCAACACGTCCCGGCTGCCGATTCGGTCGAGCGCTCGTCCCGACGCCGGAATGACCAGGACGAACATGAATGCTCCGAGCGCGGCAACGAAGCCGGCGGCGGCGGACGACAGACCGTCTGCGGCGACGAGCACTGCGGGTATGAAGAAGAGCGAGCCCTCCAAAATACCGATGACGACCTCCAGCGCGTACGTTCTGACGAGCTGCGGCGTGCGCAGAATCTCGATCGGCACGATTGGGTTGCGCGCCGATCGCTCCCAAAATGCAAAGCCCACGAGAAGCGCGACGCCGGCCAGTCCCATCACAACGCCGGACGAGATCAGTCCGTCCATGAGCGCCAGCAGTCCACCGCAGAGCAACACGAGCCCCACCACGTCGAGCGGTCCGCGTTGCCGCGGAGCGTTGGCCGGAACCTCTTTGAGCGCCATCGCGAAGACGATCGCCGCCAGCGGAAGATTCAACACGAAGATGTAGCGCCACGAAACATAATGCGTGATCAAGCCGCCGATGCTCGGACCGATGACCGCCGCAAAGCCCCACGTTGCGGCGACGATGCCGAGCGCCGCTCCGCGCCGCGCCGGCGGCACGACGTCGCCGATCGCGGCGGTGGCGACGGGAAAGATCCCGCCGGCGCCCAGCGCTTGAATCGCGCGCGCGATAAGAAAGACCGGATAGTTCGGCGCGAGGATTGCGACGATGCTTCCGGCAGCGAAGAGCGAGATGCAAATTAAATAGATCGGGCGCCGTCCGAACCGGTCCGCCATCGAGCCGGCAACCGCAATCGAGACGACCGTAACGAGAAGATATAACGTAAAGATCCAGGCCAGGTCGCCGGTTTGCACCGTGAACGCCCGTCCGAGCGCGGGCAGCGCGGGGGAGAGCACGCTCAGGTCGAGGGCTCCGGCAAAGACGCCAAGCGCGAGCGTCGCGAGCAGGCGATTCACGAGACGATTCGGTCGATCACCATCACCGCGCACATCAGCGCCAGGTACACAAGTGAGTAGCGAAAGAGCTTGCGCGCTTCGTAGGTGCCGGTCTGTTCGCGCCACGTTCGCCAGGCGTCGAGCATAAAAAGACCGCCAAGCACGGCCGCCGCGCCGAAATAGAGCGCACCCATCACGTGAAGCGGGTAGAGGGCGAGCGACGCGGCGACCAGCACCAGGCTGTAGTAGACGATCTCGCGTTTGGTGCGTTCGCGTCCGTAAACGTTGGGCAGCATCGGAATGTTGGCTTTGCCGTAGTCCAGTTCCGTCATCAATGCCAGCGACCAAAAGTGCGGCGGGGTCCAAAGAAAGATCAGTGCGAAGAGGCCGAGCGCCGGCGCACCGATGGAGTGCGTAACGGCGGCCCATCCAACGAGCGGCGGAACCGCGCCGGCCGCTCCGCCGATCACGATGTTGAGCGGCGTTATGCGTTTGAGCCACATCGTGTAGATGACGACGTAATAGGCGTTTCCGGCCAGCGACAGCCAAGCCGCAAGCGGATTGACGAGAAGATAAAAGAGTGCGAAGGATATCCCGCCGGCGAGCAGCGCGTAGATCGTCGCGCTACGCCGGGAGATCCGTCCTTGCGGGATCGGGCGCGCTTGGGTGCGCTTCATCACGCGATCGATGTCCGCGTCCCAGACGCAGTTGAATGCGCCGGCCGAAGCCGCCGCGAGCGCTCCCGCCAATAGCGTCCAAAAGAGCAGCCCCAGCGGAGGAACTCCGCGCGCCGCCATCACCATGGCGGCAGCCGTGGTAATCAGCAGCAGCGCGATGATGCGCGGCTTCGAAAGTTCGTAATAGTCGCCGAGGCGTTCGAGCACGACTATTGACCTGCGCTCGGACTGTAGTGGCTCGCCGGTTGGTTCGCCATTCCGTCCAGCGCCGCAAAGACGGTCGCGATGAAGAAAGCCAAGAAGACGAAGGCCGCGTTAACGGCATGCGCTTCGCGAAGCTCGACCGGCAGTCGCAGCGTCACGTTGAGAAGTCCGAGCACGACTTGAACGCAAACCAAAGCCACGCCGGCGCCGGCCGCCGCTCTCACGCGTGCCGAGGCCGGACCGGCCCACGCGAGTGCCAGCGCAGCAGCAGCAAAGATCAGCGTAGTGGCGGCGGCGGCGCGGTGCAGCATCTGCACGTACTCACCCGGCGTATGAACGATCACGTTGCCGGCGCACTGCTGGATCGACAGGCAGGCCAGGCCTGCCCCGCTGGAACTTACATACGCGCCGATACACATCGTAATGAATGCAATCGTCGTCGTCGTCAGCAAGACGAAGCGAAGCCGCCCCGAGGACCGTGTGGCGTCGTGGCGCGGCGCGATCCCAGCGGCGGGCGAGGCTGCGGCAAACACCGCCATCGCCGAAAGGGCCGCAATAAAGGCCATGGCGGTCCCCCAGTGCAGGACGACGGAGAACGGCGCATTCCCCAGCCGAACGGTCTCTGCACCGAGCAGCACTTGAGCTATGAAAAGGGCGACGATGACGGCCAGCGTCGGACCGACGAACGGCGAACGGGAGCGCATCGGCCAGGCGGCAGCCACGAGGGCGATCGTCAGGGGCGCCACCGTAAACGCAAGCAAGCGGTGCGTCCATTCCCACAAGGTGCCGTCCGTCATGAGCGGGATTATATGCCCGCGGCAGAGCGGCCAATCCGGGCACGTAAGTCCGGCGCCGTTGATGCGCGTCCAACTGCCCAGCACGACGGTCATCAGGGCGACGAAGTCGGTGGCCAGCGCGAGACGGAGGAGGCGTTTCATCCGAGCCTTAGCGTAGCGTTGCCCGGGCCGGACGGCAATGACAAATGAGACGTACGGCGAAGCGGTCGGCCGTGATGCGCAGGTCGACCCTGGCAGGTCTAGCCTTGGGGCTCATCGTGCTGGCCGGATGTCGTGAGGTGCGCGTGAATACGCTCGCAGCAGGCACTACCACCGTTCTGGGGGGGAATCAAATCCTTATAGTACGCGATGAGGTAACCCTCGGCAAGCTCGGCATTCATGCGCCGATTCATTTCAAAGGCGAGTTCGGCGTCGTCTTGCTCATGGGACCGCACGACCGGACGGGCTACAAACAGATCGTCGAATCCATCGGCGCAAACACCGTGCGCGTTCGCGTCGTCGCCTTCGAACAGGCACCGGCCAATGCGGGCGAGCCGTCGCCGCAGTACCGCACGTACACGCTCTGGATCGTTCCCAATCGCGTCTATCGCCGAGGCGTTCGCGTCGAAGTCGTAACGCCGAGTGACGAACCGATTGCAACGACCTACTCTGCCGTAGGGGTAATCAGATGCTCTCTCCCAAGCAGTCGGGAACGCCGGACACACTCGAGCAGCTCCAGGTTCGCGTCGAGCGGCTTGGCACCGTTCTCGCGCCGGACGGCGAGGCCCGACCGAGGCCGGCGGCGTTCTCAATCCCGCGGCAACGCGCGCTCCAGGCCGCGAGCTGTTGCTCTATCCGCGCTGCGTCGCCGAGGGAAACATTTCGCGGGTTCGTACGGTGCGCGTCGCAAGCGAAGGCGGCAAATACGATTGCCGGCGGCTGGATTTCGCGCTCGAGCCGCAAGCGCCGTACGAGATTCGCCCGCATCCCGGATACGGCTGCGAGGACCCGCGCGTGACCTACGTCCCGTTACTCGAAGTCGTATTTGATGGCGTACACGGCGTTTGGCCCGGACGGGCCGCGCATCGCGGTCGCGATATCGAGCGATGCGTATCATTGGGAACGGCTGGGCCTGGTTCGGTTCGCGGGTTCGGCAAACGTCGTCGGCGACGACAAAGATGCGGCGTTCTTTCCCGAGCCCGTGCTGTCGCCGAAGGGCCGCAAGTAGTCTCGCCTTTTACCATCGTCCCATGTTGCATCTTTCCAGCGTCGACGGCCGCGCCGCCATCCCGATGATCGAGCGCATGCCCTTCGAAGACCGCGAATCGATCAGGATCGGGTACGTTCCGCTCGGCGCCGTGCTCAAGGATCGCACAATCTTTGCAACGTTGTGGAGAGCCTGCAGGTGCTTTGCCCCGATGCCAACTGGGGATCGATCAAGATCGGCGCCGGCACGCCGCCCGTACGCGTCACGCTCGGCGGAACGACGGGTGGATGGCGCTCTTCCATGGCGTGGACTCGATCGACGGTGCGCGGAAACCGCCGTCCCTGCGCTACTCCGCCGGCATCGTCGTCCACGACCTGGAGCGGCCGGATCGCATTCTCTACCGCTCGCCGCAGCCGGTTCTCACGCCGCGAATCGGACGAAGAGCGCAAGGGAGTCGTCGACAATGTGGTCTTCCCGACCGGCCTCGACCCGCGTCCCGATCTCGGCGACCACGTCTTCGACGTCTACTACGGGATGGGCGATTATGCCGTCGGGGCCGCGCGCCTGTTTGTCGGAGAGCCGCCGGCCGGCGCCACGTGATAAAGTATCTGGCAGTGTCGACCGTCATCGTGCTTGGTATCGGCGTCATCGTAGCGGCGTGGGTGAATCGCGACCTGATTCGCCTCAAGATCGCCTCGGTCTACGCGCGCGTTTCGCCGAAGCCGGGCGCGTCGAGCCGCGCGCAAAGCGGCGCAACCGCGGCCTTGAGCGGCGACGCTCCGTGGGCCTTGTCGGCGTTGCCCGAGTGCTTGACGCAAGTCTCCAAATCCACCGGAACCACGCGCTACGTGGCCGCACGGCTACCGAAAAATGCCGTCTGGATCGCGCCGCCGGCTCACCTTTCGTTCGGGGATTGCGCGATTTCGATCGACCATCGTGAAGCGTTCGTGCGCCGAGGTAACGATCGGTTTCGAATTCCGCCGAGCGTGCAGTTCTACCACGCGGGCGCAGAGTTCGTTATGATGCGCGAGGCGGCGGGAAGCGTGGAGCTGCGCGTCTACGAGCCGGTAAAACCATGACGGACGGCCCCAAGATTCTCGACGAAGTACGGAAGCGGCGCACCTTTGCGATCATTTCGCACCCCGACGCCGGCAAGACGACGCTGACGGAGAAGCTGTTGCTCTACGGCGGCGCCATCCACGTTGCCGGGCAGGTCTCGGCGCGCAAGCGGCAGCGTCAGGCTACCAGCGACTGGATGGCGCTCGAACGCGAGCGCGGCATCTCCATAACCTCAACCGTTTTACAGTTCGAGTACGGCGGCCATACGCTCAACCTTCTCGATACTCCGGGCCACCAAGATTTCGGAGAGGATACCTATCGAACGCTGCTGGCGGCCGATAGCGCGGTAATGCTCATCGATGCGGCCAAGGGCGTCGAGCCGCAGACCAAAAAGCTCTTTGCAATTTGCCGCGAGCGCGGCATTCCGCTCTTCACTTTCATGAACAAGCTCGACCGGCCGAGCCGCGATCCGCTCGAGCTGCTCGATGAGCTGGAAAGCGTGCTGGGTATCGGAGCCTTTCCGGTAAACTGGCCGCTGGGCAGCGGAGACGAGTTCAAGGGCGTCTACGATCGGCGTACGAAAGCCGTGCATCTTTTCGAGCGGGCGGCCCACGGCGCGACGCGGGCAATGGTGAGCGTGACCGACGCTGCGGATCCAGCCCTGCGCGCGCTCGTCAGCGAACACGTTTACGAACAGTTTCGAGAGGCGATCGAGCTGCTTGACGGTGCCGGGGAGCGGTTCGACGGCGCAGCGATGCTGCGCGGTTCCACCACGCCGGTCTTCTTTGGTAGCGCCGTTACGAACTTCGGCGTGCAGCTCTTTCTCGACGAGTTTATCGAGATGGCGCCCCCGCCGTCGACGCGCGCCGGAGTCGACCCCGCCGATCCCGCATTTACGGGCTTCGTCTTCAAGATTCAAGCGAACATGGATCCTCGCCATCGCGATCGGGTCGCATTCGTTCGGGTCTGTTCCGGGGAGTTTGCGCGGGACATGACCGTGCGCAACGCCCGCACCGGCGACCAAGTGCGCCTTTCGAGGGCGATGCGGCTCTTTGCCGACGACCGCGAGTCGTTGGAGGTTGGGTATGCGGGCGACGTCGTCGGCTTGGTCAACCCCGGCGCTTTTGCGATCGGCGACACGCTCTACGAAGGCCCGCGCGTCACATTCCCGCCGATCCCGGCCTTTGCGCCGGAACATTTCGCATCGGTGCGCAGCATCGACGTGTCGGGCTACAAGTCGTTCGGCAAAGGCATCTCGCAGCTGCGCGAGGAGGGTGCCGTACAAGTGTTTTATTCGTGGGGCACGCCGCGGATCGAGCCGATTCTCGGCGCGGTCGGCGAACTGCAGTTCGAGGTTGCAAAGTATCGCTTGGAGTCCGAATACGGCGTGAAAACGGTCGTTTCGACGCTGCCGTACTCGCTTGGCGCTTTACGTCGACGGCGAACGCGAGCACTTGGCGAGCGCCAAGCTGCCGTCCAACGCAAAGCTCGTCGAAGATTGGAGCGGCCGAGCGGCGGCGCTGTTCGAAAACGAATGGAGCGTGCGGCTCGCGCGAGAATGGAATCCGCAACTGACGTTTACGAAGTTCTCTTCGGAGAGCGATACGGAGGCTTTGGCGTCGTGATCCTTCGGTTGCTGCTCGTCGCGGCCGCCGCCGGTTTGGCCGGCTGTTCGTTCCAAAATCCAAACGAGCGCGAGGCGGATCGCATCACCCAGGCGGTCATCGACAATGATTTGAAGCCGGTGGAGAACGACATCGCCAAAGGCATTTCGCTTACGCGGGTCAAGGTCGCCGAGTGGTCCGACCAACTGGGCGCACAGGGCAAGCTCCTCTCCCTCAAGGAGACGACCGTCCACTGCAACCCAGGGTGGCACTGTTTCGACGTGAAGTTCCAAAAGCACGACTATATCGAGCGAATGCGCTTCGACGCGAACCACAAAGTCGTGGACTGGCAGTTTCACATGGTTATGAAATAGATTCCTTTTGTTGACGAAGCAACTGGCGTTCGGCGATATCGAGAATGCCGCGCAGCGCCTGGCGGGCATTGCGCACCGCACCCCGGTGCTGCACTCATCGACGCTCGACGCTCGCTGCGAACGCGACGGTGTTTCTCAAATGCGAGAACCTGCAGCGCATCGGCGCCTTTAAGTTTCGCGGCGCGTACAACTTTCTCGCGTCGCTGCCCGAGGGAGTGCGCGAACGCGGCGTCGTTGCGTTCTCCAGCGGCAACCACGCGCAAGGCGTCGCGCTCGCGGCGCGGCTCTTCGGCATTCCGGCGACGATCGTGATGCCGACCGACGCGCCGGTGCTGAAGCTGGAGGCGACGCTCGGTTACGGCGCCGAGGTCGTCCCCTACGAGCGCGACGACCTCGCACCGCGAAGAGATCGCCGCGAACCTGGCCGCGGAGCGCGGTGCGACGCTGGTGCCGCCCTTCGACGACGAACGAATTGTCGGCCGGCGCGGGAACGGCTGCGTTGGAACTGCTCGAAGCGATTGACGGCCTCGACGCGATCGTCGTTCCCGTCGGCGGCGGCGGTTTGATGTCGGGAACGGCGATCGCCGCGCACGGGATCGATCCGAAGATCGCGATCTATGGCGTCGAGCCGGATGCGGGCGACGATTTTGCGCAATCCCTGCGCGCCGGGCGGCGGATCGCGATACCGGTGCCTAAGACGATCGCCGATGGCTTGCAGACGACCGCGCCGGGCGAACTGACGTTTGCGATCGCGCGCGAGCACGTCAGCGGAATCGTCACGGTAAGCGACGACGAACTATGCGATGCGATGCGCTTTGCCTTCGAGCGGATGAA
>CAWGMX010000006.1:0-258726 GCA_963823795.1 Vulcanimicrobiota bacterium | reverse complement strand
CTCGATCGGCGACGTCGGCGGACACGGGCTCGAAGCGTCGGTCGCAATGAATGCGGCGCGTCAAGCGCTGCGCCTCACCGCGTTGGAAGGCCAGTCGCCCGCACAAACGTTACGCCGGGCAAATACCGCGTTGATGCTCAACGAAGAGCATCCTTTCATCACGGCAATCCACGGGATCCTCGACATAGAGCGCTCGACCTTCCGGTACTCCTGCGCGGGCCATCCGCCGCCGGCAGTCGCGCCGCTCAACGGCGTCGCGCGGTATATCGAGGGCGGCGGCATTCCGATGGGCGTCGAGTTCGACCCCGCATTCCCGGCGCACGAAGTCAAGCTGGAGCCGTACGCGACGTTGCTGCTTTACACCGACGGTTTGATCGAGTTCGACCGAAACATCGAACGCGAATGCGGCCGGCTTCTCGACGCGCTGAGCGAACGCGTCCACGACACCAGCTCGGACGGCGCGGACAAACTCCTGCGCCACGTGCTCAATAACCGCCAGCTCGACGACATCGCCGTGCTTTCTGCAACGATTCTACCGGCGCGGCCCGGCGCCGTCGAGCTCAAGCTACCGGCCGCGCCGTCGTCGGCGACGATCGCGCGGCGCTTCGTTTCGCGGTACGCGCGTGTCGCAAAACTGGGCCCGGAGCGTACTTTCGATCTCGTGTTGGCCGTCGGCGAAGCGGTCGCCAACGCCGTCGAGCACGCCTATCGAGGTGCGAGCGGCGATTTCGTCCTTCGCCTTTCCGCGAGCGAGGACAAGATTTTCGGAGAAGTGCAGGACCTTGGCACGTGGCGCGAGGGACGGCCGTCGCCCGAGCGTGGCCGCGGCTTAGCAATCCTACGCGCGACCACGCGGCGTCTCGAGCTCAACCGGACCAGCCGCGGAACGCTGGTCGCCTTCGCGATTTAAGAGCTTCGGGCGCTCGCCGAACGCGCAGAGAATGCGCGGGACGCCGTCCCGATTTTGCGAGGGTAAGGCCTTTGACGTGAACGAACGAATCGCGCACCGATGGAACGCCGCTCGACGTCAAAAATAGCCCTGCGCTTTGTCATCGTCATGGGGGTCGTCAATCTCTTCGCGGATATGACCTACGAAGGTGCGCGCGGTGTTGCCGGCGCCTTTCTCGGCCATCTCGGCGCAAGTGGCGCGGCAGTCGGCGTCATCGCCGGCGCCGGCGAGTTGGCGGGCTACCTGATTCGCTCCGTAAGCGGCGCGATCGCCGATCGCACGGGACGGTATTGGATCAACGCGTGGGTCGGCTATGCCATCAACATGCTCTGCGTTCCAGCACTGGCTCTTGCAGGAAGCTGGCCCGCCGCAGCCGGTTTACTGATCGGCGAGCGCGTCGGGCGAGGCATTCGAAAGCCGGTCATCGCCGCGACGCTCTCGGAAGCGGGACGCCACATCGGAGGCGGTCGCGCTTTCGGCATCAACGAGGCTCTCGATCAAATCGGCGCCACCGCCGGTCCCCTTATCGTCGCCGTAGCCGTCGCGCGCGGCGGCTACCACTGGCTTTGGCATTCTCATCGTGCCGGCGTTGGCGACCTTAGCATTTCTCGGCGTTGCCGCATCGGCAGGACGGAGCGTCGTTCCACGTGCGGCTGAGGGCGAAGCCGCCATCGTGCGCGATTGGCCGGCGCTGCAACGGTACGCGATCGGTGGCGCGCTCTTCGCGGCTGGTTATGTGGATTTTGCTTTGATCGCATTTCACTTCCAGCGGAGCCACGTGATGAGCGTTCCCGCGATAGCGGTTTCGTTTGCCGCCGCGATGGCGGTTGGAGCGACGGGCGCCCCAATGCTCGGGCGTGCCTTCGATCGTGTGGGGAAGCCGGTGATCGGGCTTGCGTTGGCGGCCACGGCGCTGGCAACGCCGCTTGCGTTTCTTGGGCACGGGACGCTCGCAGCGATTGGCGCGGCGCTTTGGGGCGTGGGTATCGCGGTTCAAGATGCACTCTTGCTCGCGCTCGTCTCGACGGTGATCGCGCGAAAAAGGCGACGGCCTTCGGGCTCTACGATCTCGCCTTCGGCATCGCATGGTTCGCAGGAAGCGTCGTGAGCGGCGTGCTCCTCGACCGATCGATCTTGACGCTCGTCCTCCTGTCGACGCTCCTACAGCTATGCGCGATTCCATTCTTTACGGGCGGAAATAAAGGCAACGGTGCCAGGATGGTGACGCAGGGGCGGTGAAAGATTTTCGCCGATGAGCTTTCGGCGAATCGCCGTAGCAGTGTCGGTGCGCGCATCGATGGTTTCGGTTGGCGAATGACGCACGCCTGGATGTTTGCTTCCGAGGACGCGCGCACTGCGGGTCCACGCGCGTACGCAGTTCGTCGAGTTTCTCCGCAGCATCGGAACCGGCGACGAACTCGTGTATAAGGCCGAACTGGTCTTCGGCGAACTGCTCGGCAACGTCGTTCGCCACGCTCCGGGCCCGGTGGAGATCTCGTTCGACCTCGATTCGTATTCCGGCGGCGGGATTCTCCACGTCATCGATCCCGGCCCCGAGTTTCCGTTGACCGCCCGCCATCTTCCCGATGACGTGCTCAGCGAGCTGGGGCGCGGCCTTTTTATCGTGCAACAGCTCGCAACCGACGTGCGTGTCGAACGTATTCCAAACCGCGGAAACCACACAATCGTAAAACTCTAGCGAGTTCCTTGACTAAATTAATGGAAGGAGGAGTTGCGGTCGACACGATGCGCGAAGCACTCGATGTGATCGTCCGCGAGGCGGGGAGGGCGATGCGGCAGCGTGCGGGCGAATTTGTTACGACGTCTTCAGCACGCTTGCGCGGGCATACATTTTCAGTCCTGATGTTCCCAGCGTCGAGGTGGCGACTGGATTGATTACGATGATGTTCGAAAACGAAGGCTTCTACAAAGTTGTCGCCGAGCGAAACGGCGCGATCGTAGGCAGCAACGTTCTCGACGAGCGCAATCCGATCTCGGGTGAGGTCCGAGTCACCGTCGATCCTCAAGAGCAGAACCGAGAGATCGGCCGGCGACTGATGCTGGCGGCTATGGAACGTTCGGAGCGCCGCGGTTTCCCGGGAATTCGCCTTGTTCAGGCTGGATATCACTGCCGGTCGCTCGCGCTGTATTCGAAGCTGGGTTTCGAAGTTCGCGAGCACATCGCGTGCATGCAGGGACCGGCGATCGCCGCAAACTTCCCGGGCTGCGCCGTACGGCCCGCCACCGAAGAAGACGTCACGGCCTGCAACCATCTCTGCGAGTACGTCCACGGGCACCACCGCGGGGGCGAGTTGCGTGACGCGATCGGTCACGGCCACGCGACGATCGTCGAACGTGGCGAACGCGTTACCGGCTACGCGACGACGATCGCATTCTTCGGCCACGCTGTTGCAGAGACGAACGATGATTTGAAGGCTTTGATCGCCGCCGCACGCTCGTTCGAAGGCCCCGGGTTTCTCGTGCCCTCGCGAAACGGCGAACTTATGCGATGGTGCTTCGCTAACGGACTCCGGATGACTCAGCCGTTGACCTTGATGACCCTTGGGCTCTACAACGAGCCGGCCGGCTCGTACCTGCCATCGATTCTTTATTGAGTGCGCTTTCCGATCAGGAATGATGCGCTAAGATCTGCTTTCGGCTAAATCATCCGAGAATCCGGGCTAAAGCGTAACGGTCATGCCTCGCTGCGCTATCGTTGCCGCGAATCCGTGTTGCTTCAGGATCGCCGCGAAGCTTTGAGCGCTTGGCGGATCCGCGTGCACGAGATAGACCTGCGCAGTCGTCGAGCCTAGGGTTTGCAGCCAGCGCAGCAGTTCGTCTTGGCCGGCGTGCGCGCTGAACCCGGAAAGATGAGCGATGGCCGCACGAACGGTTAGTTGGTCGCCGAAGAGGCGAACCGAACTTGCGCCGTTGATGATGATTCGCCCAAGCGTTCCCTGCCCTTGATAACCGGGAAAGACGATCGTCGCGTTTGGATTTTCTAGATTCCGATAGAGATGGTAGAGGATGCGACCGCCGGTTGCCATACCGCTCGAGGCGATGACGATCGCCGGTGCATTGAGGTGGTTGAGCTGCTTCGACTCGTCGCTGGTAACGTGCAGCGTGAGGTTGTTACAGCCGAAGGGCGCACCGGGGGTCTCGGGCAGTTCGCGGTACGCGTCGCGGTGTTTGGCGAAGACGCCGTCGACCTTGATCGCCATCGGGCTGTCGAGATGGACGGGAAGCCGCGCGATCTGAGCGTCGGTTTTTTGAAGGCGCCCGATCGCGAAGAGCATATCTTGCGAACGTTCGACGGCAAAGGTCGGCATTATGATCGGGCCGCCACGTTCGATTCCCGCGAGCAGCGTCGCGCGAAGTTCCGCCAGCGAATCGGGAGGATGCTCGCGATCGCCGTACGTCGCTTCGCAGACGACGGTGTCGGCCGATTCGAGCGGCGTTGGGTCGAAGAGCAAAGCCGCATTGTACCGGCCTAGGTCCCCCGAGAAGATCGTGCGCCGGCCGCCGGCTCGCAGGTCGACGTAGGCCGCGCCGACGATGTGTCCGGCATAGTGATAGCGCACCGTCGCTCCGCAGACCGTGAAGTCGGTCTCGAGCGCGACCGTCTTTACTTGGCGGAGGGTATCGCTAACGTCCTCGCTGGTGAAGAAGGGTGCCAAGCTGTGCGAGCGCTCGTGATGAAATCCGCGGTCGTGCATGTGGCTCTGAATGTGCGCCGCGTCCTCCAACACGATCTCCATGACGTCGGCCGTCGCCGGCGTGCAGTAGATCGGCCCGCGATATCCGTCGCGAACGAGTCTGGGAAGGTATCCGACGTGATCGAGGTGCCCGTGGGTGATGACGACGGCCTCCATCTCCGCTGCCGGAACGGGCAAGGGCGCGAGATTGAGGGCCTCGACCTCGCGCGGACCTTGAAAGAGCCCGCAATCGACGAAGAGGTGATGACCGTCGATGGTGACCAGATGTTTGCTTCCGGTTACGGTGCCGGCCGCGCCGACGAACGTCAACTCAATCATGGACTAGGCCTTCGAAGGCGAAAGCGCTGGGGCGCTCGTCCGACGCGTAACATTCCGCGCAACGGTCGATCAGGCGTTCCGGCTCGGTGTCCTCGATGAGGAGCGCGCCGGTTTGCTTGCGAAAGAGCGCCGCGATTTCGCCGAAATTATTGGACAAGCCGCCCGAGTCCCGCAGTACCCCGATGAGCTTGCCCTCGTCGTAGGCGATGCAAAACTCGCCGAGCGTTCCGGTGCGGCCGCCGACGAAGATCACGAAATCGGAGCTGTGGATGTTATAAACCTCACGCCCCATCAACCCCGATCCGGTGAAGACCATCGCGGTATATGGTTTGAGTGGAGACTCGTACAGCCCGACGTGCTCTTCCCGCGAGTGCGCGGGTGAAACCCCGAGACTCTTTCCCCCCTCCGCATGGGCGCCGAGAACCGCGGCGTGAGGAAGCCCCGGACATGCGCCGGTGACGATCAAAGCTCCGCGGCGCGCGATGCACGAGCCTACGCGCCGCGCCAGCTCGCATTCTTGGTCGGTAATGACGCCGCCGGCGGATCCCATGACGCCGATTTGCAGTTTCACGGCGGGCTCAGTTGCAGCGCAAGCGCGCGGAAGCCTCTAAACCGGTAGCCCGAGCGGTCGCCGGCGTTTCCGCCCGGGAATGCGAAGCAACGTCCGGGTATAGGTTGCTCATGGGTACGCTCCACGACGTTGGGGGGATCGCGGGACGCGCGGCTTTGCCGGTATTTAGGTTGACCGACGCCGAACTCGGCATGGGAGCGAGTTTGGGCAACGGCGCGATTTGGATTAATACCAAGAGCACGGGCGCAGTCGAGCGCGTATTTTCCAACGCACTGGCGCAGAGCCTGATCGGCACGATCTCGGTGCGGTATGGCGGTTACGGGCTGCCGACGGGCATGCTTGCGGATCGCGCCGCCTTTTCGAAGTCACCGTACATCGCGCTCCGCCCGGACGCAGGGCATCGGAATTTCGAGATTCATCCCGCATACCAGCGAGTATCGTTCACCCTCGGCGGCGTAGTGGACGTCAGCGAAACGACGTTCGTCCCATTAAACTGCTGACCGCGCCGCCGAGCACGATCCGCCGATAACGTACGTCGTCGTTCACCTGCGCAACACCGACAACGTGGAGCACTTCATTCGCGTCGTGGGCTCCGCACGCTTGCGCGGCAGCATGCCGCCGGACGTGCAATCGCGCTTCGATTCAGCACGGCGTGCGCTGGTGGCTTGGAACGTTGCGCAACCTCAAGCCGTTCGCGTGTTCGGGCTTTCGGAAGCGTCGTCACGCTTTGAGACGACCTTCGATTTTGGCAGAGTCTACGACCCGATGCACGTCCACGCCCTGGAAAACGAAATCGCAGGCGTCGGCGACGTCTTAGGGCAGCTGCAGCTCGACGTGGCGCTCGAGCCCGGCCAAAGGCGCACGATCTGCTTTACGGCGGGAGCATTCGCGGAAGGTGAAGCGGCCGCGCTGGAGTCCTACGCAGCCGCGCCGGGACACCAGGCCGCATTCGAACGAACGATCAAACATTTGGAAGAGGTTCTGTGCCGCAGCCAGGTACTCACGCCCGATTCGCTGATCAATCAGGCGCGTTGTGGAGCAAAGTCAACATGCGGCGCGTCATGGCCAAATATCCGCAAGGCCTCGCGTTCACTAACGATCCCGGCAACTATGCAAACGTGGTCGGTCGAGACAGCGCCTGGTTCGTCTATGGTTGCGATCACTTCATGCCGGAGTTTTCGCGTCAGATGCTCGATAACGTCGCCGCGCGCCAATACGCGAGCGGGAAGCTGCCGGAATACTACGATGCGGTGACCGGCCGGGTCGAAGACGACGGACTGAACATCAACGACGACACGCCGCTGTACATGCTGGCGGTCAACCATCATTTTCGCTCCACCGGCGACGTTGGCATGGCTCGAGACGGTATATCCTTAAGTCGCCGCCGCGGCGCGGTATATTATCGCTCAGATCGACGACCGCGGTCTCGTCTTTTGCTCGGCAAACGATCCGCGCGGGAACGTCTGGGCGATTGCCGGCTGGCGTAACATCATCGAGTTGTACAGTATCAACGGCGCGGTGACCGAGATCAACTCCGAATGCGTCGCCGCGCTCCGGGCGGTCGCCCATCTCGCGGAGACTCTTGGCCGGCCGGACGACGAGAGGAAAGAGTTCGCCGGCGCGGCGCAGCGCATTCAAACCGCGATGGACAATCATCTGATCAACCCCGAGAACGGCCTCTACTATCTCAACATTGACGTCGACGGAAACGTGCACACCGATGTGACCGGCGACGAGATCTTCCCAGTGATCTTTCGCGCCTGCGACGACGAGACGGGCTTTCGCATCATCAGCCGTCTCAACTCGCCCGACTTTTGGACGCCGGCCGGGCTTCGAACCGCCTCGCGCAACGACCCGCTTTACGACCCGACGCACTACGCGGGATTGATGGGTGGCGTCTGGCCGGGATTGACGTGGTGGTATGCGTTCGCGGCGGCGCGTTATCATCCGGAGTTCATGGTGAGAGCCTTCGGCTTCGTTCGAGCACTACGCTGCGGATCCGAGAAGAACAACACCGTTCCAGGTCAGTTCAGCGAATGGTTCGACGGCGAAAGTTTGATGAACCGAGGGATGCGGCTGTCGCCCTGGGAGCCGCCGCGGTTCTTCTGGGCGGCGATCGAAGGCGTGTGCGGCCTCATGCTCACCTCCGGCGCCCCGCAGATAAATCCACTCATCCCAGGGCATTGGTCGTGGGTCGGCATCCGGCGCTTATGCTACCACAACGGATTCCTTTCGTACTTCGCCATTCGGCAAAGCGCTGATCGGAAGACGATCTACTCGACCGCTCCGCTGGAGAGCAAATACGACGTTTTGCTCTTCGACTCCGACGTGTCCGACCGGCTGCGCGTCTTCTCCGACTCGGCCGTCGTCATCGCTCTGGCCGGTAAGGATCGAATCGCGATCCTTCTCGGAAATACCGAACAGAACACGATCTCCACTCCGATCAACGTCGAAGACATCGTCGACCCGTCGCGGCGCTACGAGTTTCGCATCTATAACAGCGAAAGGCGCGACTGGGAAACGCCGGTGACCTGCGGCGGCGAAGCGCTTAGGGGACTTGCGGTGACGATCGAGGCCAACGGCTTTCGCCTACTCGAACTCACCGCGACAGGCTAGCTCCTCAGCGACTCCGCGCGGCTTTGGCAGCAGGTCGCAAAACCAGAACCCCTTGGCCGGTCGCGTGTTGGACTCCGGGCCGTGCTCGGCGGGCCGGTAAACTCTCTCGCCAACCGTCACGTCGATCGGAAATTCAAAGACCGGTCCGGAGTAGGTGAACGAATGGAACTCGCCATTCTCGCCGCAGGGGTCGACGTCGGGCGGAAGCGCGTCGACAAAGCTCCAGTCGATGACACGACCCAAGGCCGTTTCGTCGAGATATGCATCGCTAACGCAGCATACGATCGATCGAAATCCGAGATCGATGAACTCGCCGAGTATCTTTCGAGTAGCGATCTTCCAAAGCGGAAAGACCCCGTTCATTCCGATGCGCCCGAGGTTTTGCTCGCGCCAACGCCTGAGATCCTCGAGAAAGATGTCCCCGAAAGCCACGCGCGTCACGCCGCGTTCTTTGTGCGAGAGCAGGCAGGCCGACATCTTTCGCTCGTACTCCTCGTTGGAACCGCCTTCGCCGACAAAGACCACGTCCAGCGGCAGGCCGACGGCGCGCGCCTGAGCTTGGACGAGTTCGAGTCGAACTCCGTGCATTGAAACTCGGGCGAATCTTTCGTTGCACGTGGTCAAAAGGGCGACGACCGTATAGCGGTCGTCCGCGAGCATCTTGTGCAACGCGAGTGCCGAGTCTTTGCCGCCGCTCCAGCAAAAGACGGTTTTCTCCCTCACACCACAAAGGTGCGGCTCAACGAGCGGCTTTCCTTGTCGAATTCTGCTTGGCAAAACCCATCTCCCATGAGAGAATGGTGCATGGAAAGCCACCGGATGCGTATCGCAAACATGCTCTTGGCCGTCGGGCTGACGACCACCTTAGCAGCGGCCGGCTGCACGGGGGGCTCGATGGGCTCCGGCACCGGCGTACCAGCCGTTGGCCGCGTCTCGCCATCCTCGGGCACCTCGGCGTATATCCAGCACGTCGTCATCGTTGTTCAAGAGAACCGTAGTTTCGACGACTTCTTTGCGACCTATCCGGGCGCCCTCGGAGCGACGCAGGGACTGATGGAGACTCCCAGCGGCGACCAGTATATTCAACTCCAGTCCGATCCGCTCGACTCGTTGAGCTTGGCGCACCAGCACACGGCATTCACGCATGAGTACGATCACGGAAAGATGGACGGGTTCGATAAGGTCGAGCTGGCGCTCCGGAAGGGCACGAAAAGGCCGGCGGGCACGTACGCCTACCGGTACGTCGATCCGGCCGACATCCCGGAGTACTGGGGCATCGCGAATCAATACGTTCTGGGCGATCATATGTTTACCACGCAGAGCAGCGACAGCTTCACCGGCCATCAAGACCTGGTTGCCGCCGGGACGCCGGTCGGCGATGAGGGCGACAACGTTATCGACTTTCCGACGCCCGCCTCTTGGGGATGTGAGTCATCGCCTCCGGGAACGGTAACGTCGCTGATCACTCCATCGGGCAAGTACCGCAAGGGTAGGGGCCCCTTTCCGTGCTTTACCTATTCGACGATACGCGATCTGCTCGATGCCAAAAGCCTGTCGTGGCTGTATTTCACGAGCGCGGGAAAGAATGGCACGTGGAATCCGTTCGCGGCGATTCAAGCCGTGCGCGACGGCCCCGAGTGGTCGACGAACATCATCCAGCCGGGAACCAAGTTCTTCAGCTACGTCTCCGGCGGCAAGCTGCCCGCCGTATCCTGGGTGATCCCCGACGCGGTGAACTCCGATCATCCCGGGGACCACTCCGATACCGGACCGTCCTGGGTGGCCAGCATCGTGAACGCGATCGGAGAGAGCGCCTACTGGCAGAGCACCGCGGTCATCGTCGTGTGGGACGACTGGGGCGGGGAGTACGACAATGTGCCTCCGCCGCAGCTCGACGGCCAGGGGCTCGGGATTCGCGTTCCGATGCTGCTGGTATCCGCGTACGCCAGGGAAACCACGTCGAGCCAACCGGGGTACATCTCGCACACCCAGTACGAGTTCGGCAGCATTCTGAAGTTCATGGAGCAGAACTGGGGTCTGGGAAATCTCGGACGGACGGACGTGCGCGCCAACAGCCTCATCGACTGCTTCGATTTCACGCAGCCGCCGCGTACCTTCTCGGCGATTCCAACCAAATACTCAAAGGCGTACTTCTTGAAGCAGCCGCCGTCGGGCTTGCCCGTCGACGACTACTAAAGCGGGGTTTACTCGTTTCAGACTTCCTTCATCCGAAAGCCGTAGAGTTTTGGGGAACCCGAGCCTTTTCGAGGAATTTTTTATGATTAGAAAACAGATGGCCGCCGCGCTGGCACTCGCCGCGCTCGTGGTCGTAGCCTGCAGCGGCCACAACAACAACCCCATGCCGGGCAACGGCACGATGCTGACACTCCCAGGAATCGGCAAAGACCTCGTGATGTACGCGATGATGCCGAAAGACACCATCGGCGAGGAACTGGGAAGCACGGGGCTGGGAACGGTGAAGTCGGTCCAATGGAAGGCAAACCTGAGCGGATTTACCCAGGAGCAGTATTCGCAATCGCTCGCCTTTCCGCCGGGCACGAAGATCACCATCCACAACCTTTCTAAGAGCATGACGCACACGCTGGACGTGGTGAAAGTCATCACCAAGCCACCGGCGATCTTTCCCAAGGGCGTGACGCTTTCGAAGACGGCGAAGGGCGACGGCAAGCTCGAGGAAGGGTATGCCAGCGGCGAGATCAAGCCGGGCGGTTCGGTGACCGTTACGCTTGTGAAGGAAGGCATCTACCTGGTCGGCTGCGCGTTTCACTATTCCAGCGGGATGGAAGACGTAATCGTCGTCAGCAAGACTGCGAAGCCTGGGCCGCAAGCGACCGCTCCCAAGGCGACGGCGACGCCGACGTGGGGATCCGGCTCCGGGTCCGGGTGGGGCGGCTAACGAGAGTCCGGCCAGGCGCTAAGCAGCTCCCCCAAGCGCTGCATCGCGGCTGGATACCAATCGCGGCCGACGCCGAGGGCGATGCGGAAATGGTCCCGCACGCCGAAGCAGTCACCGGGCGCAAGTAACAATCCGTGCGCGGCGGCACGATCGCAGAAACTCCGTGAATCGGCCCCCGATACGAGCCATGGAAATGCGGTCATCCCGCCGCGCGGACGAACCCAGCCGACAACGCCCGCGTGTTCTTCGAGCACCTGCTCCAAAAGCTTAAGGTTCGTCTGCGCAACTTCGCGCGTACGTTCGAGAATCGCCTGGCGATGACGGACGGCAATCTCCCCGAGAAACTCGGTGATCGGCGAATTCGAGACCGTAAGGTATTCGCGCGCGGTCAGATAGAAGTCGCGCCGGCGTTTGTCCGGTTCGACGATCCAGCCGATACGCAAGCCGCTTAGCGCAAATGCCTTCGACAGATCTCCGACAACGGTAGCGCGTGCTAGGCGCGAGGCTGAAGCCACGGCCGTGCCGTGATAAATCGGATGGTAGACCTCGTCGCAAACAAATTGAACCCCGCGTTCCGCCGCAAAGTCGTGGAGTGCTTCCATCGTTTCATCGGCGATAATGCTGCCCGTAGGATTATGCGGCGAGTTGACGAGGATGAGCTTCGTTTGAGAATCGGTAAGCCGGCGTATTTCGTCGAGGTCGATCTCGTACGAGTCTTCACGCCGCAAACGGTATTCCCGTACTTCCAAGCCGAGTGCCTGCGGCACGGCGTTGTACGGCGGAAAGCAGGGCGCAGGCACGATGACGTTTGCGCCCGGCTCCGCGGCGGCCGAGAATATATGGCTCAAGGCTTCCGCGGCACCCGTCATAACGAGAACGTGTTCGATTGGAACGCGCTGCATTTGCGCAATCGCCTGCCGCAGTTCCGTCGCTCCGGCCGCTCGCGAATAAAGCACGTCGGATTGGAGCATGCGCTCGAGACTCGATCCTCCGTCGAGCTCGAGAAGACTCTTCAGAGTCCAGGGCGGCCCCGTGCTTCCACCCAGGGAAAACTCCGGCATCGCCTCGGCATGTTCTTCCAGCCAGTCCTCGAGCAAGAATGATTGCAACACGCTAGTCTGGATTCCAGAATGCTTCATGAAAACTTTCTACCATCGTGCGGCGCGCGTTTTGGCTAAGCCGAGCTTGCTTGACAGTAGTTTAGGGCAGCTTCTATACTGCGGGAACACCGATCCGGCAGCGGAATTTCTCGCAAGAAGAGCTGGCCGAAAGGCCGCATCTTCAACCGCCATCATCGATACTTGAAGGAAGGTGCCGACTTCATGATCGCAAGGCGTTACGTTCCATTGGTTTTGATTCTTGTTTGCACCGGCTCTCCGTTGCTGGTGAGAGCTTCGGATGCAGCGTTTACCGCCCAGGTCGATGCAGCAATGACAAAGATGATGGATGCTATGAACGTGCGTGGGTCGGGCGACGCCGACAGAGATTTTGTGGCTATGATGGTGCCTCACCACCAAGGAGCGATCGAAATGTCGGAGGCGGAGCTGCGGTACGGGCACAACGAGCAACTCCGGCGTCTCGCTCAAGAAATCATCGTGACGCAGCAGGACGAGATCTCCGCGATGCGACTGGCCGGCCCCGTCACATTTGCGGGGCAGGCCCCATCGGCAGCCGTTTCGCCGGACATACCGATCGGTCATCGCGACAGGGTTTACGCGGCGGAGCAGTTTTCAAACACGGTCTCGGTCATCGACCCTGCCGGCAACAGGCTTTTGGGCGTCATTCGCTTGGGCGATCCGCTACCCGCCAATTTGAGCCCACTCTATACCGGACAACTGCTCGTACACGGAATGGGCTTCTCGCCCGATCATCGCACGCTCGCAGTGGTGGCCATTGGCTCGAATGCGGTCAGCTTCATCGATACGGAAACAAACAGCATCAAGCACGTCACGTACGTCGGTCGCTCGCCGCACGAAGCCTTTTTTACGCCGGACGGCTCGGAAGTATGGGTTACGGTACGCGGTGAAAACTACGTCTCGGTCCTCGATGGCACCACATATATGGAGAAGACTCGCATCACCGTTCCGAACGGCCCGGGGATGACGATCTTTTCTCCCGACGGAAAGTATGGCTACGTTTGTTCCTCGTTCACGCCGGAAACTGTGATCGTCACGGTTGCCACCCATACAATTGCGGGGCGCGTGCCTCAGGCTAGCCCCTTCTGCCCAAACATCGCGGCGACGCCGGACGGGACGCAGGTGTGGTTTACATTGAAGGACACGGGCAAAACGCAGGTGTTCGACGCTCGGCCGCCGTTCACGTTACGAAAGACGCTCGACACCGGTCCCATCACGAACCATGTAAACTTCGCGCACAACGCCAACGGCACGTTCGCTTACGTTACGGTCGGCGGCCTAAACGAGGTCAAAGTGTTCCGCACCAGCGACTTCGCGCAGGTCGCAACGATTCCAGTTGGAAAGCTGCCCCACGGCGTCTGGCCTTCAGGCGATGGAACGCGAGTGTACGTGGGCCTCGAGAATGCCGATAGGATGGCGGCCATCGATACCCTTACCAATGCGGTGATCGCGAGCGTGCCGATAGGTCAGGGTGCGCAAGCCGTCGTTTACGTTCCGGACGCCGTTCCTAACGGCGACGGGACAAAAGGGTTGAAGCCGTTGGGCGTCGCGGGCGAAGCCGCGCATCTCGCGCTGGTGTTAGTAACGAAAGGGGGCACCGGCGCCGGAAAGCCGCCGACGAGCGTGTCGTTGTTCGAGCAGGGCTTGGTCCAAGTCTTGGAGGCCGCCGTAACCGGACTCGAGGGGCGCAAACCGTACGTCCTTGCGCTTGCGCGCCGGCCCGATGGCAGTGGCGTCTTGCAACCTCTGTCTACATTCATCACGAATCCGGCGGGAGCCGCGATCGTGAACGCGGTCGGGCCGATCCGGCAATTGGTACAAGCCGAGGAGCACGTACAACGTCGCTATTTGGTAATCGTTTCCGGCACGACCGGCCGGCTCGGTCCCCTGGTGCAGGTCCAGGCGCCGTGATCACCGCGCGCGCCGGCAACTGACGTGTCGATCTGGGAACGGCTCACGGCGGCAGCCGCAATCGGTCAGATGGTCGTAATAGCCATGGGCGCGTTCTTCGCATATCAGCAGATAAATCGTTTGCGCCGCCAGCAAGAAGCGGAGCTAATTCAACAAATCTTTGCGACATTCAACGAGCAGCGGTTCGCCGACGCTCTCGCTTTTGTTTATGGCGACCTGGCCCTGCGCTTAACGGACTCGGCCTACGTTAGCGAAATAGGCGAAGGTAGGGCAACCGCGGCGTCGCATCCCGAGTTTGTCGTTATGCACTTTTTTAACGGACTCGGACTGTTGGTGCATACAAAAACCGTCGCGGAGTACCCGATCGTTCAGATCGTCGCTTCACCATGCATACGAGCCTGGGAGCGCCTAGCTCCAGTCGTTGAGTTGCTGCGCCGGCGATATCCGCACGCCTATACTCCGTTTGAATCGCTGGTGGTGCGCTCCCGCGCAATCGATTTTGCGGCGATAAACGCGCGCTTTCGAAGTGAAACGCCGCAACTGCACGAACAATGGGAAGCAACCGCTCGCGAGCTAGTTGAGAAGCGCATCGATTTGCACGATTTTACGGACCCGGCTGCGTTGCCGTAGTCTCCATGAGACGCACGACGGTCTGCAACGGCGCCAGATTGACCCGGATGAGGCCGCGCTGCGGCCGGTCCAGATCGAGAACGAGACCGAGAGCCAGCGCAAGCACGATTGCAAAAAATGCCTTGAAGATGATCGCGCGCTGTCCTCGCCGGCCGAACCCGTAGCCCATCATTGCCGACGCGATGAATGCGATCAGCAGGATCCAGATGATGACGACGTCGGGAATATGCGATCCGAGGACCGCGGCCTCTTCGGTGCTCAGCGCGATCGTGTCGTTGAGCGCGGTGATGAACAGCGGCACCATCGTGGAGTGCGGGTCCTCGCGTGCAGCTCGCATCGCCAGGCCCCATAGATCGCGCTGGATTTGGAGCGACTTTGCCTGCGCGGCGGCACGTAGCTCCGGCTGAGCGTCGGCACCCGCGAACGCAATTCTTTGGGCGCCGTACCAACGCAGGTCGCTCCGTACGGCCGCAGCCGTCTTGGTATCGAGCAGATTCGCGCGAAGGAAGGTCGTGCCAAGCGCCGCGGATTCACGCACCAACGTTGCCCGGCGCGCATCGTAACGGCCGAGGCCAAGCGCGAACGAGAATCCCAGCAGGAGGGCCAGGATCGTAAAGGCCGCGCCTTGCACGACCGCCGACGGATCTTGGCCTTCGGTAGCGGCTCCTTTGCCGCGGCCAAGGCGAAATCCGACCTCGTTCATTGCAAAAATCAGGAACGCCGCCCCCAGCATGATCGCCCAGGTCGGAATAAGGTTTAGAATTGTTAGGCGCCTCGCCGAGCTTGTACTCGAGCGCGACTTAGCCGCCGAGGGAGCGTTGACCTACGGCGCGACTGTTCCGCGAACTCGTATCGGTGCCGTTGCCCCAAATGCCGTTGAAGCTGTTGTTGTCGTCGTTGAACCCATCCGGACGTACCGCCGCCGGCTGCACCGGTCACGGTCCACGTCCCCGCTGCGGTGACCGGCGGCTCAAAGGTGGCTGTCGGCCACGCAATCACGACGCGTTAAAACCGCGCTACCGCGGTGGCCTCGAATTTGTACTTCCAGAGGGCGTGTTCGCCCATACCCCAGGAATCGACGAGGTTGAGTGCTACGTCGTTGACATTGCCAAACATTATGAGGCCGGCCGCTGGTTGAAAGATACCGCCGTTGTTGAAGACGAACCGGTAGTTATAGATTCCGGAAAGTTTTAGGCCTTGCCAGCCCGGTGAATCGACGAACGAATAGCCTGGCAGCGTCAGAGTGCCTTCGTAGTAGCTCGTATACGAGGCACCCGGAGGCCGAGTAATGCTTTGATCATACTCGTTGCTGTAGCCAACGGAGAGGCCGTTGAACTTCCATTTCACGTCGTAGAAGAACTTGAGCTGCGTGTCGTAGCTGTCGACGTTGTTATCCTCGCTCGGCAACGCAATTCTCGCCTGCAGCGAATGATCTATCGTCTCCCCAGCTACGCTGTACGAATATCCCAGCTCGATGTTGCCCAGGCCCGAATAGGGGTTCCCGGCCACCGGGTATTTCGTGATTATGGGAATCCGGATCTGACCTTGCGCGCACGTGTCCCAGAGACTTCTGTCGTAGCGCATATCGTACTTGGCCTTGCCCGTGCCGTCGGGGTTGCTTTGAAAATAGTAGTGAAGCGTGCCGTCGTGGTCTTCCGTATAGACCTCGTCGCCGATGCTGTAGAGCGGCGTCTCCACAAACGGCGTCGACGATGGGGCAGCACCCTCCAAAACGACCGAACCAAGTTCTGGGGAGGGCGGCGGAGATGCCGATGGAGCGGGTGAAGGCGCCGCCGAAATGCAGGTGGCGATCGCTTTTGCCGGCGATGCGGCGGCGAGCAGCGCGAAGAGTCCGGCGCAGCTCAATGCTACCGACGCAAAGAGCGATGGACGTCGCCGGCCTGTCACGTCGGATGCTCCTTTCGTTGTGCGACAAGTGTATGTTGACGCTTTGGCTGCGGCAACCTCGCACTAAAATCCGCCAATCAAGTGGACGCTGCCGGGGTCCTTCGGGTATACCCAGTGCGCGAGAATCGATTCGGGAACGCCGCGATCTCCCAAGCGATAAATCGTGAGACCGGTGGCCCTCAGTTCCGTAGCGTCGACATCCGCACCTAGCGCGCACGGAGGTTCGAACGTCGGAAGCGTCTTGCGAATTATGAAGTCTCCAACAAACCGTGCTGCGGAATTGTCTACTCCACCCCCCATGTGGAGCGCAGCCGCACCGTCTGCCAATCCTGGTTCGATGGCCCGCACGAGCTTCGACTGTAACCGCAAGAGCGCGTACATCGGTTGGATCGAGACGCCCGCTGCTGGCGGAGTAGTGGTCGACCGCACCACCGTCGGGCTTATTCTTAGTCCCGAAGTCGGTCGAGGCGGCATCGCTCGATCGACCGCCGCGAAGATGCGCTTTAGTTGAGAAGTGAGCGCAAAGCCCGCCACCAAGCAGATCCGCGGCTCGGCCGGCCCGGAAAAGTTAAAACGCGAGGCGTCGACAAAGCTCGGGATCTCCAAATCTAGGGCGATCTCGATGGCGGTGACGTCCCACTTTTGAAGATACGTAACGCTCATCTACTCTCTCTAAATGCTGCGTCGAGGCAGGCCTCGTTAACCCTCGCGCAGGGTGTACTCGCGAAGGGAGGCCTCAGGGGTGGCGCTTGGCGCTCGCACTTTTTGACATCGGACATTCATGAGAGTATGATTAGAGTTACCTATTTTGCGGGGGTGGTCGAAAATGCCGGTTGGATCCTTAGGATCGGACCTGGCGGCTGTGCCAACTGAGTTAAGTGAAACGCCTCGTGAGGCTTTGGGTCGTTTCCTGCGCAAACGGCGCGAAGCGATACCTCCACAGCAGGCAGGTATATCATCCCGCCGTGGGCGTCGCACGCCTGGGTTACGCCGGGAAGAGGTGGCGTTTCTAGCCGACATAGGCGTTAAGTGGTACGCGCGGCTTGAAGCCGGGGACGAAATACACCCGTCTGAGTCTACCTTGACTGGTATCGCAGCCGCACTGCAACTGTCGAGCGCTGAGTTCGAGTATATGCTCGATCTCGCGGGTCTACGGCATTCGTTGCCGTCCGAAGCCCAGGTGAGGACGACGATTCCCGAGCCCGTGCGCGCGTTGCTGAGCAGCCTGCGCGGGGTTGCGGCAACGGTCGGCGATAAAATTCTGACGCCGCTTCACTGGAATGCCCTGGGAGATGCGGTCTACGGTCATTCCCGCCACGAGCACCCGGTCGAGCGCAACGCATTGGTCCGGTGCCTCTTCGACCGCGATTTTATCGCACTTCTCGGATCGGGGCGTGAAGAGCTCCTCACACGCGCCGTAGGAATGCTTCGACTGAACTTTTCGTCGCCACGGCCGAGTCCGCTTGCCGACGCCGTCCTGGCGCGGGTCAAGAACGAGCCGCTCTTTCTACGAGCCTGGAACCGGCGCACCGTCGCCGGCGAGCCGGTGGACGAAACGGCCTTCGTTCGAAATCACGCGGTGGTGGGCAGGCTCGTGGTCTATGCCGTCGACTTCAACACCTCGATGCGACCCGATCTCATCTTCCGCACCGTCGTTCCCGCGGATAAAGAGACGCTTGAGAAATTTAACGTGTTGGAAAGCATCGCCGAAGCGCCGATGAACTCCGCCGATCGCGGCAAAGCGCGCCGGCGCCCAGTCGAGGGAATGCTGGCTTAAGGTCCACTTGCCAAGTGGACCTTAAGACGTGGTTGCAGCCTTGCAGGTGCCGGGTTACGCTAGCGAAACATCGCTACCGTAGGTGATTTGAGCATTGTATTTTCTATTAAAGACTTTAGTGGCAGCTGGAATGGTAGCCAGCTGCGCTTTTTTCCCCGCCGCGGCGAGCGCTACCGGAACGATCAATATTCAGCACAAAGACGGCACGGTCAATACGTATCGCGACGTTGAAATCAAGGTGTTCTCCGGGTCGCTCTTCTTAACGTCGGACGGGGGCAACGGGACGATCGTCGTCACGCGGTCGGCGTGCTCGTATCGAGACCAGATCATCGTTTGTTTGCCCACGACGGCGGCGCTCGTGCAAGATGGTGATAGCAATGCGCTGGATCTCAAGACCGGCACGATCTATTTGAATTACACGAACACCGAGCAGCCGTTGTCGCATACGTCCGCTAAAATACCGGCCAATAGCATCATCCTCGCGCTCTCCATGAACAACGGTACGTTCATCAACGTCCGCGGGCGCATCGATCAACTGATAAGACAACAATGAAAAAATACGTGGCCCTCGTCGTCTCCGTCGTTTTCGTACTTCAGCTTTGCGCGGCGGCCGACGCCGGTCGCGGCGGTGGTGGCCGCGGGGGCGGTGGTGGTCGCGGTGGCGGCGGAATGTCCCGTGGCGGCGGCGCGTCCCGCGGTGGCGGCGGAATGTCCCGCGGTGGCGGCGGCGGCCGCAGCAGCGGTGGTTCGCGTGGTTCGAGCGGCGGACGCGGCGGATACAACCTCGGCGGTTCCGACTTTTCACGCGGCGGAGCCGGCGGCGGCATGCAGCGTCCCGGTGTGGCGCAGCGACCCGGTGGAGTTGGCGGCGTTGGCGGACCCGGCGGCGCTGGCGGACCCGGCCGTCCAGGCGGACCTGGTGGCGTTGGCGGCGTTGGCGGACCCGGTGGCGTTGGCGGCGTTGGCGGACCCGGTGGCGTTGGCGGAGCCGGACGTCCCGGCGGTGTCGGCGGACCCGGCAAGCCCGGCAGTCCCGGAAATCGCCCCGGCGGCGGCAACGGCAATAACATCGGCAACGGCAACGGCAACACGATCATCAACAATCCCGTCTATGGCGGCGGCGGCTACTACGGTTGGAACGGCGGAATGGTGTGGGCGCCCGCGCCGTATTATTGGGGCGGCGGATTCTGGGGAGCGATGGCGATTGGCGCAACCTCGGCGCTCGTCTACGGAGCGATCGTCGACGAAGACACTCACGTGACGTACAACTCTTACGAAGTTCAGGATGGGACGCCCGGCGATACGTTCCTCACGACGTACCAACTGACCCAGACCCAGTGCGGACCTCCCGGTCTGGTCGTCGTTTACGGCCCCGAAAACAGCGTGGTGTGCGCGCAGCCCAACAGCAACGTCGGCGAGGGCCAGTACCGGCTCGACACCGTGACGATGGATCTCATACCAGTCAGCGGTCCACCACCCGCATCCTGATAATCGGCGCTATTTTAGAATATTGATCGTCCGCGCGGCGACGATTGCGATGGTTATCAGCGAGATGGCGCTTTGGAGCATGACGAGCAGCTTCGCGCGCGGCGTCAACGGCATTGCTTCCGTCGGGCTGAACGCGGTTGAAGTAGTAAAGCCTAAGAAAAGATAGTCGACGATGCCGGGCCGCCAACCGGGTGGCACCGGTGCGGACTCGTCCATCGCGGGAAAGTCGAAGTCGGGGTATGGCGTCGTTTGGTTTAAACGGGCGTCGGGGCCGCCTGCGTCGACGAGCCAATAAATCAAAGTGAAGATGAGGATATTGCCGCTCCAAACGGCGACGGAAGTATAAAACAGAGGTACCGGCTCCAGTTTGCCGGGATTTTCGACTAAGTTGTAGGCGACCACAAGAAGGGTCGCCGAGTTCAAAACGAGCGCGGTGCCGACCGCGCCGAATTCGACGATGCGTTCGAATCGTCGCCATATCGCATTTCCATTCGTCAACCAGACGAGGATCATCGGCGCCAGTATGAACGCACCTCCCAAATAGGCGAACGAACTCGGCACGAAATGGTAGCGCCGCGGCAGGAGCGTTATGAGCGCCACGATCGCCAGCGCGACGAGCACGGCGCCGGCGCGCGGTGCGGTGCGCTCGCCCGGCTGACTAGACGTCGAGACCCCCGATCCAGCGCAACGCACTCAGACTCGGCATGAAACAATACTCTCCTCCACGCGTGACGACGAATCGCGGCAACGCAGCAAGGACCTTTCGTATTGGCCGCCGCGGAATGGGGAATGTCCCGCTCTCGTCCGCAGCGCCGGCGATCGGATCTCGCTCGGACGCACCGCCAAAGAAAGCGCTGTCGTTCATCCACTCGGCCTGAACGAACTCGAATTGACGAACGAGATTCGCACCGACGAAAGCGAACATCAGTCCTCGATCTGCACCGTCATCCTCGAGAACGCCTTCGGGCAGAAGCGGACCGTAAGCCGTACCGCGCCGAATCATTCGATGAATTCGAGCGAGGCCCGCGATGTCGGCGTCGCGCGGATTCACTCGGCGGATGTGCGAGCCCAACGGCGTCTTGTAGCCGAGCGGATCGTCCGCCTTGAACAAAAAATCGTTGTTCTTCGCCGGGTCGGCACCGATTGCGGGATCGTCGTGAACCGGACACGACGCGAGCGGCGCTCCGCTGCGCCAGCGCCCCATCATCTTTGCCGCCAAGAACTCCTCGTCCGCAGCAGTCGACGCATTTGCCTTGAGATAGCGGCGAAATGCGGCAACCCGCTGGTGCAGCTTTCTAAAGACGATGTAGGTCCCGTTGCGACCCAGGACGTCGGGTTGCGGGACCGCGGGGACGCCGCCGTACTCGTCGGTGTATCCGAGAACGAACTCGCCCGGTTTCAGCGGAATCTCGTGCGGGTTCTTTCCGGGGATGCCGCTGCCTTCGATCGCCGGATGGCTGATGCCGTCCTTAAAACCAAACGGCTCGGTCTCGTCGGGAAGCGCGAAGCAATCCTGTCGCCAGATCGGCGTGATTCCGGGAGCGCTCTGATACGCTGCACGTGCCCGGCCAACCGCCTCTTCCAGATGCACCGCGTCGGTCGAAATTCCCGTCAGCACGACGTGAACGTCGCTCGTGCCAAGCGGCTTCTCCCAATGTTCGGGGGCGTTCTCGCCGGCGTCGTGCAACTGTCGCGCGCGCGCCGCCATCCCTTGACGGAACGGCGTCGAAAAACTGTCGAGCGAAGCCTGCGGAACTCCGAGGCGTTCGAGCCCCGCAAACGTGAGCGACGCACTCACCCAAGTATCGCTCGCTCGGGCTCTCGCGGATGGGCGGCCGAGGCGACGATCTCGCTCAGGCGGCGCATCAGTGCCCGGCCGGCGGTGCGATCGTCGATTCGAAGGAGGATGTAGGTGGCGGCAAACGGAGTGGGGCGCGGACGCAGCACTCCGCTTTGGATGTCGTCGAGTTCGAGAAGCGTCATCGTCGCCTACTTCGTCGCGAGGTTCTTCCAGAATCGTGGCAGGCTTTCATCGCCGCCGAAGAGCGATGTGAAGATCGTCAAGTCCGCGAACAGGATGTCACCCGCGCGCTTGCCGCTGGGCGGCATCCAGAGAAACATATTGATCTCTTTGTTCCCGGCCTCCGTGAACGGATGCGGCTTCGAAAGATCTATCGGTTGACGGGCCAGCACGTGAATGCCTTTGGGATTCTCTTCGGTGAGCGCGTAGTGCGGCAGATGCATGTGGAAGACGAACGACGAGACGCCCGTCAGCCACCCGCGCGCGTCTAAATCGTTGGCGGCCACGATCGGTACCGTGCGCGTCGTACCGGGATGCGTCGCCGGCCGCAGCCCGTAGCGGTTTTCGACCGGCGTGCCGAGCCCTTTCATCAGCGAGCGCACGTATTTCGCGAATCGTTGCTGTCGCGGGACGAGCGCGTCGCCGTGATGGTAGTACTCCATATCCCGCACTTTCAAATCCGGCGACGCGCCGACGTCGTGATGTGGCCCGAGGATGAGACAGGTCCCTTCGCGGCTCAAAAAGTCCTCGAGCGCCGCGATTTCTGACTGCGACGCTTCTTCCTCGGCGATCATGTGGTCGAGACCGAATATCATGAGCGTGTCGGTGTCGGCTAAGATGCGTTCGTCGATCGGCAGTCGCTGACCGGCCTGGTCGACGCGTTGGTAGACGGCCACCGCGTTACCGGTAGCCTCCTCTACGGCGTTTTGGAAGTTTACGAGCGAAAGATGGAAGAGTTCGAGCGTTCCGGCGATCCCCTCTAAGAACATTTTCGCCGAATACTCGTTCGTTTCGTAGGCCGGCCACGCGACGCGCTTCACTTCGGTCATCGTCGAGAAACGATTGTCGAGTCCCGCGACGTCGCGATTTGCCTCGAATGGATAGCTCCAGCTCCAGTAAACGCTGAACCTGCGCTTCCCCTGCTCGTACTTTCGCGGCACGTGGCGCTGATTATAGGTCCTGCCCAATGGTGCAGTCGTGGTCATGTCTCATCTCCTCGCGGCGAGGCGCCGCAGTCCGTCGAGAGCCGCATACTTATAAGCGTAGGTGTAGGTCGGCGTATTGAACGACATCGTGGCTAACGTATTGAGCGTTCCGCCGCATCGAATCGCCATCTGCCCTATTCCGATGATTTCTGACGCGATCTCGCCGATGCAATGAACGCCGACGAGCTTTCGGTCGTCGGTTTGAAAGATCAGCTTGAGCAGGCCGCCGCGCCCGGCGATGGCGCCGCGCGGCGTAAGCGCGAGATCGGCGCGACCGATCTCGTAGCTCACGCCGCGCTCGCGACATGCCTCCTCCGTAAGACCCGCCCCTGAGAGCTCCGGCATGCCGTAGATGGCCGAGACCGGCGTCGGATCTACGTTGCCTTCAAACGGGATCCCGAAAGCGGAACAGACGGCGGCGCGCCCCTGCTCCATCGCAATCGAGGCGAGCGTGGGTTTGAGCACGTCGCCGGCCGCGTAGACGCCCTCGGCCGACGTCCGAAAGCTGGCGTCGACTTCGATGCGCCCGCGTGCATCGACGCGCACGCCGGCTGCCTCCAGGCCGAGATTTTCCGTGTTGGCGACGCGGCCCGCCGCGATCAGCACCGTGTCGGCGGCAACGTGCTCTTGCGTCGAGAGCGTGACGTCGAGGGCGTCTCCGCTAGTGACGACGTCGTCCAACGTACAGCCGAACTTCATCTCGACGTCCAACGCGCGAAAGAGACTCTCCATGCGGGCCGCAACTTCACCGTCCATGATCGTTGCCAAGCGTTCACCGCGCTCGACGATAGTCACCTTAGCGCCCAGCGCGCGGCAGATCGTTGCAAACTCGATTCCCACAGGACCGCCCCCCGTGATGACGATCGCCTTGGGCGCGCCGCGTTCGCGATAGAGAATCGTATCGGTATCGAAGACGCCGGGCAGTTCGAAAGCAGCGCCCTTTGGCCGCCGCGGACGCGATCCGGTTGCGATAAGGACGACCTTCGCGCGCAGGGTTGCAACCGCGCTGCCCTCGCGGGAGACCAGAACCGCTCCGTCCCGATCGAGCGTGGCCCGCCCGTCGATGTAGTCGACGTTCCGCGCGAGGATGTTCGCTTTCGTCAGATCCTGGAGTTGCGAGCAGACCCCCCAGGTTCGAGTGCGAACGACGTCCATCGCGACTTCGGGCGGAACTGCCATGCGCATGCCGTAGACGTCAGCGTCGCGGAAGCCTGAGACGAAAAGCGCCGCTTCGCGCAGCGTCTTCGTCGGCGCGCCGCCCGTTGTCGTAACTGTTCCGCCGGGCCGATCCATCTCGACGACGGCAGACCGCAGACCAAAGGACGCGGCCAGCTCAGTGGCGCTCTCGCCGGCGGGCCCCGCACCGATAGCGATCAGGTCGTACGATTCGGTCACCGGCTTACACTGTGCGCTTTATTGCATCTGGTCGAGCATCTCGCCGAGGCTCTTCTTGGTCCGTAGGGCCTTTTTTATTTCGTCGGCGGTGACGTACGGGTACTCGCCGTACTCCATGAAGCTGGGCCGCTGATGTTCGCGGACGAACTTGATGAAAGCGGGAATGTTCGTTTTCCAGTCTTCGGGAAAGCCTTCGAGGTTTTCAAACGCTGTCGACAAGCCGGCTTTCAGGAACAGCGCGACGGCGTCGTCGGTGTACTTGTCGAAGTCGGTATCGAAAATTCCCTGGTACATAAAATAGGTTTCGCCACCTATATCGAAAAGCACCCACTTCAAAAAATGCAGCTTTAACGCTGCAAGAAAGCCGGGGTCGGCTTTCACAGCCGCCTCGACGGTAGCGGCATACGTGCGCATCGCGCCCTCGCGCCCCGGCTTAAGCTTCGCGATGACCGTGAAGCCGTAGTTTGCCGGCGTTCGCGGAAAGACGGGGCCATGGTTACCCTCCACGCGTTCGAAATAGCCTTCCTTTGGTATGGCCATCGCTTGCGGCTTTTCCCAGCTGGCTTCGCCCGAATTCATAACCAGACAACTCCCTTCAAATTTTACGAAATTTCGTTCGACCTAAGTGCGGGGAGAGGCCTAAATACCCCTCTCGGGCAAGCACCTCAAAGCGTGATTCCCAACAGCGTCTTGCCGTTCAGCGGAGGACTGGTTTACCGGGGCGTTCAGCGCATCGGCGTGCCGGAAGCCACGCTTTTGCGCCTTCGCGTGGCAGCGATCCTTATTCTGCCGGTGATCGCATGGCTGCCGCTCTTCGTGCTCTCGACAATCGATGGAAAGCTGCTCCCGGGGAGCGTCGGAACTCCGTTTCTATTCGATCTCTCGGCTCACATACGCTTGCTCGTCGCGCTTCCGCTCTTCATTCTGGCAGCGAGGATCGGCGAAGCGCGCCTTCTTCCGACCCTGCAGCAGTTTCTCACACGGCGGCTTGTTCCCGAAGCGTTGGTCCCTCGGTTCTATGCCGCCGTTGCTTCGGCGTTCAGGCTCGGCGACTCCATCGTCGCCGATCTGGTGATCATCGGCATCATCTATTTGGTTGACACACTCTTCGTTCACAGCAGCTACATCGCAACCGTCGCATCGTGGTACGCCGCCTCGGCTACTCAAGGATCCCATCTTACCCCGGCCGGGTTCTGCTACGCATATTTCAGCCTGCCGATCTTTCAGTTCGTCTTGCTGCGCTGGTACTTCCGGCTCTTTATCTGGGCCCGCTTTTTGGCGCAAGCCTCGCGGTTAAATCTCAATCTCGTCCCGACGCACCCCGATCGCGTCGGCGGTCTCGGCTTTCTGCTCATGGGCACGCAAGCATTTGCAGTTTTTGCGATGGCGCATGGGGCGCTGCTCGCCGGCTGGCTCTCAACGCGAGTCCTAATTGCGAAAGCGAGCCTGCCGGAATTTAAAGTCGAGGTCGTGGCGGTGGTGGTGTTCGTGCTTTGCCTCACCCTGCTGCCGCTCACCGTGTTCGTGAGACCACTCAACCGCGCCAAGCGGCGGGGCATCATCGAATACGGCGCGCTCGCGGCCCGTTACTCGAACGAGTTTGCGGAAAAGTGGATCGTTCGCGGAGCGGACCATAAGGAGGCGCTGGTCGGAAGCGCCGACATCCAGTCGCTCGCCGACATGGCGGGGAGCTACGAGATCGTGCAGACGATGCGCAGCGTGCCGATAACCTTGCAGATGATCGTGATCTTTGTCGCTGCCACGCTCCTGCCCGTCGCTCCGCTGCTGCTTACGCTGATGTCGCTCTCCGACATACTGAAAAAGCTCGGCGGAATCTTGTTCTAGGGAAGCTCTGATTTAGCCCAGCTCTTCGTCGCCTCGGGGCTCATTTACCTCAGTAAACATTGCCCCTCGGCTCCTCGATCTGAACTAAATCAGAGCTTCCCTAGCGACTAGATGCCCTTCGCAAGCAGAGTCCGAATCGCAAAAAACGCAAATTGGATGCTGAGGGCTATTTGCAGCACCGCTACCAGCGTGCCGAGCAGCCCGAGAGGAACGCCCAGCACCCGCATAATCGGCTTGACGAAAAGCATCATGACCAGGCTGATCAGCATAACCTCGAGCACGACGATATAAATTTGCCTGGCGCTTTCGGGGGCCAGCGTCAAAAGAACGATGAGTGCGGCGATTCCGTACGGCGTGGCGATGTACGGGAATACCAGTTGCGACGGCGTCGTCCCCGAAGCGGTGGTCGCAGGGTCCGTCGCCGAACCGCGGTACAGCCCCACAATCGACCTCATGGCGGCGACGAACAGCACGATCGCTCCGGTAAACGCGATCGCCGGGACCGAAATCTGCCACTTCGCCAGCATGAAGCTGCCGACGATCGCCGACAGCAGGATGGCGACCGTCGCAATCGCGGTACTCTTGACGGCGAGACCGGCGCTCGCCTTTGTGTCGAGGCCGGCCGTCATGCGGGCAAAAAGATTGATGAAGTTGATCGGTCCGAAGGTTACGAACAGGATGATGAAGACCTCGCTCGATCCGAGAAACTCGCGACCCGGTGCGCCGACGAATACGTTCATTTCTTCACCAGCGGCCAGGAAGCGAGGCCGAGCGGCTCGACAGGCTTCGTAAGATTCAGCGTCGAGAACGGCTTGCTCGCGCCTTTCTTATAGCCGACGACGTTTTCGACCTGATTCGCTTGGAAGTACAAACCCGATGCGGTGATTGCGTTGAGCGTCGCGCCGTAGTGCTCGATTCCAGAGGTGATCGTTCTCGAGGGCGTCGTCGAACCGTACTTATAAACGTTGACCGTGGACGATTCGAGGTTTGAAACGTACATTTCGTCGTTTTGACCGAAGACGATGCCGATCGGAACGTCGAGATCTTGGAGGTTTGCGTTCTTGACTTTCGTGGTGCCGGCGGGAATTTCGAATACCAAGTACGGCGGCCCGTAGTCCGAGACGACCCAGATGTTGTCCTTCGCGTCGACGGCGACGCCCATCACCGTGCCGTAGGTCCCGAACTCTATCGTCTCGTACGGCGAGGTCTGGCCTTTGTGGTAAGCCGTCAGCGTATCCGAGTAAATGTTGCTGACGAAAACGTCGCCCTTTGAATTAATTCCAACTCCGTATGGCCAGCTGAGACCGCTCGAGATCGTATATTTTGGTGCGGTATCTCCGCGCGGATAGACCGTGACCGTGTCGGCAGAGATATTCGCAACGTAGAGCGTGCAGTTGCTATCGACGGCTAGCCCGGCCGCGCCGCTGATCCCCTCCACGATCGATCCCTCCGGCGATCCGTTGACTTTGTTCGGGTCGAACATTAGCACGCCGCTCGGGCCATCTGCGGCGAACAGGATTGGCTCGTGGTTCCCTTTCGGCCATCCCATCGGCGCATGCGGCAGCGCGTGCGTCGCCGCCACGCTTTCGCGTAGCGACGCGATCGGTGGCGCAAACCCGCTAGAACTAGGCCCGTTGCCCGAACAGGCGGCGGCAAGGGCGAGCGCCGTCGCCGTAATGACTAGGCGGATGCGCGTAGAAGACTGCATGTAAAGCTCCCTTGAAAAAAAATCTTCCCCTAGCTTGGCTCCATATCCGCCTTGAGAACGATCTGAGTCGATTCGCGAGTCGAGCGAATTTGCACTCCGTCCATGATGGCGTGCATCAGCTCGATGCCTCGACCGCGATCGCCACCGCGAACGAACGGCTTCCAGCAGCCGAAGTCTTCGACTATGAGGGCAACCTGCCGTCCGTCGTGCTCCAGCTTCAGCCGAATCAACCCCGGCGCAGCACCGTGATAGGCGTGCTCGATGGCATTGGCGATCGCCTCGCCAAGGGCGACCAGGATTCCAAAGCGCCGGTCGTGTTCGATCCCAAGCGCCGTGAGTTCATCCCCGACGATGGCGCGAGCGATCGTCGCGACGACTGGAACGGCGGAGAAAAGATAACTCTCCACGGGGCTAGGCGCGACAAGAATAAAATGGCAGCGTCGTCGCGATTCGAATGCCCGTTAAAAATAGACTGTTGAAGCGCCGCGGCCTGATCCGTTAACGGCGTTCCGAGCTCCCGGCGCCGAGTCATCAAATCGCGAACGGCTTCGGCGAGGCGCTTCTCGCCGGCGACCAAATCGCGTTCGTTCTCGATCAAGCCGTCGGTGTAGAAAATCACTTGCGCGTCGGCGGGAATGGTAAACGTCCAGTCTCGAGCGTCGAGCGTATCGGCACATCCTAGCGGAAGGCTCCCGGTGGGAAGTCGGCGCACGAGGCCGTTCGCAAGCGCGATGAGCGGCGGTGGGTGGCCTGCGGAAACGTACGAAAGCGTGCTCGACTCGGGATCGTAGATTCCAAATATTGCCGTCGCCATGTCCATCGGTTCACGCAATCCGATGATCCGGTTGACGTGCTCCAGCACGGCCGCGGCGCAATCCGCACCAACCGCGGCCGTCCGAATCGCTTGGCGGACCTCTCCCATGATGACGGCCGCCTCGAGACCGTGGCCTGCGACGTCGCCAATCGAGATGCCGATGCGGTGGTTTGGCAAATCGAACGCGTCGAACCAGTCGCCGCCGACCTCAGCCTCATCGCCGGCCGGCAAGTACGCGGCGTGAAACTCGACGCCGGGAACAACCGGAAGCCGGCCGGGAAGCAGCGCCCGCTGCAGCCGGTCGGCAATCCGGTGCTCTCTGCGCATCGTCGCCTGGCCCGCAAGAACGATGCCGAGTTCGGTGGCCAGAACTTTGATCGCCTTACGCGTGGCCTCGTCGAAGTCGCTTCTCGACGCCCGGCAGGTCATCGTTCCATACTTCTTGCGGCCGTCTGTGAGCGCTTCGGCGATCTCGCCGGCAGCGGGTGCGGCTACAGCTTCGCCGGCGGTGGCGCGGAGGCGATCGGAGCCTTCGGGGTAGCCGTCAACGTCGATCTCACAAGAGTCGCTGAAGTTCATGGACGACGGCCTCGGCGATCTGCGAGAGCGCGCCGCCGATCTCTTGTGAGTTCGTGAGTGCGCGACCGGCCTGAAGCAGCACGTCCAGCACAAGCTCAAGCCGCTCTGCCGAAGCATCAAGCGAGCGCACCATTTGTTTCTTTCCAAGTTCGGGCGAGTCTAAACGCATGGGTTGAACCCGAAGCCGCGAACGACCCAGGGCTACCCTGGGGAGACAAATTCATGCCGACCATTGTTCGTGAAGGTAAGTCGAACGCGCTCGGATCGCGCCGGCTTCTTGCTGCCCTCCGCGCCTTCCGGCGCGGCGATTTCAGCGCTCGCCTGCCGCTCGACCTGTCGGGCATCGACGGAGAGATCGCCGAGGCCTTTAACGATTGCATCGAACTCAACGCGAGCCTGGCCAAGGAGCTAGAGCGCGCAAGCGTGGTCGTCGGACGCGAAGGCCGAATTGCGCAACGAGCGTCGCTCGGAGCGGTCGGCGGCGCTTGGCACGGCTACGTGGAGTCCGTGAATCGCTTGATCTCGGATCTCACGCAGCCGATGGCGGAGGCCGGACGCGTGCTGGGTGCGGTCGCCAAGCGGCGATCTCTCGCAAAGCATGGCGCTCGAGATCGGAGGCCGGCCGCTCAAGGGCGAGTTTCTGCGCTCGAGCCGGCTGATCAACACGATGGTCGATCAGCTCAATGCGCTTTGCATCGGAAGTAATGCGCGTCGCGCGCGAAGTCGGCTCGGAGGGCAAGCTCGGGGGACAAGCCGTCGTGAAAGGCGTCGCGGGGACGTGGAAAGACCTCACCGATTCGGTCAACACGATGGCGGGCAACCTCACGAACCAAGTTCGCAACATCGCCGACGTCACGACCGCCGTCGCGAATGGCGACCTTTCCAAAAAAATTACCGTTGAAGCGCGCGGCGAAATCCTCGAACTCAAAGGCACGATCAACACGATGGTCGACCAGCTCAACGGTTTCGCATCGGAAGTTACGCGCGTCGCACGCGAAGTCGGTTCCGAAGGAAAGCTCGGCGGCCAGGCGATCGTCAAAGGCGTTGCCGGAACGTGGAAGGATCTGACCGACTCCGTCAACACGATGGCGGGGAACCTCACCAACCAGGTTCGCAACATCGCCGACGTCACGACGGCCGTTGCCAAGGGCGACCTCTCGAAGAAGATCACCGTCGACGTCAAAGGCGAGATCCTCGAGCTCAAGGACACGATCAACACGATGGTCGACCAGCTCAACGCGTTCGCATCTGAAGTCACGCGCGTCGCGCGCGAAGTCGGCTCCGAAGGTAAGCTCGGCGGCCAAGCGCAGGTCGCCGGCGTCGCCGGCACGTGGAAAGACCTCACCGACTCGGTCAACTCGATGGCCGGTAACCTGACGTCGCAGGTACGCAACATCGCCGAGGTCACGACCGCCGTCGCCAACGGCGACCTCTCGAAGAAGATCACGGTCGACGCGCGCGGCGAGATTCTCGAGCTCAAAGGCACGATCAACACGATGGTCGACCAGCTCAACGCGTTCGCGTCGGAAGTGACGCGCGTCGCGCGCGAGGTCGGCTCCGAAGGGCAAGCTCGGCGGTCAAGCCGAGGTGCAAGGCGTCGGCGGGACGTGGAAAGACCTCACCGATTCGGTCAACTTCATGGCCGGCGAACCTCACGTCGCAAGTGCGCAACATCGCCGAAGTCACGACGGCCGTCGCCAAGGGCGACCTCTCGAAGAAGATCACGGTCGACGTTCGCGGCGAGATTCTCGAGCTGAAGAACACGATCAACACGATGGTCGACCAGCTCAACGCGTTCGCCTCGGAGGTCACGCGCGTCGCGCGCGAAGTCGGTTCCGAAGGCAAGCTCGGCGGACAAGCCCAGGTCGTCGGGCGTCGCGGGTACGTGGAAAGACCTCACCGACTCCGTCAACTTCATGGCCGCGCAACCTGACCTCGCAGGTCCGCAACATCGCCGACGTCACGACCGCCGTCGCCAACGGCGACCTTTCGAAGAAGATCACGGTTGACGGTCCGCGGCGAGATCCTCGAGCTCAAGACACGATCAACACGATGGTCGACCAGCTCAACGCGTTCGCCTCGGAGGTGACGCGCGTCGCGCGCGAGGTCGGTTCCGAAGGGAAGCTCGGCGGCCAGGCCGCGTCAAAGGCGTCGCCGGAACGTGGAAAGACCTCACCGACTCGGTCAACTCGATGGCCGGTAACCTCACCAACAAGTCCGCAACATCGCCGAGGTCACGACCGCCGTCGCCAACGGCGACCTTTCGAAGAAGATCACCGTCGACGTGCGCGGCGAGATTCTCGAGCTCAAAGACACGATCAACACGATGGTCGACCAGCTCAACGCGTTCGCATCGGAAGTCACGCGCGTCGCGCGCGAGGTCGGCTCCGAAGGCAAGCTCGGCGGACAGGCCCAGGTCCCCGGCGTCGCCGGCACGTGGAAGGACCTCACCGACTCGGTCAACTTCATGGCCGGCAACCTGACCTCGCAGGTCCGCAACATCGCCGACGTCACGACCGCCGTCGCCAACGGCGACCTCTCGAAGAAGATCACCGTCGACGTGCGCGGCGAGATCCTCGAGCTCAAAAACACGATCAACACGATGGTCGACCAGCTCAACGCGTTCGCGTCGGAGGTCACGCGCGTCGCGCGCGAGGTCGGCTCCGAAGGGAAGCTCGGCGGTCAGGCCCAGGTCCGCGGCGTCGGCGGCACGTGGAAAGACCTCACCGACTCGGTCAACTTCATGGCCGGCAACCTGACGTCGCAAGTCCGCAACATCGCCGAGGTCACGACCGCCGTCGCCAACGGCGACCTCTCGAAGAAGATCACCGTCGACGTGCGCGGCGAGATCCTCGAGCTCAAGAACACGATCAACACGATGGTCGACCAGCTCAACGCGTTCGCGTCGGAAGTGACGCGCGTCGCGCGCGAAGTCGGCTCCGAAGGGCGGCTCGGCGGGCAGGCGCAGGTCCGCGGCGTCGCCGGCACGTGGAAAGATCTCACCGACTCGGTCAACTCGATGGCCGTCGAACCTCACCTCGCAGGTGCGCAACATCGCCAAGGTGACGACCGCCGTCGCCAACGGCGACCTTTCGAAGAAGATCACCGTCGACGTCAAGGGCGAGATCCTCGAGCTCAAAGACACGATCAACACGATGGTCGACCAGCTCAACGCGTTCGCCTCGGAAGTCACGCGCGTCGCGCGCGAGGTCGGCTCCGAAGGTAAGCTCGGCGGCCAGGCACGCGTGCCGGGCGTCAGCGGCACCTGGAAAGATCTCACCGACTCCGTCAACTTCATGGCCGTCGAACCTCACCTAGCAAGTGCGCGGCATCGCGCAAGTCGTCACCGGCGTCGCCAACGGCGACCTCAAACGCAAGCTGACGCTGCAGGCCAAGCGGCGAGATCGCGCGAGCTCGCCGAGACGATCAACGGCATGATCGACACGCTCGGCACGTTCGCCGACCAAGTGACGACCGTCGCGCGCGAAGTCGGCTTCGAAGGCAAGCTCGGCGGCCAAGCCGAGGTCCCCGGCGCCGCCGGCTCTGTGGCACGACCTCACCGACAACGTCAACCAGCTCGCCGCGCAGCTCACGTCGCAGATCCGCGCGATCGGCGAGGTCGCGACCGCCGTGACCAAGGGCGACCTCTCGCGAACGATCGAGGTCGACGCGCGCGGCGAAGTCGGCGAGCTGACCGAGAACGTCAACGAGATGATTCACAACCTGCGCGACACGACGCGCAAGAACACCGAGCAGGACTGGCTCAAGACCAACCTCGCGCGCTTCACCGCGATGCTGCAGGGCCAGCGCGACATCAAGACCGTCGCCGGCTCATCATGTCGGAGATCGCGCCGCTCGTCAACGCGCAAGCCGGCGCGCTCTACGTCAACGAGCCATCCGCGGGCGAACCGCTGCTGCGCCTCATCGCCGAGCTACGCGATCGTCGAATCGCAAAGGCCGTGCCAGATCCTTGCATGCCGGCGAAGGCCTGGTCGGGCAATGCGTTGTGGAGAAGCGGCGCATCCTGCTTACCGAAGTGCCGGAGCGACTACATCGACGTCGGCTCGGGACTCGGGTCGATGCGGCCGCTCTCGCTCATCGTCCTGCCGGTGCTCTTCGAGGGCGACGTCAAGGCCGTCATGGAGCTGGCGTCGCTCGGCACTTCAGCGAAACGCACTTGCTCTTCTTGGACCAGCTCACCGAGTCGATCGGCGTCATCCTTAATACGATCGCCGCATCGATGCGAACCGAAGAGCTGCTCAAACAGTCGCAAGCGCTCACCGGCGAACTGCAAAGCCAGCAGATGGAGCTGCAGCACACCAACGACGAACTCGAGGAGAAAGGCGCGCCTGCTTGCAAGAGCGCAACGCGGAAGTCGAGACGCCGCACGCGCGAAATCGACGAAGCGCGGCAAGAGCTCGAACGCAAGGCCGAACAGCTCGCGCTCACCTCGAAGTACAAGTCGCAGTTCCTGGCGAACATGTCGCACGAGCTGCGCACGCCGCTCAACAGCCTGCTGATCCTCTCGCAGCAGCTCGCCGAAAACCCGGCGGGCAACATGTCGCCGAAAGCAGGTCGAGTTCGCGCACACCATCCATGGCTCCGGCGCCGACCTGCTCACGCTCATCAACGACATCCTCGATCTCTCGAAGATCGAGTCGGGCACGACCTCGATCGACCTTGCAAGAGGTTCCGATCGCACGATCTCAGGACGAAGTCGAGCGAACGTTCGACCAGATCGCGCAGGACAAGAACCTCGACTTCATCATTCGCTGCGACGAAGAGCTGCCCGAGACGCTGCTCACCGATCCGACGCGCTTGCAGCAGATTCTCAAAAACCTGCTCTCGAACGCGTTCAAGTTCACCGACGCGACGGCAGCGTGACGCTCGAGCATCAAGCTCGGCGCGCGAGCACGGCTGTCGCCGGGATCAGCCGGCCCGGCCGTCGCATTCGCAGTGACCGACACCGGCATCGGCATTCCGCAAGAGAAGTTCAACGTGATCTTCGAGGCCTTTCAACAAGCCGACATGGGAACGTCGCGCAAGTTCGGCGGCACCGGCCTCGGGCCTCGCGATCAGCCGCGAGATCGCGGCGCTGCTCGGCGGCGAGATCTCCGTTCGCAGCGTCGATCGGCGAGGGCAGCACGTTCACGTTCTACCATCCGCTCGAGCGCAACGTCTGGCACGACCGTCGTCGAGCGCACCGATGCGATCAACGGTCGGCGTCACGAGCGCATCGTCCGCCCGGTTCCCCGCGCCGTCGCCGAAGCGCACGCGCATCAGCGAGATCGCAGACGACCGGGAAGGCATCGACACCGACCGATCGCGTCTTGCTCATCGTCGAAGACGACCTCGTCTTCGCGCGCATCCTGCTCGGGCTCGCGCGCGACCGAGGCTTCAAAGGAATCGTCGCACTCTCGGCGACGCAGGGATTGGCGCTCGCGCGGCAATTCCGGCCCGACGCGATCACGCTCGACATCGGTCTGCCGGATGCGGACGGCTGGAGCCTGCTCCACGAACTCAAAGGCGATGCGGCCACCGCCGACATTCCGGTTCACGTCATCTCGGGCGAAGAGCAATGGCAGCGCGCGCTCGACTTCGGCGCGGTAACCCACCTCAGGAAGCCGGTGACGGAAGAGACGCTGACGGAAACCTTCGACTCGCTTCTGGGCTTCGACGGGGACCGGTCGAAGAATCTGCTGCTCGTCGAAGACGATCTCACGCAGCTCAATGCGATGATCAATTTCGATCGAAAGCGGCGAGGTCGCCTTGACGGCGGTGCGCAGCGCCGCCGAAGCGATGGCTGCGATCGCGCAGCAGCGCTACGACTGCATCGTCGTCGACCTCGGCCTCCCCGATATGCCTGGCGACGAGCTGATCGCGCAGATGCGGCGAACGCCCGAGGCCGCGGGGGTACCGATTATTGTCTATACTGCCCGCGACCTGACGCGCCAAGAAGAGGTGAAGCTCGCCCAGCTCAGCGAGACGGTGATCGTCAAGGACGCGCTCGCGCCCGAGCGTTTGCTCGACGAAGCGCAGGTTTTTCCTCAACCAAGTAGAGTCGCGACTGCCCGCCAGCAAGCGTTCCTCAGTCGACGTTGGGCTGTTCCACGGCTCGTCGCTTGCCGGCAATCGGGTGTTGATCATCGACGACGACGCGCGGAATATTTTCGCATTGCGCAGCGTGCTGGAGGAATGCGAGTTGGAGGTTCTGAGCGCCGAAAGCGGACAGGAAGGGATCGACCTGCTCGACGCCACCCCGAATATCGACATCGCGCTGATCGACATCATGATGCCCGACCTCGACGGCTACGAGACGATTCGGCGCATCCGGGCCGACGGGCGTTTTGCGGAGCTGCCGATCATCGCGCTGACCGCCAAAGCGATGCGCGGCGACCGCGAGAGCTGCATTGCGGCCGGAGCCACGGAGTACATCAGCAAACCGGTCGACATCGATCAGCTCGTCTCTATGCTGCGTGTATGGCTGAACCGGTAACCTCCGAGCCGGTCGAGATCGCGCGCAGCGACGCGGTCGGTGACTTGGAGCTCCACCTGCTGCTCGAGGCGATCCTGCGCTTTAGCGGTCAGGACTTCACCGACTATGCGCCGGCAACGCTCAAACGACGCGTTGCCGAGCGGCTGCGCGCGGAGAACGTGCAAACGATCTCCGGGTTGCAAGAAAAGGTTCTCCACGACCCCGATGCACTCGCGCGTTTCGTGTTCGCGATGTCCGGCGCTCACGGCCGGCTCTTTTACGATGCCGCGTTCTTTCGGGCGTTCCGCTCGCGGGTCGTTCCGTTGCTGCGGACGTACGCGTTCACGCGGATTTGGGTCCCCAACTGCGCGTGCGGCGAGGACGCCTATTCGCTGGCGGCCGTGCTGCACGAAGAGGGACTGCTCGAGCGGACGATGATCTACGCCACGGACGCTAGCGATCTGGCCGTCGCGGCGGCTCGCACCGGCACCTTCGAGTTCCAAACCGCGAACGATCCCGAGGTCGCTCACCGCGCCGCCGGCGCGACCCGGCCGCTCTCGGAATTTTGCGAGTCTCGGCGAACGATCGCTCTCCTTTCGCGAAGAACTGCAGCGTCACATGATCGTCGCCAAGCATTCCTTGGTTACCGACGGATCGCTCAACGAGTTTCACGTCATCGTGGCGCGCGGCGTCTTGCGCCAATTCAATCATGTCCTGCAGTATCGAGTTCACAATCTCTTCCTGAGCAGTCTGGTTCGCCTGGGGTTTCTCTGCCTCGGCTCCAGCGAGAGCTTGCGGCTGACGCCGCACGAAGGCGTCTTTCGCCGGCTTGACGACGAGGTGCCGATCTACCGCAGGATGCGATGACATCGCACCCCGTTGCGCTCCTTCGCAGGATCGCGGTCGTACTTGCCGTTGGGGCCACCGCCGGCTGCCACGGCGCGCCGTCGAACAAGGCCGAGGCATCGCCGACCGCCTCGTCCCACGCCCCGCTGGCCTATGCGATGCACGTCATCTCCTTCCCGTCAGGGTGGTCGCTACCGGAGCTCAGCCAATTGGGAACGCGCCCGGGCTACGCCGCGATGGGGCAGAACGGTACGGTAGCCGTTATCCTTGCGCAGTGGTCCGGCACGTACGCGGATCCGGGACGATGCCCTCAACGCGCAATCCGAGGCGTGCCACCGTGCAAGCAGATTCAATACCCGGCGGAGCGCGTTTTGATCGTACGCCCGAATGGAACCACAACGTTCTTGTATGCGTTTGCTGCCCTCCAGGCACAACATCTCTGGTTTGGCCAAGATCGTGCGGAATGTGTGCGCGACGTGCAGCAGTGCCCGTATTTCACGGCGGTTGCGCTTGCTGGGGACGGGACGCCGTTCGTCACCTTGAACGATCCCATCGGTCCTGGTCCGTATTCCGCAATGCGAAAAGCAGCGTTCGTATGGAACGGTTCCTGGCACGTCGTACCAAAGGGCTCGGCGTTCGGTCCCGCCGGAGATTCGGATACTCCGACCAACGTGTCGATCGCAGCCGCGGGGTCCGCCCTCGATTATGCCTATAACGGGGATTTCGAAAACCTCCCGAGTGAAACCGCCGTCCCTCGTGGAGACGCACGCGATCAAGCGGCAGTGCATTTTGGCGGCCAAGCGATTCAACTCGGAGTAGCAAACGTTACCGCGATGCGCGATGACTACGTGGCGGGCATCGATTGGAATACCGGGGACCTAGAGGAGCGCGCGGTTCTGTGGCGCTGCAGGCAAAACGCGAGCGGCAACCGTTCATGCGCGGCGAGGGGGCTCGGCTCAGGCATTGCCTATGGCGTCGATTCGGACGGCGAAGCCGTCGGCGACGACGATTCGGGGTTGGATGAGGAAGAGGTATTTCGGTTTTATGGCCGGCCCGTATTGTGGCGCGACGGAACGACACAACGGCTTAGTGATGCGCCCGGGATGGCCGATGCGATTTCCCAGGATGGCTCGATCGTTGGAACGTTCGATGGGCCGCTTCGCGCGTTCGTCGCCGACGCGCGCAGCCCGCGGCCGCAGGCGACTACTCTCGACCCGAGGGTAGCGAATCTTGGGCAACTGCACGTCGTGGCTGGCCTGGGCATTTCGGACGACGGCCGTATTCTAGCGCTCGTTCAACCAAAAGAGTCACCGGCGCCCGGAATGCACCGGCGGCTCGCGATTCTCGTCCCCGAAACTCGCTAAGCGCGAAGCCGGCGCACGAGGTCGGCCGGCGGCATCATGCCGGCGATCGCACGCCGATGCGGCCACCCCATGGCCGGCACGCCCGTGACGCCGGCCTTGTTGCCCTCTTCGATGAACGCGTCGACCGTCGGAGAGAACCGGCGCTCGTGCCAGGCAGCTTCAACCTCTGGAGCGGAAAGGCTGAAGCGTCGCGCGATCGGGACGATGACGTCGCTTTTCGAGATGTCGGCGCGCTCGGTGAAGAACGCGCGCGAAACGTCGTGATAAAACGCGCCGGTGGCGCCGTCGCCCTTTTTGAGGCGCACAAGCTCGGCCGTCTCGAGCGCAAAACGCGAGTTCACGTTGCGTCTCGGCGGGTCGATAGTAAGCCCGACTTCTCGAGCCAAACGCTCGAGCCTTGCGCGAACCTGCGGCCACTCCTCCGGCGGAAACGGTTTCGGTGCCCCTTCGGGCGGCGTTTCAGGGTGAATCTCGAAGGGAAGCCACCGCAGGCCGGCTTGCAACTCTCGCGCCGCTTCTTCGGCCCAAACTGAGCCGAGATAGCAGAACGGTCAAATAACGTCGGACCAGATGTTGATGACGCGATCCATAGTTTGCCAATGATACCACAGCCTAAACGAGGAGATGTTATGACGCGCGCCTTCACCGTCGCTTTAATGGCCGGCGTGGTCGCGATGACGCCGAACGTTGCGCTGGCGTGGGGAACGACGGGGCATCGCGAGATCAACTTCGTTGCGATGCGCTCGCTGCCGCCCGACGTGCCGGCGTTTCTGCAAAACAATCAAACTGCCGTAACCATTGAGGCGCTCGGACCGGAAGAGGATCGTCTCAAGGGCGCCGGGTTCTCATGGGACCGTGACAGCGATCCCGCGCACTATGTGGACGTCGGCGACGACGGCACAATCGGCGGAACGATCGGCTTACGCCGGCTGCCCGCGGACATGGAGGAGTACGCTAGCGCACTCGCGTTCGCCGGCAGCAATCCATATCGCGTCGGATACCTGCCTTATGCGATCGCGGACGGATTGGAGCAGCTTCGCAAGGACTTCGCCTATTGGCGCGTTTTCGACTATCTCGAGCGGCATGCGACGCGAACGGAGGCCCGTGCGGCTTTTGCGGCTGAGCGCGAGTTGCGGGAAGCACTCGTCGTTCACGATATCGGCGTCTGGGGCCACTTCGTGGGCGACGGGAGCCAACCGTTGCACGTCAGCGTCCACTACAACGGCTGGGGTAACTACGCTAACCCAAATCATTATACCGACGAGCACATTCACGCGATGTTCGAGGGCGCTTTCGTTCGCAACTACGTACACTCGGCCGCTGTCGGGCGGCTGATTCATGCGAGCGGGAATGCGGCACCGGATCACTTGCTGACGCAGGCCGAGATCCTCTCCGCGGTAGGTACGTACTTGTCGGCAACCTCGTCATTTGTGCCGCGGCTGTACGACATCGAACGGCGCAACGGCTTTCGTGCAGGCAGCCCCGAGGCGGTCGAGTTCGTGACGGCGCGGGTTGCCGACGGTGCCCAAGAGCTGCGCGACCTCGTCGTGCTTGCGTGGCGCGACAGCCGCTATGAATCCGTAGGCTACCCGGAGATTCCGGTTCAAGATATCCTTACCGGCAAAGTCGTGCCCGAGCCGAGCGCATTCGGCGGCGACTAGCGTCTTTTCTGAAACTTCGCCGGTGCTACGGTGGTTATCCAATCGGCCGTGAAAACTGCTAAGATCCCAAACTCCGAGCATCCCATCACGATCGAGCGCAACGGATCGCGCGTTCGAGTTACCGTCGCGGGGCGCATCGTCGCCGATACGACGCGCGCCGTGACGCTGCGCGAGAGCGACTATTCCCCCGTTGCGTACGTTCCGCGCGACGACGTGGATATGTCGCTGCTGGAGCGAAGCGACAATCAAAGCTACTGCCCCTACAAGGGCGAGGCTGCCTATTATAATATCACGATTGGCGGTGACCGCGGCAGGAACGCGGTGTGGACTTACGAGGCGCCGTACGACGCCGTCGCCGAAATCAAAGAGCACCTGGCGTTCTATCCGGATCGGGTGGATTCGATCGACGAAACCTCAGACGGGCCGAGCGGATAACCTCGCGAGCGCTATCCCGGCGTAGCATGCTGCGACGCCAAGAACTACGCTGCCCAGTGCATACCCCAAGGACAATCCCCACTCGCGTTCGGCCGCCAGCGTCCGCGTTTCGAAGGCAAAACTCGAGAACGTCGTATAACCGCCGAGAAATCCGGCCGTCAGGGCAACCCGTAAGAGCGGGTCGATGCCGACGACACGAGTTTGAGCCAGCTCGCTGATCAAGCCGATGAGAAACGATCCGCTTAAATTGATGAAGAAGGTTCCCCACGGCAAGCCGGGTCCGAACCGCGTGACGAACAGGGAGGTAATCGCGTAGCGGCAGATACCGCCGAGACCTGCACCCAAGCCCACTGCCGCGTAGGTAAGCAATCCCGGCATCATCGTTTCTTAGGCGAGCCCGAGCGGTAAGCGATGACTTCAACCGACTCGAGAGTAACGACGCCCTCCTTGACCATTTCGTCAAGCTGCGGCAAGAACGAACGAATCTGCTCTTCCGTATCGACGATTTCGATCAAGATCGGGAGGTCGGAAGATAGATCGAAAACCCGCGCCGCGTGCACGACCGAATGCCCGCCGAAGCCTTCGATTCCTTTGAATACGGTGGCGCCGCTCAGGCCGGCCTTTCGGGCAGCCTCGACGATGGCCGTATAGAGCGGTTGGTGTCCCCGCCGGTCACTTTCGCCGACGAAGATGCGGAGCAGCTTGCCGGATCCTTCGCTCTTCATAGCAGACTCATCGTTGGGTAGACGCTACCAGTACTTGCGCCGATAGGTCAAGCGCCGATGAATTACGAAGCGACTACGACCGTGAGTGAAAAAGTTGACGGCATCGATCCGGCGGCCAAGCCGAGCGGAACGGGTTGCGTCGAATGTCTGGCGACGGGCGGCTGGTGGCTGCACCTACGCCGCTGCGCCAAGTGCGGTCACATTGGCTGCTGCGACAACTCGCCGGGCCAACATGCTACGAAGCATAATCAGCATACCGGCCACCCGGTGATTGCAAGCTTCGAGCCGGGCGAGGGCTGGTTCTACGATTATCCATCCGAAGAGTTCTTTGACGGCCCGAAGTTAGCTGCGCCGGATTCGCATCCGTCGGATCAGCCGGTTCCGGGGCCGGCGGCACACGTACCGAAGAATTGGCAGGATCTACTGCACTGAGGTGCACGTCGTTCGGCTAGCTTTCACGCTAAGCTTCCGCCTACTTACTTTCTTCCATTAGAACTTCCGAAGAACTTCGGAAAATCAGTTATCCGCGCCCTCGGTAGGGAAAATAAGTCGCGATCGTCTTTGCGATTTGTCGCAAGCGTGGAGGGTGCATGAAAAGCTATAGACTAGTTCCGGCGATACTCTCGGCAATAATCCTCGCCGCCGTACCCCTGGCGTCGCGAGCGCAGTTCGATCCGTGCGTCAGCGCGGCGGTAAGCGAGCCGCCTCCTGCCCTTCCCGCATACCAGGAACAGCCACCGGCGCCGGCACCGAACGATATGTGGAACCCCGGTTACTGGGCGTGGAATTCGTACGGATACTATTGGGTCCCGGGCGTTTGGGTCGCGCCGCCCGCAGTCGGCCTCTATTGGACGCCAGGTTATTGGGGTTACACAGCTGCGGGCTATGCGTGGAATCAGGGTTACTGGGGCCCGAGCGTTGGCTTCTATGGTGGAATCAACTACGGTTTCGGCTATTTCGGCGTCGGCTTCGTCGGCGGCGTTTGGACCGGCGGGGCCTTCAGTTATAATACGGCCGTCACGAACGTGAATCGAACCGTCATTCACAACGTGTACTCCAACCGCACTGTGGTTCACAACCATTTCGTCACGCACAGTCGCGTGAGCTATAACGGCGGTCACGGTGGCGTATCCGCAAGGCCGACCCACGGCCAGATCGTTGCGTCGCGTGAAAGGCGCTTAGGTGCAACGCCGGTGCAAACGAGGCATGCGACCGTTGCCGGCGCGAATCGCAACAATCTCGTGGCGTTCAATCACGGTAAGCCGCCGGTCTCCGGCGTGCAGAAGCCGAGCGGCACGATACACGGCCAGCCGGCATACAAAGCGCTCTCGGCGCACGACCAAAATGTGGCGCGAGGGCAAGCGATGAGTCGGGTGCACGTCGCAAATGCTCCGGTGACGCATGCGCAAGTCGCGAGTCGCGGCACCATAAGTTCGGCGGCGTCGCACGATCAAGCGGCTCATCACGGCACCGCGAGCGCTTCGCCCTATCATGGGTCGCAAGGCGGCTTCCACGGGTCGCAAGGTGGCTTCCATGGATCTCCGGGCGGTTTTCATGGTTCGCAAGGGGGCTCCCATGGATCGCCTGGCGGCTTCCACGGGGGCGGTTCTGGTGGGTCCGGGTCGGCGCACGGTGGTGGGCGTCCGCCGCACCAGCGCCCCTAGCGCTGCTGCGACCCTCCCTGCTTGCGATGATACGACGCTGCCGTGATGCGGATGCCTTCGGAATACGGCGTCCCCGCGAACCCGAACTCCGCGGCGAATTTGCTTGCGTCGAAGAGATACGGTCCGTCGCTCTGATACAGCATCTCGTACGACTCGCGAACGCGCGGGTCGAATAAGCCGGCCGCGCGGAGCAGCGGCCTACTCAGAACGCGATACTTGGGCCTGACGCCGAACTCGGCAGCGGCCATCTCGATGAATTGTTTTCCCGTCGGTGGAGTAGCAGAAGTAGGAAGGTGCCAGACTTGGTTCCATGCCGTTTCGCGCTCCGCTAGCATTGCCACGCCACGCGCCGCATCACGAGTAAACGTGAACGAGTGCGGCACCTGAGCGTTCGCGAGCCATGACGCCGTGCCTGCTCTCGCGAACGGCTCGAAGACGAGGGCATTTGGCACACTGTTGGCGGTACGCGGCCCGTAGAAGTCTGCCGATCGGGCGATCATCGCATCGAGATTGCCTGCCTCGACTTCTTCCATGAGTTCGGTCGCGATCTGCGCGCGGATAGCTCCTTTCTTGCTGCAGGGCGCATACGGCGTTCGCTCCGTCATGGGACCATCTACTCTCCCGTACATGTACACGTTGTCGAAAAAAATCAGCTTTGCGCGGGTTTGTTTGCAGGCTTCGATCGTGTTTGCCATGATTCGTGGCCAGAGTTCTTTCCAAGTCGCCAGATCGTATTTGAGCCCGACGAGGAGACATACGACCGTTGCGCCCGATACGGCCGTAATGGTCTGCTGGAGATCGGAAAGGTCAGCCGTGAATACCTGCCCGCCGGCGACCCCCCGGGGGGTTCGCCCCACTAAGCGGAACGGTATATTCTTTTCAGCGAGGAGTGCGGCAAGTTCATTTCCGACCACGCCGCCGGCACCAAGGATCGCAATCACCATTGGGGTAGTCTTCGCGCATTTTTCCTTCGAATCTTCGCAAAGTGCGTCGATTTGACTGGCTTTACCGTTGTGGTGCTGCATTGACTTCAAGTGGCGCCGACTTGCGCCGAGAGCCTGGCTCGGGTAAAGTCTCCACAATGCCTCAGATGCTAGCACGAGCGCTCCTGATAATCGTTACGCTTTTGGTCGTCGTGATCTATTACGTGCCGATCGGGCACGTCGACTTCGCGGAGAACTGGGGCGAAGGCAGCTTCGGGATCGCGCTTCCGCCGCAGCAGTTAGTCGTTACGGCCGTCGAACCCGGTTCGGTCGCGGATCGAGCGGGCGTGCGTGCCGGCGATCGTCTGGTCATGCACGGTAACTACGAAATTCCGGCGCGCATCCGGTCGGCGTATCCGGGCGAGCGTGAAGTCCTCATATTTGAGCGCGGTGGCGTGGCGCGCACCGTAACCTTGACGGCCGTACCCGATCGCGGCTTTAGCATGTTGGCGCGCACCGGAGGCGTACTGGCATATCTGCCGCCTACCGTCTTTCTCGTCGTGGCGTTTTTGCTCGTCTTCTTGCGGCCGTCGATCATGTCGTGGGCATTTTATCTTTTTGCAGTGGGCTACTTTGGTACGGGCCCGGCGTTCATGTATTGGTCGCACGTGTTGTCGCCGTCGGCATATTGGGTTCTCAGCTTCGTATTGAGCACGGTCTTCGGACCGTGGAGCGTTTTGCCACTCTTGCCGTTCGTGCTGCGTTTTCCCAACGGTGACGTGCTCGGCTGGCGTTGCCGAATCGATCCTTTCGTGTGGGCGTTTCTCGGCCTATCCTACGCGGTCTACGTCGTCGAGTGGCGGGCGTTTTTCGTTACGGAATCGCTTCCGCGTTGGGACGTCGTTCCGAGCGTCATTATTCCCCTCGTCGGCTTTCTGCTGGCCGGATTGATCGTCGCAAAGAACGTGGCGATGGCGACGCCGAGCGACCGCCAGCGCTGGGGCTTTCTGGCGATCGGGACGCTTGCGTCCTTCGTCGCCTATGCGGTCTACTTCGTCCCGGGCATTCCGTTTGCCGTCGGGCAGGTCGTCGGTTTTGCCGTCGTCCTCATGCCGATTTGCATCGCGTATGCCGTCTTTAGGCTGCGCGTGCTCGACGTAAACTTCGTGCTGAACCGGGCGCTCGTGTACGGCGTCTTGTCTCTCGGCGTCGTAACCTTGATCTCGATTTTGGATTGGGTGTTTTCGCGCGTGGTCGCGATCGGACGCCTAGCGATCGGTTTCGAGCTGCTGACCGCGATCGGAATCGGCTTTCTGCTGGATCGCATCAACCGCGGCGTCGAGAGCTTTGTCGAATCCGTATTCTTTCGGCGACGGCGGCTGGCCGAGCGATACCTACGCCGCGCCGCGTCGGCGCTCCCATATGCAACCGACGAAGCCGCGATCGCGGACGGTCTGGTGCAAGTCCCGGTCGACGCTATCGATCTCGCGGCCGCCGCGCTCTACCGGCGGTCCGCCGGAGGAACCCGTTTCGAAGGCGTTGCAACTGCGAACCAAACGACGGTAGCGCCGCCTGGATTCGACGAGAACCACCTGCTCGTGCGAATGCTGCTCGCCGACGAAAAGGTGGTCTGGCTCGACGATCTGCGCACGCAACTCGATACCGAAAATGCGGCGATCTACACCCTGGCGATGCCCGTGACGGTGCGCCACGAGCTGGTTTCTTTTACGCTCTACGGCGCGCACGCGAACGGCGCGCAACTCGACCCCGACGAAGTGGCTTTACTGGAGGAACTTGCGCTCGAAGCCGCGCGGGCGTACGACCACGTCGAGGCCGTGCGCGTGCGCGAACGGTACGCGCAGTTTGCGACGCCGCGTGCAGCGACGGAGCTCGGCTAACCGGCGACTAGAGAACCTCCGATCGCGCGAGCAGCCGTCCAAGCTGCAGGCGCGATCGCAGATTCAATTTCTTCAGCGCGGACGAGACGTGCTTTTCGGCGGTGCGCGAGCTGATGTGCAGCAACTGCGCGATCTCTTCATTTGAGTGGCCGGCGGCAACGAGCTGCGCTACTTCCTGCTCGCGCGAGGAGAGAACCGTGGATATAGCGTCGGGCCTGGCAACTTCGAGGCGGCGCAAGTCGCGAGCGGCGCCAAGCCCGCGATAGGTCTCCAAAGCACGCTTCGATTCACCGGCAAGTTCGAACGCGCGCGCGGCGAGCCAGGACCAGCCGATTGCTTCGAACAGGCCGGCCGCCGTCCGCGCGTTGCTTTGGGGATCCCCCTCGATGAGACCGCGTTGGGCGGCGAAAGCATCGAAGATCGCCAGCGCGGCCTTGTTCACCCGGTCTTGCGGACGCGCAGCCGCGGCTGCGAGACGGCTTCGCATCGATGCAACGGCGTCGTTTCGGCCAAACTGCGCTGCGGCCAAGTAAGCAAAGAGAAAACGATGCGCACCCGGGAGCACGTCGGCGATGCGCGCAATCCAGGCGGCCGCCTCGTCGACCTCGCCGAGGATGCCGAGCGCCCACGCGTAGGGGCCGCCCAGCAAGCCGATTGCGAGCCGCATCCCGTGCTCGATGCCGTACCGAAGAAACGACTCCGAGTCGTCGCGGCGCAAGCGCGCGTCGTCACCCGAACAGATCCCGAGCACGAAATTCGCGCTCTTCACGTGCACGAGAATGGCGTAGCTTTGCTGATACGCACCCGCGGTATCGCGCAGCAGACTCGCCGCCGTCATAAAATCGCCGCGAAGGGTATGCTCGAATGCCGAAGCCGCCGAGACCAGCACGCTGGAAGAGTGCAGCTCCGGGCGCAGCGGCATTGCAGCTTGAAAATGCTCTCGCGCCAATTCGACTTCGCCCAAACCTACGGCGTCCAGAGCAATTTGGCAGTGAGCGTGATGAAGCCGCGAGTAGCCAACATCTTCCAGGTGGCGCGCGGCTGCGATCGCGCGTTCGGCGTAAAGGCGCCATTGGTCGATGTCGCCGTGCATTGCCGCGACCTTCAAACGGGCAAGGTACGTCTGCGTTGCAGTCATCGGGTCGGCGATCGGCTCACGAATCTCGCTCAAAAACGAGAGTGCGGCTTCGTCGTCCAAGGCGGCAACGCAGTTATACGCGATTCTCGCGCGGAACAGATCGAGACGCTCCGGCGGCAGCTTGAGGCGAACGGCTTCGATCGCTTGATGATAGACGGCCGTGGCTGCCCCGGCGTCTCCCGAGTTATAGAGTTGCGCGCCAAGTGCCGACGCGTTCTTCGCAAAACCTTCGAAGTCACCGGCCCGCCAGAACAGTTCGCCGGCGTGGCGCAGCTGCTCGATACCGGCGTTCAACTGATTGAGCGACCCGAGCGAAACGCCGATCTTGTGGACCAACTCCGCTTCGCCGCCCTTACGATCGGCAAGCGCGCGTTCGTAGTAGAAGACTGCATCGGCAAAAGCACCCATGGCGTGAGCGTGATCGCCGGCCATCTCGTCGTACGTGGCGCCGCGCTGTGGCTCACCCGCCCGCCGCCAATGGTGCGCGAGTTCCACGCTGGCTGCCGTCCCCGGTCGCCGTTCGAGTTCTTCTGCGATCGTTCGGTGAAGCGGCCGCACGCGTTCCGCGAGCAACTCGCCATATAAAACTTCCTGCGTCAAGGCATGACGAAACGCAAGGTCTTTCGAATTGCCCGACTCGTCCTCGACCAACTGAAGCGTTCGTGCGTGCTCCAATGCGGCCAACACTGGTTCACGTTGTCCCTCGCAGAGCGCGACCAGGCGGTCTACGGAAAAGCGTTCGCCTAGGACGGCGGCAAAGGATAGTACCGTGCGCTCCTCTGGGGACAGCAGGGCCGCTCGCGCCAGAATTGCGCCTCGGATCGAAAGCGGGAGTTCGCGAGCTCGTGCTCTGGGGTCGCGCGTGAGTTCGCTCTTGAGCAGCTCCTCGGCAAAAAACGGATTTCCTTGGCTGCGCCGCACGATGCCGGCGATCGTTGCATTGTTCAGCGCTTCCCCATGAGGAATCGCCTGATCGATCAGCGCGCGAATGGAGGATTCGTCCAACGGCGTAAGGTTGAGATCCGTCACCGACCTCTTTGCCAGAAGGCTCGCAAACTGGACGAGGCGCGGCGACGTGGGCCGAAGTTCGTCGGAACGGTACGTCGCAACGAGCAGCAGTCGCCGGCGCTCGATGCGATCCGCCAAGTAGCTCAGGAATCCCAGCGTCGAACGATCGGCCCAGTGAATGTCTTCGACGAGCAGAATGACCGTACCGCGGCGCGCATAGCGTTCGAAGGCACCGTCAATTGCTTCGAAGAGCGCACCGACGGGCGGCGATTCCGTTGGCTCCGCGTTGCGTTCGAACGTCAGCCGCTCGACCAGCGCATGAGCGGCCAAGTCGCGCGGGGTTGAGTTGCGGCGGTCGAGCTGCTGGAGCAAATCGCGGAGCGGACCAAGCGGCGTCTGAACGAATTCGACACAACGCGCAATCGCGAAGGTGGGTCGTCCGCTCCTGATGGTTGACTCGAAACTGCGAAGCAAACAGGATTTTCCTACGCCCGCCTCGCCGCTCAGTAAGACGATCTGACCACGCCCGTCGCCGGCTTCACGCCGGCGCGCAATCAGCAGATCGCTCTCGCGTTGGCGGCCAATCAGTGGACTTCGAGCCTCGGATCGGTCCGGCTTAAGTTTCAACGCTTTCCTCTTACTCCGAGAAACGTTCGGCACCCCGCCGGTATCCGCACAAGACCTCGTTGTGCCGGTGGCCAATCCAGCAACTCCGGAAGCTGCGACGTGAGATGGGAGGAAGCATCATGCCGAAGGACGGCGGCATCATCGGGATATCGGACCACGGCGGTTGGGCGGTGCTGGTGACGGTGGCGCGCGACGGGACGCTTCTCGACCGCCGGCGCGTCGAACTCGTGGACGACAGCCTGCCGGCGCTGCCCCATCACCACGAAGGGCAGGGGCTCCCGGTGGACGAGGCCGTGGCTTTGGTCGAGCGCGTGCGTGCTTCGGCGGAGAGGCACGCGGTGCTCGCGCTGGACGCCGTCACGCTGGCCGTGCCGCGAATCCTTGGCGTCGCCCTTCGCAACTCTGCCACAGCTTCCGCCTACAATTCCCGAACGGCTCAAGGACTACCGTTCGCGGAACGTTGCCGACTGGGTGATGTACCGCCAGGCCCTGGCGTCCGCGGCCGAGGCGCGCGGTTATCCGGTCTACTGGTACGACGCGAAGAAAGTATTTGACGCGGCGGGCGAAGCGTTGCACGTCCCGAACCTCGACGCCTACTTTCTTAACGTGCGCAGGGCCGTCGGGCCACCGTGGAACAAAGATCACAAGCTTGCAATGGCGGCGGCCATCGTCACAGGGAGAAGAGCGACATAGAAACGAAACGCGAGCCGTTGCCAAACGCCGAGGGCGCGAGCGCAGGCAAGACGAGAGGTAAGTTCCTTACACGATGCGCGCAGTTCTTGGCAGGCTTGGGCCTCTTGCGCGTCCGTCCCGAATACGCGATGGCGCAGACTCCGCAAAGTCCGCCGCCTTACAATATCGTGTTCATCATCGTTGACCAGCGGGTCGAAAAGCTGCTCGCGGGTTCCGATTATTCGCTGCCCGCAATGAATGCGCTCGCGAGCCACGGCATCACGTTTTCACAGCACTTTATCTCGGCGGCCCAGTGCTCGCCGTCGAGAGCGTCTTTCCTCACCGGTCAGCCGCCACAAGTAACGGGCGTTATCGATCAGATGCAGTTCTCGTTTGTAAAAACGCTGAATCCGGCGATGCCCAATATGGGATCGGTCTTAAAATCGATGGGCTACAAGACCGCCTACTTCGGAAAGTTCGAAATGGACAAGAGCATTCTCGACCCGAAGTCCAGCGTCAACTATAGCACCGCCGCGCAAGCCTACGGCTTCGATCTATTCAGCGCCGGTGGGGACATCGGCAGCACGCCGGACAGCGGCTACGACAACGACCCTTTCATCGCGGGCGAAAGCGTTCGCTATCTGCTCGAAAACGTCCCGGAGGCGCGGAAGACGGGCCAGCCGTTCTTCATGGTCGCAAGTTTCGTCAATCCGCACGACATCATGTACGGCGACGGCAACGTGCCGGGCCAACCCGAGGTGCAGAAGCCGGTCGTGCCGTCTGCCGTTCCACCGCCCCCGGCAAGTAAGATTTACGAGAAGACGTGGTCGTTCGCGCTTCCGGCCAGCCTTGACGAATCGCTCGCGGCTCCCGGTATGCCGGGTGCGCTTTCAGAATACAAGCAAGGATGGGACGGCTGGTCCGGCACGATCCCGACAGATCGCAAAGACATGTGGACGATCTTCTACAACTACTATCTCAACGCAATTCAGGACGTCGACCGCGGCATCCAACAGATCGTCGACGCGATGGACCAAATGGACTCGTGGAAGGATACTGTCGTCGTTTTCACGGCAGACCATGGCGAGATGGGCGGCGCGCACGGCGGGCTGAAAGGTAAGGGGCCGTTCGTCTACGAGGAAAACATTCACGTGCCGTTGATCGTCGCGCACCCGGCCGCGAAGACCGGTACGACCTGCCCTGCGCTCACGAGTCATCTCGACCTGCTTCCCACCTTTGCCGGCCTTACGGGGCTCCCCGAGTCGAAACGGTCAGCTGCGGTGAAGGCGCTGCCCGGCCACGACTTCTCGGCGCTCCTCGCCGAGCCGGAAAAGGCAAGTTTGACGGAAATCCGTCCGGCGATTCTTTTCAACTACGTTGGTCCGTCGACCGTTGACGGAGCCTTCCTCAGTAAGACGATGGACACGCAGTTTATGGGCGAAACGTCGCCTCCGCTCTCCGAGGCGGATCTAACGAAGCGCGGTCTCCTCGCTTTGGTGTTTGACGGACGCTACAAGTTTGGCCGGTACTACGCGCCAACTGCGTGTAACACGCCGCAAACCATGGACGAGATTTTTAAGAACAACGACGTGCAGCTCTTCGACCTGCAAAACGACCCGCAGGAAGTTCAAAACCTTGCATTAGACCGCGAAAAGAACCAAGCATCGATCTTGCGGATGAACGCGCTGCTCAACGACCTCATGGCAAAGGAAGTCGGTGGAAACGACTGCGCGCTCCTGACAAGAGCTATGGGCCCGGGGGGAGGCTCATAGATGTTCCGAAGGGCCGCCGGCCTTATGATGCTTGCCGGGTTTGCGGCGTGTACCGGCTCTCACCCGGCGCTGGTTGCCAGCCGAGGCGATGTCCAAAACCGGCTTTCGATACCCGCGGCGGCAAAGAGCCAGGATCTCGTCTACGTCACCTCCGTACCCGACATCTACGTTTTCTCGTTCCCCGACGGCAACTACGTCGGCGAGATCCAAGCAGACTATCCGTACGGAACGTGCGTGAATGGCGCGGGAGACGTTTTCGTCGTCGAGACGACCGAGTCGAAGGTCGACGTGTACGCCCACGGCGCAAACGCGCCAAAACGGACGCTCGACTACCCGGGTTACAACCCGACGCAGTGCGCGGTGAATCCGGCTACCGGCGATCTCGTCGTTATGAGCGGCTCGGGCGCCGCCCGGAAGCGAGGAACCGAAGCCTACGCGATATGGATCTATCCGCACGGCAAGGGAACGCCGAAGGAGTATCAGGTAACCGGTCTCGACTACCTGGACTACGCATGCTACGACGCTAATAGCGATCTGTTCATCGACGGGACGGTGGGCGCGGGAGCATTTGGACTGGTCGAGCTGCCGAAGGGGAAGGCCGCTTTCAAGACGATTTCATTGGATGAAGAGATACTCAATCGTATAAGAAGCGCCGGAGGCATAGAATGGACCTCTGGCCAACTCGCGGTCGCGAACGACACGATCTATACCGCGACTGCCATCGACACAATAAGCATTACCGGAACGAGGGCGCGCTTTCGCCATCATACGCCGCTCGATGACGCGACCGGCGGCATCGGGCCGTTCTGGATAGTGGACGGCCGCGTCGTCGCACCGGAAAACGACGACGCCTACCTTTGGCGATATCCGAAGGGGGGCAGCCCGGTCGTCGCGCTTCAAGTCGCTGACGGCGACGGCGTCGTCGTCAGCCTGGCCCGCAAGTAGTGCCGAGGGGACTTAGTTCGCGACGAGGCTGACGGCCGCGCCGCCGACTTGCGACGGCCCGAATGTTGCCTTGACCGGATCGCCTCCCGCCGGGTAGTCCCAGTAGCCAAAGAGCGAGTCGCAGCCCTCGTTGCCGCCGATAACGGTCGTCCCTTGCTTTCGGTTCAGCGGCGTGTTCTTCGCACCGACGACGAACGGCTGTGCGATATTCGCATAACAATACGTGCCCGATGCGCCAAGGGTGGTACTGCCCACGATGGCGAGCCCGGCGGCAAAGCGCGCTGCGCGATAGATCGTCGAGTTCTCGGTGAGGTTGTTTCGGATGTCAGCGAACGTAATGTACTTGCCGTCCCACATCGTGCTTCCCGGGTGATCGATCATAAAGCGGGGGTCCGGCGAAACAGCCGGGACCTCTACGAGCGCTTTGGCCTTAGCCGGAAGCTCGCATATTCCGAATCCGCTGTTTCCCCAAGCGGCCTCGAAGTAGAGGTTGCCTTTATCATCATAGCCGGGAGCCTCTATGTCGTTGCAATCGTTATTGCCGCTGCCGGAATAATAGTTTGTCGGCTGGCCTGCGCCTTTGCGGAAAACCTGAATATCCGCCCGCTCGCTTTGCGTGCTGTCCGCATTCCCAATTGCCAAGTCGCCGGTGACGGGGTCGATCGAGCAGCCTTGACCGTTACCGTTCGTGGTCAGCACTTTTAGGGGCTTGCGACCGCCGTGCGCAAACTCAAAGGCCTGGTCTCCAAAGTATTCGGCGACCCAAACGTCGCCTTGTTTGTCGACGCACTCGCCGGTTGGCTCGTCGAAGCCGCGTATCGCGCCGACCTGTTTGCTCTTACCGTAAACGTACACGTCCACGATGCCATTGTAAACGTCGGAAACGTACAAAAGGTCCTCGTTTTTGGCTTCATCGAGCATCCACGAGCCATCGTCCATCATCGCTCGCGACGTCTGCGACAGCGCGGGTCCGGTTTGCACTCCTACCGGGTTTCCGCCGCAAGCATATAACGCCGCGGCGGAAACAAACAACGCACGGCGGACAAGGCCTAGGCTCGCCATCGAGGGCTCCTCTCTTTCACCGTGCTTCTTCCTGCGCGGCTTACTTAGGAGCCTGCTAGGCTTGAGGCCGGGGCGCCCGGTACTTCCCCCGAAGCCGTTCGGACGTCTCGCGCAGGCCGGAACTCCGCAATACCCGAGCGTGTCGTCAGTGAGCCAGGGCGCGAAGCATCGTACCCGACCAACGGCCGGCGCTTACCGACGATGTTGAGGCGTACTTCCTTCCGGTGCTCACGAATGGGAAGGTAACCGGAGACGGAGTCAAACCGCATACCGATCTGATCGCCGACTTCCGGTATGTCGGGCCGCCGCACAATATGTGATGTGAGAGTGTGAGGTGGGCCGACAGATTATTTAGAGACGACAATTCGGCCGTGCATGTACGGATGGAAGGAACATGTGTAATAGTAAACGCCTGCGCGTGAGAACGAGTGATGCCAGACCGCTTGCGGATCGATGGTGCCAGAATCGAAGGGACCGGCCGGCCAGGTTACCGTGTGAGCCTCGGCATCGTCGTTGATAAACGTCACGGTCTGGTTCGTGCGGACGTAAAGCGACCGGGGTGCGTACAAGAAGTCCCGAACGCGCACGACGGTTCCGTTTGCTGACGGTCTCATTGTGCCGAAGTCGGCCACCGTCTCTTCGGGCAGTACGGGCTGTTGCTGGAGATTTAGCAAGCCCTGGTCCAGGAATAGCGTTTTAACAGTTGGCGCCCCGCTGTCGACCGGCGTGAGCGTCAGCGCAGGGTCGAAGTTGAGTCTGATATTCTCGTCCGTGCCGTTGATTAGCCCGAAGGGATAAGGCTGCGACGGCGAGAGGCCCGGAACGGCGAAAGAAGTGTCGATCGTCTTCGGTTCCTTACGGGGATGGTCGACCATTTCGAGCTTTAGGGCTATGCGCAGATTGAATACTGGAAGCTGGCCATAACTCGTCAAAGCGCAACGAGCGAATGGTCGCGGCGCGTCGCCGCGACCGTCGGTGACGATGTGTATCCAGCGTGCCCCTCTGGGCGTAAGCAGCACCGTATTAGTCGGCGGCCTCATCCCCTCAGCGGTATCGAGCGCGCGGAACTCCGGTTCGCAGGAGAGGAGTACGGCCGGCCGCCGTTCCAACTCGACTCGGTCCCGGTCGTACGACGCACCCAAGAATGCGCCGGTCGCGGCCGCCGAGCCGGCGATTACCGCGAGAAGCGTCAAGACGAGTTCGACGTTTTCAGCCGTGCTGCGGGTTTTGCGGTTATCGCTCACCGCTCCAACGGCGGATTCTAGCGCACACGGCCATGGCCCAACCCCGGGCGGTCATTATTCGTAACAGATAGCCGGTGTCGGTTTCACCGCATACTTCGTAACCTTGGCGTACCGCCTCGGCTAGCGAACGAAACCGAATGATGCCTGCCATGATGTTCACCTTTTCTTAGTTATAGGCAAACGTCATAAAGAATCCCTGAATCGCAATTAGGTGCTTGCTTACTCGATGGCGAGGAGTCCGCTTGCAATCGCGAAACAGCATTGGACCGGTCGACTCGGTGGAGAAATACCTTGCGAAACCATTCATCTGTGGCACGACGCGCGGTTACAACCCTCACGATAGCCGCGCTTTGCGCGTGTTCCGGCGCTGCATTGCTTTCCCATCCGCCCGCGAGCGTCCCCTCCGCAAGATTCGAAGGCGTGCTAACGTGGCACAACGATCTCGCGCGGACGGGGCAGAACCGCAACGAGACGGTGCTCAGGCCCGCCAACGTGCGATCGTCGTCATTCGGGAAGCGCTTCGCGCGGCCGGTTGACGGGATGGTCTACGCGCAGCCGCTCTACGTGCCGAGCGTAAACGTTGCCGGCTCTGGCGCCATCGACGTCGCGATCGTCGCGACGGAGCACGATAGCGTGTACGCGTTCGATGCGAGCGGCAAACGTTCGAGTCCGCTGTGGCACACGAGCTTCATCGATCCGAAGCGGGGCATCACGACGGTACCGTGTACGAACAAACGACAGCCCGAGTGCGATCCGACGATTCTCGCTCCCGAGCACGGAATCACCGGGACGCCCGTGGTCGATCCGTCGACGCAGACGGTCTTCGTGTACGCGAAGACGCTCGATCGGGGGAAGTACTTCTGGCACCTGCACGCACTCGACATCAGAACCGGTACGGAGCGTTCGGGAAGCCCAGTCGCGATTGAGGGCTCGGCGTCGGGCTATCCCGGCGAACACTTCGACCCGGAGCGTGGGTTTGGCCGATCTGCACTCGCGCTGTCGCGCGGCACGGTCTATGTCGCTTTCGCGTCGAACGACGACGCGCGCGGCTGGCTCTTCGGGTATAGCGCCTCGACCCTCGCGCAGACCTCGGCGCTGTGCATCGCTCCGAGCGGCAACCTCGGCGGCATCTGGATGTCCGGCGCGGCTCCCGCGGCCGATGACGCGGGAAACCTGTACGCCACGACCGGAAACGGCTCGTTCGACGCCGACGAGAACGGCGCGAACTACGGAATGTCGTTGCTACGCGTGACGCCGGTGCTCGCCGTTACCGATTACTTCGCGCCGTTCGACGAACACGAGGAGTCGAGGCACGATCTCGATTTTGCGTCGACCGGGGTCATGCTGCTTCCGACAGAGGGAACTCACCCGCGCGAGGCGGTTAGCGCCGATAAGCACGGTTGGATTTTCGTCGTTGATCGAGACCATCTCGGCGGCTTTCATCGGGACCGTAACGATATCGTCCAGCAGCTGGACGGCAATATCGGCCGCGGTCAGATGTACAGCAACCCGGCGTATTTCAATGGCGCCGTCTACTACGCACCGCCCGGCCAGCACCTGCGCCGCTACGCGGTCCGCAATGGGCTTCTATCGAAGCAGCCGGTATCTCAGAGTCGCGATTCGTTCAACTATCCCGGTGGGACGCCGGCGATCTCGTCGAACGGCGATGCCGACGGAATCGTGTGGGTGGTTGCCGTTAGTGGGCGCGTGCGGGGTGGACCGCCGGCGCAACTGCGCGCGTACGACGCGCGTAACGTTTCGGTCGCTCTCTACGACAGCGGGCGCGCAGGCCCGCGCGATCGAGCCACTTCCGGCACCAAGTTTTCAGTACCGATCGTCGCTAACGGTATGGTCTACTTCGGCACTCAAACTGCACTTGAGGCGTACGGTCTTCGCCCGTAGCCGTTCTCATAAATTACTAACTGAAAGAGGGATCAATGGACGAAGTACAAGTCGAGCAGTCGAGCTATCAGATGCCACCGAAGGACGGGTTTACCGTCGCGCACTTTCTCACCGTGGCCGACATCGAGCGATCCGTTAACTTCTATGAAAAGGTCTTTGGTGGACAAGTTGTGAGCCGGGGCGACGGAAACGCGCCTCCGTACATCAAAATCGCCAACACTTGGCTCATCATTAACGTTGGCGGCGGGCCTACGCCCGACAAACCCACCGTGACGCTGCGACCGCCTCCCGATCCCGATGAGATCAGCAGCTTCATGAATATCCGAGTCGCCGATATTCAAGCGTGCTACGAGCTCTGGCGAAGCCGAGGAGCGACGTTTCTAACCGAACCTATTGATAAGTACGGCGAAACGCGATGCTACATCCGCGATCCTGACGGCTACATCATAGAAGTCGGGCAAAGCAAGCCCAGTTTCAAGTATGGCTAAAGAGAAAGTTGCGGTGATAACGGGCGCATCGCACGGTATCGGCGCGAGCCTCGTGTCTGCCTACAGCGAAGCCGGATACAACGTCGTTGCGAACTCGCGCTCTATCGGCGCCAGCGCTGATCCGAGCATCGTCAACATCGCGGGCGACATCGGTAAGCCGGATACCGCCGACCGCATCATGAACGAAGGTGTGGCCAGATTCGGCCGTCTCGATGCGCTCGTTAATAATGCAGGCATCTTCATTTCGAAACCTTTCACGGAGTACACGCAGGCCGACTACGACGCAATGCTTTCGACCAACATCGCAGGCTTTTTCTATCTGACGCAGCGAGCCGTGCGGGTGATGGAGCGTCAAGGATCGGGTCACATCGTAAACGTCACTACAACCGCCGCGGAACAGCCGATCAACGGCTCCCCGGCCCTCTTGGCGTCCTTAACGAAAGGGGGCCTGAACGCCGCGACAAAGGCGCTCGCGATCGAATACGCGCAACGCGGCATCCGCGTGAACGCGGTCTCGCTCGGAATTATAAAAACACAGCAGTCGAACTCGTACGCCGGACTCGAGTCGTTGGAGCCCCTCCACCGTTTAGGCGAGATCGGCGACGTCGTATCGGCCGTAATGTATTTAGAACGCGCCGAGTTCGTAACGGGTGAGATATCGCACGTCGACGGCGGGCAAAGCGCGGGCCACTGGTAGGTTCGCCGTACCCCTAACCTCTACGAGCAGGGGGACTCGGAATCGCTTCGGCCACCATCGGCTTGGATGGCATTGTTGAGCGTGTGTCCGCTGATGTGGTTCACCGTCTCGTATGTGCCGTGCACGGTAATCGTTTGCCCGTCGGTGGCGTTAGGGTTACCATACGCGAAGACGTGGATGCACTGGCTCCAGCAAAGGGAAAACGTCACATAGGGATTGCCTTGGTGCGATATGTTCCGCTCCAAATGTTCGACGGTGCCCTTGACGTCGACGTGGTGCCCGTCGTAACTGGATGGGCTGCCGAGGACCTGCGCGATCGTCGCGGTCGAGGCTGCGGCCGGGAGGGCTGTAAAAAGGGCAATGGCGATGGCCGGGGCGGCATAGCGGTAAGACATCGGGTATCTCCTCTGAGAGCTTGGGGTTATCACGCTCCCACCGTAGCGCCGCCGGCGTACCGAAACGTACCGCGAGGGGACGCTGACGGAGCCTAGTTGTTGCTGAAGACCGCCCCATGCGGAATTGCCCCGCCGTCCCAACCGTCGGGCCACGCGCGCGTGAAGTCAATCGAGTCCGGGCTAAGCGTCAACTGGCCTGTATCGCGGTCGATCGCCGCAAAGAGCGCTTTCGTCGCGAGCGCACCGTAGCCGGTAACTACGATGCGGTCTCCGCCCGGCTCGATGGCCAGCCAATGCGGATACTCGTCGCCCTTGAGGAGAATCCGGCTGACCTCGCGTGGGTGAGCCGGATCGTGCAGGTCGAGACTCACGATCGCGTGGCCACTCTGCATCGACTCGACGAGATAGTTGCCGACGACCAGCGGAACCTCGCAAAGTCGGTAACCAAAGTCGTATACGTGGTCGAGCGTCGGATGCGCGCTCGCGAGATTCTGCAGAAGAAAGAGCCCGCAGCGGAAGGTCGGCACGACGACCGTCTCGCCGTCGCCGAGTACGCGCGGCTCCGACGAATCCGCCGCATCGTCGTAATACCAATCCGGCGGCTTGGGCAGCACGAGCGTCTTAAGCAACTTCAGGTCTGACAATCGCCAGATCTGCACGGCGCGGCTTGTCTGCGCACCCATCATGTCGGCACTGCTCGTCACGATGCGATCGAGCTTTTCGACGACCGCCATGCTGTAGGGCCGAATATTCGGGTCGACGTGCGGATTGGCGGCCGAGCTCATCTTCACGGCGTGGCCATGACTGTCGAGCTCGACGAGTCCACCCGGTCCGCGGTTAAAGCCATGCGTGTACTGAAACGTTGCGAGCGTGGTGCCGTTCGGAAGATAGACGAACGAGTGCGGGTACGTGTACGGTCCGGCGTTTTGGAACTCCGCAATGAACCGCGGGCTCGACGGATCGCGCAGATCGAAGGTGTACGTACGGCCGGCGAGCCAGTCGTTGGCAAAAAGCACACCATTGGCCGGCAGCGCGTAGTTCGTGTGATGCACCATCATCGCGACCTTACCGACGGCCCGCATTGCAACGAGCTTGCCGAAGGGTGACGCGTCGGGCGAAACCTCAAAGACTGCGAGAAACGGGCGCCCCATGCCACGACGCGGGTCTCCGTCCGGTACCGCCGGATGACGAACTTCCATCGCCCAGACAAACAAATATTGGCTGTGGTGCACCGCGGGTGCCACTGCGAATAAGAATGCAGCGGACAGAACCAGCAAGCGGAACATCGGTTGCCCGTTTTGGGCTCCGCCGCTCTTGTCCTTCGTTATATAATGGTGCCGTGAGGTTTTCGGCACTGGTGATCGTTGCGGCAGCCTTTGCGTTCCTGGGAGCTGGTTCGGGGGACGTCGACCGCCAACTGCAGTCGACCGCCGCGTTGTACTACTTAAACGTAGCGGCGATCGCGCGAATCACTGGACGCGACACGACGATGGATTACTACCAGCGGCTGCTCGACGATTCCGAACTGCTCAAAGCTCCCGGCCCCGACGACTATCCGCCGGCGACTTGGCAGCATTCCATGCTGAGCGTTGCACGGCTCGACCTGAGCCTGGCAAAGCAGCTCCTCCAGCAGGCGTACCAACCGATGGCGTCGATTCGGGGCCTCGGCGAGACGTTGATCCGCGCGTCGAATGACCGAACGATGCAGCCGGTCGCAGTCTATGTTCCGAGCGGCTACGTCCCCGGGCATCAAACGCCGTTGATCGTGTTTCTCCACGGCCGCCCGCAGTCGGAATCTTCACTAATTGCGCCGCAGTTCATTGCCGACTTGGCCGAACAGACCGGCACTATAGTCGTCGCGCCGTACGGCCGCGGCTATTACGATTTCAGCGGATCGGAGAGCGACGTGTATGACGCCCTTTCGGCAGCCACGGAAGCTTTTACGATCGATCCCAGGAAGCGCTATCTGGCCGGGTATTCAATGGGCGGATTTTCGGTGTTTTCGGTTGCGCCGGTTCATCCGAACGCGTGGTCCGCCGTGATGTCGATTTCCGGTGCCCTGCTCGGGTCGAAATCGCAGCGAGTGACTGCGATGCTGCCCAGGACGCCATTTTACATCCTGACGGGAGCACGCGACGAGAGCATACCGACTGAGTATCCTACGACGACGGCGGTTTTCTTGCGCAATGCAGGAGTGCCGGTTACGTTTTATTCAGACCCGAACGCCACACATCGCCTTTACACGTTGCGTACGATTCTTGCGCAGGCATGGACCGACATGGAGAACGGCGTGGTTCGCACGCCGTGGACTTTGACGGCCTCAGGACCGCTGATGGGCCTCCCCCCGCCGATGCTGAAAACATAGGCAGGCCTTCGCCGCGTACCGATTTGCGAATCTCGGGAGAGGCAAGCGCGGAGGGGTGAACTAGCCCCGGTCGAAGCTAGGTTGGTGCTAGTTCTGGTGTTACGATGCGTAGCGCTGATGCTGGGCGTCGCCGGCGTGGCGGCAACTGCTCCCCCCGTGCCCACGCTCGATGCCGCGGCCATCTTGCAACGTACCGAGACCCGATGGCAAGGCCTCAGTTCCTATCAGGTCCCCGTCACGATCAGCGGGCACGTCAGAGTGACGTTCGTCTCGGTGCCATTCAAGATGACCGGAACGCAATATTATGTAGCTCCGGACGAACAAGCGCTTCACCTTGACAATCCCCCGAGCTACGCGCGCGGACTAGGCAACACGCTCTCGACGGTGGGGACGCCACAAACTTGGTTGCGTGATTACTCGATCGCGCAGCCGGTCTCGCAACCGCACGGCCACCACACATCCTACGTCTTAACCGGCACGCCGAAGCGCGAGAGCCGCATCAAAACCATGACGATGTGGATCAGCGCCACCACCTACGGCATCGAGTCGATTATCTTCGCGTATACCAACGGGGCTTCGCTGACGATAACGTTCCAGCGCCACCACGGCGTTACGCAATATCATCTGCCACGCAGCGCGACCGTAGTCGCAGAGTTTCCGAGCTATAGCGGTAACGCGCAAATCGTGTATGGCGATTATCTTTTGAATCAACCGGTGCCCGCGACCGTGTTTGCGTCGCATTAAACGTTTAACGCCGCTCTTTGCTCATAAATCGAAAGTTGTGCGTAAGCAGCCGAGAGCAACGGCACCTTAACGCCCGCGGCCTCGCCGCGGACGCACATGTCTCCGAGGATCGCGGCCGCCTCCAATGGGGCGCCTTTCTGCAAATCCCGGTACATAGACGATGCTAAGTTGGAGTTCGCATCGGTCAAGACATTGAACGCACGATCTCTGGCCGGAGGTCGCGGTGCGAAGCCGGCGGCCGTCGCCACGGCGACGCATTCGTCGAGCATCGCGATCGTGAGGTCCCGTCCGTGCGGCGCGTGTTGCACCTCGCCTATCGTGCCGCGCAGCAGGCACGTGGTGCCGCCTAACGCGGCGATGAAAACCCACTTCTCCCACATCTCAAGCTCGACGCTCGACGAGAGTCGAGCGATGAATCCGGCGCCCTGCAACGTTCGATCGATCGTCTGGATGCGCTCCGACAGCGTACCGTCCAGCTCGCCGTAGGTCAGCTCTTGCATCTCGCTGAGCTGCACGATGCGATCGTCGGCATCGAGCGTCGTCGCGACGATGCAAACGCCTCCCAAGATATGCGCTACCCCAAATGCGGCGCGCAGACGGTCGAGATGCCGCATACCGTTGAGCACGGGCAAGACGGCAGTTTGTTTCCCGATGGCGGCCGCAACGTCGGCAATTGCCGCGTCGAGTGCATAGTGCTTGACGGCAAGCAGCACGAGATCGAACGGTTCCTTCAGCTGGGACGCCGTAACTAGGTTCGGGTCGATCTTCGCGTTGCCGTGCGGGCTGACGATCTCAAGCCCGCGTTCACGCAGCTGTTCCGCGCGGCGGTCGCGCACGAGGAACGTTACATCACGGCCGGCTTGGGCGAGGCGTCCCCCAAAGTAGCCTCCGACGGCGCCGGCTCCGACGATTAGGATGCGCGCTTGACTCACGCTATCCGGAACCGCCGGCCATCGCCAAGCGTTGCGGGACCGTCATGACGAACTTCGTCCTCGCGTCATTCAGCGGGAAAGGTTGCGCCGAACATCCTAACGCCCAGGCGGAATATGCGCACTATGCTGGATGTAGTTCGGCGACCAAAACCTCTCGGCCACGGCGTAGTCGCGTTTATTGAACAGTGTGTCAAAGGCCTCGAGCACGAGTGCCTTATTCTCGGTTTCGGTGGTTTCGGTCATCGTTCGCCTCGAGAAATCTTTCGAGTGTTGCCGACGGTATACCGCGGGTCTAGATAATAATACGACCTGAGTCTAGCCAGGGTCAGTCACAGCATCCAGACAGAAGCTTGATATATCAGGTTATCCTGATATAATTGGCAGACATGACAGCAGTTGCTCGACGCGCCGTCGTCCGGGTTCCGGCTCGCAAGACACTCGCGGATGAGCTTCTCGCAAAGTTCGTGCGGGGGCTTGGCGATCCGACCCGGCTACGAATTCTTCGATACTTGCTGGAGGCGCCAAGTACGGTCGGCGATATTGTCGGGTACCTGAAATTGCCCCAGAGCCGTATCAGCAACCATTTGGCGTGTCTCAAATGGTGTGGCTACGTCGCCACCGAGCGGCGAGGGCGCACGATCGAGTACCGCGTCGATGACGAGCGGATCAGTGCGCTCATCGATCTCGCTCAGGATATCGCCGCGGATAATGCCGCGCACGTAGCGAGTTGCATGCGGATCGGACGAGAGGCGTGAGTCGCGCGAACGAAGTCTCGGCGATTAGCGCCGCCGGGCTCGGGACGGGAGCAGCCCTCACCGCCGGCGTCGCGAGCGCTTGTTGCGTTGGACCGGCACTGGCCCCGGTCTTTCTTTCCGTTCTGGGCGCGAGCGGTCTCGCGACGGTCTCGGGGTTGCGCCCGTTTACTCCGTGGCTTCTGGTAGGCTCTGCCGTCATGCTTGGCTTCAGCTTTTGGAGCACCTACCACCGGCCAGCCTGCGCTGATGGCATTGCCCTACCCATTTCGCGCACGGTCCGCGTCGCTCGCGTCGTCACATGGTTGGCCGCCATGCTATGGATCATTTCCGCGGCATACTCTATTTATGGATTTCTGAACGAGTGAGGATTCATGCGTCGTAAGGAGTTTCTTGCATCGGCTGCCGGCCTGACCGTAAGCGGCTGCGCGCACGCAGCATCGACCGCGCGGTTCGGCGATATCGAAAGCGGCGGTGAACCGTTTCGGGCGGCTTTTAACCGTGATGCCGATAGGGTGCGAATCGTCGCGCTCGTCAGTCCTACTTGAGGGTTCTGTCTTCGGGGGTCTCTCGAAGTTCAAAAAACGATCCTGGCGCACGAACCGAAGGCGTCGCTGGCGCCCTACTTCGTCTGGGTGCCTCAACTTGGCGCTCGACGGCAAAATGTCCCCGACGGAATGTCGCTGATTACTGACCGGCGCGCGCGTCAGTATTGGGACGGCAGCGGCTGGCTGGGGGACGCCTATGGAAAGGTGCTGCGTACGCCTGGATCGGCCTGGGATGTCTACCTGCTTTACGCACGCGGACGATCGTGGACCGGCACCCTTCCACCCGCTCCGGATTACTGGATGCACCAACTTTCGGGGGTGACGACCGCGCCGCACCTCGACCCAAACATCCTCTATCAGCACGTCGAGCAGTTCTTGCGAGCTTAGAAAAAAGCGTGCAGATTGAGATATTGAGCTTCCCGGGATGCCCAAACGCCGAGAGCACTCGGGAACTCGTTCGGCAAGCCGTGCAGTTGGAGGCCGCGGACGCGACCGTCGAGTTCATCGAGGTGGACTCACCCGCTCTCGCACAAGAGATGCGCTTTCTCGGCTCCCCATCGGTTCGCATAGACGGCAAAGACATCGAGCCGTCCGCGGAATCCAACGGCGTGTGCGGACTCACGTGTCGAATGTACCGGGTAGGATCGGAATCGTACGGTAAGCCTCCCATCGCGATGATTCGCGCTGCGATTCGCCGTGGCATGAAGTCAGAATCGACGAATAACGCATCACGCGACATTCTCTCGAACGTGTGGCAGACCGCTCTGCTGTTCTGGCTCCCCATTATCGTCCTCTTAGTGAGCGGTTTCATTCCTATTGGACAAGCTTTGAGAACGGTCGTGTGGGTCGCAGCCTTGTCGGTCATGGGCACCTCATGCGTAGTAAACGCGCTCCGGTGTGCCCGAGTACATTGTTACGCGACTGGGCCGTTCTTTCTGGCAATGGCCGTCGTTGCGCTGTTGTACGGTCTCGGGGTCGTTCCGCTCGGCAAAGACGGCTGGAACTTTATTGGCGCCGCCGTGCTGATCGGTGCGCTTGTCCTGTGTTGCCTTCCAGAAGCGCTCCTTGGAAGATACGGGCCAAGGCCGCGGAGCTGACCTGTAGTTCCTACCGAGGAGGCATAATGCGCTAGGCATGCCTGGTTCATCCGCCGTCTTGCTAGTCCTAGCCGTGGGCCTTGTGGGGGTTCTGCATACCCTCGTTCCGGACCATTGGGCGCCAATTACGCTGCTTGCGCGCCAGCAAGGTTGGTCGCGACCGCAAGTCTTCCGAGCCGCCGCGCTGGCTGGGATCGGGCATACCGTATCGACCTTACTCATCGCAGTTGTGGTCTGGTTTGCTGGAGCGCTTATAGCAGTGCGATTTGCTCATCTCGCGACCGCCTTATCGAGTGCCGCGCTGATAGCATTCGGCACCTGGATCGCCGTCGCCAGTTTGCGCGAGATTCGGCAGCAGGGACGCTCACATTTAGCGCACGGGCATCTGCACCGTCATGCCGATGGTTTGGAGCACCGCCACTGGCACGAACATCCGGGGGATTGGCACTCTGACGGCAACTTGGCACCGGTCCCGATTCATGAACACGAGCACCGCGCGTCATCGCGCACCACATTGCTTCTCATCCTCGGGTCGTCTCCGATGGTCGAGGGCATCCCTGCATTCTTTGCCGCGAGTCGTTATGGAGTAGCACAGCTAGGGATCATGGCGCTGGTGTTCGGTGCCTGCACGATCGTGACGTATGTAATTCTATGTGACGTTTCCACGCGCGGCGTGCAGAACGTTAATCTGGGGCGATTCGAGCGCTACGGCGAGGTTCTCAGCGGAGCCTTTATCGCCGCTCTGGGACTGATCTTCCTCTTCTTTCCGAGTCTCTGAGCCGCAACGGCTAGCGGCCGAGAAGGACCGTGCAGATCAGCGCGCACGCAGCCGGCGCCGACCAGTGCGACATCGTGAACTGAGCGTCGGGCGACAATATACTCGACGTCACTTCCGCTCGAGGCGCCGGGTCTCGAGCAAATCCTGTGGTTGTAAGGGAAGTTCGTCCGGCAAGTGCAAACGTGCGACGCCGATACAACTATCGTCCGCCAGAATGCGCGCACATTCGTCCTTTGGCGGTCAAATCGTGGTGAAACGTCTCCGGTTCTAGGGGCTGCCAGATGACGCGGCGCTTGGCCATGCCGACACGCCTGCTGGAGCCGACGCGCCGAGCAGATGGTCCCAAGTGCCAAGGATCGGGCCCGCCCATTCGATGTGGTCAAAAATGGGGGTTAAAGACTAAAAGGCTTAAGGTAACCTTAAGGGTAAAGCAACCGTGCCTCAGGCCGCGAAGGCGGCCCTTGCTTGATTCCAAGAGAGAGGTATCCGTATGATTTCTTCACTGTTTCGGAGGTGCATGGTCGCTGCAGCCGTTGCAGCGCTTAGCGGCTGCAATGGCGGTTCGTCATCCGGCGGGACACTGGGGGCGCCGGTCCAGGCGATGCCGCAGTCGATTGTCGGCCGGACGGCGGCACAAGGGCCACAGCGAGCCGGCGTACATTCGGCGGTTTGCACGCCAAAAGTTTGGGCCTCCTCGTTAGGGTCGAACGCCGTTTACGGTTTCAAGTTGCCCAGCAGCACGCCGTGCGTCACCCTCACCGGCCCCTACAACGGACTATCGCTCAACGCACCAATCGCACTTGCGATCGGGGCAAACCCAAAGTGGCTCTACGTTGCCGATCTTAACAACGACCGAATCGTTGTTTTTACGTATCAGGGTGTTTTCGTAAAGTCCTTGAGTACGGTGATCGGCACAACGCCGTACCAGCCGTGGGGTGTCTGCGTCTCCCCCAAAGGGATCGTCGGTGTGGGAAACCGCCAGTATAACAACACCAGCTACGCGGGTAATGTCGAGTTCTTTCCACCCACTGCGGCGAACAACAGCACTCCGACGGGTTACGCCACCGGCGTATTCGAAAGCGACGAATTTTGTGCCTTCGACCGGAAGAGTAATTTCTTCGTCGACGGCCTCGCACTTTCTGGCGGTCAAAAGATCGGGTATCTGCCCAGGAACAAAGTAAACCTGGCCGGTCAGACGGTTTCCGATTCGGGCCTAGGAAACGCCTCCTTCTGGGTCGGCATGTATTCGCAAAAAAGCACCACCGATACGCTGAGCGTCGGTACTAGCGTGGGCAGCAGCTCCACGCAAACCGTGATGAACTGGTCAATCAGCGGACCTGGGAATGGCCCGCTCGCGTTCACTTCGTTACCCTCATATACCCTAACGAACTATCCGGTGACCACGGACTCAGTTTACCAACTCTCTCCCGGTGCGGGCGTCAGTGGCATCGTTGACCTCTATATCGCAGACTACGGCGACAACACCGTATTGCAGGGCCCATCGACCGGCGGCGCCGTCACAGCGTACAACACCGTGGGTGGCACGGTAGGCGTCGCGGCTCGCCCGACGGATCAATACTAAGGCGTCCGTCGTTGTTGCGATTTGGAGGCCGGGGCGCCCGTCCCGGCCTCCAATCATCTGAACGGAGCGTAAACGGCTGGAGCACGATACAGGCTTGACGAGATGGGAGGTTGGCTAGTCGGGATGCAGAGAAATCTAACGTCGCTGAACGCGGCGACCCAAGACTAACTTCCATAAGCGCGCGCTCTGCTTCGTCTCGCGAGAAAAACAAAAACGCCGAAATCCCTTAAGGAATCGGGCGTTTTCGTTGGTGGAGATGGGGGGACTCGAACCCCCGACCCCTTACATGCGAAGCAAGTGCTCTACCAGCTGAGCTACATCCCCACGCCCTTCGACTCCGCTCAGGGTGACACGGGCGACGTGGAGGATTGTACGCGCCGAAGTAGGCACCTGTCAAAGCAAATGAGGAAACGCTCGCCGATTTTCGCGGCCGTACTGCTCGCGTGCGCGGCTCTCGCCGGCGCGACCGCGCCCCTGCGAGCCGGTATTCCGGTGCAAGTAGCGGCGAACCGCTGCAACAGCCAGACCGCGGACGATGCGTACGCGCGCGTTCGCGACCTTGACCACCACGCACCCGGCGACAGTTCAACCGGCCTGTTGCAGCGGATCGGTGCGATTACCGGCCTGCTCGCAACGCTCCGGGAAGAGCGCGACATACTCGACAGCATCTGCGCCAGCGACGCGGCGCGAGCACCGCTTTTCGCCGAAATTGCCGCGACGACGGCGTGGGCGCTTACGCTCGAATCCGACATCGCCGCCCGATTGAACGCGTCCTGTCCGGCGGCGGCCCAGGCGTTCCCCAAACTGATGCTCTCGGATGCCTGGCTCTCGATGGCCAACGTCGTCAACGAGTCGGGAGGGACCGTGCCGGCGATCTTTACCGGCGTGATCCCGAAGGTACAGAGCCGCGCACAGGCGGTCGGCTTGACGCTGCCGCCCTGGGCCGATACGTCCGCCTATTGGCGCGATGGAGTCCACACTCAGGCAAAAGGCCAGGCGGCAACCTGCCCCTCGCCCAGCCCTTCGCCCTCTTAGACCCTTCGACAAGCTCCGGGTGACATGGAACCGGGATTTTTGCGAATAGTTCGCAAATGAGGTAGCCCCATGGGGATTAGGGCCGATTATGTGACGCGGCCGCGAGAGTGGATCGCGTCGATCCTCGCGCGCGAGCCCCGTTTTCTTTCGGCTGCGCAAATCCACCAGGGACTCGAGCGCGACGGTGCGCGCGTCTCCCTTTCGACGGTCTATCGCACGCTCGATCGCCTGCAGGCAAAGGGCGACATCACGGCACGGCCCGATGCCGACGGTGAGGTGACGTATATGCTCTGCGAGCCGACCCGTCATCATCACCACGCGATCTGCCGCTCGTGTGGTCGCGTCGAAGACGTCGATTGTGCCGCAATGGAGCAGTTCGCCGAGTCGCTGCGCGCGCACAACGGATTCGAGCTCGACGGGCACGCGATCGAGTTTTTTGGAAAATGCGGCGCCTGCCCGTAATCGCGGGCGCGCTTGCGCTTCTCTTGGCGGCGTGCGCGCATAAAACGCCCGTCGCCGTCACGCAGGCGGCGCCGAGCGGAAAGATTCGCGTAGCAACGACCATCTCGACGCTCAACTCGTTCGTACAGGGCGTTGGCGGCGAGTACGTGAGCGTGAAGAATATCGTTCCGATCGGCGCGTCGCCGGAAACCTTCGCGCCCGCGCCGCAGGACGTTGCGGTGGTCGCCGACGCCGACGTACTGGTCGAAAACGGAGCTGGCCTCGAAACCTGGCTGGATCGTCTTCTGCGTGACGCGGGCAAGCCGAGTCTTCGCGTCGTCGTCGGCGCGCAAGGCCTGCCGGTCAAGAATCTCAATCCGCATCTCTGGATGGACCCGGTATTCGCCAAGCGGTACGTTGAGAAGATCCGCGATGCGCTGATCGCCGTCGATCCGGCACATAGCGGCGCCTATCGCCGCAACGCGGCGAGCTACAACCGGCGGCTCGACGACCTAATCGCCCACATTCGGCAGCAGATCGCCACCGTTCCGCCTCCGCATCGCTACATGATCGTCTTCCATAACGCTTGGCAGTACTATAACGACCGCTTCGGAATCACGACGCTTGGCTTCGTCGAGCGCAATCCAGGCCAGGAGCCGAATCCGCAGCAGGTTGCGCAGTTGATCGACCTGGCCAAGACGCACCACGTTCACGGCGTCTTTAGCGAACCCGAGTACAGCCCGAAGATTTTGTACGCCATCGCGCAAGGCGCGGGTATCGCGGTCGTCGAGGACCTCTACGACGATTCCGTCGGTACGGATCCGCGTGTCGCAAACTACATCGAGATGCTGACCTACGACACGAACGTCATCGTGCACGCGCTAAAGTGAAGCAGAGACGCCGTGGTTGCGCGCGATTTGGACGTGCGCTACGAGGATTTCACGGCGCTGGTCGGCGCGACGCTCGCCGTGCATTACGGCGAAGCGCTTGGCGTCGTCGGCCCCAACGGCTCGGGAAAATCAACGCTCCTCAAGACGATCGCCGGTCTGTTGCTGCCGTCGAGCGGCGAGTTGAGCGTTCTCGGACAGCCGCCGCGCAAACTTCCTCCCGGAACGATCGCCTACGTTCCGCAGGTCGAGGCCGTGGATTGGTCGTTTCCTGCGACGGTTTGGGACGTCGTTGCCATGGGCCGTTTCGCGCGAATGCACTTCTGGCAGCGGTTCGACTCCAGCGATCGCGAGGTCGTTCGCCATGCGCTCGACGTTGTGAGCATGGCCGATCTCGCCGGCCGGCAGATCTCGAATCTCTCCGGCGGTCAACAGCAACGCGCCTTCGTTGCGCGCGCGCTCGCCCAGGAACCCAAGCTGCTGCTGCTCGACGAGCCGACGACCGGCGTCGATGCGGCAACGGAAGAAGCGCTGCGCGAAATCGTTCGCGAGCTCGTTGCGGGCGGGCTTCCGGTGATCATGGCGACGCACGATCTCGATCGCGTCGACGATTGGTTCGACCGTCTACTCGTGCTTGACCGTCGCGTCCTGGCGATTGGAACGCCGCGTGAGGTCGTCGACTCCGGCGCCTATAGCGCGATCCGCGAGCACACCCACACGCACGGACACTTGCGCCACGATCACGAGCCGCACGCAGCCCACGCCGTCCACCCGGAAATACGAGCGTGACACTATTGTTGGAGCCGTTTCATTATGCGTTTATGCAGCGAGCCTTCGTTGCGGCGCTGGCCGTTGGGCTGCTCTGCTCGACGATGGGCACGTACGTCGTTCTGCGTAAGCTGTCGTTCATCGGCGACGGCATCGCGCACGCATCCTTCGCCGGGATCGTCATCGCGTATCTGCGCGGCGCGAACTTCTACATCGGGGCCGGCATCGTCGCCGTGCTCACCGCCGTTGGCATCGGATTCGTCCATCGCCGTGGGCGCATATCGCTCGACACGACGATCGGCGTGCTCTTCACCGGCATGTTCGCCTTGGGCGTTTTTTTGATGAGCCAGCAGCGCAGCTATGCGGTCGATCTCCAGAGTTTTCTCTTCGGCGACATCCTGGCCGTTCAGCCGCAGGATCTGTGGTTGATTCTCGGCCTGAGCGTCGTAGTGGCCGTCACCGTTGCCGTGCTTTTCCGGGGCCTGCTTTACACGACGTTCGATCCGGTCGTCGCGCAGGCCAGCGGCATCAACTCGCCGGCCTACGAGTATGCGCTGCTCGTGATGCTGGCGCTGACGATCGTCGTCGCGTTGCAGGCGGTCGGCATCGTGCTGGTTGCGGCGCTGCTGGTCACGCCCGCAGCCGCCGCGTATCAGCTAACGTCGCGTTTTTCGCCGATGATGGTACTGGCCGCGCTCTTCGGTGCCGCCAGCACCGAGGGCGGGCTCTATCTTTCGTATTACGTGCGAGCCTCGAGCGGCGCCACGATCGTCTTGCTTGCGACGCTGCTCTTCTTTTTGGCGCTCGGCGTCAAGCATCTGCGCCGCGCGTAACCTTCCAGGTTTCGTCCGCTAGCGGTTCCAGATAACCGCCGGCCGCAAGTGCGTCGAGTGCCTCTCGCAGCGCCGCGCGCTCGTTCTTATTCGGCATCCCCGCCCATTGCATCGCCAGCGCGTTGAGCTCGAGCGTCGCGCCCGGCACGAGCGCATCGCGTAAGAACTGCGCCGGCAGTTTGACGCGCTCCATGCGCCGCGCCACCGGCTCGAGCGCTGCCTCGAACGAACCGTGTCGCCTGCGCTCGGTTGACATCCTGAGCGCTGTCGAAGGACGGGTGCTGCGGCGTCAGGCGCCTCTCGCGGGGTGAGGCGCGAAATAATGAACTCGTCGGCAAGAGTTGCGAACCACTCGCCAAGTATGGCGCCGGCGGTGTGCAGCGGCACGGCGTTGACAACCGCGGAGCGGCGTGCGATGCCACGCAAGATCGCGCGCGCGACCCGCTCCGGCGAGGCCGCGGGAACGTCGTTCGCGCGTTCGATTCCCATCGCTTTGTGAAACTCGGTCGCGACCAATCCGGGATCGACGTACGTAACGGCAACTCCGCGATCGCGCAACTCGCGTCGCAACTGAGTCGCCGCAGCTCGAATCGCGGCCTTGGCAAGCGCGTAGGCGCCGTAGTTGGGAAGCGGCACGCGAGCGATGCCCGAGCCGAGAAAGACGAGTTGTCCGCGAACGGCTTCGAGATGCGGCAGCGCGGCGCGAGAGATCCTCAACGGTGCGACGACGTGAAGCCGCCATTGTGCCTCGATTGCAGCGTCGGTCTGCTCGAGCAGTGCGCCGAGCGCGCCGCCGCCCGCATTGTTGACGACGACGTCGATTCGCCCGAACGAGCTCAGCGCCGTATTGACGATTCGCGCCGGCATATCGCCGGCGGTAACGTCGCCCGCGATCGGCACGACCGTACCGCCGCCATCGCGAATCGCTGCGCGCGACCTCTTCGAGATGTTCGGCGCGGCGCGCGACGATCGCGACGCGATAGCCTGCGCCGGCCGCGGCGCGTGCAAGCGCCGCGCCGATGCCGGAGCTGGCGCCGGTAACGATCAGAACGCGCTCATTGTCAGGCATTGTTTTCGCAGTACTGCACGGTATTCGTGTTCGATGCTCTGCGGAAGGCCGGCATAGTGTTGGCCTTCATCGGCAATCGGCGCCGGCGGAGGAACGATAACGTCGCGACCCTCGGCGGCGAGTTGCGCGAGCATCTGCGCGACCGGTTTCGCGGTGCCGTCGGTACGGACGACGCCGAAGCGCAGCTCGTGCGGCGCGCGATCGAACGGCGGCAGGTGCGCTAAGGCAAGATCGTAGTCGGCCCAGCACCACCAAAACGCGCCCAGCGCTCCGCGCGCGTGAAGCCGATCGATCGCACCGTGCCCGTAAAGCACCATCTCGGTCTCGTCCAAACAAGCGAAGCCGTTGACGCGATTGCCTGTCCGGCGGACACTCCGGATTACCAAGCTCGCTAAAGAGCACGGCCTTGCCGCTAAACGATGCTTGCAGTTGGCAGAGAAACGGTACGACATTGGTGTCGAGACGGTCGCGCGCGAACGCGCTGTAGACCGAATAGCCATGCATCGTCGGGAAGGCCCACGGAAGCGCGATGCTCGACGGCCGGATATTGCGATCTCGCTCGAGATCTTCGCCGTGCATTCCGCCCGTCACGCGGCCGCCGGACGCGTCGAGCAGAGTCTCGCTCAGCCGCAGGCTCCACTCGGCGGCGTCTTGCGGTCGAACCGGTTCGCGAAGATTGGAAAACTCATTGCCGAGATCCCAGGCAAAGAGCGCCGGGTGCTCGCGGACCCGTTCCCCGACGCGCCGCGCAAAGAGCACCTGCGCTCGCAGCAGCTCGGGGTTGGCATAGAAATCGCCGATCGTGCGGTCGACCACAGCGCCGCGACTGATCGTGCGGAAGCGCCCCTGGCTCGTTTCGCCTTCGAGCGTCCACGGCGGCAGCCAATTCACGCCGCTCATATGGCCGCAGAAGAGCGTGGGCATTGCCTGCAGTCCCGTACCCGCGATGAGGTCCATCACCGCATCGAAGCGGCGTAACGCGCCGGCATCCATCGCGTTGGGCTCCGGCTGGAATGCGTCCCACATCAAGAAAAAGCGCACGACGTCGAGGCCGAGTGCCTTGATCCGCGCCATGTCTTCGCCGATCTCGTCGAGATCGAACCGCTGCCACATGTACATCGCGCTCTTGCGCGGCCAGTAGTTGATGCCGAGAAGAAAGCGCGACATAGCGGGCCCTTCGACTCCGCTCAGGATGACAACCTTGTCGTACCCGCGAAGGGCCTCGCAATGGCGCAAGCAGGGAAGGCACCGATTGTCGGAATCATCATGGGCAGCCGTTCGGATTGGGAGACGATGTCGGCGGCGCGCGATACGCTCGACGAGCTGCAGATTCCCTGCGAGGTGCGCGTGGTATCCGCGCATCGCATGCCCGACGAAATGTTCGAATATGCCGCATCGGCGTCGAAGCGCGGGTTGACCGCGATTATCGCGGGCGCCGGCGGGGCCGCGCATCTGCCGGGGATGACGGCGGCGAAAACGCTGGTTCCCGTAATCGGCGTTCCGATTCAGTCGTCTCGCGCCGGCGGGCTGGATTCGATGCTTTCGATCGTGCAGATGCCGCCCGGCGTGCCGGTCGCGACGATGGCCATCGGCGGAGCCGTGAACGCCGCGCTGTTTGCGGCGCGCATTGTGGCGCTCACCGACACCAATGTTGCGCAGCGGCTTGCCGCCTACGTCGCCCGCATGCACGATGCGGCGGCCTCCAGCACGCTCGATTGAAATCAATTCAAACGATCGGCGTGATCGGCGGCGGCCAGCTCGGCCGCATGTTCGCGCTCGATGCGAAGCGGATGGGCTACGACGTCATCACGCTCGATCCGCACGAGCACTCGCCCTGCGGGCAGGTTGCCGACGATCAGATCGTCGCAGCCTACGACGACCTTTCGGCGATCGAAGAGCTGGGGCGCCGCAGCGACGTCATCACCTACGAGTTCGAAAACATCGACATCGAGTCGGTGCATCATCTGGAAGCGCTCTCGTATCGCGTGCTGCCCGGCAGCAGCGTGCTGCACGTCACGCAGAACCGGCTGCGCGAGAAGGAGTTCGTGCGCGACGCCGGTCTTGCGACCACGCCGTTCGCGGCCGTGCAAAGCCTCGACGACCTCGCGCGCGCCGCCGAGCGGATCGGCTTCCCGGCGGTGCTTAAGACGGTGCGTGGCGGCTACGACGGCAAGGGACAGTGGGAGGCGGATTCGCTCGAGCAGGCCCGCGAAGCGTTCGCGCAAGCGGGCGGCGCCGAGCTGATCTTCGAGGCAAAGGTTTCGCTCGCATGCGAGCTGAGCGTGATCGCAACTCGCAATGCGCGCGACGAGCTCGTCGCCTATCCCGTCGCCGAAAACCAGCACGATCGCGGCATTCTCACGATGACGATCGCGCCCGCCCGTGTGAGCGCGGCGACCGCGAACCAGGCAACGGAGATGGCCGCAGTTATCGGGCGCCGGCTCGGCATCGTCGGCACGTATTGCGTCGAGTTTTTCCTTTCGACGGCCGGTGAGCTGCTCGTCAACGAGATCGCTCCGCGGCCGCACAACAGCGGCCACTACACGATCGACGTGACGCCGTGCTCGCAATACGAGCAGCAGGTTCGCGCGATCTGCGATCTGCCGCTTTCGCCGCCGCGGCTGCTTGCCAACGCCGTCATGATGAACGTGCTCGGCGACGGCACCGGCGATCGCCTGACCGGGATCGCGGAACTGCTGCGCGATCCGTCCATCGTTCTGCACGTCTACGGGAAGCGCCATGCCGTCGCGCGCCGCAAGATGGGGCATTTCACGATGCTCGTCGACGGACCGGTCGACGCCGCGGCGATTGCTCGGGCGCAATCGCGCCCACGCGCTGCTGAGTTGGTCCCGATGCTGACCGGACCGTTCGGCCAGGCCTTCTCCGTGTTCGTCACGCTGGTCGCCATGCTCAACCCGATCGAAGCGGCCGCGGCGTTCGCCACCTTGACCGAGGGGCGCTCGACGGACGATCAAGAGCGCATTGCGTTACGTGCGTCGATCGTCGCCGGGATCACGCTGATCGTCTTTGCTTTCATCGGAGAGGCATTGCTCAAGGCGCTCGGAGTGGAGATCGGCGCCTTCAAGATCGCCGGCGGGTTGCTGCTGCTCAAAGTCGGATTCAACATGGTCTTCGCCGAGAAAACCGACCGTCAGACGGCGGGCGAAGCAAAGGCCGTAGCTCCGAAGAGCGATCCGTCGGTCTTTCCGCTCGCGATCCCCATCATTACCGGGCCCGGTGCGTTGACGGCGAGCGTCGCATTGGTCTTTCCCACGCAGCCGAACCGGTTTCTCAATGCCGGCATTTTTGTTGCCGTTGCCGTGATCGTCGTCGTCATCACCTATCTCTTCATGCGCGCCTCCGAACGCCTGACCACGTGGTTCGGGGAGACCGGCATCGACGCGGTCAGCCGGGTCGTCGGGATCATCGTTGCCTCGATCGCGGTGCAGCTGGTCGTCAACGGCGTAGCCGGACTGACGAATCTCAAGATTTAACAAAAGGACTCGCATCGAGGCGCCTTGGAATACCGGCGCATGATCGTTCGTGCGGGGATTCTTTACGACGGAACGCTGGAGCCGCCCAAGCAGCAACGTCGACCTCGTCGTCAATGACGGACGCATCGAGGAGCTTCGCGCGGCGAGTGGCCAGTGCGACTTGAAGCGGCGTGCGTTACCCCAGGGCTGGTCAACGCGCACGCGCATCTCGAAGCAAGCGGCGAGCCCGACATGATGGGCATGATCTCGACGACGACGCGAAATCAGCGGATGCTGCGTGCGGTGGAGAATGCCCGGAAGTCGGTCAAAGCCGGCGTCACGACCATTCGCGACGTCGGCAGCTCCAACGCGATTGCGCCCGACATTCGCGACGCGATCGAAGAGGGACGCATTCCGGGGCCGCGGATGCGTGCCGCCGGTGCCGTGCTCTGCATGACCGGCGGTCACGGCTGGCCGATCGGCCGTGCGGTGGATTCGCCGTGGGATGCGCGCAAAGCCGTCCGCGAACAGATGTGGGCGGGCGCGGATTGCATCAAGCTGATCGCGACGGGCGGCGTGCTTACCAAAGGCGCCGTACCGGGCAACGCGCAGCTCACGCCCGACGAGCTGAGCTCCGCCATCGAGGAAGCGCATCGTCACGGGTTGCGCGTCGCGGCGCATGCGATTGGCACCCAGGGCATCAAGAACGCATTGCGCGCGGGTATCGATTCGATCGAGCACGGAACGCTGCTCGACGACGAAGCGATCGAACTCTTCAAAGCGCGCAACGTTTACCTCGTCCCGACGCTGAGCGCGCCGACCTGCATCCTGGCGCACCTCGAGGACGGCCAACAGCCCGAGTACGTGCAGAGGAAGGCGCGCGGTTTGGGCGACGTGATGGCGCAGAACCTTCGGAAGGCGTACGAAAGCGGCGTGCGAATCGCCGGCGGCTCGGACGCCGGCACGCCATACAACTACCACGAGGACTACGCGCGCGAAGTCGAGTTGATGTGGTCGATGCTGGGCATGACGCCGCAGCAAGCCTTGCACGCGGCGACCGGCGTTGCCGCGGAACTCATCGGTTTGCATAAAGGCCTCCTGGCGCTCGGCGAGCCGGCCGATCTGCTGCTCTTGCGCGCCGACGTGGGTCAAGACGTGCGCGCGCTGCGGGAGCCGCAAATCGTTCTCAAAGCCGGGCTGATCCAATGATGAAAAATCTGGTTGCTGCGGCGATGATGCTCGGCCTTAGCGGCGTCACGGGTTCCTCGACTTCGAATCCGACGCTGCTCGGGCAAGCCGTTGCGGGCAGTCCGATCCGTCACGTGATCGTGATGGTGCAGGAGAACCGCACGTTCGATAATCTTTTTGCGTCCTCGGTTCTGGCGCACGGCGCCCCGTATCCGGGCGCCAATACCTCGCAGACGGCCGTCCGTCGACGGCGAGCAAGTTGCTTTAAAACCAATACCGCTGGAGAACCCGTCCGATCCGAGTCACAGCCACCTTTCGCTCTTGGGCGAGTGGGCGCGCGGCAAAATGGACGGCTTCGCGGACGACCGCATCTCGACGATACCCGGCTTTCCCAAGCCGGGGCCGGGCTTCGCCTACGCGTACGTGCCGGGCTTCGAGACGACGATCTATCATTTGCTGGCGGCGCACTACGCGCTCGCCGATGAGAACTTTGCGCCGCGTTTGGTGCCGACGCTTCCTAGCCACTACACGATGGCAACCGCGCAGAGCCGAATCGCCGGTAACCCGAACAGCGACATTTGGGGCTGCGATGCTCCGCCCAGTACGACGGTACCGATTTTCGGTAAAGGGGAAGCGGTCATCACGCCGGGTGTCTTTCCGTGTTTCGACGAGCCGACGATCGCCGATCTTCTCGATGCCGCGCACGTTACGTGGAAGTATTATACCGGCCGCTACGACGACACCGTCAACCAAACCGTCAACGTCTACGACGCCTTTCGCAGGATTCGCTACGGTCCCGACTGGCAGAACAACGTTATTACGCCCTCGGGCAAGGTTTTGAGCGACATTGCGGACTGCCGGCTGCCGCAGGTTTCCTTCGTCATGCCCAACGCGCTGGATTCCGACCACGCTGCGACGTTAAGTGCTGCGGGCCCCGGATGGGTTGGTTCGATTTACCTCGCCGTCGTGCAGACGATGCGCGCCGCAGCGCCGTGCAACTATTACAAGGATACGGCGATGATCGTCACCTGGGACGACTCGGGGGGATGGTACGACCACGTCGCGCCGCCGCCCGGACCGGACGGTACGACTTGGGGCTTTCGCATTCCGATCATCGTGATGTCGGCCTGGGCGCGCTCCAACTACGATCCGGCCAATCCGGCTGCGACGCCGTTCGTATCGCATAAACGCCGCGAGTCGACGGCCATTACGAAGTTCATCGAAGTGAACTGGGGCCTGGGCAACATGGGACAGCGCGACGTTACCGACGACGATCTGAGCGATATGTTCGACTACACGCGCGCGTCGCCGGTACCGGCCTACTCCGCGCTTTCGATGAAACGCCTGATCCGCAAGACGCACTTCAATCTTGCCGCCGCGGATCGCGACAACCGCATCGTCGATACCGACCAATAGTTCGTGGACTTGACGGGTCTGCGGCTCGCCGTGCTCGGCGCAATTTCATGGCCGGCCCCACCGCCGGGTTACGGTCCCTGGGAGCAGATCGCGTTCAACGTGGCCGACGGCATGCGGCGGCGCGGTTTGGACGTGACGCTCTTTGCAACCGGCAACTCGCGCTTCGACGGCAAACTCGCCTCGGTCGTTCCGGTTGGATTGAATGAAGACCCGGCGCTCAACGGCGAGGTCTTCACCGCGCTGCATATCGCGCAGCTCTTTGCGCGCGCGGGCGAGTTCGATCTGATTCACAATCACCTGGATTGGAAGCCGCTCACGTACGCGCTGGCCACGGACTCTCCGCCGCTGGTCACGACGATTCATGGCTTCTCGTCGCCGCAGATTCTTGCCGCCTATTATGCCGGGCGCGAAGCGCAGTTTCTACTGCTCGATCTCCGATGCGGACCGCGATCCGGGTCTCGAGTATTTGGCGACCACCTACAACGGCATCGATCCCTCGCAGTTTACTTTCAGCGATAAGCCCGGTGAGTATCTCTGCTTTCTCGGTCGCTTTCATCCCGAGAAAGGGACGCATCTTGCGATCGAGATCGCCCGGCGCGCCGGCGTGCGCTTGAAGATGGCGGCCATTCCGCAGGACGAGGCCTACTTCCGCGAGCAGGTCGCGCCGCACATCGACGGCGATCGCGTGCAGTTCCTGGGTGCCGTCGAGCGCGAGGCGCGCAACGAACTGCTTTCGGGCGCGCTCGCGCTCGTGCATATGACGACGCGGCCCGAACGTTTCGGCATGACGTTGATCGAAGCGATGGCCTGCGGCACGCCGGTGTTGGGTGCGCGCATGGGCTCGCTTCCCGAGATCGTGCTCGACGGCGAGACCGGCTTCTTGTGCGATACCGTGGACGAGGCGGTCGAACGCGTGCCGCAGCTCGCGGCGCTCGACCGGCGCGCGTGCCGTGCGCGTGTCGAGGGGGAGTTCAGCGTCGAGCGCATGGTCGACCGGTACGCGAACGCGTATGCGCGTGCGCTCGAGCTGCGTCTGCCGCCCGCGCCGAGCGAACGACTGAAAGAGATCCGGCGCTACGATTGGTGGGACCGGCCGATGGCCTACACGGAGATTCCCCCAAAGCCAAAGAACTTGGATTTCGAATGAAAACGCGCGTGGAACGCGACTACTCGGGGCGCTCGCTACTGGAAAAACTCGGCATCTTCGCCGAAGCGCACGTCGCGCTCGTCGGTCCGCACGACGATGCGTTTGTCACGGGGTTAAACGAGGCGCTCGCAAAGTCGGCCTCGCAAGCGCTGAGGACGTGTTACGATCTCATCTTCGTGCGCGTCGACGCGCCACGCGACCTTGCGCGCATCAAGCGCGCCGCCGCACATCTGGAGCCGAACGGTTCGCTCTGGGTCTTTCATCCCAAGGGCCGCGGCGCATCGCCGACCGATGGCGAGGTGCGTTCCGCCGGCATTGCGGCGGGGCTCGTCGACAGTAAAATCAGCGCCTATACCGATTCACACACCGCCACGCGCTTCGTCATTCCGGTCGCGCGGCGCCAGTCGCCCGAGTAACTCCCTTTGTCATCCTGAGCCTGTCGAAGGATGACGTAATCGCGGCCCCCGATACAGTTATGAGACCGGTGCCGCGGCCGCCGCTTCCATTGCCTGATAGGCTTTGCTCGTAAGTGCGTGGTCGACGACGCCGGCGATAAAGCGCGATGCCGCGCGCACCTTCGCGATGTCGACGCCGGTCTCGATGCTCATCTGGTCGAGCATGTAGAGCACGTCTTCCGTGCCGACGTTGCCGGTCGCGCCGGGCGCATAGGGGCAGCCGCCGAGGCCGCCCGACGACGAATCGAACTTCGAAATGCCGCGCATGCAACGCGGCGTATACATTCGCAAGCGCGGTGCCGCGCGTGTCGTGAAAGTGCATCGCGATGAGATCGAGCGGAATCCGTGCTCGCAAGGAGCGGCACGAGTTCGTCGACCTGGCTCGGTACGCCAACGCCGATCGTGTCGCCGATCGACAGCTCGTCGCAACCCATCGCCATCAGCTTGCACGCGACGTCGAGCACCATATGTGGCGTCACCTCGTCGCCGAAGGGCGATCCGAACGCCGTCGAGATATAGCCGCGGACCCAGCAGCCGTCGCGCTTGGCAGCGATCACGACGTCGGCGAAGGTTGCGAGCGATTCGTCGATCGTCATGTTGATGTTGCGCTTGGTGAAGCGCTCCGAGGCCGCCGTGAAGACTGCGATCGCGTCGGCGCCGGCTGCTCGGGCGCGCTCGTAACCCTTCAAGTTCGGAACGAGCACCGGATAGCGCACGCCCGATGCCTTGCGAATGCGTGCGAAAACCTCGGAAGCGTCAGCGAGTTGCGGAATCGCTTTGGGACTGACGAACGAGGTCGCTTCGATCCACCGTAAGCCTGTCTCGGAGAGCAGATCGATATAACGCACCTTGTCGTCGGTCGCAATGAGCGCATTCTCGTTCTGGAGCCCATCGCGGGCGCCCATCTCGAAGATGGTCACGTGTCTCGGCAACGTCGTCATTTCATAGGTCGCCTTCCAGGAAGCGATCGAGATCTATCGGGTCGTCCCATCCGGGATAGAGCTTAATCACGTCTTTCATCGTGCCGAATCGCACTTGGCGACGTTCCAGCGGCGGAGGCGTCAGCTGAGCAACCGGTTTGCCGCGACGAGTAATGACGACCCTATCGCCGTTTTCGACGGCGCGAATGAGTACGGACAAGCGGTTCCTGGCTTGGGCGATGCTTACATTCACGGGGCGATATTATAACCCCAGTTCCACCAGCGGGGTGCCGCTCGTGACGATCTGCCCTTCCTTCACAAGCACCGATTTGACGGTTGCGCCCGCTGTGGCTTCGATGCGGTGCTCCATTTTCATCGCCTCGAGCACGACCAGAAGTGCGTGCTCTTCGACCTCGTCGCCTTCGCGAACGGCAACCTTCACGATCTTGCCCGGCATTGGCGCGGTAACGCGCGCGCCATGCGCGGCGCCCTGGTGGCCGCCGGCACTTGCGGCGGAAGGCGGCGCGGCGAACGTGAGAGTCCAACTGCGGTCGTTGAAATGAACGACGAAGGCATCGGCAGCCGTACGTTACCGACCCGGAAAGCGACGCCCCGCCGAACTCTGCGAGCACGGCATCGCCGCGGCGCGAAGCGCGAAGCTCGCCGGCGAAGCCGCCCGAGAGGTGCCATACGCCGGGCGCGACGGCGTCCGCGGTGAGATCGAAGAGATTGCCCTCGTACTGCAAGCGCAGCGGAACTCCGACGCCGCCGATGCGCCACGGCGCGCGGCCGTCGGCGAGCAGCGCTGCGGCGCAGAGCAGCACCGCCTCACGCGGCAGCGGCGGTGCTTTGAAGATCGACTCGTCGAAACGCTGAGCGAGAAAGCTCGTCGTCGTCTCGCCCGCGCGAAAGGCGTCGTCGCGGGCGATCCACAGCAGAAGCGGAAGATTAGTGCGCACGCCGTCGACCGTGAAATCGGCGAGCGATCGTTCGAGCCGCGCGATCGCGGCATCCCGGTCGCTGCCGAAGACGATGAGTTTGGCGAGCATCGGGTCGTAGTAGTGGCTCACCTCGCTGCCGGTGGTAACCCCGGCATCCATGCGGATCCCTGGTCCTTGCGGCGGTGACCAACGCGTGATGACGCCGGTCGAAGGCAGCATCCCGTTGGCCGGGTCCTCGGCGTAGATGCGCGCTTCGATTGCCCACCCGCGCGGGCGCACGTCGGCTTGCGCGATCGGCAACGCGCTCGCCGGCGGCGATGCGCAGTTGCCACTGCACCAGGTCGATGCCGTAGACCAGCTCGGTTACCGGATGCTCGACTTGCAAACGCGCGTTCATCTCCAGAAAGTAGAAGTCGCCGTCGCTGTCGAGCATGAACTCGCAGGTTCCGGCGTTGACGTATCCGACTGACTCTGCCGCACGAACCGCTGCGGCACCCATCCGCTCGCGCAGCTCGGGCGTAAGCGCAACCGACGGTGCCTCCTCGATAATCTTTTGATGACGCCGTTGAATCGAGCACTCGCGCTCGCCGAAGTGCAGCGTCGTCCCGTGCGCGTCGGCAAGGATCTGGAACTCGATGTGACGCGGATCGCGCAGATAACGCTCCAGCAGCACGGCGTCGTCGCCAAACGCCGCAAGTGCCTCGCGCTTCGCCGCTTCGAGCGCTTCGTCGAAACGTTCGATCGAATCGACGACGCGCATGCCGCGCCCCCCGCCGCCGGCGCTGGCCTTGATGAGCAGCGGAAAACCGATGCGCTCCGCCTCGTCGCGCAACCGCCGCAGCGAGCGATCGTCGCCGTCGTAGCCGGGGACGGTCGGTACGAATGCGGCGCGAACGCGGTGCTTCGCTTCGATTTTGCTTCCCATCGCCGCCATGGCTTCGGGCGATGGTCCGACAAAGATGAGCCCGGCATTCTGCACGGCGCTCGCAAACGCCGCGCGCTCGGAGAGAAATCCGTATCCCGGGTGAACCGCGTCGGCCTTCATATCGACCGCCGCTGCGATGACGGCCTCGACGTTGAGGTACGACTGTGCCGCCGGTGCCGGCCCGACGCAGCGTGCCTCGTCCACGAACTGCAAGTGATACGCGCCGGCGTCGGCTTCCGAGTAGATGCCGAGCGGCGCGATGCCCATTTCGCGCGCCGCGCGCGCCACGCGCACCGCGATTTCGCCGCGATTGGCGATGAGCAGGCGTGCGAGGGTCTTCAAGATGACGGGTCTTCGCGCTCGAGGTCTTTGACGAACGAAGCCTGGCGGCGTTCGAGGAACGCGCGCAAGCCTTCTTGGCCCTCCGCGCCGGTGCGCTGCTGCGCGATCGCACGCGTCGTAATTGCGCGCGATTCGTCGTACGCGTTGTCGCTCACGCGGCGGATCAAGAGTTTCGCGGCGCGTACGGCCGCAGGCCCGGCCGTGAAGATTTCTTCTAGGCAGTGCTCCACCGCGGCGCCGAGTTCGACCGCCGGCACGATTTGGTGCACGAGACCGATGTGCTTGGCTCGCTTGGCATCAAAACGCTCGCCCGTCAGAAAGAGCGCTCGCGCGTTCGATACGCCGATTTTTGCGAGAACGAAGGGCGAGATGACCGCCGGGATGATGCCGAGCTTGACTTCGGTGAATCCAAAAACTGTGTCGTCGGCGGCGATTGCGATGTCGCAGACGGCCGCGAGGCCGGCGCCTCCCCCCAGCGCAGCGCCGTGGATTTGCCCGATGACCGGTTTGGGCGAGTTGTCGATCGCGCGGAACATGTCGCTCATGCGTTCGGCGTCGGCGACGTTCGCGTCGAAACTCAGCTCGAGCGACGCGTGCATCCAGTTGATGTCGGCGCCGCCGCAGAAGACCTTTCCCTCGCCGGCGAGGACGACCGCGCGCACGTCGTCGGCGGCTGCGATTCGCGTGAAAACATCGTGCAGTTGCTCGATGACCTCGGCGTTGAAGGCGTTTCGCACCTCCGGCCGGCCCAGGGTGACGTGGGCGATGCCCCCGGAGACGACGAGGCGAATGCTCTCGGCCATGGGCGCCGGGGTTCGAGGCGTCATCCGAACGGGCCTCGCACGCGTTATACTTCAAAGATGAAGGTCGCTGGGCGCCGGGCCATCTATCGCTATCCGCTGCTGACGCGCGCCAGCCACTGGCTTTGGGTGCTCGCGTTCTTCGTGCTGATCGGAAGCGGCCTCCAGATCTTCAACGCCTCGCCGAACCTGGATGCCTCCGACAAGAGCGACCCGGCGCGCCGCGTGCTCGCGATCGGCTCGCCGGCCGACGGCGTGGGAACGACGACGATCTTCGGTCATTCCTTCGTTACCTCGGGTTGGCTGGGCTGGACCGACGACGGTATGGGTGAGAAGAGCGCCCACGCATTTCCCGCAGCGATCATCATTCCGGGCTACCAAGACCTTGCCGCCGGCCGCCGCTGGCACCTATTTTTCGCGTGGATCGCGGCGCTCTGCTGGCTGGCCTGGCTGATCTCCAGCGCGATCAAAGGAAATTTGCGCGAGATGGTGCTGCGGCCGAGCGACCTGCCGAAGCTTTGGCCGATGCAAGCCTACTACCTAAAGTTGCGTAAGGAGCCGCCACCCCACGGCGTCTACAATCCATTGCAGAAGGCCGCCTACACGTCGGTGCTCTTCGTGCTCGCGCCGCTCGTCGTGCTGACCGGGCTGGCACTCTCTCCCGGAATCGACGCGATCGCGAATCCGCTCACCGTCGCGTTCGGCGGCCGTCAGTTCGCGCGCCTGTGGCACTTCGCCGGCATGGCGCTGCTCGTAGGCTTCTTTGCGATCCATACGTTTCAGGTCGCCACGCAGGGCATCCTCAATCAAATGCGCTCCATGATCACCGGCTGGTATCAACCTGAATGAAGCGACGAATTTTTCTGGCTTCGGCCGCGTCGGCGCTGGCGGGTTGCGGGCCGATCGGGACGGCACTCAACGGCAACGACAACGTTCGCCGCATCCTCGCCTCGGTTGAGGGAGTCAATCACGTTTTGATCGGAACGCGCGGCTTGGCTCGCGAGTACCGCGATAGCGACGTCGACCGCCACTTCCGAGTCAATGGATTTGCCGCCCCGTCGGACGCGCACTACACCGATCTGGTCGCACGTAACTTCCTTCCGTACCGTTTGATCGTTGACGGCGCCGTCGAGCGCGCGCAAGCCTTTACGCTCGCCCAGCTGCAGCGCATGCCGCAGCAGACGCAAATCACGCGCCACGATTGCGTCGAAGGCTGGAGCGCGATTGGAAAGTGGAGCGGCGTGCCGCTGCGAGGACTGCTCGACGCGGTTGGCTTGCGCAACGGTGCGCGTTATGTCGTCTTTCGCTGCATGGACAACGACGGGTCGGGCAACCTCTACTACGAGAGCCTCGATCTCCATCAAGCCCGCCACGCGCAGGCGTTGCTCGCCCTGCACCTCAACGATGCGCCGCTCGACCCCGACCACGGCGCGCCGGTGCGGCTGCGGGTGCCGACGCAGCTGGGCTACAAGAGCGCAAAGTGGATCGCGCGCATCGAAGTCGTCGGGAGTTTTGCCACGATCGCGGGCGGACAGGGCGGCTATTGGGAGGATCAAGGCTACGAATGGTACGCGGGGATTTAAAGCGGGCCTGCATCGCGGCATGCGCAGTCGTGCTGGCGTTTACCGCCGCGAGCCCGGCTGAGCCGCTGCCCTACGGCGTAACCGCCGAAGCTTCGCTGGACGGAGTGCTGCGCGACGTCGTTGCCTGGAAGCTCACGCCGAGCATTTCTCTGGCAATCGTCGAGAACGGCAAGGTTGCGTACGCCGGAGCGCAAGGGAGCGCCGATCTCGAAAAACAAGTGCCGGCAACGGTGGAGACTCGGTATCCGATCGGGTCGATCGGAACGCTCTTCTTAGCCGTTGCCGTGATGCAGCTCGCCGCAAAAGGCAAGCTCCATCTCGACGATCCGGTACAACGCTATTTTCCCGCGATGCCCGACGCGAGCGTGACGGTCCGCCAACTTCTCTCGCCTCGCGAGGACGATGCAAACTACGACGTGCTCGCCGCCGTTATCGAACGCGTTGCGGAGGTGCCCCTCGGAAGCTATCTAAGCGTTCACGTCTTTGCGCCGGCCGGGATGGATCAAACGTGGTTCGGAGAGCCGCCCGATTGGGCGCCGCTCGCATTGGGATACTACGAGTGGCGAGACGTCTTTGGCCAGGCTGCGCCGCAGACGGATGCCTGGAAGCGCCAGTGCTGCAACTTCATTTCGACCGCCACCGATCTCGCGCGCTTCGATAGTGCCCTTTTCGCGGGCAAGCTGCTTCCGGCCGCATCGCTGCGCGCGATGCAGCCGGCCTTTCATTCGGGCCGGCAAGCCGGCATGCCGATGCTCGTCAGCGAGGGAACGCCCTCGGGCTTCGTTGCGGGAAACGCTCTTTTTATGCGCGAGCGGTTTGCGATCGTCGCGTTTACGAACTGCGACGGTTTTCCGGCACCGGCCGTACTCGATCCCGTGCTGACGCTCTTCTATCCCAATGCAGTAGCGGCGAATGGGCCTTCAAAGAGCGAGGGCGCAGTCGATCCGGCAATCGCCGGTCTCTTGCGCCCATACTTGGCTGCCCAGTCTCAGCCGCTAGGAAGCGTTCGTTCGATGAGGCTGCTGAGCTCGTCGGTATCGGAAGGATTTACCGAGTACCGCTACTTGGTCGACTTTAGCGGCGGAACGAAGACTGCGTTCATTGTCGTGGGTTCCGACGGCAAGCCCGATGGGTTCTGGTTACACTGACTATTTCTCCAGGACTTGGACGTTGTTGTCGTTGTCGTCGTTGAAGTAGATCTTGGTGTTGGAGTCGTTCGTTCCGGTCGCGACGATCCCGAACAGCGCTCCGGCGGCACCCTTGTCGACGTTACGCACGTCGAGAAGCTTGCCCGAGGGTGAAAGTTCGATCATCAAGTTCTTGCCGTTCGGATCGAGGGTATTTCCGACCACGAGATTGCCGTTGGGCAGGAGGGCGGTGCTGATCGGCCCGTTGAGCGGCGTACCAGAGAAGAGGATGCTGGCATCGCCGGCCGAGGGTCCCGAGAACGACATTCCGTTATTCTTCGCTTTGATGCCGCCTTTGGGAATCTTCGTGACGTTCTTGAAGGCGACGACGGTGTTGTTTTCACCATCGGCGAAGTAGAGCGTGTCGTTGCTCACGTTGTATGCGAGGCCCGAGGGCGCGAGCGCAGTTCCAGGCACGCCGTGATTGACGGGGAAGCCGCTCCCGATCACGTCGTAGGTGAACTTTGAGCCGAGATTGATTCGAACGATGGTGCCGGTTCCGGCATTTGTTGCATAGAACGCGGGCGATCCGGTTGTGGTCTCTGCGTAGATCTGTCCCCACGGCTGATCGAAGGGCTTGCCCGAGATATTCGTGATCAGCTTACCGCTCGAGGAGAGCACCGGGTTGTCGTTGGCAACCATGGCGGCGGCCCAGATGCCGTCGCCGCCGTCGAGCGCTAAAGCATCGCACCCGACTAGCGTTTTATCCGAGGAGACGTGGATCGGCGTCGAGCCGGGGCGGGATGGAGCGCGATGATCGATCTACCCGTACCTTGTTTGTTCGACTTCGAATTGAAGTTGCAGGCGACCAAATCCCCCTTGGTAAGTAACCCGGAGGTGATCGGCGCGATCGTCAGACCGTACGGGTTCCCGGCGCCGTTCACCGGGTCGACGACCGAGCCAATGACGACTTGCTTTGTCAACTGCTTGAGTAGCGAGGTATCCGGCGAAACGGCGCTCGTCGCGACGTCCGTGCCCGAAAACATCGATTGTGAAGTGGCCGGGGTGACGCCGTTGCCGCTGCCGCCGTTGCAACCCGATGCGATCAGAATCGCAGCGAGCGCGGGAGCGACGGTGCGCAAGGACCCCAAATGTGAAACAGACACAGAATTCCCTCCGAATTTTTGTGAAGTGGCTTTTCCGTCAAGAGTAGACGTTAGAAGTGAAGGAACTCTGAAGTAAGCGAAGCTACATGCGGAAGACGCCGAACTGCGTGCGGGGCTGCGGCGCATGCGCGGCCGCATCGAGACCGATCGCAATCGCCCGGCGCGTATCGACCGGGTCGATGATGCCGTCGTCCCAAAGGCGCGCGGTCGAATAGTAGGGGCTTCCTTCGCGCTCGTATTTTTCGAGAATCGGCGCCTCAAAAGCGGTTCGTTCTTCCAGCGTCATGTCGCCCTTGACCGTTGAGAGCACGCTTGCAGCTTGCGGGCCGCCCATCACGCTGATGCGCGCGTTCGGCCACATCCAGAGCTGGCGGGGCGCGTAGGCGCGCCCGCACATGCCGTAGTTGCCCGCGCCGAAGCTGCCCCCGATCACGACGGTAAACTTCGGTACTTCGGCGCACGCGACCGCCATCACGAGTTTTGCGCCGTCTTTGGCGATGCCGCGGTTTTCGTACTCGCGGCCAACCATAAAGCCGGTGATGTTCTGTAAGAAGAGCAGCGGCGTACCGCGTTGCGTGCAGAGTTCGATGAAATGCGCGCCCTTGAGCGCGCTCTCGCTAAAGAGAATGCCGTTGTTGGCAAGGATGCCGATCGGATGCCCCTCGATGCGCGCGAAACCGCAGACCAGCGTTGCACCGTAGCGCGATTTAAACTCGTGGAACTCCGAGCCGTCGACCAACCGCACGATGATTTCGCGGACGTCGTAGCCGGTGCGGCTGTCGGCCGGAATGATTCCGTAGATTTCGCGAGGGTCGTGCTTGGGCGGCGCGGGTTCGACGCGATCCCATTGCCGCGGCCGTTCCAGGTGAAGGTTGCGCACGATTTCGCGGACGAGCGCGAGTGCGTGCGCGTCGTCCTCGGCAAAGTGATCGGCAACGCCCGAGATGCGCGTATGAACGTCGGCGCCTCCCAAATCTTCGGCCGTCACGACTTCGCCGGTGGCCGCCTTCACCAGCGGCGGGCCTCCGAGAAAGATCGTTCCTTGGCCTTTCACAATCACGGTTTCGTCGCTCATTGCGGGCACGTACGCGCCACCGGCAGTGCAAGAGCCCATCACCGCCGCGATTTGCGGGATTCGCAGGCTCGACATCCGCGCTTGATTGTAGAAGATCCGCCCAAAGTGGTCGCGATCGGGGAAGACGTCGGCTTGCAGCGGCAAGAACGCGCCGCCGGAATCGACGAGATAGATGCACGGGAGATGATTTTGCTGCGCGATCTCCTGCGCGCGCAAATGCTTCTTGACCGTGATCGGGTAGTACGTCCCGCCTTTAACCGTCGCATCGTTGGCGACGATGACGCAGTGCTGCCCCTCGACAACACCGAGGCCGGTGAGGATGCCCGCGCTCGGCGAACCGTCGTCGTACATTCCGAAGGCCGCAAGCGCGGAGAACTCCAGAAAATCCGAGCCGGGATCCAGCAGGCGTTCGACCCGCTCCCGGGCCGGGAGCTTATTGCGGCGGCGATGCTTTTCGAGCGCCTCGGCGCCGCCGCCGGCTCGCACCGCGACGAGACGCTCGCGCAACTCGGCGACTAACCGCTCCATCCGTTCGGCGTTTGCCTCAAAATCTGCCATCGCGGCGCCATTCGGCGTTCGTCCGCTTAGAGCCCGGTTAGACGTCGGCGCGCGCCGAGGGCGGCGTCGCCGGCGATGCGGAACTACTCGGTAATGGCGGCACAACAGACTCCGGTCGACGTCGGCGGCATCGTGCGGCCGGGGGGCCGGCCCGATCTCGTAACGGCGCTGCAGCCGCATGTTGGGCGGCTGGGCGACCGCGCTGCCGCGCATTTACTGCGCCGCGCCGGGTTCGGCGGCACGCCCGATCAAGTTCGGCGCTATAGTGCGCTGACGGCCCGCGACGCGGTGGCGTCGTTGCTGGCGGCTCGGCCGGACTCTGCGATTACGCCGCCGCAAGAGCTGGAGGATATGGGCGGCCCGGTTGCGATGTCGACCGACCCGATGCAACGCAAGACGATGCGTCGACGGCGGGCGCGCGAGGGCCGCGACGCGATTGTCGCCTTGCAGCTTTGGTGGCTGAACCGAATGCTTGCCGCGCCCGCCCCCCTCCAGGAGAAGATGACGCTCTACTTCCACGGCCATTTTACGTCGCGCGCGACGCCGATGTATCCGTGGATCACCTACAATCAGAACGCGCTCTTCCGGCGCTACGCGCTGGGGAATCTTCGCGAGCTGGCGCTCGAAGTCTCCAAAGACGCCGCGATGCTGCTGTATCTCAACGGCGCGCAAAACGTCGCCGCGCACCCCAACGAGAACTACGCGCGCGAGTTGATGGAGCTTTTCACGCTGGGCGTCGACAACTACAGCGAACAAGACGTACGCGAGTCGGCGCGCGCGTGGACGGGATGGACCGTGAACCGGCGGATGGATACGGTCACCTTCGATGCTTCGCTGCACGACTCGGGGGTTAAAACTTTTCTCGGCCATACCGGTACCTTTACCGGCGACGACATCATCGGCATCATCTTCGCCCAGCCGCAGTGCGCGAGATTTTTCGCGGCCAGCCTACTGAACTGGTTCGTGTACAACGACCCCGAACCGCAACTCGTCGACCACGTCGCGGCGCTCTTGCGGCGCCACGATTTCGAGCTGACGCCGGTTCTGGGGACGATCCTGGCGAGCAATCTCTTTTACAGTCCGCGAGCCTACCGCGCGCTGGTAAAGAGTCCGGTCGAGTTCGTCGTCGGAACTTATAGCACGCTGGGATTGGCGGAGATCGACGACTTCGGGCTGGCGGCACTCGCGCAAATGGGCCAACGGCTCTTATTTCCTCCCAATGTCGCCGGTTGGCCCGGTGGAAAAAACTGGCTTACGAGCGGCACGATGATCGCGCGGCAAAACTTCCTTACGCGACTGCTCGACTCGCAGACGCTAGCGGCGTCGTCTTGGCTGCAAGGGCTGCCGGTCAGTTCGAGCACGGCGGCTCGGCGGCTGGCGCAGATTCTCTTGCAAGGCGATGCTGCACCGGAGGCGCTCTTCGAACTCGAAGGCTACTTGAGTGGAGCCGGCACCGCCGCACTGTCGCCGCTCTCGGTGGAGAACTACGGCCAGCGCGTGCGCGGCGCCGCGTACCTGGCGATGGCCACGCCGGCATACCAGTTGAACTAAGGTTTCCAAATATGAAACGACGCAACTTTCTGCTTGCAGCAACCTCCGGACTCGCGGTCATCGCCAACACCGATCACGTCTTTGCTCGCGCCCTCGCGCAGACCCCGCTTCCGGGACTACCCGGCGGGACTGGCCGGTGCCTCGTCCTGCTCAATCTCGCCGGCGGTAACGACGGGCTTAATTGTGTGGTTCCGCACGGAAACGATCGCTACTATCAACTCCGTCCGGCGCTTGCCATCGATCGTCACGAGGTGTTGGCCATCGACCGGAACGTGGGCTTCAATCCCGGAATGCAATCCATCAAGGCGCTCTACGATAAGGGCATGGTGGCGATCGTTCAGGGCGTCGGATATCCCGATCCGGATCACTCGCACTTTCGCTCGACCGAGATTTGGCAGACCGCCGCACCCGATCGTTACGAGCACACCGGTTGGCTCGGGCGATACTTCGACCAAGCCCCGCCCGCGCGCGGAAATCTATTCGACGGAGTGGCCGTTTCAAAAGTACTTCCCGAAGTGCTGGTCTCGGAGCGCACCGACATTCCGGCCGTTCCGGGCTTGGGCGACTACGTGATGGCGGCCGACCGCAACGTCGCCGCGCGCGGTGCCTTCTCGCGTGAAGCGGCCGACGCCCACCTGCCGTTTGCATCGCCGTACCTCGCGCACGTTATGGAGATCGAGGCAAACGCACAACGCAGCTCTGAGGAGTTGCCCAAGCTGGTGGCGGGATATAAAACGCAGGCCTCGTATCCCGCGACGGGTTTAGGTCGCAGCCTGGCGCTGGCAGCGCAAATCGTCGGCAGCAACCTTGGAACGAGGGTAATCTACGTCGAACACGGCTCGTTCGATACGCACGTCAACCAAAAAGCGACGCAGAACCAGCTTCTGATGCAGTTTTCGAATGCCATCGGCGCTTTCTACGACGACCTGAGCGCGCACGGAAACGAGCGCCGCGTACTTACCCTGACATTTAGCGAGTTCGGGCGGCGCATCGAAGAGAACGGCAGCCGCGGAACCGATCACGGCGAGGCCTCGCCGCTCTTTCTGATCGGCGGCGGCGTGAAGGGCGGGATGTACGGAGCACTGCCGGATTTGAGCGCGACGAACATGGGCAACGTGCGCTATAGCACCGACTTCCGCAGCGTCTACGCCACCGTGCTCGAGCGTTGGCTCGGCCGTCCCTCCGCTCCGGTGCTGCGCGGCTCCTTCGCGCAGCTTCCAGTTCTGGCTTAGGGACTCTCGTGGCTTCCTCGGTTCTCTTTCTCGGCAGCGGTGGCGCGCGTTTCGTCGTCGCTCGCCAGTTGCGAGCGTCGGGCGGGATGTGGTTTCGTTTCGGCTCGACGCAGATTCACGTGGATCCGGGACCGGGTGCACTGGTTCGAGCGCTCTCGCACGTGCCGCCGTGCAATCCGCGAGAGCTTGACGCCATCGTACTCTCGCACAAGCATCTCGACCACTCGGGCGACGTCAACGCAATGATCGAGGCGATGACTTCCGGCGGATTTCGCCGGCGCGGCGCGCTGCTCGCGCCGGCGGATGCGTTCGACGAAGAGCACGTCGTCTTACCCTACGCGCTGCGTTTCGTCGAGCGGGCCGAGCGTCTGACCGCGAGCAGCGGTCCGTATCGTGTGGGAGATGTCGACATCTTTACATCGCGGCAGCACGCGCACGCGGTCCAAACCTACGGCCTGCACTTTAGATACGAGGATCTGCGCGTCGCCTATCTTCCGTGCGGGCGCTATTTCGACGGTCTGGCCGCCGACTACGCCGCCCATCGTCCCGACGTACTCGTCATCAACGTTTTACGCTTTGCGGATCAAATGAACGCCGATCATTTGACGTGGCAGGACGCGCGAAGAATCGTCGGCGAGGTGCACCCGAAGGTCGCGGTCTTCGGGCACTTTGGAACGAAGATGCTCGAGGCCGATCCGCCGCGGTTGGCCGAAGGGTTGGAAGACGAGCTCGGCCTGCGGGTAATCGCCGCCTACGACGACTTTGTTTTAGATATCAATACGGAGGTTGCGGCGGCCGTGGCCTAGGAACCGGCAGCTGCGTGCTGCCGCTGAGCTCTTGGCGCACGCTGGGGTGCTCGTTCATCGAACCGCTGTACAAATAGACCGAACCGTTCTTTGAGGTGGCCGTGACGACGGGTCCGCCGCCGCCGACCGTCGCTTGTTGCGTGTTGGGGTTGCCGCGAATCTGCGTGTCGGTGGGAAAGCTCGAGACGACGTGGCCGGTGCCGCTGTAGGCGCCGATCTGCGCGCCCCCGCGCACGCCGAGCGCCACATCGCCGTGTTCGGAGTCGAAGCGGGCTAGACCGGGTTGAAACTCTCCGTTGTCGTAGACGATCGACCCATAGATGCTGCTGGCTTGAATCTGGTGCGCCGTGCATCCGCCAAAGAACATGTCTCCGGTTGCCGTTCGCACGCGCAGCCGGTCGAACGCGGAGTTCGTCGCCACGATGCGCCCGCGCATCGATTCCACGAAGCCGGTGCCGCCGACGTGGTCGAGTGATATGCCGCCCGCTCGAACGTGCGTGACGAAAACGCCGTGGTAGTTATCGAGCGTTAGGTGACCCGCGCGCACGTGCGCGATCACCATCGCGGTGCCGCGCGGAATCATGATCGTCACCGTGCCGCTGCCTTGGGCCATGACGGCCTCGTGCTCTCCGGGCAGCTCGGGCAGCACGAACGACTCGGCCGGAAGCACGACCGGCCCATGCTCGCTCTGAATGCGCTGCGACGAGATCTGGAGCGCTTTGGGAATCCCGGCGTCCACTTCCGACGGAGCGATGTGACGCACGTTCAGGGGCTTGTTGGACGAGATTTGCACCTGAGGCTTGTCCCAAGTCAAAATCGTCAGCTTCCCACGGGTGAGGCGGACGTTGAGAATCGGCGACGGGCCAACGTCAATCTGTTCGTCGGCGCACCCAGGCGCCGCGAAGGCGAGACAACACAATGAGGCGAGAAGCGCCACCAGCGCTCCCCGCCGAGAACCTCCGCACACGGCTCCATTGTATCGAGGGCGACGGTCCCTCATCATGAATTCCCGGTGAACGGAAGCTCCATGAGCGGCAGATCCACGCGGAAAATCGCGCCCCCCGCGAGGCCTCTCCTGGCGGTTGCCTCGCCCCCGTGCACTCTGGCGATCGAGCGAACGATGGCTAAACCCAGGCCGGTGCCCGGCACATCTCGGGAGCGCGCCTTGTCGGCCCGGTAGAACCGCTGGAAAAGGTTTGAAAGCTCGTCCTGCGGGATCCCGGGCCCCGAATCGGCGACTTCGACCCAAGCCAGCGCTCCGGCGCTCCCGACACGGACGTCCACGCGCCCGCGCTCGGTGAACTTGATGGCATTGTCAACCAAGTTGGTGACCATCTGGCGTATGAGATTCGGATCGCCCCAGACACTCGGAGTGCCAGTGTGGCTGAAATCAAGCTCGATCGCTTTCTCAGCCGCTCGAGGGGTAGCGTTCTGCGTGACTTCGTTTGCGATTTGCGCGAGGGAGAGCGGCTCCTTTGGAATCTCGTCGCCACGATCGGCTTTCGCCAGCGTTAGCATGCCGTTGACCATCGCAGCGAGATCGGCGCTCTCGCGCACGATCGTTTCCAAGCTCTCGCGGCGGATCGTCTCATCTTGGTCGCCCCAGCGCAGCAACATTTGCGCGTTGGAGTTGATCGACGTCAGCGGCGTCTTGAGCTCGTGGGAAGCGTCGGAGATAAACTGGCGTTCTCGCGCGAAGGCTTCGCCCAAGCGCGACAGCAGATCGCTGAAACTCTGCGCGAGCCGTCCGATTTCGTCGCGCCGGCGTTGCATTTGCAGCGGAGGAGCCCCGTCGAGAGCGCCCGGTCCCGCGGCGACCGCGAGCCGGTCGGAGCTGACCTCACCCATCTCGCGCGAGAGTTCGTTGATCGGCGTCGTCGCCTGTGACGCGAGGACGATCGAAAGAAGAATGACGGCCGCGCCCGTCGTTCCCAAGACGATCGCGATAGCTTCGCGAGCGCGCGCGAACGTGCGCTGCAACGTGTCCAGCGGTTCGGCGACGTGAATGATCGCGGCGTTTGCCCCCTCGAGCAAATAACGATCTTCGACTAAGAAAGCTCGGCCGCCCAGCGTAAGGTGACGAAAAAGAACGTCGCGACCGGGCGAAAGACTGGGGTTCGGCGGTATCGTGAGCGCGCCGAGATTCTCCGTTTTTGCTAGCGGATAGCCGTCGCTCGAGTCGACCTGGACGAAGCTATTGGCCGAGTTCCACGTCGCTAAATTGCTGCTGTTAAAGAGAAATTGGAGCGTGCCGAGCGACGAATCTTCAAGCGAGAACGGGGTCGCGGACTGTTGCGCAAACTGGACGATCGTCCGCATCGTCGCGTTCACGCTGGTCTCCGCCTGGTCGTTGAGGATCTGCTGGAAGCGCCAAACGATCAGGCCGCTCATCGCCGTCAAGGCGACGATCAGCAGCACCGAATACCCCAGCGCTATGCGCCATTTCAGCGACATGCCCCTCAATCTTTGATCGTATAGCCGACGCCCCGTACGGTCGTAATGAGCTTGTCGTCGAAGCCGTCATCGATCTTGCCGCGCAAGTAGCGGATGTAAACGTCGATGAGGTTTGAGTCGCCCAGAAAATCGCTTCCCCAGACGCCGTTGAAAAGCTCGTCGCGCGTATGTACCTTGTTGCGGTGTAAGAGCAAGTACTCCAGCAGGGCGTACTCCTTGGCGGTAAGCGAGACTGCTTTTCCGGCGCGGTGCACCTCGTGGCGGTCGCGATCCATCACGACGTCGCGATATTCGATGACGTTGCCCTGCGGAGAACGCTCGCGCAGGCGGGCGCGCACGCGCGCCAGCAGCTCGTCGGTCGAGAATGGCTTGGTGACGTAGTCGTCGGCCCCGACGTCGAGCCCGGCGATGCGGTCCGGTACGCGATCGCGCGCGGTCAGCATGATGATCGGCACGCGGCTCTTAGCGCGAATTCGTTTGCAGACCTCGATGCCGTCCATCCGGGGAAGCATCAGGTCGAGAACGACGAGATCGGGTTCTTTGAGTGCCTTTTCGAGGCCGGCCAAACCGTCGCGTGCGACGTCTACCTCATATCCTTCGTGTTCCAGCTCGAGCTGTAAGACGCGGCTAATGGCCGCATCGTCCTCGATGATGAGGATTCTATATTGGCGCCGCTGCGGCGCTGAGCGATTCTCCATGAAGGTAGATTATGGGACGTTCCTCGGCCCGGACCTGTGAGAAGCGTGCGCGACCGGTTGGGAAACGGTGAAAAGTGACAGCCACACGGCCGTCGCGCCCCCCGCGGCCAGCCATGCCAGCGTCGCACCGTTCGAGAGAGCCGAGGTCGCCGCCGACGCGATCGTCGTGACGGTATGGACGAAGAGCGCGCCGCCCCCAAGGATCAGCAGCGCGGCAAACCAGACGGCGACCGCGCCCAGAGCCCCCAGCAGCGACAGTTCCCAGAGCGAGAACGGAGGCGCCGGACGGTAGGCCGTCGCGAGCAGAATCGAGGTCCGCAGGCCGGAGGGCGGCTCTTCCAGCGCAAGGCCGAGAATGGCGCGATCCAGGGCGTCCAGCGGTCGATCCGCGTCGTGCATAGTCATGATTCCGTTACCTCCATCCCGTCCAGAAGCCTGCGCAGCTGCTCCTTCGCGCGAAACAAGTGTGTTTTTACCGTACCCATCGGCAGGCCGAGAACGCTGGCGATCTCCTCGTATTGCCGGCCCTGCAGATGAAAGAGGGTGACGACCGCGCGATACTTTTCCGGAAGCGAGTCGATCGCGCGGCGCAAGCGCGAGGCTTCGTCCAGGGCGATCGCCTCCTGCTCCGGTCCCCGGGCCGGATCGGCCCGATCGGGGAGCTCGTCGCTGGAGTCGTGCTTGCGCCGCGCCAGGCGGTCGCAGCACGCGTGGTAGGCGATCGCGAAGATCCAGGTCGAGAACTTGGCGCCCGCTCGAAACGTCCGCAAGCTCCGAAACGCCTTGAAAAAGGCCTCTTGCGTCGCGTCCCGGGCATCCTCGACGTTATGGAGCATGCGGTAAGAAAGATGATAGACGGCTCGGTCGTATCGCTCGACGAGCGTTGCAAAGGCTTCGGAGTTGCCTTGCAACGTCATTGCGACCAACTCGCCGTCTTCCGGCGCGGCTTTCATCCGGATTCGCGGGGCCTCCGCCAAGAGTGCCGACACGCCAGTCGTACGCGCGTGAGGCGGCGATTGTTTCGCAGCGGCGGCCGCCGCCGGCGGGCCGTTCCGCGAAACATGCGGCTTGCCCGGCCGTAAGTAAAGCAGCAACAATCACGGAGGTTCCTGCTGAAAATGACTACAATCCCGAACACGACCCTTCCCGGCGGCTCTTTGAACGGCCGGAGGCACCCCGCGCTACCGACCGACGAGCGGAACTCCGCTCAGTCGCTCCGTCCCACCTTTGACGGTTGGGGCCCGCGGATCTAAATGTCTCGCCTCTCGGTCGTGGCGATGCTCGTCGCCGCGGAGGTCTTAATCGTCGGCGTGGCCGTCTACGCCCTCGGCGGCGGCAGACCGATGTTTGCCCCGACGATGCATCACGCGGATTTCACGGCCGCGCCGGTCGAGCCGGTTGCGGCTGGTGAAACCCCGCAGGTCGTGATCGACGATGCCTCCTCGCGGGTGAAGGTCGGCGTCTCGAACGACGGGCTCGTTCACGTGCGCGATATGACGGAGATGCGCGGCGCGATCTTCTCGACTTCGCGCTATCCGCAGCTGCGCGTCACGCGAACCGCCGACGGCGTACGGATCGAACGTACCGCCGCGCCAAATGTTTCCGTCGAGCTTTTTGGCTTCAGCACCGAAGCCATCCAGGTGGACGTTCCGAGCGGATCCCACGTCCAGATCGCCCGCTGCTCGGGCGCGGACGTCAACGGGATCAACGGCGGCGTCAATGTGAAGTCGCAAGACGGTCACGTGACGTTGAGCGATCTGCGAGGCAACGTGGATGCCAGCAGCGACGACGGCTACCTTACGGCAACCAACGTCCGGGGAGATCGCCTCGCGCTCGAGTCGAGCGACGGGCATCTCGAACTCACGGACGTCACCGTCGGCTCGCTGGTCGCCCGTACCCACGAAGGGCGCATCGAAGCCAGTAATTTGAAGATCTCCGGTGCGCGCCCCGACGCGACGCTGCACAGCGACGACGGCCCCTTGCGCGTTGCGGGCACTTTTGATCCAAACGGATCTTACGAACTATCGACCGACGAGGGCCTGGTCAATCTGCGGGTTCCGCAGAGTTCCGACCTTGCCATCGAGGCATCGACCAGCGACGGACGAATCGACGTCGATGGATCTTCGCTTGCGCGTGACGATTCCGCGCCGCACACAATACGTCTTGGCGCCGGCTCGGGGACGATGAAGCTGGCGACCTCCGATGGATCGATTCACATTTACACGAACGGAGATTTCCTACAGTGACGGATTCTGACACTATCATTCCCGTAATCGCGATCGTCTGCATCTTCGGAGCACCCGTCGCCGCCTGGATCATCTCGCGCGTCCTCGCGCATAAAGAGCGAATGGAGATGCTGCGACACGGCATCGTTCCGCCGGCGAGCGAGCGCGATATGCGACGCGCGATGAAGCACGGCTGGTCGCCGAACCAATCGGCGGGCCCCGCCGCCAACCAATTCGCGTACCAAGCCGACTTCTACGCGCAGCATCAGCTTCGCAGAGGCATTCAAGTCGCATGCATCGGCTTCGCGCTGCTCATCGGACTTGGCTTCATCGGATACCGAGGGGACGGGACATACGTCTACGGTCCGTGGCTGCTCGGCGGTTTGATCCCGCTGTTCGTCGGCATCGCGCAGATTATCAACGCAGTGCTGAGCGGTGCGACGTTCGGAGCGCCCGGCTCGCCACGGAGATTCGGCCCAAGCTACGATGCCGGCGCCGCGCCGGAAAACTCTGCTGGAGCCGCAGTGCCGCCCGGTCCGACGTACGGCGGCTGGCGCCCAGGCCCGATCCCGGAGATCGAGAAACCGGCATCGCCGCCCGATTATCGCAGCTGAGTTTCCGATTCGTGAATAAAAAAAATGCCGCCGGGCGGTTGCCGGCGGCATTTTACATTAGAATAATAACGAGGTACTACTTGCAGGTTACCAAGGCCATGGCCCAACCAGCGGTCGTTCGAGTCCTGACCAGATATCCATCTGCAGTCCGATCGTATACTTGATAGCCCGCTCTGAGTGCGTCGGCTAACGATTTGAAGACGATAAGACCTGCCATCTGGAACCTCCTTTCTCGATACTTACGCTCTCTATACAGTATAACGGCTCTAGTGGCAAGGGCGTTCACCCATTCCCATGATTTTTCTGAAAATTAGCAGAAAATACGATTGGCATGGCGACGCTTGACTTGCATCCCCGCATTCACACGACGACGATACTGGACCGCCGCGAGCTTGCAACGGGAGTGATCCTCTTGACGCTGGATGCGCCGGCGCTCGTAGATGCAACGCAACCGGGCCAATATGTGATGGCGATTCCACCGAGCGGTGAAGCCGCCGCGACCGCGCTGGCCGTCTATGAAGCCAAAGGCAAGCGCGCGAGCATTCTCTTCTTCGTAACAGGCAAGCGCACGCGCGAGCTCGCGACCTTGGGGCGCGACGACCGGCTCGACGTTGTAGGACCGCTGGGCAACGGCTTCGACTGCACGGGCGACGCGCGTGACGTCGCGATCGTCGCCGGCGGCGTCGGCATCGCATCGGTCTGGCTGTGCGCGCGCGACCTGCTGAGCCGCGGCGCCAGCGTGCGCCTTTTCTATGGAGCGCGAACCGCGGAGCTGTTGGTCGACGCCCAACGATTCGCCGATGCCGGCTGCGAGCTGGTCCTGACCACCGACGACGGCACGCGCGGCGAGCCAGGATTTGTGACCGACGCATTAGCGCGTTTGCGTCAGCCCGAGATGATTTACGCCTGCGGTCCGTCGCCGATGTTACGACGGGTTGGCGAGATCGCAAATCGCATCGGCGTGCGCGCGCAGCTCTCGTTGGAAGAGACGTTCGGCTGCGGCGTGGGCGGGTGTTGGGGCTGCGTCGTTCCGCTGACTAGCGCAAGCGCGCAAGCTCCCAGCTTTCCTCCGGAACAGCGTGGTGGAAGCGACGTCGTCTTCGCACGCATCTGCAAAGAAGGCCCGGTCTTTTGGGCGCACGAGTTGCAGTGGTGAATCGCCGGCCGGCGCTTGCGACCAAGCTCGGAAAACTCGAGCTCGCCTATCCCACCTTGATGGGCAGCGGGTGCTACGGTTCGGGCGAAGAGTTTGCGCCGTTTGCCGACCTTTCGAAGATCGGCGCGATCGTGCTCAAGAGCGTCACGCGACTGCCGCGCCTCGGCAATCCGACCGCGCGGCTCGTTCATACGCCCGCCGGCATGCTCAATGCCATCGGCCTGCAGAATCCGGGCATCGATTGGTATCTCGAACGCGAACTTCACAAGTACGCCGGCCGGCCGTGTAAGATCGTCGGAAGCGTCGCGGGATTTCAGATCGACGACTATCCCTACGTGTGCGAGCGTCTGGCGGCGCGTGACGAGATCGATGCCGTCGAGCTGAACGTTTCGTGCCCTAACGTCGCGCGCGAGGGAGAAACGTTCGGCTGCGATCCGGATCTCACCGCCCGAGTCGTCGAAGCGGCGCGGGCTACGACGAACAAGACGCTGATCGTCAAACTATCCCCGAACGTGACCGATATCGTTGCGGTCGCTCGTCAAGCAGAGAACAGCGGGGCGGACGCGCTGGCGGTCATCAACACCGTGCGCGGCATGGCCATCGACGTGGAAACGTGGCGGCCGCGTCTGGGCAACATCACCGGCGGCCTTTCCGGCCCCGCGATTCGCCCGATTGCGGTGCTCGCCGTTTACGAAATCGCGCGAGCCGTGAGCATTCCGATCGTCGGTCAAGGAGGCATCGAGAATCTCACGGATGCACTCGAGTTTTTCCTTGCCGGCGCGACGGCAATCTCGATTGGAACGGCGAACTTTACCGACCCGCGGATTCCCGAGCGTCTCGTCGAGGAGCTTCAAGCCTACCTAACGCGACGCAACCTCGGTTCGATTCAAGAAATCGTTGGAAGGGCGAACGTGGAGATCGCGACCGCCCATCAGTATGAAGGAGACGAAGGTTGATTCAATGGCGCAACTGATCGTTGCCCTAGACGTGCCCAGCGCGCAGGATGCCGAACGGCTCGTCGACGCGCTCTACGAACTCGACGTTATTCTAAAGATTGGGCTCGAGGCGCTCTGCGCCTATCCGGAGCGCATCTTTTCGTACTGCGAAGCGCGCGACGTACGAACGTTCGTCGACGCAAAGCTGCACGACATCCCGCGAACCGTCGGTGCCGCCGTCTCGGCGCTGGTGCGCCCGACCGTGCAGATGATCAACGTCCACGCCCTCGGCGGCCACGAGATGATGTGCGCCGCCGTCGATGCCGCCTCGGAACGGGCCGCGGAGCTCGAGCTTTCCACGCCACAAATCTTCGCCGTTACCCTGCTTACCAGCATTGCCGCCGAGGATCTCAACGAGCTGGGGCTTCAAGGCGGTCCCGGTGAAAACGCGATTCGCCTGGCAGCCTTGGCGCGCGATGCCGGCTGCGCCGGCGTCGTCTGCAGCGCGCACGAAGTGCGCGATCTCAAGCGCTTCTTCGGTGACGACTTTCTGACGCTGACGCCCGGCATTCGACCCACGGGGAGCGCGCACGGCGATCAAAAACGCGTTACGACACCCGCGGAAGCCGTCGCTGCGGGCTCGGACTATATCGTGGTCGGGCGCCCGATCGTCGAAGCCTCCGATCCCGCGGCTGCCGCGAAAGCAATCTTGGAGGAGATGAGCGTACGCGCGTGAGCGAGCCGCTCGATCTGCAGTCGGCGCTGACGCAACGCGGAGCGCTTCTCGAGGGGCACTTCCGGCTGAGCTCCGGCCGTCACAGCGATCGTTTCGTGCAAAAGTTTCGGATTCTCGAGGACCCGGCTTTGCTCGAACCGGTCTCGCAGATGATCGCGGCCAAGTTTCGCACCGCGAATCCAACCATCGTCGTCGGCGCCGCGCTCGGCGGCATTCTTCTGGCGTACGAAGTTGCCCGGCAGCTTGGAACCAAAGCGATCTTCGTCGAGAAAGAGAACGGCGTCCCCGTTCTTCGCCGGGGATTCGCGCTCTCGCCCGCCGACCGGGTGCTCGTGGTCGAAGACGTCGTCACGACGGGTCTCTCGGTTCGCGAAGTGCTCGGCGTCGTGCGGCACTCCGGCGCCGGCGTTGTCGGGGTCGGCATCGTCGTGGCGCGAGCCCAACAATCCTTCGACTCCGCTCAGGATGACAAAATACCGGTCTATGCGGTGCTGAGTCTACCGATCGTTTCGTACGATGTGGCCGAGTGCCCGCAGTGTCGCGCGGGAGAAGCGGTGATCGATCCAGGTTCGCGGCGCGCGTGAGCCTGCAGGTTCGGCGTAAGGCTTTAGGCGGCGCCGATGAGGCAGCCGACCGCGATTTCGTGCAATCGCTTGGGCGGCGCACCGTGATGTCGAGCGTCGGCAGCCTGCGCCGCGCAACCGAACCGGCGGCCGGCGTTGCCTTCGAGCGCCTCTGCGAGATCGTCGCAGGCCAATCGCACGTTACGTTCATCGCTCATCGAAACGGCGAGCGCCTCGGCTTCCTGCTGTTGCTCGACGAGCTGCCGGACGAAGTCACGCTGATGGATCAGGGTTTCATTGCCTACATGGCGGTCGAGCCAAAGTGGCAAGGAACCGGCGTAGGAACGGCGCTGTTGGCGGCCGCCGAGGATGAGGCGCGGCGGCGCGGTCTCCCGTTTATGGCGCTGATGGTCACCGAAGAGAACGAGCCCGGCAGCCGCCTGTACGAGCGCGCCGGCTATCGCACCGAACGGCGGCTGCTGTGCAAACCCCTGTAAGCAGCCGCGTCTGGCGGCGCGCCGCCTGGATCGGTGCGGGCGTTATTCTGATCGGTGCGGCGCTCTGGTTCGCCGCCCACATCCCGCGAACGATCTCGATCTTCCTCATCGCGGCGTTCATCGCGTTCGGCGTGCAGCCGATCGTCGGCCGTTTGGAACGGCGCATGCCCAAGCCCTTGGCCGTCGCGATCGTCTTCGTCGGGCTGCTCGCGTTGATTGCGATCTTCTTGGTGATCGTCGTGCCGCTGGCGATCAGCCAAACGCAGCTCTTGGCCGCCAACATTCCGGCGTATGCCGGAACCGCTCAAGACTGGATGACGCAGGCTGAGAACTCGCTCCAACGGTTTTTGCCGACGCTCAAGCTGCCGGCGTACGGCGTCGGCACCGGCCACATCGGCGCGACGCAGACGTCGAGCTTCATCAGTGGCGCGGTCGCTTCGCTCGGTGCCATCGCGCTGAATACCGCGACCGGTTTTTTCATTGCGTTCTCGTCGATCGTTCTCTCCGTCTTCTTTCTGCTCAACGACACGCAGATCGCCGAGGGTTTTACCTCGATGTTTCCCTCACGCAAGCGCCAAACCGCTCGCAAGCTCGCGGCCGAGGTGACCCAAGTCTTCGGAAGCTACATCTCCGGACAGGTCATCGTGAGCCTGCTAACCGGTGCCGTCATCGCGACGGCAACCGCCATCATCGGCTTCAAGTTCTCGCTGATCCTCGGCATCATCTCGGCCGTCGCGTATGCGATTCCGATCATCGGAATGTTGATCGCGCAGCTCGTGGCGATTCCGCTCTGCGCACCACAGGGAATTTGGATGATCGTGTGGGTGCAGGTGGTGATGTTCGCGATGGCGCGGATTAGCGACAACATACTCGTCCCCAAAATCATGGGGCAGTCGGTCGGCGTCTCGCCGATCGGCGCGATGTTCGCCGTCTTCGCCGGCGGCGAACTCTTCGGCGTCCCCGGTTTAATTCTCGGAATTCCGGCCGCGGCGCTGATCAAAATACTGTGGCGCTATTTCATGGAACCGTGGATATCGGCTCAGCTCGAAAAAAGCTGAACTCGGAAGCGTTAGCCTCTATGGTTGTGCAATGACGCCGATCGCGTCTTCGTAGAGGATGCTGCCGCAGGCGCGTGCCGTGCGCAGCCGTTGCGCGTTGGCTTGCGACGGCAGATCGTTTTGCGCGACTGCAACCAGAAGTACCGCGTCCGCGCGCGCTTGCGCGCAGGGGTCGGTGTCCGCGAGATCGAGTGTCTGCGTCCTCGGAGAGAGCATATTGATAACGCCGGCGCGCAGGCCCCAGCCGCCGATTTCGGCGGGTTGCGTTTGCTCGATCCAGCGATAGATGCCGGGCGACGTACCGCCGATGCTCAGCGAGTCGTTGTAATAATCGAGTGGATGACGTGCCGCGAGATGCGTAGCAAGCACGACGGCGGCCAAGAACGCCACGGCCGGGACGAAACGTAACCGCTTGAGATTCGCAACCGCCGCGATTGCGACGCCCAGCACCGCGATCGCGAGCGCGATGTGCGTCCCGCCGTCGTTCCAGAAAACCGTGAGCACGAACCAACAGCCGTAGAGCGTCGAAATCCAGAGCAATACCGTGGCGACGACGCCGAAGCGGCGCACCAAAGGCGCGAGGAGCAAGACAGCGGCAGCAATCGACGGCGCAGCGAAGCGCAGCGATGCTCCGTTTGCGAGCTGCGCGACGCTGGTCTCATAGCCGAACGGCAGGACGAAGAAGAGCAGCGCCGCGGCGAACGCGGCCCATCCCAGCGCACGATCGCGAATCGCGAGCAACGGGCCGGCTAACGCCGCGACGAGCGCGATCAGCGCGAAGGGAGAGACATGAACCGCAACGGCTGCGAGCAGTGCGAACGCTCCCAAGCCGTGCGCCAGAATCGTGGATCCGTAGATGCCGCCGCCGGTCATGCTTACTGCCGGCGACGCGACGGCGCTCTTCCACAGTACCGCGTCGTGAATCGCCCACAGGCCGAGTGCGGAAAAGGTTCCGATCCAAAGAACTGGACGCGCGCGCGATGCCAGCAATGCGATCGCTGCCAAGATCCAACCTTGTGGTTTGATCAAAGCCGTCACGGCAGCGCTAGGCACGAAACGCGCGGACGGCAACTCGCGCAACGACCACAGCGCCTCGAGCCAAAAGGCTGCAAGCCACACGTCGTTCTGCAGCGTTCCACCTTGAATCGCGAGCGGATATGCGCTGACCGTCGCAGCGGCAAGCGCGTCGGCTGAAAGCGGCGAAACTCCCAGCACCTCGCGCGACCACGCAGCGATTCGAAAACCTAGAAGCGCCAGCGCGCAGAAACCGCACCACGGCAGCGCAAAGGGACTCCCAACGGCGTAGAGCGCGCCGGCAAAAAGCTCCGATGCGGGCGGATACCACCAGTAACGCGTCGTCGCCGTCCACAGCGAATGCGCGTGAACCCACGCTGCGGCGTTGGGCAGATGGTACGAGAGCGAGTCGCCGTCGAGCAACGGGCGCATCAACTGCGGCCACGCGACGAGCAGCAAAGTCGCGATCAGCAGATACGGGGTGGGCCGCGCGGTATTTTCGTGGGCCTCGCTGCGTTCGGTCAAACTTCGCCAACCCGCGACTGCGATGCACAGAACCAGCGTGGCCCACAATGCGCCCCAATATAGCGCGTGAACGAAGCCTAGCGCAAATGGGATGGCAACTCCGAGTACGAGCGCATCGCGCAGGCGATCGGGAAAGCGGTAGTTGAGCCCAGCGCGCAGGGCCGGAGCGGCCGCATAAAGCCCCAGCAGCCAAAGCGCGGCCGGCAAACCCGGCACGAACTACATCGAGTCCGGTGCGCTGACGCCTGCCAGCGACAGCGCACGTGCGAGTACGCTTTTCGCTGCCAAGCAGAGCGCCAGACGCGCGAGACGCACTTCACGTTCGTCGGTGAGTATTTTGCACTCCGTGTAAAACTGATGGAACTCCGACGCGACGTCGCGCGCATAGCGGGCCAGCCGGTGCGGCGCCAGGCGTTCGACGACGCCGCGAACGACGCTTGGAAACTCGGCGAGGCGGCGGATCAGCGAGAGTTCGGAGGGATGCGCCAACGGCTGCAACGAGGCGCTGCGCGCTGCGTCAACGTCGCCGGCCGGCGCGTTGCGCAAGACCGAGGCGATGCGCGCGTGGCCGTACTGAACGTAGTAAACTGGGTTCTCGCTCTCTTTCTCGACGGCGAGCCGCAAATCGAACGTGAGCGGCGACTCGACCGCAAGCATGATGAAGAAAAATCGCGCCGCGTCGACGCCGACTTCGTCGAGGATCTCGTCCAGCGTTACGATTTCGCCGGCGCGTTTGCTCACTGCGATCTGCTCGTTCCCGCGCATGAGCGCCACCTGTTGCGCGATGATCACGTCGAGCCCGCCGGGATATCCCAGCGCCGCCGAGATGCCCTTGATGCGTTCGATGTAGCCATGGTGATCGGGGCCGAGAATGTCGACGACGCGGTCGTTGGCCTTGAGCTTCTGATAATGGTAGGCGACGTCCATGCAGAAATAGGTCGGACGCCCGTCGCTGCGCAGCAGCACGCGATCCTTGTCGTCGCCAAACTGCATCGCGCGAAAGAACAGCGCGCCGTCGGCTTCGTACGTTAAACCGAGCTTCCGAAGGTGCTCGATGCCCTCGGAGACTTGGCCCGACTCGTGCAGTTCGCGCTCGCTCTGCCAGTGGTCGTACTCTACGCCGAACCGGCTTGCCGTCTGCCGTTGCTCGGCGACGAATGCGTCGCGACCGGCGGCCGAGAAATACGGTACCCACTCCGCTTCGGATTCGCCGATCCACCTTTCGCCGTCGCGTTCGCGGATCCGCAACGCAATCGGGATCAGGTACTCGCCCGGATAACCGTTCTCGGGGAGGGGAAATCCGGGGTCGAACGATTGGCGGTAGCGCGCGTAGATCGAACGGCCCAGTGCGTCGAGCTGGCCGCCGGCGTCGTTGATGATCCATTCGACGAAGACTTCATAGCCGCAAAAGCGCATGGCATTGGCCAGCGTGGCGCCGATCGACATCGAGCGCCCCTGAACGACGACGAGCGGTCCCGTCGGATTCGCGCTACCGAACTCCAGCGAGACGCGGGCGCCGTGCGGCGGCGTCCTTCCAAAGCTCTCGCCGTCGCTCAAAATTCGTGAGAGTTCCTCGTGCCAGACTTTCGGAGCGAGGCGCAGGTTGATGAATCCGGCGACCGGCTCGATCTCCTGGAAGACTTCGGCCAGTTCCGGTGCATTGCGCAGAACCTCCGCAGCGAGCAGTTTTGCGACCTCTTGCGGCGGCTGCCGGGCAACTTTGGCAAGCGAGAAGGCGACGTTGGAGGCAAAGTCACCAAACTCGGGGCGCCGAGGCGCCTCGAAGGTAACTTGCGGCGTGACCTCGGGGTACTGCTGCGTCACGGCGGCGGCCGTGGCATCGGCGAAGGAGCGCAGCGCATCGTCGACTCTCATCGCGCCTGCTCTTCGCCGCCTGGTAGAACCCCGACCCGCGCGTAACTCGTAGCGCCCCGCGATTCGACTGCGCCTTCGAGTTCCAGGCATGAGAGTGCGGCGAGTGCCGCCGATGCGGAGATGCCGCTCTCGGCGACGATTTGATCGAAGTCTACCGGGCCGTTCTCGAGCGTCAGCAGTACTGCCGCGCTTGCCCCATCGCGCGGCCGCTGAGCGACGCGCAACGGAGGAAGGACGTTGAGGCGCCCGAGCGCCTCCAAAACGTCTCCTGGGCCGCGGGCGAGCGTCGCGCCGTCCCGGATCAGCGCCAGGCAGCCCGCGACGTGCTTGCGGTCGACGTCGCCTGGCACCGCGAGCACCGGGATGCGGCCGGCCGCCCAGCCGGCCGTGTTGAGGGCACCGCTGCGTGCCGGTGCCTCCACCACCAGAACGGCGTCCGAGAGGGCGGCGACCACCCCGTTACGCTCGAGAAACTGCGATGGCCAAGCCTGCTGGCCGGGTGGATAGGGCGAAAGCACGGCACCGCCGGCCGCGAGAATCTGCTCGGCAAGGCCGCGATTTCGGGGCGGAAAGAAGCAGTGATGCCCGCTTCCCAACACCCCGACGGTCGGCGCTCCGGCCTCGAGCGCTCCCTCGTGCGCCGCCGCGTCGATTCCTAACGCGAGCCCCGAGACGATGCAGCAGCCGGCCTGGCCCAGCTCGGCGGCAAACCGGTGAGCGAGCCGACGCCCGTATGGTGTAGCCGCTCGGGTTCCGACGATCGCGACGCACGGGAGGGCCAAACCCTCCAAGCTGCCGGCGCACCAGAGACCGGGCGCGACCGCCTCGAAGGCTCGGCCGGCACGCGCGGTTCCGATCCGTTCGCGGCTTTCGAAGGTCGGCTCTCGCATATCGCTCTCCATCACGCGAGGATGCTGATCGGCAACGTGCGGGGGGAATGTGGCGCGCCCAACGGAATAGGCGGGCCCACGGAGGTAGCTCAGTTGGCAGCAGAAGCGTATTGCGTCAAGTGCAAGGCCAAGCGCGAGATCAAAGACGCGGTCCAGATCACGATGAAAAACGGGCGACCCGCAACCGAAGGCAAGTGCCCGGTCTGCGGTACCAAGATGTTTAAGATCGGCTCGGCAGGCTGATTTCGTCCCGGTCGACGTTGCCGGGCGGCCGATTTACTTCGTACAATCGCCGCCCGTCGACTAGATTGGAAGCACATCAACTTCATGGCCGGCACGTACGAAGCCGCGGGAGACCTAAAGGCAGGTGTTTCCGGGGCCTGTGCAGCCGAAAATGTAGATCATCACCAGCATTTCATAGAGGCCAGGGACCGTCGCTAGGACTCCCAAAATAATGACGAGTGCTCTTGCTTGGGGGAGCCCATTCCTTTTTACGAATGCCCGTCACAATGCCGAAGATTCCGGCCGCCGTCCAGGCTCCAAGAAGAATAAGCGCCGTCATCCCGCCCCCAATCATTCAGGGCGGTTTTTTGCGCCGATCCGGCTTCTCCGTTTCGGGTCATTAACAAGCGGCGAAAGAAGCCCGCTGCCTAGGCTGAGGGCGCTGCTTGCCGCGGTCCTTGTGATCGCCGTGGCGCTTGGTGGCTACTTTCTGTGGTCTAAAGTACACAATCGCGGGGTAGTGGGTCAGTTTTTGCGGTAGGGGCCTATTGCCGGCGGGCCATCCAGAGAACAGAAACAAGGAACCCCAGCAGAAATGTGCCACAGATCATTCCGGTTGCTATCACGATCGCGGTCGGCAAGGTCATTAAGGGTCCTCCGTTTCAGCCTACCCCGCTTACGGCTAGTCAGTCTTTTAGGTTTCGGGCTCCCTCAGCCAAACTGACCCACTACCCAATCGCGGCCTTTTTTGCGTTACCCACTACTAGTGACGTATAATACGGGCGCCCACAACATATGCCGTGGGGGAGAACTTACCGCTGACTTGCCCGACCTGTCGCAAGAGTGAAACGCGCGTCGTCGACTCTCGCGACGACGAGACCGTCGTGCGTCGCCGCCGCGAGTGCTTGGACCCGCGGTGCAAGCACCGCTTTACGACGTACGAGCGCATGGAAGTCCCCAGGCTCTTCGTCGTAAAGAAGGACGGCCGGCGGGAACAGTACAGCCGCGACAAGATTCTAACCGGCTTGCGCAAGGCTTGCGAAAAGCGTCCGATTTCCGAGGGGCAGATGGAGGCGGTTGCGGCCGACCTCGAGCGCGAGCTGTTCGCCCGCGGCGAAAGCGAGGTGCCTGCGGCGACCGTCGGCGAGAAACTGATGGAAGCGCTGCGAAAACTCGATCCCGTGGCCTACATTCGCTTTGCGAGCGTCTACCGGTCGTTTCGCGATATCGAAAGCTTTCGCGAAGAGCTCGCGCAGCTCTGATGGCTTTCGGCCGACAGATGGAGCGGGTACGCGTCTGCCTCCAACGCCTTCCGCGAGGCGAAGGCCTTCCGCTGCCGGCCTATATGAGCGAGCACGCGGCCGGCGCCGACCTCTGCGCCGCGATTCGCGAGCAGCTTACACTGTTGCCCGGAGCGCGGGCGTTGGTTCCAACCGGCTTTTCGATCGCGATTCCGCCCGGTTACGAAGCGCAAGTGCGGCCTCGCAGCGGCTTGGCAATTCGAGAAGGCGTCACGTGTCTCAACTCGCCGGGGACGATCGATGCCGACTATCGCGGTGAAGTGCAAGTCGTGTTAGCGAATCTCGGAACGGCGCCGGTAATGATCCATCGCGGCGACCGCATCGCGCAGATCGTGGTGGCGCCGGTTTCGCGGGCCGCCTTCGAAATCGTCGAGGAACTGCCGCCAACGGTTCGCGGCGATGGCGGTTTCGGTTCGACGGGCGTCGTTTCGTGAAGGTCTATATCGTCGGCAAAGGCGCGGTCGGCACGTATCTCGGCGACCTGCTGCGCGCGGTTTCCGTCGATGTTTGTTATGCGCCGCGCCCGCTAGATCGAGTCGAACCGTACGATGCCGACGTAGCGATCGTCGCGACCAAGGCCTATGACACGGACGGCGCAATCGAAACGCTGCGAAAGGCGATTGCCTATCCGGAAAAGTGCGTCTTCGTGTCGCCGCAGAACGGCGTCGGCAACGAGGAGAAGTTGGCGGCGGCCTTCGGCGCCGATAACGTCGTCGCCGCTGCGCTGACGACGCCGGTCGGCCGGGATCGCGACGGTAACGCGCGGGCGACCAAGGACGGCGGGTTGGGGCTCGCGCCGCTCGGTTCGAACGCCTACAACTGGCTCTCCGCGACGTTTGCCAGCACGGGATTGACGGTCAAGGTCGTCGAGGACTGGCGCTCGCTCAAATGGAGTAAGCTCGCGCTCAACGTCGTTGCCAATGCTAGCTGCGCGATTCTCAACGTCTTGCCGAACCGCTTCGTCCATTTCGACAAAATCTTTACGCTGGAAATTCGAATGATTCGAGAGGTTCGCTCGGTGATGGCGGCGCTGAAAATCGAGCCGATCGATCTGCCTCGCTATCCGGTCCGCGCGCTCTTTGGCGTCGCGAACCTGCCAAGCCCGGTCGCGCGGACCCTCTTGGCGCACAACATCGCGGGCGCACGCGGAACCAAGCCGCCCTCGTTACTGATCGACCTGCGGCGGGCCAAGCCCAGGACGGAGGTTGACGTGCTCAACGGGGCCGTCGCCGCCGCGGGCCTCGAGCTTCGCGTTCCGGTGCCCGTCAATGCCGTCTACGCGCGGGTCCTCAACGACATCGCCCATACCCCGCCCCTTTGGGCAAAATATCGCGAGCATCCGGACCGGCTCGAGGCCGAAGTCGAAGCCGAGGTGAAGCGCGCGAAAGTATTAGCCCGCGGCTAGGCCGAACCGGCAGAGAACATGCGCGACCCGAACGTTCCGGAATCGCTCGAAGGCTGGTGGATTCTCCATCGCATGTTTGCTTTCGACCGGCGTGCGTGGGATTCGCTGCCGGAGAAGCGGCGCAATAAATACGCGGGTCACGCGGCCGACCTCGTCGTTCACCTCAAAGGCAGTGACGACGGCGACGTGGGGCTCGCGCAGATCGTCGGTCATAAGGGCGATCTCATGCTCACTCATTACGCGCGGACGTTCGAGGGGCTCGCGTACGCTCAGACGTTGGTGGACAAGCTCGAGCTGCGCGAGTTTCTCGCGCCGCGCGGATCGTACGTGTCGGTGCTGGAGATCGGGCTGTACGATGCGACCGGAAAGATTCATGCGGAGCTAAACCAGCGCGGGCTCGCGCCGCAATCGCCCGAATGGATCGCCGGCTTCGACGAACTCGTCCGCAAGCAGGCCGAGAGCCCGTATATCGAGCCACGCTTGTGGGCCAGAATTCCGTCGCGGCGCTATCACTGCTTTTACCCGATGAGCAAGCGCCGCGGCGAGGTGCAAAACTGGTACATCCTCGGCTTTGAGGCACGCGCCAAGATGATGAGCGAACACGGCGTCGTCGGGCGCACGTATCACGGGCGCGTCACGCAAGTGATTTCAGGGTCGGTCGGCTTCGACGATTTCGAATGGGGCGTCGATCTCTATGCCGACGACCCATTGGTCTTCAAAAAGCTCATTTATGAGATGCGCTTTGACGAAGCCAGCGCGCGCTACGGCGAGTTCGGCCCATTCTGGGCCGGCCTGCAGTTCTCACCGAGCGAGTTATCCGCGTTCCTCGACGGCGACGCCATCCCGCAGTTCGACCAGCCCGAGAGTTAGGGCCCTGCCGGCGGCGCGGCGATGCCGTACGGGCCGTTTCCCAGCGGAATCGGGTCACCGGCGCGGCGCGCGGCGACGTCGACGAACACGGCCGCGTTGTCGCGTGAGAGCAGCACGAGCGCCCGTTTGCCGTCGGCGGTGAAGACGATGCCGAGGGGCGCGCCTCCAACTTCGATCGGCGCTGCGGCTTCGTTCGTCTGCGGATCGAACGGCGTGATCGTGGAGTTGGCGTGGTTGCTGACGTAGGCGATGCGGCCGTCGGGTGAGATCGCGATTGCGAGCGGATCCACACCGACGGGGACGCGCGCGACCGGCCGACGCGTGCCGAGGTCGATCACGGTGACGTCATTGGACGCGCTGTTCACGACGTAGAGGCGTTTGCCGTCGGGGCTGATTGCGAGGCTCGCGGGACGTAGCCCAACGGGGATCTCGTCGCCAGCGGCGTTCGCGCTCAGGTCGATCGGCGTTACGCTGTTCGACCACGAGTTGCTGACGTAGAGCATCGATCCGCCGGCGTCGATCGCCAGCGCGCGCGGATGCGAACCCACGTGAATCGTTGCGCCCGCGTGAAGCGTGGCAGTATCGAACGCCTGGACCGTGCCGTCGTCGCTGCTGGCGACCCAGAGCGTTTTGCCGCCGGGCGTTAGCACGGCATCCATCGGCGTTCCGCCGGTCTTGACGGTCGCGATCCGCTTTCCGGCGCGTGTATCGACGATGCTGACCTCGTTGGCGCCGGAGTCGACGACGTATAGCCGATTCCCGTCGGCGCTCAGCGCAGCGACGCGCGGCTCTTCGCCCACGGCGATTTCATTGCCCGCAACGCCGGTGGTGATATCGATGGGCGTGACGCTGCTGCCGAAGCGATTGATCGCATACGCCATCAGCGGCCACTCGTCGCCGCGCGCAACGCGCACCGGCAGATCGAGGTGTTCGAGGCGCGCGCCGTTCTGCGCGCTGGCGTCGAAACGAACGTTGTAGTAGCCGGCGCCCACCGCTCCGTCGGCGATTACGCGAAGATCGACCGTGCGTTCGGCGTGCGGTTCGAGCGAGATTCTTCCGCCGGAGTTATCGACGGTTAAACCGCGGGGCAGGGTTGCGCGCCAGGTGACGCCGGCGGACGTTTCGCCGAGGCGATTCGAAACCTCGAGCGTGACCGGCGTTCCCGCGCCGTCGCCGGCGCGAACGACGATGTTACTCGCGGGCTTCACGAACGCCGCAGCCGTCGAGGCCGGAATCGCCGGCGCGCGTAACGCGTACGATGGCGGCGCATCGCCGGCGCCTGTGCCCCAGCGTTGGTTGGTTGTGGCGTCGAGTGTGACGTCCAGCCGCAAGGTTCCCCGGTCGGGAAGCGCGATCCAGCTCTTATTGCTCGCGCGTCCGTTGACGCGTAGCGCCTCGACGTATTGTGCGTTGGTGGCCGCGTCCGGCGCCGAGATTTCGAGCGTGAGGCCGCTCGGAGACTCGACGCGAACCGCGCGGAAGAGCGGTGCGCCGATATCCAGGTAACGCATTGCGGGATTCTGCGGATACAAGCCCATCGCGCACCAGACGTACCACGCGCTCATCGTGCCGAGATCGTCGTTGCCCGGTAGGCCATCGGGCGTGTCGGTGTAGAGCGTCGTCAAGGCTTGCCGCAGGATCGCTTGCGCGCGCCACGGCTCGCCCGCCGAGAGATAGACCCACGGCGTGCCTATGCTGGGCTCGTTTCCGAGCCAGGCGTACGGCTTATCTTCGCCGGCGTTGAGTTGGGCGAAGAACGCGTCGAGTTTTGCAACCGCGCCACGCGCCCCGCCCATTGCGTTGACGAGATCGCGTAGGTCTTGCGGAACCATCCAGGTGTACTGCGCCGCATTGCCTTCTTGGAAACCGCTCTGCCCATTTTCGGTCAGCGGCGTCTGCATGAAGGCGCCGTCCGAATCGCGCGGGGCAATCCAACCGGTTGCCGCGTCAAAGAGCGTCGCCCAGTTCGACGATCGCGCGAAGAAATCGCGATAGGCCGAACCGTCGCCGATCGCCAGCGCGAGCCGCGAGATTGCGAAGTCGTCCAGCGCGTATTCGAGCGTTTCGGACGCGCCGTTGGGGACCGGCGCGACCGACGTCGTGTGCGTGTTGACGACGTATCCGCGTTGCAAGTATTGGTCGTGCAGCTCCCAGCGCTCAAAGTACCAGCCTTGCGCCGGCGGTGGTTGCGTGCTCGTCGCGCCCTTGACCATCCCCCCGAGCGCGCCGCGCGCGTCGAAAGCGCGCGCGCCGAAGGCGTAGGCACCGCCGATGACCGCGTCGACCGAATCGCCACCCATCACGCTGGTCGGGCCATTGACGAGCGGCCAACGCGGCAGCCAGCCCTCTTGACGATATGCGTCGACGAGCGACTGCATCATATCGCTGGTTTCACCCGGCGCAATCAACGCGAGCAGGGGCACTTCGGTGCGGTAGATGTCCCAATCGGAGTAGTTGGCATACTCGGCGTGGCCCGCGGCGACGCGGTGCACGCGGCCGTCGAAACCGCGGTACTCTCCCGTCGCGTCGCTGATGACGTTGGGATGGAGCAGCGCGTGATAGAGGGCCGTGTAAAACAATTTCTGCTGCACCGTCGTGCCGCCGTCGATGGCGATGCGGCGCAGCATCCCGCTCCATTGTTCGGTCGCGCGATCGCGTACGCGGATCGGGTTCCAGCCAGAGTTCTCCGCTGCAAGGTTGGCGCGCGCGCCGGCCGTGCTGACGAAGGAGAGGCCGACCTTCATTTGGACCTGGCGGTTCTGCGTCGCATCGAAGGTCAGCCAGGTTCCCGCGGCGGGGCCTTGCGCCGACGATGCACCCGGAACGAGCCGGCTGCCCTGCCACGTCCCGTGCGCGCGAAACGGCCGGTCGAATTGCGCGACGAAATAGACGGTGTACCGGTCGGGCATTCCGCAGAAGAAACCGCTCGTAGCCGAACCGGAGATTTCGTTGGGGCCGTCGATGCGCACGTTGGAGTCGAGAACGCCCGCCTGATTCGAGGCGACGTTGACGAGCAGATTGGCTTGCGAGGTCGCGGGAAAGGTGAAGCGGCCGATTCCGGTACGCGTCGTCACCGTAAGCTCGGCGCGAACCGCGGGCTCACCGAGCGAGACCGCATACCACCCGGGCGCGCTCTCTTCGCTGGCGTGTGAGAACGGCGCCGATGCCGTTGCGGGCGACGACGGCAGCGCGCCGGCGATCGGCAAGACGGCGAAGTCGCCGAAGACGTTACACCCCGGCCCACTGAGATGCGTTAGGCTCAAACCCGTGATGTGATTGTCGTTGTACTCGTAGCCGCCGCCGGCATTTTGCGACGGTGTATCTGGGCTCCACTGCACCATGCCGAAGGGTAAGTCGGCGCCTGGAAACGTGTCGATTGGGCCGCCGGCCGGGGTCCCCGACGTGCCGACAAATGTATCGACGAGCGCGGTCGGCGCGGCCAACGCAAGGAGCATCGCAAAGAAAAGCGGCACGCGCGCTTGTTCGCCCGCGCAATAGGCGTGCCTCCCCTATTCGGCCTCCCAAGCGTATAAGGCATCCGGCTCGCGCTCCTCGTTGTCTCTGCCGTCCGTCGCCCGAAGCAACTTGAAGCCAAAGCGCTGATAAAACCTGCTTGCCACAGCGTTCTTTTGAAAGACCCAAAGCGCTAGGTTTCGCTCGGCGGTCATCGCTCCGTTCAGCAAGGCGGATCCTACTCGAAGACCTTGATAGTCCGGGTGCACGTAAAGCTGATCGAGCCAGCCGTCACCGTAGGCACAATACCCAATGAGGAGATCTCCGGTTTTCGCCAGGACGACCGAACGACTCGCAATGACGCCCTCGAAGAATCGTTCTGATTCCTCGATGGTGTGCAACTTGGGTAGGTACGGCATCGACGTTTCGCGCACGAGGTGGTGAAGCCGCGCGACGTCCGGCGCATCTCGTTCGTTGGCTGCACTGAAATTCAAATTGCCTTTTGGCCACCACGCCATGTAGACTCTGCGCCCGTCTTCTACGGTCCTGGTAAACCCGAGCCGCTCGTATAAAGCCGTCGCCGGATTAATTTTGGCGGTACGGAGCGTGAGCGGCAGACCGGTTTTCATAGCCTCCGACGTCAGCCCGCGCAAAAGAGCGGTCCCGATGCCCTTGCGTTGAGCCTTCGAGCTCAGATAAATGCCGTCGAGATGGATCGCCTTTCCGTTGCGCTTGACGGCGATCCAGCCTATGGTTTCGTTATCAACCAGAATAACGCTGGAGTTCCGCTCACGATAGAACTCGCTTCGAAACTTGGCGTGTTCGAATTCGTGACCACGCCAACCAAAAAGTTCTTCAATGATCCAGCGCTGCGTTTCAAAATAGACGGATTCGACAAACGGCTGGTCTTCGGCCGTAGCCGGCTTTAGACTGATATCGGGAGTCATTCCTGAACTCTTAAATTCGCCGATCCGTACCGCTCAGCCTCTGATCGGGCTACGTGCCGTAATTCGACCTGAGGGTGTTAAGCCGCGAAGCCCAGGCGCTCCAAACTGCGATACTGAATCGCCTCGGCGACGTGCTCCGATTGGATTGCGTCGACGTCCGCGAGATCGGCGATCGTTCGCGCGACGCGCGCGATCCGGTCGAGGGCGCGTGCGGAGAACTGACGCTTTGCGCTGGCTAGCGAGAGCACGTGCATCGCCTCGGCGTGGAGCGCGCAGTACCGCTGCATTGCGTTTCCGGGAACCTCCGCATTGCAAGTAAGCAACGTTCCCTTAAAGCGCGAGCGCTGACGCTCGCGAGCGGCGAGGACGCGCGCTCGAATGGTTGGCGAGCGTTCGCCGCCGTCGTAACGGACCATGTCGTCGAACGGCACGCGGCTCATCTCGATCTGCAGATCGATGCGGTCGAGCAGCGGGCCGGATAGCTTGCTGACGTATTTGGCAACCATCGCGTCGTCGCAGCGACATTCCGCGTTGCGCGTGCCGCGATAGCCGCAGGGACACGGATTCATCGAGGCGACGAGTTGAAAGCGGGCCGGATATGTAAAGGTGCCGGCGGCTCGCGCGATGGTTACGGTGCCCTCTTCCAGGGGCTGCCGCATTACTTCGATTGCGCTTCGCGTGAACTCCGGCAGCTCGTCGAGAAAGAGCACGCCATGATGCGCCAGGGAAATCTCTCCGGGTTTTACCAGCGCGCCGCCGCCGACCAATGCGGTTTGGCTAATCGTGTGGTGCGGAAAACGAAACGGCCGCGCTCGAACGATTCCGGGCCGCCCCACGAGCAATCCGGCGACGCTATAGATCTTCGTGACCTCGAGCGCTTCCCGCAACGACATCGACGGCAAAATCGACGGCAATCGCCGCGCCAGCATCGTCTTGCCGCATCCCGGCGGACCGACGAGCAGGAGATTGTGGCCGCCGGCCGCCGCGATTTCCAGCGCGCGTTTAGCTGCGAGCTGTCCGCGCACGTCGACTAAGTCGCCGTAAACCGCCTCGTCGTTTGCGTCGAGAATTACCGGGGCGGTGCGCCGCCGCCACTTCGCACCGTTACCCATCAACACTGCGACGGCGGAACGCAGCGAGTCGATGGCATAAAGCTCGACACCGGAGACGAGCGCGGCTTCGTCGGCATTGCAAGCGGGAACGATCAACTTTGAAAACCCGGCATTGTGCGCGCCGAGCACCATCGGAAGAATGCCGCTGACGGGCTGCAGCCGGCCATCGAGCGCGAGCTCCCCCAGCGCGATGAACTCTTGCAATGCGGTCCGGCCGACTTGTTCGTCCATCCCCAGCAGCGCCAGCGCGATTGCGAGATCGAAGGAAGGCCCGGCCTTGCGAACGTCGGCCGGCGAAAGATTGACGAGCAACCGGCCTGCCGGGTAGGAAAACCCCGAGTTGAAAATCGCCGCCCGCACGCGTTCTCGCGCGTCGCCTAACGCGCGATCGGGCAGGCCGATGATAGCAAAGCCCGGCGTCCCGGGCGCACTGTCGGCTTCGACGCGCACGACATAGCCCTCGATGCCGAGCATCGCGGCTGAATAGGCGAGCGAGAGCACATGCAGCATCTGCGCACGGCAGCCCCGGCGTCTAGGGGTCGCGCCCCGTCGTCAAGAATGCGCCAAGCCGTGAATGCCGAGACGATAAACGCCTGGGCGTCGGTGGCGAGCGCGCTGGGTCAGGTCGGAACGTTCGTGGTGGTCGGCGGCAGCGTCATCGCCGCGCTGGTTCAGCTGCGGCACATGCGTGGCGGCAATCAGTTGCAGGCGTTGCTCTCACTCGAGCACGATTTTCGCGGGCCCGAAATGCAGGCGGCGCTTAGCTATGTCCAAGAGCATCTGCCCCACCGATTGGAAGATCCTGCCTACCGCCGGGACCTGGACCAGCTCGGATTCATCGATCCGAAAATGCATCCGGAGATGGTCGCCTGCAACTGGCTCAATGAAATGGGTACTTTGGTCAAGCGCGATCTCGTTTCAGAAGATACGTTTATGGATCTTTTTGGGCGATTAATCGTCCATTGCTGGAAGCACCTGTCGCCGGCCATCGCCATCATGCGGCGCAAACGCGGCCAAGCCCAATACCACGATTTCGAGTACTTGGCGGTTCGGGCGGCGGCGTGGCTCAAACAAAATCCGCAGGGCACGGCGCCGCGGCCCTTTGCTCGCGAGGTCGTCGACGACCCCTGGCTGGTGACCGATACAGCGCTGGCCGCCGAGCACAAGGAAAGCTAAGCGGACGTTAAGCCGATGCGGGAATCGGCCACAATTTACGAGGGAACTCGCGTAAAAAGCGGCCTTCTCCACAGATTGCACAAGACCAATGTCACAGGCTGTGGACAACGTTGTAGAGGCTGGATATAGCGGGGCGTTCAAAGGACCGGCGTTACCAGTCAGCTACTGCAAGGGAGAAATCGATTGAAAAGATCGCTCGGTCGGGTTGCGGCAACGCTAGCCGCGCTTGCTTCGCTTGGGGCCTGCACCCACGGCACTTCCCAGACGGCCGCCTCGGCGCAGCCCGGCTCCGCCACGGCGGCACATAAGACGATCGGGGTCTCCATCCAAAACCGTGAGGCGCAGTTTTACCAGGACATGGAATCCGGCATGCGCGCCGAGGCCGCGAAATACGGCTACTCGCTCATCGTCGTAGATGCCAACCGCGACAACGCGCGCCAGCAGAGCCAGGTCGAAGATTTTATCTCCAAGCGCGTCGATGCTATGGTCCTGACGCCGTACGACTCGGCGGCGATCGGCAGCGCGATCGCCGAGGCGAACGCGGCGAACATCCCCGTATTCACGGCGGACATTGCGAGTCAGAGCAATCAAGGACACGTGGTGGCGCACATTGCCAGCGACAACGTGCAGGGTGGATTTGAGGCAGGCAAACTAATCTGCGCGGCCGCCGGAAAGAGCGGTTCGGTTGCAATCGTCGACGAGCCCGAAGTCTCCAGCGTTCAGCAGCGCGTCGAAGGCTTCAAGAAAGCGATCGCGCAGCTCTGCCCGGGTGTTACCGTCGTTGCCGACGTCGATTCGGGTGGAACGCGCGACAAGGCGAACAGCGACACCGGCGACATTCTGCAAGCGCATCGCGATCTCAAAGGTATCTTTGGAATCAACGACGATTCGGCGCTCGGCGCGCTCGCCGCGGTTCGCGCCGCCGGATTAACCGGAAAGGTCGCAATCGTCGGTTACGACGCAACGCCGGAGGCGCGCCGCGCGATCGCGGCCGGCGAAATGTACGGCGACGCCATTCAGTATCCGGTCAAGATCGGTTCGACGACGATCGACGTCATCCACGATTACTTCGCCGGGAAGAAGCCGCCGGCGTTCGTCAAGATTCCCGTCGGCGCGTTCACGAAGTCCTCATAGCGTGCCGGCGCCGCTGCTCGAGATGCGCGGCATCGGGAAAAGCTTTCCCGGGGTTCGAGCGCTCTCCGACGTCTCGCTGATGCTTGCGGCCGGCGAAGTGCTGGTCTTGGTTGGCGAAAACGGCGCGGGAAAATCAACGCTGATGAAGATTTTGGCCGGCGCGCTGCGTGCCGACAGCGGGCAGATCTCGATCGACGGCGCACCGGTGGACATCGATTCGCCGCAGCGAGCGCAGCATTTGGGCATCGGCATGATCTACCAAGAGTTCACGCTGGTGCCGCAGTTGACGGCGGTTGCGAACGTTATGCTTGGAGCCGAGCCGACGCGCGGAGGGTTGATCGATACGAGAGCGGCCGTGCAACGTGCGATGCAAGTTTTCGACGAGCTGGGCCTGCGTGTGCCGCTCGACGTGCCGGTCGCCAAACTCTCGGTAGGACAGCAGCAGCTCGTTGAGATCGCCAAGGTTTTGGCGAGATCCGCCCGCATCATCGTCATGGACGAGCCGACGGCCGCGCTGGCCGATCGGGAGATCGAAGGGCTCTTTGCCGTCGTTGCGAGATTGCGCAGCGCCGGAGCCGGCATCATCTATATCTCGCATCGGATGGAAGAGCTGTCACGAATCGCCGACCGCATCGCGGTGATGCGCGACGGAAGTATCGTGGAGACGCGTCCGGCCAAGGATTTCCCCGGCGAAGAAATTATTCGCGCGATGGTCGGCCGCAAGCTCGACTCGCACTTTCCTAAACTCCCTCCGTACGCAAAAGACGCAGCCGTCCGATTGCAAGTGGAAGGGCTGACGCGAGCATCGGCGTTTGAGGACGTCACCTTTTCCGTGCGCGCCGGCGAGGTCGTCGGTTTGGCTGGACTCATCGGCGCCGGAAGGACGGAGATTTTGCGAACCATCGCCGGCGCCGACGTACCGGATCGCGGCGACGTTCGCATCGACGACGGGCGCTTACGGCCGGGCGACATCGCCGGCGCGATTGCCGCTGGCGTCGCGTTTATCACCGAGGACCGCAAAACGCAGGGCTTGGTGCTGGGGATGAGCGTCCGCGAGAACGTCTCGCTGGCGCATCTGGCGGACTTCGTCGACCGGGATCTCCTGGTCGACACCGCTCGCGAGCGCGATGCCGCGACGCGGATGATTGCGGAGTTGGCGATACGCACGCCAGAGCACCGAGCAGCTCGTGCGAAATCTTTCGGGCGGAACGCAGCAGAAGGTCGTCCTCGCCAAGTGGCTGCTCGGCAACGCCGGGGTCTTTCTTTTCGACGAGCCCACACGTGGAATCGACGTTGGAGCCAAGACCGAAATCTACAAAATCATGGTCGAGCTGCTGGCGCGTGGCGCGGCAATCGTCATCGTCTCGAGCGATCTTCCGGAAGTTTTGGGCATGGCGCATCGCGTTCTCGTCGTTCGCGAAGGCCGAATTCGGGCGGAGTTCGTGCGCGACGACGCGACCCCTGAGAAAGTCATCGCCGTGGCCACGGGGGCGGCGGCATGACGCAGCGCGACCGGCTGTGGTACTGGCTGCGCATCGCCGCGGCGCTGGCATTCTTGATCGCGATGATTGCGATCGTCGATATCGCATCGCACGGCTCGTTCCTCGAGCCGAGCAACATCGTGCGCGTGCTGCGTCAGATCACGTACAACTGCGTGCTCGGCATCGGCCAAACGTTCGTCATTATTACCTCCGGCATCGATCTCTCGGTGGGTTCGCTGGTGGCGTTGACGGGTGTCGTCGCCGCGATCTTCGCCAACTCGGTGCATTTGAGCGGCTTTCCGCTAATCGCCGCGACGCTGATCGTGGCCATCGCGGTCGGCTGCGCGGCCGGCTGGGTCAATGCGTTGCCGGTCGTCAAGCTCAATCTGCCGCCATTCATAACGACGCTCGCGATGCTCGAGATGGCGCTCGGAGCCTCGTTCATTCTCTCGCACGGCCGCCCGGTCGCGCTCCGGAGTTCGGACTTCGAGAATACCGGAATCGGCTCGTTTTTGGGCGGCGTCACGAATGCCTTGCATCTGCCGAGCATTCCGATTCCGGTCGTCTGGATGCTGGTCGTTATCGTCGCGGGTTCGGTGCTCTTGAATCGGACGCGCTTCGGGCGCTACGTCTTCGCCATCGGCGGCAATGAAGAGGCGGCGCGCCTCGCCGGGATCAACGTCGCGCGGGTCAAGACGATCGTCTACATGATCAGCGGCGGTTGCGCCGCGATCGTGGGCTTCCTATACATGGCGCTCTTCTCGTCGGGTTCGCCGCAGACGGGAACCGGCGACGAACTTCTGGAGTCAATCGCCGCCGTCGTTGTGGGCGGCACGAGCCTCATGGGAGGGCGCGGCAGCATAATCGGCACATTCTTCGGCGCGCTCCTCATCGGCGTGCTCTACAACGCGATGAACCTGCTCAACGTCGACTCGTATCTACAAAAAGTTTTACTGGGGGCGGTTATCCTACTCGCCGTCGTCTTAGACGAGCTGCGCAAACGCTACATAGCGCGGTAGCCGCCCAGGCTACGAGGCTAAGAAATCGAGGCTGCTAATGCGGCTTGACGAGTCGAGCGTGATCGTCGCAATCACGTTGGCTTGCCCGAAGCGCAATAGGTATCTGTAGACCCGGGCCTTTGGCGTCGCGGTCTCTCCTTTGAAGACGACGGCCTGCAGTTTCCCTAGCCCTAGAAGACCCGATGCCAGCCCTTCGAGAACCGCCTCCGAATACTGTTTGGAAAGCGCGGGCGTCAACTGCGATCGATCGATCCGGCCTTTCAGAATCGAGTCGAGAATTTTCGTGAATAGTTTCGTCGGCGCGAGATTTTCGCCGGCCGCGGGCTCGTCGTACGCCAGTGCGACGAACGAGGGCCTCCGGTACGCTGCCGCGCAGCGGCTCAGACTGAGCCCCGCAGCGGAGCGTGCTCGGACGAACGCCACAATGGCTGCGTCCACGCAGGGCGGTAAGTCGTTGTCGTGCGATGCACCCGCAACGAGCATAATACGCCCGTTGGGCAAGTATGCGAGCGCTTCGCGGGCGTACGACGGTGGCGTTGCAGGGTCGTCGCTCCCTGAAATCATCAGGATCGGCGCCTCGCTGCGTACCGCTTCCTCGAAGGCAGCCGGCGCCGGATCGACGTTCCAGAGCTTGCAGGCACGCTGCTGCGCCCGCACGCGAGCATCGCCCTCGAACGTGCCGGCGCTGTCTCGTACGACATCCGGTTCGGTAATGTACGGAACGTCTTCCGCACACGTAACCGAAAGATTGAGCCCTTCAGCCACAATGTTCGAGAAGAAGAGCGCGATCTGACTGACCATCTCGCCCAGCGGAGTATAATCGCCGCGATACGCTCGCTCGATCGTAACGGGAATATACGCGGCGCCCGCCGGGAAGTACAGCGCGTGGCGGATGGTCTCTACAAAGACTTCCTTCGTAAGCTGCACGCTCTGCAAGCGATCCGTAATCGGGTTTTCCACGGCAAACGTAATGGGTCCGGAGTCAAAACGCTGCACCACGGCCGAAAAATGCTCGGCGAAGTCAGGAAAGTGCGCCGAACAGGTCGGATCGTTGCGGCAGGCTTGCTCGAGGTTATCGATCGCCGTTTGCGCGCCGCGGGCCATCGGCAGGGGTGTGATAGAGAAGTGCGGCGGGTCCACGCCTTCTAGGACGGCGCTTTCGACGCTGTCGGGATGGCGGCGAGCGTAGTCCAAATAAAATCGCGTCCCGTACGATCCGCCGAACAACACGAGCTTCGGATAGCTCAGAGCGGCGCGCACGTCGTTTAAGTCGTCGGATGCCACGCTGGTTGAGTAGAGACTGAGGTTCGCCTGCGCTGCGAGGCGGTCGTGGCACGATTGAACGAGCGCATCGGGCCACAGTTGACGGAAATAGAGTTCCGGGCGAGCCGGCGGCGCGAAGTTGCAGTCTTGCGGAGCCGACTTGCCAATACCCCGATTGTCGACGAGCAGCAAATCGTAGCGGTCGTGAAGGGTCGCCAATGCTCCGTCGGTCGCATCCGCGAAATCGGCCGCCATGGCCGTCGAGGAGGCGCCTGGGCCGCCGGGATTATACGCGATCGCGTGATGAGTCCGGTGCTTGGCTTCGATAACGATGAAGTGAATGCCGATCGTGCGGCCTGTCCCGGCCGCGCGATCTTCGAAGACGGTGAGCGTTCCGCAGATTGCCGCAGCGCGCGTTTGGCCGATCCGGCACGGCGATGTCTTCAGCGGTGCGGTAGAGGCGACCGAATCGAACGGAAGCGCCCGGCTCGTGGATAGCGGAAACCACGTTAGCAGCAAGAGTCCGAGGAAGGCTGCACCGCGCGGCGCTGCTCGTATGAGCATTTGTTCGTGTCGCCTAGGAACGGGCGCGCGGTGGTGATGGCGTCGCGAAGACTTCGGGATCAATCGTCTTGGGAAAAGCAAAATCGGAGTAAGCTACCTCGATGCGGAGGTGTTTGACGGCTACGCCGATGGCGCGCAAGTCGATATCGAAGCGTTCGTTCGTGACGACTTCGCAGCCGGCGAGGTTCTCGAGGTCGAGTTGCGCGCCGCCCGTCGCGCCAACCAATCCGGCCGCAGCCCTTACCTTAGCGTCAAAACGCAGGGCGCATATATCGCCGCTAGTCAAATCGATCGTCGCCCTGGTCAGCGGGTATCGCAGCGGATCGTGGCGCGCCACCAAGCGAACGGCACGGCCGGCGTTCCCGTTCGAACACGCCGCGAGGCCGGAATAATAAACGTTGTAACCTGCTACCGAAAGCGCGGAAACGACGGCGATCGTGGGCAGCGCCGGAGGCGGCTGCACCGGCAGCGGCGTTGGCGACGGCGCGCTCCCCGTACCCATGAACCCGTGCCGAAGAATCGTGTCGATAGCAGGCCACGTAGCGTTGAGGAAGGCCGAATCGGCAATGATGACCGATGCACCCTCTTGATGTAGCGCTAAGCGCCCATCACTCTCTCGAACGTCGACCAAAAACGGTGCTTCAGATTTTGCCGTGCTTCTACCGAAGGTGCAGTCGAGTTGAATGCCTTCGATGGCGCAATTGAGTCCCTTAATGGACGTATCGTACGTAGCAAATGCTGGTTCGGTGTGGCGGCGCATTTGCTCGACGGCGTGCCCGTAGAACTTCTCCGCCGAAGGCGGCGCAGGTGAAACACCCAGCAGGGGTATCGCCAGAGCGAGACCCATGAGGACGGCACTCGTAGCCCGGCGTTTTGGTAAATTCACGTAAGGCTCTTTGGACGCGGTCGCTTTACTATACGCGATACAATACCGTGTCGGATGCCCACCTGGTAAACACCCGCGCCGGCGCACATCGCAGGGATCATTCCCGCCAACAAAACCCACGCCGGAGGCGGGGCTTGGGATGATGGAAAACCAAGCAGCGCAGGGACGACGAAGGCAAGCACAAGGAACGAGGCGGCCCAAAACGCAAGTCGCACGCCGCCACTACGAACGAGCATGGCTAGGACTGTGCCGAATACGACTCCATCGGTCCAATACGCGCAAAATGACGCCGTGGGCGGCCAATTCGCGAGGCCAAATATCGCGTCGAGAAGGGCATTGATCGGTACTGTTGCGAGAAGCATCGCAACGAGGACGCCAAGCGCGATTAGTCCGATACTAATCGCATGAAGTGCCGATCGACGCGCTCTGGAGTAAGAGAGCAGCGAGGGGATGGAAAGCAGCACTTGCGACCAGTACCATCGATTCGCCGCCCTCGTACTACGTAAGCGCGCGTAGCAAAGGTATTCCTCGTGCAGATCTCCCGCAATGCTTTCGTAATCATTGGGTGGGGCGACCGCTGCGATGAGCGCCTCGGCGATGACGGGCGGCCTCATCGTAGAGACAAACCCGCGTGAAGTCGTTCAAAAGTCATTCGAGCGTCCTTAAGAGCTGCTACGCCGGCTCTCTCGATCTTGAAATGGCGTTTGGCCTTTCCGCCCCGCTCGGCCGTCGGCTCGCCGATCCGCGATGAAACCAATCCTTTTCGTTCGAGGCGCTCGAGCGTCGCGTGGACCGCCCCAATCGTGGGGACACGATCGGCGAGACGCTCAATTTCGGCGCGAATCGCCGCTCCGTATGCGTCTTCGCCCAAGCGAAGCACGGTCAGCAGCACGATATGCTCGAACTCGCCGAGGTAGGCGCCTTTCGCCATAATATCTACATATTAGATAATATACGGCCGGATGTCAACTCGCCTCTTTCGGCGGATTCCGTACCTAAGCACTTTATACGTGGTTCTATCCCGGCGCCGCGAGTCGTGACGTCCCGATTTTGTGCTTCGTCCTTCGACAGACTCTGTCGAAGGGTTAGAACGGGAAGTCGGACTGGGTTAGGCCGACGTTGATTTTTAGGTCGGTAATGTTTTCGTCGAGGACGATCTGCGGGCCCGAGTACATGATCTGACGGACCGGCCAGTGCGTCTCTTTCGATAGGTAGAGAATCTGATCGGAGACGCCGTAGTTGGAGGCCGGATCGGCAACCTTCAACTCGAGGCGGTCGGTGTCAACGCCTTGCACCTTCCCGCCGTCGACTTGCGTGAGCTTGCCGGGGATCGTTCCGTAGTTTTCGACGATGCGCTGCATCAGGCCGTCGGGGATCGTGACGCCACGCAGCGAGACGGCGCGCGGGTCGTGCACGCTGATCTTCAGGTGGATTCCGGAAAGAAAGCCGCCCTGATGGCCGCTGACCTGATCGCCGCCCGTCCAAACGCCGCCGGAGCCTTTGCCGTCACCGTCGAGGATCAGCGTCTTGACGAAATGCGGTTTCATGAAGTCGTACTGGTAGACGCGGTCCTGCGTCGCCGTGCCTTTCGCCTCGTGAACGTGCAGGACGCACGTGTAGTCGTTGATGCCGGCAAACACTTTGTCGAACGCGGTTATCGCGGGCGCCTCGTTGGCGGCGCTTGCCGCTATGCAGCTCGCGCCGGCTAATGCGGCGAAATACGACAACGAACGTTTTAAATTCACGGTTTCTCCTCGAACTTTAAGCTTCTTGCGACGCCGATTGAGCACTCTCGTCTACCAGCAGCGTGCCGTGCTTGCCTTCGACGCCGATCAGCACATCGCATTTTGCGTCGGCCGCGATCTCTTCGATCACGCGACCGAGCGGCGCGCCGCTATATTTACCTTCGCGATACGAGCCCAAGATGATCAAATTCGCCTTTTCGCGTTTGGCTATGTCGAGAACCGCTTGTTTGGTCGAACGCGCTTTGATGGTTTCGGTGCGGATCGCAACGTTGTTTTTGTTTGCGATCGTCTCAGCCGCGCCGAGCGCGTCGAGCGCCGCTCGCTCCTCCACACTCATTTCGGCATCGGGCGGGAGCGTGTACGGTACCTCGATAACGTAGAGCGCCAGCAACTCCGACCGCTCGCCCCGCGCCAGCTTCGCAGCGAGCGCCATCACGTGAGCCGAGTCGATCTCCGGTGAAAAAGCCACGATCAAACTGCCGACGATGCGTTCCAGGTTGCGTTCGGCAGCGGCGGCAATGCGCATGACGTACGACTCCGGCGGATGGAGCATCCACCAGAGCGTCGCCCCCACGAGGCCGGCGATCAGCAATGCGATGAGCGCTCCGGCGATTGTGACGTGGACGTCGTTGGAGAGCGAGATCACGGCATTCCACGCACGCGCGCGATGAGCGAGAGCCGGTGAACGCCCAGCGCAATCATCGCCCCGCCCAACACGACGCCAGGGAGAATGGCAAAGCCGCCTGCGGGCAGTACCAGGGCCATGCGCACCAGAATGACCAGTCCGCACAGCACCATCGCGACGGCGAGCAGAGCGCGGAAAAAGAGCATCGCTTACGTGCCCTGCCCCGCTCGGCGCGCGTCGCTCGCCTTGACGTTGGCGACGTACTCGTCCATCAACTCGAGCTCTCCGGCGCGACGCAAAATCTCCGTTTGGGCGTTACGCCAATCGCGTGGTTGCGAGCGCAGCACCGGCAGGCGCCGGTAGCGGCGATAGACGAGATAGAAGAGCAGACCCAACACCAGCCAGCTCGGCCCGAAGATACGCCCGAGCGGGTGCGTGAAGAGGGTAAACATCAAGATCGAAAAGATGCCGATGAAGCCGACGACGGCGATGAGTGGAAACTCGACGCGTTCACCGCGAAAACGCATCGGCACGTTCAGCGGAATCTTGAACTTCCGAGGACTCAACGGGTCGGTCAAGCGCAATCCGATCAAGCCCAGAAAGACGAACGAATAGCTCGTCGCGGCGCCGAAGGCGTAGAGGTCCGCCAGGAAATCTAGGCCGTTCTCGCCGTGAAAGAAGCGCGCGTAGAGTGAGGAGACCGCCGGAAAGAGCGCGGGAGCGGCGGCGAAGATCAACTCCACGACGGCGATCGCGGAGAAGAAGACGATTGAGATGACCGGCGTGCGATACTTTCGGTCGACGCGCGCAAAGAGCGAGGGCAGCAGATTGCTGGCGCTCATCGCGTAAGCGATCCGCGAACTCCCGAAAACGCCCGAGTTCGAGGATATCAGCAACAAGACGGCGCCGAGTACCGGGACGTACAGGGCGGCAAAGGCGCCGTAGAACGGAACCTGAGCTGCCAGCAGCGCGACGGCTTTGCCTTGGTTGTCGGGGTTGTTCGGAAAGATCTGCCAAAACTGCTGGGCGTGGCCGTGGGCATCCGTGATCGGATGCCACGGATGCAAACCCAAGGCGAGATTCGAGTACGCCAGCGCAAAGATCAAAATCGTGAGAATCAAAGAGACCGACGTGCGCGGAATGATCGATGCGGGGCGTTGGGTCTCTTGCGCGGCCTGTGAGATCGATTCGAGACCGACGAACGAGATGATCGCGAGCGAGGTTCCCAGCATCAGGTCGTAGGAAGACGGCCAGTGCATCTGCATCGTGTGAACCAGCAGCTGCGGACGAAACGCGAAGAGGAAGCCGAAGCACAGGATGCAGGTTTCACTAATCACGTCGAGCGCCGATACGACGCCATTGAACGTCGTGCTCTCGCGCACGCCGATCACGTTCAAAAGGCAGAGACCGATAACCAGTCCGAGCACAACGCCGAAGTGCAGCCAGGGGTGAACCGAGTTTACCAATGCGGGCACGAGCTGGCTGGTGTAGTCGACGGACGTCCAGGCAAAGAGCGTTACGTCGATGGTGAAGTCGAGCAGCACCGCCCATCCGGCGATAAAGCCGAAGATGTCGCCGAGACCGCGCATGACGAAATACTGACCGCCGCCGGCCACCGGGTACGTTGCTGCGAGCTCCGTATAGGCCAGTCCGATGCAGACGTACACGACGCCGGCGAAGAGAAAGGCGACGTTCGAGGCTCCGGCAGCCCAGGCGAGCACCAGGCCCAAGCCGACGAAGATGTCGGCGCCGACGTCGGAGTAGCCCCAAGAAAAGGATCCCCAGGGCGTAACGCTGCGGCGCAGCTCCGGTTCGGCGCTCTTCGTTCCGGGAGCCACTAAAATGCGTTTCGGTGCAAGCTCAAGAGTTGTCCGTCCAGCGTCACGACGTCGAACCGGATCTTTGCCGACGGCGCGACGATTTGCGCGTAGTCCGCCGCGATGCGCCGGAGCGTCGCTCGTTTTCGCGCGTCGACGGCGTGCAGCGCGGGACCGAACTTTCTGGAGTCACGGCGCTTTACTTCGACGATCACCAGCGTCGGCCCGTCGAGACAAACGGCATCGATTTCCCCGCCTGGAACGCGCACGTTTCGGGCCAGCACGCGGTAGCCGCAAGACGTAAGATAGCGGCTGGCCCGGTCCTCACCCTGTCGGCCTTTTTCGCCGTTATTCTTCAAGCCAGCTCGGGTCCAGAGCCAGCTGCGCGTCGCGAACGCGTGCCCAGTTTGCGCGATGGTGAATGCTGGGACCGTGCACTCGCAGCGCCTCCAAGTGAATCGGTGTCGCGTACCCCTTATGAAGCGCGTATCCGTAGCGGGAATCCACCCCGTCGAGCTCGACCATCAAGGCGTCGCGATGCACCTTGGCGATAATCGAGGCAGCCGCCACGAGCGCGCAGCGCGCGTCGCCGTGAATCAGCGGTTCTTGCGGCCCGGCAAACGAGCGGATCCGAACGGCGTCGGTAATCAGGTACTCGGGCGCGGCCGCCAGCGAAGCGATGGCGCGTTCCATCGCCAGCACGCTCGCCCAATAAATGTTGAGCCGGTCGATCTCGGCGACGCAGGCGCTCCCAATGGCCCAAGCCACGGCTCGCAGCTTAATGATCTCCGCGATCTCTATTCGCAGCTCGGGCCGCACCTGCTTGGAGTCGTTGAGACCCCGGATGAACAATGGTTGCGTCGCGACCACGCAGGCCGCAACGACCGGCCCGGCCAGCGGACCGCGTCCCACTTCGTCGATGCCGCCGACGAGCCGAAAACCCTTCGCGCGAGCCGCCTCCTCGAATCGGTGTAACCGATGCAGGCGCCGGCGCTCGCGCTCGTTCGCATTCTTGGCTTTACGCTGCTTCGGTGTCATCGGGGGCCTCCAATGATATGCGCCCGAAGGCGCCTTCGTTGAACGCGCGGATATACGAGTGCGCCGCGTTGTGATAATCGAGTTCGCCGCCGCGCCGTACGAAACCGCGCGCTACCGCAAATGCATGCGGGTCGGGGACCGCGGTTTGAGGCGTGCGAGCGAGCAGCCAGCGGTGAAACGCCGCCGCCACCTCTTGCGCGTCGTAGCGCTCGGACGGGACCGCGCCGCACATCGCCAGTTTCCACTGCGCGACGGCACTGGGAATTCGTGTCGGCAAGATGCCGGGTGTATCCATGATCTCGACGTTTCCTTCGAGACGAAACCACGAAACGTGCTTGGTGACGCCCGCACGGGCTTCCGTTTTTGCCGCGGCTCGTCGCAGGAGCGCATTGACGATGGAAGACTTGCCGGAGTTGGGAATGCCTACGATCATGGCGCGCGCGATCCCGGCCGCTTTCTCTCCGCGCGAGCGGCGGATGGCCGCGGCAATCCGGGCGACGCTGCGCGCATTTCGCCCGTCCACGGCAACGGCGGTCCAACCGCGCTGCGACAACTGCCGCACCCAGCGCTGCGTTGTTGCCGGATCGGCGAGGTCGTTGCGGTCCAGCGCGACGAGGCGCATGCGAGTGCCGGCAAGCTCGTCGAGCAGCGGATTGCGGCCGCTTCGCGCGATGCGCGCATCGACCACCTCGACGACGATATCGATCGAGCGCAAATACTCGCGAATTCGGCGCATGGCCTTGGCCATGTGCCCGGGGTACCATTGAACCGGACGCTCCAACTTCGAATTCACAGTTCCCCGCACTCTCGCAATCGAGTCAAAGCGCGCCCAGCATGCTCGGAGGCCAAATGCCGGCGACGGCCTGGCCGATCAAACGATTGTCGCTCACCGGGCCGAAAGCACGAGAGTCTTCGCTGTTGGCGCGATTGTCTCCCAAAACGTAGACCGAAGCCGGAGGGACGACAATTTCGGGAACGCTGCGATCGTCGGTGTCTTGCACGTAGGGTTCGTCTTGTTTGGTGCCGCTGACGTAGACCCGCCCACGATCGATGCGAATGCGGTCCCCCGGGAGCCCGATCACGCGTTTGATGAAGACTTCGCGCGCGTCGCCTTCGTGGCGAAAGGCCACGACCTCGCCGCGCCGCGGTGCGCCGAAGCGAAAAGCGAACGTGTTGATCAGCACGTACTCGCCGGAGTGGATCAACGGCTCCATCGAACGGCCCGAGACCTGCGGCAAGCGCATGAAGAACGCCGCGATGAGAAGGGAGAGCACGGCGAGCTGCAACACCAGGCTCGCGACCGAGCGCCATCGCAAGAAGCGGGCCACGCGCTCGACTTCGCGCCGCGCGCTAGAGAATCTTGGCTTGCGAGGGCGGCCAGAAGATCAGAAACGCCCGCCCGGTAAAGCCGGCCGGCGCGCCGCCGCGTGGCCCCGTTGCAAACCGCCCGCCATCCTGCGCGAAGCCCCAAATGTGCGAATCTTCAGAATCGTTGCGGTTATCGCCGAGCATGATATAGCAATGCGGCGGAATTCGATCGGGCGCGCTCCACGACGACTTCGGCGGCACGTTCCCCGAGCTTGGATCGATGCGCTCCCAGCCGGTGCCGTAGTTGACGGAGATTCCGTAGTCTCGGATCTCGAGGTTGTAGGACGGCTTTTCGGCGACGTACGGTTCGCGCAGCGCGACGCCGTTGATATAGACGGTGCCGTCCGCGACGCGCATCCGGTCGCCCGGGCGGCCGATCACACGCTTGATGAAGTCGTCGGGAGTCGGGACCGGAGGCGGAAAGACGACGACGTCGCCTTCGTTGGGGCGATGAAACCGGTATTCGAACTTGTCGACGAGGAGGACGTCGTGAATCTGTAAGGTCGGCAGCATCGAGCCGGACGGAATGTAGTAGGTGCGGGCGACGAACGTAATGAGAACCCACGCGGCAAGGCCCGCGATGATGAACGGGTCGAGGAACTCCCGGGCGATCGCAGTGCTGCGCCCTGAAGATCCGGCGACCACGGGCCGAAGCGAAAGCACCGCGCGGGCGCCCGCGATAACCGCGACGATTAGAAGGAGCTCGTACGGCGTCATGTGGTCTCTACTTCTCCAAAACTTGCAGCCGGTTCAGGGGCCAGATAATCGCGAAGGCGCGTCCCGTGAAGCCGGCGCGCGCTTTGCGCCCTCTCAGCGGCCCGGCGGCGAAGTCGCCGTGCGTCTGCGCGAATCCCCAGACGTGCGAGTCGTCGGAATAGTTCCGGTTGTCGCCCAAGACGAAATAAAAACCGGTTGGAATTCGGTCGGGCGCCCGCCACGACGCGCGCGGCGGAACGTTAGCAACTCGCGGATCGAGCGGGCGGCCGTTAACGTAGATTCCGTAGTCGCGAATCGTCAGATCGTAGTTGGGTGTTTGATTTTCGTACGGTTCACGCAGCGCGCCGCCGTTTCGATAGACGACGCCGTCGCGGATCGCAATCGTGTCTCCGGGCACGCCGATCACGCGCTTGACAAAATCGCTGCCGCCCGAATCCACCGGTGGTTCGAAGACGGCGATCTCACCGTCGGCCGGCCGGTGGAGGCGATAGGCGATCTCGTTGACCAGGAGCACGTCGCGGACTTGCAGCGTCGGCACCATCGACACCGACGGAATGTAGAACGTGCGGATGACGAATGTGATTAGGAAGAGCGCGACGAGGCCCGCGACTATGAGCGCGTCGAGCACTTCCCTCGCTATCGCTTTTTTCGATAGCGCAAACCGAGCAATCGTGAAGAGGCCGAGAAGCCCTACGAGCTGCAGGGGTGTCAGAGCGGCGGGTCAGGTTCCTTTGGCTTTCTTTTCCTTGATTCGAGCCGCTTTGCCGACCTTTTCGCTGAGGTAATACAACCGGCTGCGCGAAACGATGCCGCGCTTTCCGACCTCGATCCGCTCGACTCGCGGGCTGTGGAGCAGAAAAGTTTTCTCCACGCCGACGCCATGAGCGATGCGGCGGACGGTGATGGACTCGGCCGAGCTGCCGCCCTTGCGCACGATCACCACGCCCTCGAACATTTGCGTCCGTTCCTTGCCGCCTTCGGTAACTTTCGAAAAGACCTTTACGGTATCGCCCGGCCGGAACTGCGGGACACCGTCTTTGAGCTGATCTCGTTTCAGTGCGTCAATTACGTTCATTGTCTGTCATCCTGATATTTCGACTTCGGCCAGCAAGGTGGCTGGCCGGAGGATCGGGCGGCGCAAGGAATAGCCGGGCGCGTAGCCCGGCAGAACCAACGTATATTATCACGGGCTTTCCTGCGGAGGCAAGGCATCATCGAGCAGGTCGCGGCGGCGGCCGGCCGTGCGCAGGCGGGACTGCTCGCGGCGCCACTGCGCGATCTTGGCATGATCCCCCGAAAGCAGGACCGCCGGGACGTCCACGCCCCGGAAGGTTGCCGGCCGCGTGAAGCTCGGATAATCGAGCATTCCCGCCGAGAACGACTCCTGCTCGAGCGACCCCACGGCAATCGTGCCCTCGAGCAAACGAATCGTCGCGTCCATGAAGGCCAGGGCCGGGATCTCGCCTCCCGTCAGCACGAAGTCGCCAAGCGAGTACTCCTGGACCGGATAGATGGCGGCAAGCCGGTCGTCGATTCCCTCGTAATGCCCGCAGACGATGATCAGGCGGTCGAGCCGTGCTAAGCGCTCGGCTGCGCGCTGGTCGAACCGCTCGCCGCTCGGGCTGGGAACGACGATGAGCTGCCGCTCGTCCGGCCCGGCGCCCGATGCGATGCTGTCGAGGACTCGAGCGATCGGTTCGATGCGCAGCACCATCCCGGCTCCGCCGCCGAACGGCGCGTCGTCGGCTCGCTCGCCGTCCTGGAGGTGGTCGAGAAGGTGATGGTAGCGGACCCTCGCGATGCCGGCTTCGACGGCGCGTCCGACGATTGACAACCCAACGAATGGTGCGAAAACTTCAGGAAAGAGCGTGATGACGTCGATCTCGAACATGAGCCCAGAGTGTTCCGTGACCGAGATGATTTTGCTTGCGCGCTCGAGGCGCTCGATCGTCGCGATTTCGCGCGCGCGCAGAGCGAGCTCGATGCGCTGCTCGAGCGCCCATCGTCTGCTGGAGCCGAGCGCGCCTTTCTTCTCAATAAGCGAGGCGTGGCTCGCATCGGGCTCGAGCTGCGGGAGCTCGCGCGGGCCGACTTCGATGCGGCCCTCGACGCCCACAGTCAGTACGCGCCGGCGCTGACCAACTTGGGCAATCTCTTGCTCGAAAGCGGAAGTTTACAAGACGCGATCGATCATTACGAGCGCGCGATTGCCAGCGACGGCGAGTATGCCATCGCCTATCTTAATTTGGGAGTCGCGTATAAGCGCGCCGGTCGCATTGCCGAAGGCGTTCGCGCGCTGCGTCAGGCGCAAAGGCTCGAGGGGCGCTCGCGTGCTATCGGTCGGCGTTATTCCCGGCCGTTTCGGCCGCGGTGATCCCTTCGAGGTACTGGAAGAGCTGCGGCAGCGTGATCTTCTCGAGCGCGGTCCGTTCGTGGATCGTTTCGGCGTCGGCGCCCTCGTCGCGAAGGTAGCACCGCGTCTCGACGTTCTCGCGGTTGCTGACAAACGAGACGGCGAACCCGCGCCCCGGAATCTCGTCGTAGATCCGCATCGTCTCGGGGTCGAGGATCTCGATCGAGTGGGCCGAGTTATTCGCATCGAAGATCAAGATTTTCAAGTGCTCGAAGTGCGTGACTTCGATCAGCCCGACGACGAAGACGTTCTTGGTCGAAAAGAACTCGTGCCCGTGTTTGTTACGGCTGGACACTTCGTAAAAGACCCGGTGCGCAACGAACCGGTTTAGGATCTTTCGCAAGGTCGCCAGTGAGGCCAGCGTTTCGGTGCGGTTGCCGCGGGTGTAGACGACTTTCACTAGGGGCACTCATGCTTGTACGGCCCTGCAGGCCAGCCCTTCCAAACCGCGGCGGAAGTCCCAGCCCGGTGCTGAAGTTATTGGTCGCCGATGCTATCCGTACCCGACGTCGCGGTGGTTTCCGTCCTGGCGCTCCTGCTCTTTGGGCCCGACCGCCTGCCAAAGGTCATGCGCCAAGCCGGGCGCCTAATGCGGGACCTGCAAAACACGTCGCACTCGTTCATTGCCGAGATGGAACGGGCCGCCGACACGACGCCGGTGCCGCCCCTTCCACCGGGGCCGGTCCCCGAGCCGGAAAAGGACCCATCAGAAGGCTAAATGTTGAAGTTGCGGCGCAGGTCGGTTATTCGCTCCTGGACCATCGTACGTACCTGAGAGTGAAGCCGTTCGCGCTGTTCTTCGGGCAGGCGCCTGTAGATCAGATAGCCGGCCGCTGACAGCAGGCCGCCCAATATGCCGGCGAGCACCACCTTACCGGCTTCGCCGGCGTCGTCGTCGTTCGGACGCTTCTCGCCGAAAGCGCTTTGATAGCCGTTGCCAGGGGTCGATGAACTCGACCACGGCTGGTCGGACGGGGTGGTTCGAAAACTTTCAGACATCCTGCGGCCTCCTTTGACCTGTCGAGTTAGTTACCCGTGACCGTCGAGTTTGTTCCCTTGTTTTCAGACTCTCTCGCGTGCCACGCTGACGTGCTCCGGGAAACGACGGGCGACCTGCGTGAGCGCAAGCTCCGCGGTCGTGACGATCGCTTGAATGCTCTCGACGTCGCGTCGGCCGTCGTCCAACATTACGTCGAACTCGCCGCCCTGCTGGAATGCGGTGAGGTCCCCTCCCGCATAGTGCTCGAGCCCGAGCCGCGCCGCCTGGAGTATTCCCGAAACCGCCGCGCACACGATGTCCTGGCCGTGTTCGGCAAAATCGACGTGACCGTAGGCAGAAATCCCGGCGAGGCGATCGCGTTCGTCGCGATAGAAAGTGACCTCGAGCACGGGCGTTTGGCTGCGCCCGCTAGGGCAGCGTGATCTTAGTAATTTTGACTTCGGCGAAGGGTTGGCGGTGGCCGTTAAGCTTACGCACGCGCTTCTTGGACTTATAGCGGAAGACTAAGATCTTCTTGTCCTTGGCTTGGCGCAGGACCGTGCCGGTAACCGAGGCGCCGCTCAGCGTCGGATCGCCGATGGCGATGTTATCGTCGTTTGCGGCGAGCACCACGCGATCGAAAGTAACGTCGGAACCGACCTCGCTGGAAACCAGATCGCAGCGGATGACGTCGCCCTCGGCGACCCGGTATTGCTTGCCGTCGGCCTCAATGATCGCGTACATAACCTCGGTACGATACCAGCCGCGGGCCCTGTCGTCAACGAAGTCACGCGCTTCGAAGGCTTGACGGCGGGTTTCCGGTCGTGGTAATTATAGAGTAATCTATAAAACAGACTACTCTGGAGGTCATAATGCAATCGGTAGTTCGGAAGGATGCGCCGTGTGCCGGCAAGCTGTTCCTGGTCTGGGGCGCCTTCGGCTTGGGGATGGCGGCGGTCTGGGGTGCGGCTCACGGAAGTCCCGTCGCCGAGGCAGCCATTTGGTCGCTCGGCCTGGTCGCGGGACTTGGCTTGCTCTTGGGGATGCGGGCGCTATGAGCGTGGAACCGCTCGACGCCGCCGCGGCCCGGGACCATCTCGAAATGGTGAATCGCATCCTAGCGGAGTCACAGCAGCGGCTCTGCTCGGGCGGCGAGCATTTCGTCGTCTGGGGCATCGGGTCGGCCTTTATCACGGTGCTCTTCCAAATGGTGCACGGTGGGTTGCTGCCGGCAACGGCGGCGTGGTCGGTTCCGGTCGTCATCGCGGCATGCGCGGCGTTTTCGATCGTTCGCGGCAGGCAAACGCGCCGCGTGCTGCAGCGCAGCTCGCTGCTGCAGCGCGAATTTTTCAACGTGCTTTGGTTGACGCTGGGCCTGGCCTTCGTCGTCGACGTCGCGGGCTTCAATATCTTCACGGGTTTCGCGTCCGCGGCGATTTGGAGCGTCGCGGAGGCGATCGTGCTGCTGTATATCGGCATGCATGGCAACCGCCGCGCCCAGATCGCCGGCGTGCTCGTCATCGTCTCGCTGGTCGTCGCTAACTTCGCGCCGCCGGGGATTGTAGGGTATGTTTTGGGCGCCGGGATGCTTGCGGGATACGGCGGATTCGGCGTGAGCGAGCTGCTCGCGCGCGAGTAGCCGGATTCAATGGACGAACTGTTGCTCTCAAAAGTGCGTCTCGGCGTCGTAGCCGAGCTTCTAAACTTTGACTGGATCGCGTTCTCGGAGCTGGCGCGCTCGCTCGACGTCAGCAACGGCAACCTCGGCGCGCATCTCGTCAAGCTCGTCGAAGCCGGCTATGTCGAGGAAGAAAAGAGCTTCGTCAATCGCCGGCCGCTGACGCGCTACCGGCTCACGCGGCGGGGACGCGAAGCATTCGCAAGCCACGTGGCGCAGCTGCAATCGCTCTTGAAGGCTGCACCGTGATCCTCGCGTTTGAAGACGTCGTCAAGTCGTATGGCGAGGTTCGCGCGCTCGACGGGCTGTCGTTCGAAGTGGGGTTTGACGAAACCGTCGCACTGCTCGGTCCCAACGGCGCCGGAAAGACCACGGCACTAGAAATTGCGCTGGGCCTGCGCAGTTGCGATTCCGGGACCGTCCGCCTCTTCGGCGCGTCGCCGCGCGACATCGCTGCGCGCCGCCGCCTCGGGGTGACGCCGCAGGAGAGCGGCTTTCCCGATATGCTGACCGTCGCCGAGATCGTCGAGTTCGTCGCGCAGCATTATCCCGCGCCGGCGCCCATCGCGCAGACGCTGAGCGCCTTCGGCTTGGAAGCGATGAAGAAGCGCCGCGCCGGAACGCTCTCCGGCGGCGAGTCGCGCCGGCTGGCGCTTACCCTGGCGTTCATCGCCAATCCAGAGTTTTTCGTTCTCGATGAGCCGACGACCGGATTGGACGTGCAGTCGAGGCGTCGGTTGTGGGATACCGTGCGCGCGGCGTCCGGCAACCGTTCGATTCTCTTCACGACGCACTATCTCGAGGAAGCACAGGCGTACGCGACGCGCATCCTCGTCGTCGATCGCGGGCGGCTGCTTTTCGACGGCGACGCGCAGACGCTGCGCGGGCGCGTCGGTGCTCGCCGCGTAACGTATCTCGGGCAGGACGGTCCCGTCGTCGCCATGCCCGGCGACACCGACGCCTACGTTCGCGCGCTGGTGAACTCGGGCGCGCCGTTTTCCAACTTGGAGATCTCGAAGCCGTCGCTCGAAGAAGCGTTTCTCTTACTCACGAAAGGCCCGGCATGAACGCATTCGTGCTCGTGCGCGCGCACACGAAAGTCGAGTTTCTCGACTTGATCCGTTGGCCGGGCTACGTCGTTCCGACGGTTGTCTTTCCGGCGATGTTCTACTCGATCTTCGACCTGCCGTTTGCAAGAACTAACGCGAGGGGTGCCGATCTCTTGGCGCTCGCCTTTATCGCCTGGGCGGTCATTGGGGTCACGCTCTACCAGTTCGGCGTCGGTATCGCTCAGGAGCGGGGTCGCCCGTGGGAGCGCTACGTGCGCACGCTGCCGGCCTCGGTCTTCGTGCGCTTCAGCGCGCGTACTGCGACCGCGCTGATATTTGGAGTGATTACCGCGGCGCTCGTCGCGCTGGTTGCACGTATCTTTACGCCGATCGATCTCACGCTCGTGCAATGGCTGCGCGTGCTGTTCTATGCGATCGCCGGCGGCGTCCCATTTGTTTTGATCGGCATAACAATCGGTTATTGGGTCTCGGCGCGCGCCTCCGTGCCGACGGCGACGGCCGTCAATCTCTTGCTGGCCTATGCGGGCGGTTTATGGATGCCGCCGCAATATCTGCCGCATTTCGTGGCGACGATCTCGCCCTATCTCCCCACGCGGCAGTTCGGCGATCTGTTGTGGAGCGTGGTGGGCGAAGTCACCCCGTGGCGCGCGGTCGCCGGACTGGCGCTGTACACGCTGATCTTTGGAATACTCGCCGCCGTGGGATACCGCCGCGACGAGCGCAAGCGTTACGCCTGATCCTTCGACTGCGCTCAGGATGACAAGGAGTGGGCGGCGCGCAGGCCTTCGTCGAAGGCGCGAACTGCATTGAGCTCGGCGGCGTCTTTGGCGCCGCCTACGACGCGATACGGAATGCCAAGTGCGCGAATTGGTTCGACGAGCGCATCGTTGCGCTCTTGGCCCGCCGCTATTACGACCGTGTCGGCTTCGATCAAGCGCGCCGTGCCGCCGGCGTCGCGAATGCGAATGCCGCCGGGCACGATGGCTTCGTAATCGACGTTCGGGAGCGTGGTAACGCCGGCCGCGCGGAGCGCGGCAATCACGGTCCAGCGCGTCGTTTTGCCGATGCCCTTGCCGATCGTCGCACCGCGGCGCATGAGTGCGACGTGTTTTCTTCCGGTCACGAGTAACGCGCCGTTGCCGGGCGCCGCCAGTCCCTGCTCGTAGAGAAAGCGCGTCGTTTCGTTGGCGTTTGCTTCGCCGAAGCTCAAATAGTGAGCGACGTCGACGCCGATTCCGCCCGCACCGACGACGGCCACGCGCTCGCCCACCGGCGCGTCGCGCAGCAGAACGTCGGCGTACGTCACGACGTGCGGCAGATCGCTTCCGGTTAAGCGCAGGCGTCGGGGCACTACGCCCGTTGCGAGCACGATGCCGTCGAAACCCCGCAACTCGGCGGCATCACCGATGCGCCGGCGCAGATGCGCGACGACGCCGAGCCGCGCCAGCTCGTTGCTGTAGTAGCGAATCGTTTCGTTAAAGTCGCCTTTGCCCGGAATGCGCCGCGCCATGCGAAACTGGCCGCCCAGCTCGCTGTCGGCTTCGAAAAGCTCGACCGCATGCCCGAGCGCCGCGAGCGCTCGCGCGCTTTCCATTCCCGCCGGTCCGCCGCCGATCACCGCAAAGCGGCGAACCATCGCTTTTGGTTGCGTCTGTTCGGGAAACTCCAGCTCACGGGCTGCACGTGGATTAACCATGCACGAGACCGGCGCGTCGACTAACGACCGGTCGATGCAAGCCTGGTTGCACGCAATGCACGTGTTGACCAACGCAGCCTGGTTGCGAGCCGCCTTGGCAACGAGGTGCGCGTCGGAGAGAAACGGGCGCGCCATCGAAATAAAATCGACGCTTCCGGCTGCGAGGACGGACTCGGCGCCGGCCAGTGAGTTGATGCGATTGCTGGCGATGACCGGCAGCTCGCCGACGGCCGCCTTCACCGCGGCGGCATACCGAACCCAAACGCCGCTGGGAACAACCTGCTGCACCGTCGGAATCGACGATTCGTGCCAACCGATGCCGACGTTGAGCGCGTCGACGCCGTCGTCGCGCAGCGCTCGCGCGAAGGTCAACGCCTCGTCGGGCGTCGTCGAGTCCTTCATCAGATCGGCGCCGGAGATGCGGAAGATCACCGGAAATTCCGCGCCGGCGAGCGCGCGGATCTCGCGCAAGACCGCGCGAGGGAGGCGCATGCGCCGTTCGAGATCGCCGCCCCAGGAATCGTCGCGCCAGTTCGTCAGCGGCGACAGAAACTGGTTGAGGAGGTAACCCTCCGACGCCATTACCTCCACCCCGTCGAATCCGAGATCGCGCGCGCGGACCGCGCCCCGCGCGAAATCGCCGATCGTTTCGAGAATCTCGTCGTCGCGCAGCGCGCGCGGCGGATCGGGTGAGAAACGCGACGCGATTGCCGACGGTGCAACCGGCTGGATTCCAAACGATGCAAGATATGCGTACCGCCCCGCGTGGAACAACTGCAGCGCAATCCGGCCGCCGGCGGCGTGCACGGCCTCCACGGCCGCCCGCAGCGGCGCGCTCGACTCCGGTTCGTTGATGAAACTGTAATTTCGGCCACCGGCGCCGGCCCGATTGACGCACGACCCTCCGGTGACGATCAATCCCGCGCCGCCGCGCGCGCGCTCGGCATAAAACGCGGCCAGCGCGGCGCCGTCGGATTCGATTCCGAGATGCATCGAACCCATGACGATGCGATTTGCAAGGCGCAGCGTGCCGATGACTCCGGCTTGCAGGGTGCGTTCGAACAACGGAACCTACAGCGAGAGCGGGGGCGTGGTGTCGGAGTAGAACGGCGGCGCGATCACGCTCAAACCGCCGTCGACGCAGATCGTTTGACCGGTAATGTATTCCGATTCAGGCGAGAGCAGGAAGGCGATCGTATCGGCCACTTCTTGGACGGTCCCCATGCGCGCCTTCGGAAGTTTGGAAAGCACGCTTTCGATGGGCGCCATTCCCGGGACGTTTTGATAGAAATAGGCGCACGATTCCGTATCGATCAAGCCGCCGTTGACCGCGTTGACGTTGATGCCGCGCGGCGCGAACTCGACGGCCATGTACCGCACCCACGCCTCGATCGCGGCTTTATTCGAGCCGAGATTCGCATAGGTCGGATAGGCTCGAATGCTACCGTAGCTCGAAAGCACCGCGATCCGGCCGCCTTGGGTCATCAGCTTTACCGCGCGTTGCGCGCCGAGAACGAAGGCGCGGACGTTGAGCGCGTAGGAACGGTCGAGGTTATGCGCCTTTAAGTCCAAAACTTTCTTGAACGAGCTGGCTGCGGCGTTGGAGACGAAGAGATCCAGGCGGCCAAACTCGCTCTCGACGCGATCGAAGAGCAGGTCGATCTGTTCGGGCTCTTCCATGTTTGCCTGGACGGAGACCGCGCGCGTGCCCAGCGATTCGATCTCGCGCACCGCCTCGGCGGCAAGATCGGCGTTGCGATTGAAGTTGACGACGATCGAGGCGCCTTCGCGGGCCAGCGTCAGCGCGAGCGCGCGCCCGATACCGCGCGAGCTGCCGGTGATGAGCGCGATCTTGTCTTCGAAGCGGCGACTCACGCGGCTCCTCCGCCGAGAAGCGCGCGAGCGATGACGGTCTTTTGAATCTCGTTGGTCCCTTCTTCAAAGCGTTGGGCGCGCGCGTCGCGATAGACTCGCTCGATGGGATTCGGCTGCCAATATCCGCTACCGCCGTGAATCTGCAGCGCCTTATCGGTGACGCGCGTCAGCATCTCGACGGCCTGCAGCTTCGACATCGAGGAGAGCATCGTTGCGTCGGGGCTGCCGGCTTCCCATTGCGTTGCGGCATGAAGAACGAGCTGACGCGCCGCTTCGATATCGGTTGCGTTCTCCGCGATCATGAAGCGAATGGCTTGGCGCTGCACGAGCCGCTTGCCGAACGTCTCGCGCTTGCCGGCGTACTCGATCGCCAACTCCTGCGCGCGCCGCGCGAGGCCGACGCACGTCATCGCAACCGAGATTCGGCTGGGCGTCAAGAATCCGCCGAGCGCGATCTCGAGGCCTTGCCCCTCATCGCCAAGTCGATTCGCCACCGGAACCGGAGTGCGCTCGAAGAGCAAGCGTCCGTGGTCGGTTCCGCGCACGCCCATCGACTCGTCCATTTCCGTTACGGTCGCTCCCGTCGCGTGGCGGTCGACGAGCAGTGCGACCGTTCCGTCGGCGCCGCGCGTTCCGGCGAGCCGCGCGAAGAGCAGCCAGTAGTCGCAGATCGTTCCAAAGGTGATCAGGTGCTTCTCGCCGCTCAAGTAATAGGTGTCGCCTTCACGAACGACGCTGCAGCGAAGATCGGCACCGGTTCCCGCGGTCGGTTCCGTGAGCGTAAAGGCGATCTTCAGTTCGCCTTTGATCGAGGGGATGACGAAATCGTTGCGCTGCTGCGGCGTCGCAAAGCGGTCCATGGCGCGCCACGTGCCGTTGACGACGTGCACGATCATGCGGATCGACGCATGCGACATCGAGAACAGCTCGATCAGGCGCAGATACTGGGCGAACGGAATGCCGCGGCCGCCATACTCCACCGGGGCGGCAAGTGAGAGATAGCCGCGATCGCGAAGCTCGCCCCAAAGCTCGTGTGGAACTCGGCGCTCGCGCTCGATGCGGCGGGCCCACTCTTCGGCGGGCCCGGCAACGTATGCGGCGATCTCGCCTTCGAGCTCCGTAAAACTCAAGAAACGCTCGCCTTGCGGCGCTCGTCAGGCCGCAGCTCTCGCGCTCGCTCGCGCAGCAGATACTTCTGAACCTTCCCCGACGGCGTGCGCGGCAGCTCGGTGACGATCTCCAGCCGCTCCGGCCAATAGTGTTTGGCGGCCTGGCACGCGTAAAGGTAGTGCTGCATCCGATCGAAGTCGAGTTGCGCGCCGGCATGCAGCACGACGAAGGCGCAGGCGCGTTCGCCCAAGCGCGGATCCGGCATGGCGACGATCGCGATTTGTGCGATGGCCGGGTGATCGCTCAGCAGTTGCTCCATCTCGGCGACCGGAATCTTCTCACCGCCGCGGTTGATGACGTCGCGCACTCGCCCTGTGATGCGAACGTATCCCGACTCGTCAATGACGGCCAGATCGCCGGTGCGAAACCAGCCATCGGCCGTAAAGGCGGCTGCCGTCCAGTTAGGATGATCGGCGTAACCCACGAACATCGTCGGCGACTGGACTTCGAAGTTCCCTTCTTGTCCCGCGGGCAGCGTGCGGCCCTCGGCGTCGGTAATGCGCAGGTGAATGCCGCGCAGCGCGCGGCCGTCGGTTCCCCAGACCTTCGCCGGTTCGTCGGTCGGCGCGGCGAGCGATCCCAAGCACGACTCGGTGGTGCCCCACCCGCCGCAGACAGCCGTGCCGAGGATGCGCGTCGCGCGTTCGGCTAAACCGCGTGGCACGGCAGCCCCCGTTGCAACGAAGATGCGCAGCGCAGCGGGCGCGCGTTCACCCGCTTCGACGGCGGCAACGAGGTCGGCTAAAAAGGGCGTTGCGGCCTGCACAAACGTGCCGTCCCAGTCGTTGAGCGCGCGCAGCGCGCGGGACGCGTTCCAGACCGGCTGCACGATTTGAGGAACTCCCATTAGCAGCGCCAGCCACATCCCGTAGAGGAATCCGGTTTGATGGGCGAGCGGAGACGGCACGAAGATCCGATCCTCCGCGCCGAGCTCGAGATGCTCGATTTCCATTGCGGCGGCGCGCATCAGCACGTCGTTTCGATGCAGCACGCCTTTCGGTTCGCCCGACGTTCCCGAGGTGAAGAGCAACTGCGCGATCGCCTCGGGGTCGCTGGGCCGCGCGTCGAGCACTTTGCGGTCGACCACGATCGTGCGCAGCGCGTCTTGGTAGCGCAGCCAGCGTACGGTGGCGTCGTATCCGGGCGCCGGAAGGGCATAAGTGTTGCGAGCGCCCGCGCATACGACCACGTGCTCCAGCTTGAGCGGAAGATCGCCGCTAAAGACGGAGGCCTCTTCGAGAATTGAAGCGATCTCGGCGGCGTGATTGCGGCCGCGCGCTTCGTCGGGGACGAAGAGAACGCGCGCTCGGGAGCGCCGCAGACAGAAGGCGACTTCCCGTTCGCGGAAGATCGGCATCAACGGGCAGCAGACCGCGCCGACTCGCAACGTCGCCAGCGTGATCACGACGAACTCCAGGGTGTTGGGCAGCTGGTAGGCGACTCGTTCGCCGGGTTGCACGCCGAGGCTCAAGAGAAGCGTCGCCGTGCGTTCCACGCGTTCGAGCAACTCTTGCCACGTGAGCGCAACGTCGCTTCCGTCGCGCGTTTCGACGACGGCCAGCCCGAGCGGAGTTTCGCGTGCGTGGTGTGCGAGAAGCTGGTCCGTCGTCATGAGCGCGGCGCGATCGGGCTTTGGCATCGCTGCCGCTCGCGTGCTGGAATGCTGGCCGTTGTGCGGCCCGTCGGAGATCGACATCGGGACGCCGATGCTGCGCATCGCGTCGAGAAAGCGAGGATACGAGATTCGGTAGGCGTTCGGATAGGTTAGCGTGCTCTGTCCCTGCGCGCGGGACGCGGCCACCGCCAGCGACATCAGGATGCGGTGATCGTTGAAGGACGAGAGATGCGCGCCGTGAAGCTGCGACACGCCGTGCGCGATCAGTCGATCGTCGTGCAGCTCCAAGTGGCCACCCATGCGATTGAGCTGCAGCATCGCGGCAACGCGATCGGATTCTTTAAGACGCACGTGGGCGATATTTTCCAATATGGTTTCACCTTTTGCGAACGTGCCCAGCGTCGACAAAATGGGCAGCATGTCGGGAATGTCGCGGCAGTCGACTCGAACTCCGCGCAGCTCGATGCCGGCGTGCCGTACGCGGACGGCATGCGCCTGCGCATCATACGCCATCGGGAGTCCCATCTCCCGAAGGATCTCCATAAATACGCCCTCGGGATGGTCCGGAAGTTCTCCCGGGAGCGCTTGCAGACCGCGGAAGAGCACGTCGGAGGGATGAAGGGCCGTCGCAGCAAGCCCGAACGCCGCCGAGCCGATGTCGGGCGGAAGCTCTACCGTTGCCGGGCGCGGCGTCTGCCCGGGTTCGACTTCGAAGCGCCGCCAATCCGGCGCGATCTTCACGTGCAAGTCGAAGGCCCGCATCATTTCGGCCGTCAGCGCGATGTACGGGCGTTCGTTCAGTTCGCCCTCGACCTCGATGATCGTCGGTTCTTTGGCAAAGGGAGCCAGAAGAAGAAGCCCTGAAATCCATTGCGACAAGGTGCCGGGAATGACGATCTTCCCGCCTCGCGGCTTACCGGGAAAGACCGAAATCGGCGGACAGCCGTCGTTCGATTCGAAGCGAACGCCCATCTCCGCCAGCGCTTGGAGCAGCGGTCCGACGGGACGGCGCTGGAAGTATTTTTGGGCGGTGAGCGTGACCGGCGAATCGGCGAGCGACGCCAAGCCGATCATGAAATAGAGCGTCGAACCCGAACTTCCGACCGAGACGACCTTGCGCTTGACGCGATAGGGACCGCCGGCGACGAGCAGCGTCTGGCCTTCGACCTCGATCTTCGTGCCGAGCGCGCGCAAAACGTCCATCGTAAACTGCACGTGGCGAGCATCGGAGAGACCTAGGATTCGGCTCGTTCCCGGCGCCAGCGACGCCAGAATGAGCGCGCGATGCGCGTGATACTTCGAGTTGGGAACCTCGACCTCGCCGGTCAATGGCCCGCTCGTTCCTTTAACGAGAAGATTCATCGGCGTCCTACCTCAGGCGGCAAAGTTTCCGAGTTCGAATCGGAGCGCCCTGCTCGCGCGTCATCGCGAGATAACCAGCGACGCGTTTTGTCCGCCGAAGCCAAAAGCGTTCACCTGAAAAGCGGCGTAGCGATGCGAGCGCGGGCGTTCCATCACCAAGTCGAAACGCGTTGCCGGATCGAGTCGCTGCGTTCCGAGCGTGGGCGGAATGCACTCTTCGTGCATCCCGGCGATGCCGGCGATCGCGCACATCGCGCCGGCGCTGGCCATGCTGTGCCCGACGTGTCCTTTGATCGAGGTAACGATTGCCGGGCGATCGGCGTAAACGGCGTCGATTGCCTTGGCCTCCGCTGCGTCGCCGACGATCGTACTGGTCGCATGCGCGTAGACGACCCCGCATTGCGTCCCGGCCTCGCCCGCGCGTTCGATCGCATCTTGCATCGCGCGCACTTCGTAGCGTGCCGACGGGTCGGGCGACGTAATGTGATAGGCGTCGGAGAGCGAACCGTAGCCGCGAATGCGTGCCAGCACGCGCGCTCCGCGTTCCCAGGCGCGCTCGATGCGCTCCAAGATGAGGATCGCGGCGCCGTCGCCCATCACGAATCCGTCACGGTCGACGTCGAACGGTCGCGACGCGCACCTCACATCGGTGTTGCGCGAGAGTGCGCCGGCGCGCACGAGGCTTTCGTACACCAAAGGGCTCAAGAGCGTTTCGCTGCCTCCCACGATTGCCGCGTCGATCTCGCCTCGCTCGATCATGCCCGATGCCAAACCGATCGCGTCCAGCGATGAAGCACAAGCCGTGCTGATCGCCAGTTGCGGACCATGCAGTTTCCAATGCATGGCGATCAGTGCGCTCGGCATATTTGGAATGACCAGCGCCATGAGTTTGGGCGATACGGTCCGGCCGCCCGATTCGAGAAGGGCTGTCTGCGCTTGGGCGACGAGGGGAAACCCGCCCATCGTGTTGCCCACGATGACCGCGGTGCGCTCCTCCGCCGGATCGAACTGGGCTTGGGCGAGTGCTTGGACTGTGGCCGCCATTGCGAACTGAGTGAAGCGGTCAGTATTGCGCAAGGCCGCCGGGGGAACCGGGCTCCGATTTAAAAAGTCGTCCGCGACCGCCGCCCAAAGGCCGTTTCCTGAAATCTGCGGTCCAGAGGCATTTATGGGAGCGATTCCGCGCTTTCCCTCGAGCAAGTGTTGCCAGAACACGTCAATCGCCTCACCAATCGGCGATACGATCCCCATTCCGGTAACGGCAACGCGCTCCACCGCGGTCTGATTGCGGGAGCGATACGGTAGGCGCCTGCCGGGCGCGGCATGAGGCACAGACCATGCGTCGAAGCGAGGGTCGTGGAGCGAGGGGTTAACCTACCGCAGTCGTACCGGCTGGTCCGCCGCGATGCGCGGGCCGAACGTACGGTCGTGCGACTGAGCAGCGGTGCGACTTTTGGAGGCGACGAGATCGCCATTTGCGCTGGGCCTTGCGGCGTCGAATCGGCCGAACAACTCGATTTGGCCGCGGCCGCGGTGGCTGCTGCGGGAGCGAACGTCCTTCGCGGAGGCGCTTATAAACCGCGCAGCTCGCCGTACTCGTTTCAAGGCCTCGGTGAAGAGGGGCTCAAGATGCTGCGCGATTCCGGCGACCGGTACGGTCTGGGCGTCGTTACCGAGGTGCTGGATCCGCGCGACGTCGAGAAGGTCGCGCGCTATGCCGACATGCTGCAGATCGGTACCCGTAACATGCAGAACTTTCCGTTGCTGCGGGAAGTCGGTGCCGCGCGCGTGCCCGTGCTGCTCAAGCGCGGTCTTTCCGCGACTGTCCAAGAGTGGCTGCTCGCCGCCGAATACGTGATGCTCGGCGGCAACGAGAACGTCGTTTTGTGCGAACGCGGCGTTCGCTCGTTCGACCCTGCAACTCGCAACCTACTCGACATCGCCGTCGTGCCGCTGCTCGAGGGGATGACGCATCTTCCGGTTATCGTCGATCCGTCGCATGCGATGGGGATTGCGCGGCTGGTGCCGCCGACTGCCGTTGCCAGCATCGCTGCCGGCGCCCACGGACTGCTGATCGAAGTCCATCCCGATCCGGCCAACGCGCTCTCGGACGGCGCTCAATCGTTAGATTGCGAACAGTTCGCGCTGCTGATGCAGCGGCTCGCGCTGGTTGCCGAGTTTGCCGGACGCCGGCTGCCGCAACGCGTAAAGCCTCCCGCCGCGGCCCCCAACGGTCAGCGCAAGGCCGACGGCGCCGTACGATCGAGTAAGAGCGGCGTAAGGCTGGCGTAGCCGGCGTGCACGGCGCCGATATCGGTGCCGAGCGTGTCGCGGTCGGTCTCAAAGGGCGACTCCCACGCGCGGTAGTAGCGCGTCGCTCCCCCCCGCTCTTCACCGATCATTCGTCCGCAAATGCGCTTGCGTCCCAAGCGGGTGACGGAGATTCCACGAATCGATTTCAGCGGGATGTTGGGAACGTTTAAGTTCCAGTAGCACGCGACGTCCGCCAGACGATCGAACTCTTCGCGAACGCAGAGATCGACGATCGCGGCCGCGCTCTCCCAGTATCGCCGCTGCAACGGCTCTTCATGGTCGGATGCGAGCGATACCGCCAGCGCGGGAATTCCGAGGAGACAGGCTTCAACCGCGCCCGCTACGGTCCCGGAGTAGTTGACGTCGTCGGCCAGATTCGGACCGTGATTGATGCCGCTGAGGACCAGCTCCGGACGCGGCCCCAGTTCCGTGGAGCCGAGGAAGACGCAATCGGCGGGAGTTCCGGAGCACGCGTAAGCCAGAACTTTAGCGGCGTGACGCCGCTCGATGGTAATCGCTTCGTCTGCGGTGATGGCGTGCGAGACGCCGCTTCGATCGCCCGACGGTGCAACGACGACGAGATCGTGCTCGCCGGAAAGCACGTCCACGAGTGCTTCGATGCCGGGCGAGTCGATGCCGTCGTCGTTGGTGATTAGGATCCGCAGGCGATTATGCCGGCACGAAACGGAGCGCGAGACCGTCGATGCAGTAGCGCAGATGCGTGGGCGGAGGTCCGTCGTCAAAGATGTGGCCGAGATGGCTGCCGCAGCGGCGGCAGTGCACTTCGGTGCGCATTTCCATGAGCGCGTAATCGTTCTGGGTTTTTGTCGTGTTGGGCAGCACGTCCCAAAACGACGGCCAGCCGTCGCCGCTGTCGTACTTCTTTTTCGACGTGAAGACCGTCAGTTCGCAACCAGCGCACTGATAGGTGCCGGGTCGTTTTTCGCCGATCAACGGGCTGGAAAACGCGGGCTCGGTCCCGCCGCGGCGCAGAATTTCGAAACGGTCGTCGCCGAGCATCGCGCGCCACTGCGCCTCGGTGTGGGTAACTTCGTACTGCTCTTCTGCCGCCGTCGCGCGGATCGCCAACCCGAAAAGCGCCAGCGTCGCCGCGCTCGTTACGAACTCGCCGCGCTTCATCGAACGCCTCCCGGAATTACATGACACGCTGCGCCGCCGTTGCGCTCAAAGTACCGCTGATGGTACTCTTCGGCCGGCCAAAATCGCGGTGCTGCGACGATCTGCGTAACGATCGGCTTGGAGTATTTCTTTTGCTCCCGATCGCGCGACGCGACCGCCTCGCGCTCTTGTTCGGGGCCGTGCGTAAAGATGGCGGAACGGTACTGATCGCCGACGTCGGGCCCCTGGCGATTGAGCTGCGTAGGATCGTGCATCTGCCAGAACAGGTCGAGCAACTGGTCGTACGTCACGCGCTGCGGGTCGTAGGTCACTTCGACCGCCTCGGCATGTCCCGTCCCGTGGCCGCAGACCTGGCGGTACGTGGGGTTGTCCGTCTGGCCGCCGATGTAGCCCGAAACGGCCTCGACGACTCCTGGGTCCTGGCGAAAAGCGGCTTCGACCCCCCAGAAGCAGCCGGCCGCAAAGGTAGCAATTTTCGTTTCCATACAATCTTTAGAACGCCGCAGCCCGCCGGGCGGATGCGTCGGTCAGGGAACAGCCTCAAGTTGTCGTAAGTTTTGCTTTTCACGGAACGAGAGCGCGATATTATTTGCAAGCTGGAAGGGACGGGGCCGGAACCCGGGGCCGTTGAATTCTCATTCAACCAGACATTGGAGAAGAAGCTCATGAATGTTTCACGGTCTACCTTGAGCACGGGCGCGGTTATCGCAATGCTTGCAGGCTGCGGCGGCGGTGCGCCTTTGACCCCATCGCCTGCCGGCCCTTCGACTGCGCTCAGGATGACAAGGGCGGAAGGGACGAACCCGCGCCACTCGTACAGCGAGCTCTACAGTTTCAAAGGCCACCCTAACGACGGCGCAGATCCGCTTGCGGGGCTCCTCAACGTCAGGGGCACGCTCTACGGCACGACCAGCGCAGGGGGCGCGCACTGTCGCTCGATTCACGGCTGCGGAACGGTCTTCTCGATCACGACGCGCGGCGTGGAAACCATGCTGTACAGCTTCAAACGCGGCCCGGGTTACGGCGGGGGCCCGCAAGCAGGCCTCGTCAACATCAACCGCACGCTCTACGGAACGACACTGTACGGTGGTGCGATGGACGAGGGAACGGTCTTCGCGATCACGGCGTCCGGCACGGAAACCCTACTTCACAGCTTCACGGGCGTACCGGACGGCGAACTCCCCTATGCTGGCCTCATTCGTGTCAGTCACACGCTCTATGGCACCACTCGTGCCGGGGGCGCAAACTGCATGTATGGTTGCGGAACGGTCTTCTCGATCACGACCTACGGCAAGGAAACCGTGCTCTACAGCTTCAAAGGCGGCTCGGGAGATGGCGAATCTCCATGGGCGGGCCTCATTTACGTACAGGGCGCGCTCTACGGCACGACCGGGTCGGGGGGCGCAAACGGCCGTGGCACGGTCTTCTCGACCACGACCTCTGGCAAGGAAACCGTGTTCTACAGCTTCAAAGGCGGCTCGGGAGACGGCGACGACCCGCAGGCGGCCCTCATCAGCGTCAACGGTACACTCTACGGCACGACCTCTTATGGGGGCGCGTACTGCGGCCAGGCTGGTTGCGGAACGGTCTTCGCCATCACGCCGTCCGGTAAGGAGTCCGTGCTCCATAGCTTCGGCGGTTCGGGAGACGGCGCGTTCCCGCAGGCGGCCCTCATCAACGTCAATGGCACGCTCTACGGGACGACCGAAGAAGGGGGCGCGTACTGCGGCCCGACTGGTTGCGGAACGATCTTTTCGATCACGACCTCCGGCAAGGAAACCGTACTGCATAGCTTCGGTGCCGGGACCGATGGCGTGGACCCCTTGGCGGGCCTCATTAACGTCAAGGGTACGCTTTACGGCGCGACTTGGGCCGGGGGCGCAAACTGCACCTCAAACGGCGGTTGCGGAACGGTCTTCTCGTTATCGTACTGAAGCGGTTGCGCTGAAAGCATCTCAGAACGGGCTCGGTTTCTAAACCGCGTCGTTGCGCAGGACGTCGTCGATGGTTTCGCGGCGCGCCAGCAGCCGGTGCGTACCTTCCGTGACGCCCACGACGGCCGGTTTGGGAAAGCGGTTATAGTTCCCGGCCATGCTGTAGGTGTACGCGCCGGTCGACCCCATCGCGAGGAGATCGCCGGGGGCGACGTCGCGCGGAAGCCGCATCGTTCCAAGCTCGTCGTTTTCGCACGAACGCCCGCAGAGGGTGACCTCCTGCTCCTCGTCGCGCCGCGGCGTTACGGCGGTGACGTTATAGCGCGCGCCGTAGAGCGCCGGACGCGGGTTTTCCGCGATGCCGCCATCGACGATGACGAAAGTTCGCTGCGACTGCCGCTTGACCGCCAAAACGCGATAGAGCGTCGTGCCGGCGTCGGCGACAATTGCGCGCCCCGGTTCGATTCCCAACCGGAGCGCGCCGAGCCCGCGTTTTTGCGCCGCGTCGCGGACGCACGCTGCCGCCGCGGCGACGGTCGCGGCAACGTCGAGCCTTTCGTGGTCGCCGTCCGGATCGGACGGTACGCCGAAACCGCCGCCGATTACGATCCGCTCGCTTTGCAGCCCGAGGCTTGCAAACCGCTGCGCCGCCGCGACCAGGGCCGCCGCGTTCTCCAAATAGGCGGACTCGTCGTAGATCTGCGAGCCGATATGGGCGTGCACTCCCGCGAAACGCAACTGCGGATTGGCCAGGAGCAGCGCCGCCGCTGCCGCTTCGTCGCGCGGGTGAATGCCGAACTTGCTGTCTTTTCCGCCTGTGCGGACGAACGCATGCGTGCTGGCATCGACGCCGACGTTTAAGCGAAGCAGCACGTTCGCGGTATTTCCATTGCGCGAAATGTCCGCCAGCCGTTGGAGTTCCGCGATACCGTCGACGGCGATGAGGCCGATCCGTCCGGTGCAGGCCGCCAGCAGCTCTTCGTCCGACTTTCCCGCGCCGTGCAGCGTGATGCGCTCCGCTTCGAATCCCGCTCGTTCGGCGGTCACGAGTTCCCCCAGCGAACAGACGTCGATGCCGATCGGATACAACGCTAGAAAGCGGAGGAACTCAACGGTCGCAAAGGCCTTGGCAGCATACGAAACTTCGATCCCAAGGTCCGTCGAGCACCGTACGAGTTCGCCGACGGCCGCATCGACGGCGTCGAGATCGATCACGAGCAGGGGCGTGCCGTAAACCGAAGCGAGCGTCTCGGGGGACGGGTTCAGAACTGCTCCATAAAGCGATCGACCGAATCTTGTGCGATGCCCGCCGCGACCAGCCGGACCGCCAGGGCTTGCCGGTCGTGAGGCGGCGTCACGAACATAAACGATGACGTGTCGCCTCCCGAAACGCTGACCGTGCACCACTCCGCCGAAGCCGGAATCAGCACTGTTTGATAACGCGATAGGGTAACGCTCGAGATGTCGCTTGCCACTTCGAGCGGCTCGTTGAGCGACATCAGGATCAGCGGGCGCCCGTTGGTTCGCATTGACGCGGGTTCGCTCGTTGCCACGATTCGTTCGACGACGAAATTTTCGTCGGCGATCAGCGCCGTGCGGTCCAAGCCCTCGAAGTGATAGGGAATCTGCAAGAGCGTTCCCGTCGCGGTGGCCTCGTACTTCAACACGTCGGCGGCTTTTTGCACGTTGAGCTCGCGCGGCTTTCCGTCGAGACCGAGGCGGTTGAAATCGAACATCCGATACGTGAGATCGGAGGCCTGCTGCGTTTCGAAGACCGTCACGCCGGGACCGATCGCGTGGACGACCCCGTGCGGGATGTAGACGGTGTCGCCGGTTTTAAGGTCGATCTTGCGCAGAATCTCGCCGAGCGTTCCGTCGGCGACACGCTGCAAGTATTCCTCGCGTGACGTATCGCGCGTCCAGCCATAGACGATCTGCGCTTGCGGCTGCGCATCGAGAACGTACCAGCACTCGGTCTTGCCGAACGGCTGATGCTCGACGCGCTGCGCGTAGGCGTCGTCGGGATGAACCTGCACCGACAACCAGTCGTGCGCGGTGATGATTTTCGTCAGTACCGGAAAGATGCGTTTGGGATTGATGTTCCCCATCAGCTTGGGACCCAAGCGCATGCGCAGATAGGCGACGTTGTTGCCGGCCAGGGAGCCGTTGAGGATGCGATCGGTATCCCAGCATTCCCACGATTCGCCCAAGCGCGCCTGAGGATCGCCGTGCTTGCCGTAGACGCGCACCAGCTCGTCACCGCCCCAGACCTGCGTCGTGAGCTTTGGATCGAGGACGTAGGGATAGAGGAAGTCGTTTTGCACGGTTCGGCTACGATACGATGGGTTTGGTGGGAATTCCGCCAGCGAATATGAAGACAGCCCGCTGTGCACGAGCTTTACGTCGGGATCGGCTCGAACCTCGGCGACCGGCAGGCGAACATCCTGGCCGCGCTGCAGCGCTTGCGGGCGCGCGCGCAAATCCTAACCGTTTCGGCGTTTTACGAATCGGAGGCGGCCGATGGCGCGCAAGGGCCGGCTTACTTGAACGTTGCCGCAGCGCTGCGCTCTCAACTCGATGCCGAAGCCTTCGCGAGCTTTGCGCGCGACGTCGAGCTTGCGGTCGGGCGAGCGCGTGGAACGCGGCGGCTCGAAGCACGTCCGATCGACATCGATCTTCTCGTTTTCGACGGAGAGACCGTGCAAGCGCAGCTCGACGCCCGCCCGTATAACGCGGTTCCGCTTGCGGAAATAGCGCCGCAACTCGTCCGCGCCTCTCCCAACGGTCGCGTTCGCCGGCGGGAACGCGGGCTTCGGTTCGACACCGACCGCCAATCCGAAGCACCAGAGGTGCGGCTTTCGTTGAGCCGCGCCGGCGTGACGCGCGTGCGGCGCGTCGTTCATTTGGAAATCGATGGCCGGCCGGCGGTCTATAACGGCGAGTTCTCGATGGTCGCGGATCTTGCGGCCGACCGGGCCGGCGTTCATATGTCGCGCTTTGCGGAAATTCTCGAAGAAGCGACGCTCGACGTGCTGGCCGGCGCCACCAAACCGGCGCGCATCGAACGACTCGCCGAAGCGATCGCGCGCGAGATCGTGCGTAGTCAGCGAGCCGTGCGGGCCGAGGTTCGCTTGCGCGCCAGGTTCGGTTTGGAGCGCTGGACGCCGGTGAGCGGAAAGCGCGGCGAAGAGACGTACACGCTGGTGGGCATCGCGCATGCCGACGAACGCGGAACGCGCCGCGTCGTCGGCGTTGAGGCGGAAGGCATGACCGCCTGCCCCTGCGCGCAGGCGATGGTGCGCGAACACTCGATGCATCAGCTCGTTGAAGCCGGTTTTAGCGAGGGCGACGCACGCCGGGCCCTCGACGTCCTGCCGGTGGCGACGCACAACCAACGCGGGCGCGGCAGCATCCTGATCGGCGTGCCCGAGGCGCAGAGCGACGCCATCCGCGCCGAAGACCTCGTCGAAATCGTCGAAAACTCGATGTCGAGCGAAACCTACGATCTTCTCAAGCGCCCGGACGAGTTCTTCGTAGTCAACAAGGCGCATCACAATCCGAAGTTCGTCGAAGACGTCGTGCGCGGAATTCTCTGGCGGACGCTCGAGATGTATGCCGACCTCGGCGAGGAGACGTTCGTCTTCGCCGGCCAAGTCAACGAAGAGTCAATTCACAAGCACGACGCCTTCGCCGAAGGCTTCGGGCTCTTCGGCGAGCTGCGCGCCGAGCTTCGCACCGGACTGCCGGTGGAAAAAACCGATCTAGGAGGCTTCCTCCAGCGCCGCGATGCGCGCGCGGAGTGACGGATGCGACGAGAAGAAGAACTCGTACCACGGCGGCGGATCTTCGTCGGCGAGATTCTGATCGCGTAGACGCCGAAAGGCGGAAGCTCCCCCGCGGCGTCGGTTGTAGCGGCGATGGCAAACCGGTCCGCGGCCCACTCTCGCGAGCGCGAAAACGCAAAAAGCAGTGGGCGAAGGGCCTGCGTTGCGACGATCATCGCGGCGTTGAGCCGCACGATGAGCAGCGGCCGGTCGTGCAGCTCCTCGCGCTCCTTCTTTGAGATCGAAGCGTTCGAGACGAGGAAGAGTACGAAGGCCATCACTTCGCCTAGCCCGATCAGCCGCCAGGTGTCCTTATTGACGTAGTGGCCGAGTTCGTGCGCCACCACGAACTCCGTCTCGTTCTCGGGGAAGGCCTCGATCAGCGTGTCGCCGAGCACGATGCGGTGCGTCTTTCCGATGCCGGTGACAAAGGCGTTTGCTTTGCGCGTCTGGCGGCTCATGTCCATTCGAAGAATCGCGGCGTCGCCGACTCCATAGCGTGAGGCGAGCGCGCGCAAGCGCTCCTCCAGCGAGCCCGTCACCGGCTCGAACTTGTTAAAGAGCGGCATCACATAGATCGGCACGATGAGGTTTCCGATTATGAAGAGCGGGAAGACGCCGATGGATGCCAGGACCGGCCATCGCCGCGGCGCGAACTTGAGCGCAAAACCGACGAGCGTTGCAAGCAATGCCGTCATGCCGGCCGAAATCGCCGCGCCCTTCGCATAGTCGCTCAGCCAGTCGTTCCGCGATTGATCGCTCAGCCCGAAGCGCCGCTCGAGCGAATACTCCTCGACGAACGAGACCGGCAGCTCCGCGAGCGCCGACGCAAGCGAGAGTACGCTGCGTAGTAGGCCGCGGGACGAACCCAAACCGGAAGCCTCGACGTCGCCCGGTCGGCGCGATTTGCGAGCGGACCGTACGCAAACGCCAGGAATCCAGCGGTTCCCCGCAGCGTACCTGTTACTTCGAGCGCGCGTCGAATTCGAGCGTAGGCTGCCGCATCTTTGGCGACGGCTGGGGCCGGATCGCGCCACTCTAAAAACGCTTCGCAGGCTCTGCGCCGCGATATAGCCGGCGCCCAATCCCATTCCCAAGCCCAACAGCATCTTTCGACCGCTCATCAGCGCCGCCGCTTCGCCGAAAACCGGTTCCCTCCGCTGAAGCGTGGTCAGACGATCGAAATCGTCTCTTTGGGTTTTGGGTGTGCGGCGATCGCGGCGAGCAGGCTATCGGCCAAAACGTCGCAGACCGGATCGTCCAGCTCCTCGATTCTTCCCTCGTCGGCAAGCTGCAGCTTGACCGGATCGACCGGGATGCGCGCAAAGACCGGGGCCTGCGCCAGCTCGGCGACGCGCTGGGCGTACGACGGCCCAAAGATCTCGTACTGCTTTCCCGTATCGGGCGCGACGAAGTACGACATGTTCTCGACGACGCCGAGAACCGGTTTCTTCAACTGGTGGATCAAGTTGGCGGCTTTGCGCACGATCATCGTCGCCAGCGCTTGCGGCATCGTGACCAGCACGACTCCGTCGATGTTCAGCGACTGCAGCACGGTCAGCGGTGCGTCCGACGTGCCGGGCGGAAGATCCACGAGCAAAAAGTCAAGCTCGCTCCAGAGCACTTGCTCGTAGAACTGACGGATGACGCTCGCGACGATCGGCCCGCGCCAAATCATCGCTTTATCTTCCTGATCGGTAAAGAGATTCGAGCTGACGACTTCGATCGCACTGCGGGTAACCGCCGGATGCATGAGCGGCAGCGGCTGCCCTTGCGGCGTGGTTTTGACCGGGTCGGCCTCGATTTTCAGCGGTTCGTGCAGGCCAAAGAGTCTCGGGATCGAGGGCCCGGTGATGTCGGCGTCGATGATGCCGACGCGATAGTGTTTGCGCCGTAGTCCGACGGCGAGCAGTGCGGTCACCAGCGACTTGCCGACGCCGCCTTTGCCCGACATGATCGGAATCGTGTGGGCGAACTTCGTGCGGCCGCTGAAGGCGCCCGGTGCCCGTGCGGCCGGCCGGCGCGCTTCCTCGGAAATCTTAGGCACGCTTCCCGACCGGCGAGCCTCTTTGAGCGCCTCAACGATCGGCTCGACGCGCAGGCCGTGCGCCCGCGCGCCCTGCTCGACGTTCTCGTACTTGCTCACGCCGCAGCCGCTGCAGCCGAGCCCAAATGCGGTCAAAACCTCCGCGGCGATCGGCAGCTGCGCGACGAGCTCCTTGATATTGGTCTGTGGGGCGATTTCAACTTCGGGCATGGCTTCTTGCTTGAACCTTCGAACCGCGCCGGGGATGCAAGGGTCGATCGAGCGCGCGCTCGAGGTGCTCGCCGGGGGTTGCGATTCGCCCGTTCGCTCGGGCTGGGGCGCGGGCTTGCCGATGTTCGTGCAAGCCTCGGCCGCCGGCGCCTACGCGTACGACGAATCGGGCCGGCGCTACATCGACTATATTATGGCTTACGGGCCGTTGCTCTTCGGGCACACGCATCCCGAACTGGTGACGGGACTCGACGCGCTGGCCAAGCACGGCTTCGTTTGGGGAACGACCCATAGCGAAGAGGTTCGGCTCGCGGAGCGCGTTCGAGCGTACTTGCCATCAATACACCGCATGCGGTTCGTCACGACCGGGACCGAAGCGATGATGAGCGCGGTCCGCGTGGCGCGCGCCTTTACCGGACGCTCGCGCATCCTCAAGTTTGCCGGCAACTATCATGGCCATTTCGATCTGGCGCTGATCGCTGCCGGCGCGTCGGCCGGCGCGGGAACCGGGGGAATTCCGCAAGGCGTGCGAGACGACGTGCTCGTCGCGCGCTACAACGATCTCGCCTCGGTTGACGAACGACTCGAAGGAAACCAAACTGAACTTGCCGCGATCGTCGTCGAGCCGATCGGCGCCAACATGGGTCTGGTGCAGCCGGCCGATGGATTTTTGGACGGCTTACAGCAACGCGCCCGGCGAGCCGGCGCGCTCCTGATCTTCGACGAGGTCATCACATGGTTGCGTTTCGGTTTACGCGGCGCGCAGGGCCGCACGAAAGTCATTCCGGATTTGACGGCGCTGGGAAAGATCATGGGCGGCGGCCTGCCGATTGCCGCTTTCGGTGGACGGCGCGACGTCATGGCGGTGCTGGCACCCGATGGCGCAACCTTCACAGGCGGTACGCACGGCGGCAATCCGTTCTGCGTCGCGATGGCCCACCGCGTTCTCGACTTACTCGAAGCGCATCCGGAGTATTATGCGCAGATGGAGGAGCTCGCGCGGCGGCTCGCCGGCGGCCTTCGCGAGATCTTCGCGCAGCGCCGGCTGCTCTACACGGTCGTCCAGCGAGAGTCGGTGGTCGATTTCAAATTTCGCGCCGGCCCCGCCGCGCAAAACTACGAGGACGCCTGCAGCGCTAATCGCACGGCGTACGCGCGTTACTGCGCGGCGATGCTCGAACGGGGCATACTGCTCCCGCCCTCCCAGAACGAAGTGATGTTTCTCTCGACCGCACACACCGCGCAGGACGTGGACGAAACGCTAAACGCGGCGTGCAGCGTTCTTCGCGCGCAGTAAGTTCGTCGCCACCAGAGCGACCGGAATGCCGAAGAAGAAGACGTGTCCGACCAAGATATAGAGAAACAGCCACACCGTCGGGAACGGATGAACGACGGCGTGCCCGAGGTGAATGATGCCGCGCATGACCGTCATCGCGACGATGCCGAGGATGATTCCCGCGGTCAGCGAGTGGTCCACGAGCCAGCGAATGCGTAAAGCGGCGAACACAAAAAGCGCGCCCCACACGATGCTGACGCAGAAGTGCAGCAGCGTACCGGCCCACGCCGTAACCCAGCCACCGTGGTAAGCGGCCATCCCAAGAAGATTTGACGCGTCCCACTGCATGACGAGGATCGGGGTAACGCCCGGGGCCACGAACGGTTCGGTTACGACCAAGTAGAGATCGAGCAAGATTGCGCCGCTCAGTCCCGCGACCACCGCAACGAGCGCTGCTCGGCCCGTCCTGTTATTCATCGTTCGACGCGCTCACGATCGAGTAACGCACCGCCGCGGGTTGTGGTGACACGCAGCGGCCCCCGTTTGACGGAGGCCGCTGCGCCCTTTCGCAGAGGTTGTTGCGTTAGATCTTGACCTGTGCGTTGAAGTAGAGATTGATCGGAGGCGCAATCCCGCCGATCGAGCCGTTGTTTGCGGCGCCGCTTGGGATGTAGCTCTGCGTCCACGGCGTGGTCGCCTTGTTGGCCGCCCGGTCGCCGATGCCGGTGCCGTTGTAGAAGTTGCCGGGATAGAGCGTGCTGTTGAGCGTGCCGCCGTCCGGCGCGTAGGCGCACGCCACGTTGCTCGGCGGATTGGCGATCGTCCACGGCTCTTGCGTTCCCCCGAAGCAGACGTGGAAGAGGCCGGCGCCGAGCAGCGTTAGCCGAATGCGAGGGCTCACGTCGTAGGCCACCTGAATGTTACCGACGACTGAGTCGGGCTGCTCGATGTTACCGAATGCAAACGACCCAGTTTGGAAGTTGGGGGTGTACAAATATCCGTACGGACCCAAACCCGGGGAGCCCGCGTAGAGGTAGTTGCACTGTAGCGGATTGGTCTTCGGCGAGAGCTTGGTGATTCCGGTAGCTTCGCCGAGTTCAGGATGCAGGAGCGGGGATCGACGCCGTTATTGTCGAGCGGGGTGCCGTAGAAGCCGCCGCGTCTGGAATGAGAAGCTTGGCGTGATCGCCAGCTTATCGTGGCGCCAGTTGAGGATCAGCGACGAGACGTATGGTGAGATGTAGCTTACGAACGAACCGTTGAGGCTCGGCGCGATCGCGGTTGAGTAGGGATTGTACCAGCCGCCGAGGTTCAAGAGTCCCTGCGCCGGCAGATTGTAGTACGGGTTGAGGATCGTATCGAAGCCCTTCGCGATCTTGCCGTTGCGAGTGTTGCACGGAACGCCGATTCCGTCTTGGTAGCAGGGATGTCCGCCGCCCGCTTTGGTCAGTACGTTGTACTGCGAGATGACCCCGTTGAGCACGGTGAGCGGATTGGGGATGATGCCGCCCGTCGACAGGCGGCACGTTCTGGAACATCACCTTCGAGTTGGTGTACGTGAAGGCCAACTGTCCCGGAGAATCCGTTGCGGCTAAAGTCGCCCTTGTTGAACAGAAACTCCACGCCTTCGTTGCGATTGACGCCGACCGGAATCTGCGTCGCGAAGTTTGAGCCGATGAACGTTTGCTGCTGCCAGTTCGAGACCCAAGTGTAGAACGGCGTGAGCTTCAGGCTCATATCGGTGCCGCGGAAGTGCTGCTCGTACGAGAGATCGTACTGCCCCGACGAGATGCCCGGAATCGGATGGAAGGGCGAGTAGAAGCCGAGGTTCATCGTGTTGTTCCAGACCGACCGTTCGTCGCCCGAAAGGCTCAGGTACTGGACCGACGCGGAGATCGGAGGCTGCGTGTAGCGGCCGGCCGAGAGGCGCCAGACGACGTCCGGCGATTGCGAGTAGGTCGCCGAGAAGCGCGGCTCCCAGTAGTTGAGCGAGTACGAGCTGGGCGAGGTCGCCGTGAAGTTCGGCGCTGCGACGCCGTTTTGCGTCGTGCCGTTGGGATGAACCCAGCCGGTGTGCGGACCCGCCGGGTGAAGCAGCGTGGCCGCGGTGTCGCAGTTTCCGTTCACGTACTGGGCGTTTGCCGGCGGCGGTTGCACCCGGCGGCAGTGGTTGCGTCAGCACTTGGTTCGTCGGAGCGTAGACGCAGGTATAGTTCGCGGTCATGTTCGCGTAGAACTCGTCGGCCGGTGTTGCCGAGTCCGGCAGTTTGTAGGTGAAGTCATCGTAGCGGATCGCCGCATTGATCAGGATCTTATCGTTGGGGCGGAACTGATCGGCAAGTGAGAAGTTCGTCGAACTCGGTCTGACCGTGTTGTACGAACCGCTCGCGTTGCCGCTCCAGAGACTATCCCATTGCGCTCCGGCCCTGGCAGCCGGCGAGCCCGCCGCGCCGTAGGCCGGGGGGCCGCCGGAAGCCACGCCCGTCCACGTGGGGTTCACGATGCAGTTCATGCTGTACGTCTTGGCACAATTGAGGGTGCCGCCAGAAGAGGTCTTGATGCTCAGCGTCGTGTCGTAGTAGCTGCTGCTCAAACATGGTACGGAGTAGCCGAAGGCGCCGCTTGGGAGATTTTGCTGATTCCCGTAGCAACTGAAACCTGCGCCGGTCTTGGCCATGTAGCCGATCGGCGAATCGTTTCCGGCGGCCGAGCTGTTGTTCCAGCGGATGACGCCGGCGGTCGTGTAGTTGCCGTCAAGGGTTACAAGATTCTGGTCGTTGAGCTGGTCTTGGAAGTCCAGCGCGCCACCGGAGGTATGCGTCATCAGCTGGTACTGCGCGGAGGCGGGCACGACGGCACGCCGTCACCGGTTGCGCCGGCGATCGGGCTATTCTGCAACCAATCCGAGTAGAAGGTGTAGCCGTACGCGCGCAGATAGGCCGATTGGCTCAGCGCGTAGGTGTACTGCAGCTTGGTGATGCCGGCGTTGTTCCGGATGGTCGCTTGCGAGTTGTCGTCGGCCGGGATCGGCCCGTTGAACGCGTGGGCCGGCGTGTCGGGAACCATGTAAACGCCCGGCGTGCGGACCGTCCCCGTACCGGTCTTATAGTTGTACGCACCGATCGCAGTGCCGAACGGGACGTTGTAGGCAACGCCGTCGGCGTATCCCAGATAGGTCGGTCCGCAGGCGGTCGTCCCAAGGATACTCGAGGGACACAGATACGGACCGGCCGGCAATCCCGCGCGCTGCAGATAGAACTGGTTCGGCTGGAGGAACGAGACGATCTGACCGATTCCCGAGCACCCGTTGACGGTGAGCCCAGGACCGACCGTCTCGGGACCGCAAGTCGGAGCCGCAGCTCGCGTTCCGTACGCGCCCCAGATGAACTGGTTGTTGCCGGGTCCGATGTCGTCCGGACTGTTATAGCAGTAGTTGTTGAGCGCCGATCCGCTCCAGAGCACCTGCACGTCGTCGCGCAAACCGTTGGCTTTGGGGATGCCCATGTGCAAGTTGATCACGCTCTCGCGATCGGTGACGAACGACGGGTCGGCGGAGATGCCGCTGTAGTATTGCCAGCATCCCTGGTCGGGGAAGCTGAACTTTGCCCCGACAGCGGGCAGATCGGCTTCACGCCTTGACCGGTTCCTAAGCGCAGTTGGCGATGTATCCAGCACCTGATTGCTCAGGATGCCGTAGCCGAGCAACGTGCCGTCGGTATCGCCCGACGAAGAAACCGCCCGGCGTCATATACCCTGCGCCGTTCGTGTTATCGAAGAAACGGAATGCTTGGTTATAGCCTAACAGCCCGATGTAGTAACTGAAGTTCCGATCGGGGGTCGAGCCGCCGATTTCGACGCTCGCCTGATGGTAGAACTGCGGCGTCGCGATTCCCGAGGTTGGCCGTCGGCGAAGCCCGGGAAGGTACCCGTCTTGATGACCTGGTTGATGAAGCCGGCCGTGCCGGCGGAGGCAACCGAGGCCGGACCGCCGCCGGTGTAGACCTGCAGCTCGGAGAGTCCGAGGCTCGATTCCGTTCCACGAGTTGTAGTTGTCGAAGGAGCGGTTGATGGGAATGCCGTCATACTCGAAGCCCGTGTAGTACGAGTTTTGGCCGCGGATGTAGGCCGCATTGAAATCCCAACCCATGCCGCCCTGCGAGGTCTGAATGCCGGGAACCGACGCCATCGCCGAGTACGCGCTGTTGAGGTTTCCGCCGCCGCCAAGTGCCGCCGCAGCGGCGGCTTGCGCCGCGTTGACGCTATAGAGATCGCCGCCGACGCCGGCCTTTACCAGCGAAGAGCCCGCTTGCGACGTTACGGACGCGATGATTTTGAGCGTCTTGGTCAGCGTATAACTGACCGTTTGCGTTTGATCGGCAAAGACGACGGTGCCCGGCGACCGATATGCTCTGATACCCGAACTTGCTCGAGACTGAGCGTATAGGTATCGGGAGTGAGCGAGAGCAGGACGAAGTGACCGCCGGCATCGGTCGTCGCCGCCGCGGTCTGCGACGGCGATACCGCTTTCACGCTTACGCCGGCCAAAGGCGCGCCCGTGTTGTCGCGGACGATGCCGGTCATGTTTCCGGTGACTCCTGCCAGTGCCCATGTTTCCTGGAACAGGAAGGCCGACCAGAAGCAGAACGGCGACGCCCGTAAACCGGAGCGTTCGTTGCTGTTTCATTTTTTTGGTACTTCCCTCTTTGTCGTAGCTTCGAAGTTTGCGCGCGTTGAGTTCGCGCGCTATATCGACCTTAGGTACATCCTGGGAATGCGACCTTTTGATGAGTCGTTGAGCAACGGGCACATGCGGTACTTTCGCTTCAACGATCTTCAAGAAGCTCAAGTAATCTCAAAGCGGGACGGCCGTCAAACGCTCGGCGCGTTTTTGTGGTTTCCTGAAGATCGGCGCGGTCGAAAATGCTGCGTATTGTGTAATTGCATGGCGGTATCGCCGATGGAGCGACAAGTACTGCGGCTCTGGGCACCGGGCTCTGAAATCGCCGGATGCGCGTCTGGCGGCAATGGTGTCGGTTCCGGTTGGCGGCGCTCGAGCAAATCGTCTACGACGGCGCTCGCCGGCGACGACGCGCGAACGAAAAATTTGCGCCGCGCGATCTTCGAAGCGGATTTCAAGCGCACCGCGACCAACGCCGAGCTGGCGCGACGAAGCGGTGTCTCCCTGCGTCATTTTCAGCGCTGGAGGGCCGAAGCGGTTGCCTCGATCGCCCGGCACGCCGCCGGTTTGTTGGGATCAGATCCGGAAGCGCCCGATGCCGTCGCCGCGAACGCCGCGGTCCATGCTGGCGTTTCCGGCGTGAAGTTGTCGCGTTTCTTGCGGCCCGCGATCGCGGCAACGCCTTGGAGATGCGCTGCATCGCAAGCAACCTGATGCGCTTGGCCGAGGAGTGCTCGAGACGCAGAACGCTCGCCCAGGCATATCTCGGCGATGCAAACCGGCGCCTTGGTCATAACCGAAGAGCGGCTCGCGTTCGATCCCGGAGTTCCGCCTCGGGTGCGCGGATCTCGTTGCTGGAGACGGATCGCTCGAGACGTCGATCGCGCTGCCCAGACTCGTGCTGCAAGATACGGCGTTCGCCGCAGGCCGAAGCCCTAGCGTCGCCGGCTCTGGCCAGCGGTGCGAACTGCGCGGCTTCCAAGGCTTGGCGCGCGCGCTGCGCTGCCGTGCTCTGCAGCAACGCGCATCGAGGCTCGCTTGCGCGCCGCGTTCTGACGAGGGCGCGTCTTGTGGCGGGCGCGATGCGATCGAGCGTCTTCTGCCGACTCAAGACCGCCTTTTGGCGGCCGATCTCTTCCTTCAACCGGCATACCGCCCTGGGAGCCGCATGGACCGGGCGCTCTCCGAAGTGCTCTACGAGCGTTTGCGCCTGATCCTGCCGCAAATGCTCGGCGACGGCGAACCGCAGCGAGCCGCCGTCACCGACCTGCTGGGAGGACCTTCTCGATGCGCGGGTCTCGCCGCGTGCGATTGCCTCCGTTGCGCGATGCGACTCGGCTTTCGCGCATTATATCGAAAGAAATGTGGAGCCCGTCGCCGAGATGCTGGCACTCGCGCTGACGGCATTGACGGCGATTACGTTCGACGCCGCCCTCGACGGCCTGCGTTGCGCGTTGGCGGATTGCGCCTCCAAACTGCGCCCGGCGGTGCCGCGAACGATCGCAATTGCGGTTCCACAAGTCACAGCCGGCCCCCATCGAGCATTTGAAGTTTGATGATCAACGGTCAGGCAGGGTCGAATATCCCGCCGGTCTACACGTTCGGTTCCTTCCGTTTCGATCCGACACGGGGGCTGCTCACGCACGGCGCCGCCGTGACCCCGTTGCCAGACCGCCTGGCGCAGTTGCTGGTTCTGCTCATTCACGCTAACGGCGACGTCATCGACAAGGAGACGATCGCGACGCGAATTTGGCCCGATACGGCCGTGAGCGACGGAAATCTCTCGCAGCATATGTATATGCTGCGGCAGCTTCTCGACGAGCGCGCGGCCGACCGCACCTACCTCATGACCGTGCGCGGGAAAGGCTACCGTTTCGTCGCCCCGGTCAGCATCGTCGCTCCCATCTTGGCCGAAACGGCGCTGCATGCGGCTGAGGATTCCGCCGATCGCATCTTCAACGGCGCTCCCGAAGCGTTCCACCACTACTGCCGCGGCTCGTACCTCCTGGAAAAACGGACGGCGAGCGCGTTGACCGCGGCAGCCGAGCAGTTCGAAGCGGTCCTGCGCGTCCACCGCGATCACGTTCCGGCGCTCATTGGGCTTTCTCGCGCATACGCGCTCCTGGCCCAGTATTGGTATGCTTCGGGGTCGTATGCGTTTCCGAAAGCCAAAGCCGCAATCGTTCGGGCGCTCGAGCTCGATCCGTCGTCGGCGGAGGCCCGGGCCACACTCGCGCTCATCTTGCTCTTTTGCGATTGGAACTGGTTCGAGGCCGAGCGCGAAATCGATACGGCCGTTCGGCTGAACCCGACGTCCACGCTGGTCTACATGAACGCGGCATGGTTTTATATGTGCAAAGGTTCCGGCGACAAACCCGTGCGCGAGATGCAGCGCGCCCTGCTGGTCGAGCCGTCGTCGGCAGCTTTGCAGCTCTTTCTCGCCCGAATCTTCCTTCACACCGGCCAGTACCGGCGCGCAATCGGCGCGTTCACCAACTTGATCGAAAGCGGCGCGGACTTCGCGATCGCGCGGCGTCATCGCGCACAGGCCTTCATTCTCAACGGACAACCGGCCGAAGCGATCGCCGATTTGGCCCTTTTGCCGCACGATCGCGCCGAAGACGTCGCGCTGCGATTACCGCTGCTCGGCCGCGCCTACGCGGACTGCGGGGACACCGAGCGCGCCGAAAGCATCTACCAAACGCTGATGGAGATGGCGCGTACCGAGTTCGTCGTGGGCTTCAACCTCGCGACGGTCGCGGTCGGGCTGGGACGCCTCGAAGAGGCACTGGACCATCTCGAGCGCGCTCTAAAGGTGCGCGAGCCGGCGCTCATCATGCTGCGCAGCCTGCCGTGGTTCGAGCCAATCGCCCAGCGCTCGCGGTTCAAAGCGATGCTGCGCGCGATTTGGCCGGACTACTCCCGGATCGGGACCGGGTAGACGGCAGGGCTGCGCAGCCCGTTCGCATCGACGCTGCGAACCCCGAGAATATAATCGTCTTTGGAGATCGGAACCGTAGCTTCGACGACGTCGCCGGCGTTGCGAGCCCCTTGCCATCGCGGCGCATCGGTGGTTCGCCAGACGATCTCGTAGGAAACGGCATCGGCGGCGCGCGTCCACCGCAGCATCGAGTCGTATCCGAGCCGCGCGGTCACCAGGTGAACGCCGCCCGGCGGTGCGGGGCCCAGCGCCAGCGTTGCCAGCGCCCCAACGTTGGCTTGCGTCGCACGTTTCAAGTACTCCGGATCGATGTATTGCGGAAGGTCGCCGAACTGCACGCCGTCTTTCATCTGGACGTCTTGGTGCTGATGGGTGAAGTTCTCGTGCGGTTCGACAAAACGCACGGCGGCGGAATATCCCACCGATTGGAACGACTGCTGATCGCCCCCGCGCAGGAAGCGGTCGGAGCGAAAGATTTGCCGTACGCTGAAGTTTGGAACGTAGACCGGCACGATCTCCGCGATGAAGCGCGACAGTTCGCGCGACGGCGAGTCGTTCTCGCTGCCGACGAGGTTGACGCGCTCGATGTCGGTTCCAGACGGCAACGCTTCGCTGAAGACGCGAATCACGCTGGGTTCGGAGCTTCCGTCGCCGCCGACGGAGTTTCCGATGATGTCGTTATTGAGGACCGCCAGCACCGGCGCGTGCGCGGCCGCCAGTTCGTGCGCGTAGTGGTTGCTGCCCCATAGGCCCAACTCTTCCCCGTCGAAACACGCAAAGACGATCGTGCCGCGAAAGTGCGTCCCGGCCATCACGCGCGCCGCTTCCAAGACGGCCGCGACGCTGGAGCCGTTGTCGTCGGCGCCGGGCGCGATGCCCACGCCGTCGGTGCAATGACCGTCGCAGTCGTCGTAGTGGCTGGACATGATGTAGATTCGCCCCGGCTCGTCACCGCGCAGCGTCGCGATGACGCTCGATTCGGTCACGGCGCGGGGAGTCCGCGGCGTCTTCGGTTGGAGGTACGTGTCGAGCTCGACGCTCATGCGTCCGGGCGCCGTCGCGGCGATTGCGGTGAACTGGCCCGCGATCCAATCCCGCGCGCCGAAGACCCCTCGCTGTGACGTCGAGGCCGTTTCGGAGAAATCGTTGCGCGTTTTGAACTCGACGAGGCGGTCGATCGTGCTCTTCAACCGGTCGGCGCGTACCGCTCCGACCATCGTCGCGATCGGCGCGTAGGCCGGCGGCTGCGGCATGGGTTCGCTGCCGGCCGCTGCCAGAAGCAGCAGCGCGCCCAGGATCGAGGCTCGCCGGCGGAAATTAGCTGCGGGTGACGGAGTCATCGCGCAAACTTCCGGCCGTCTACGTCCTGGCCTGCAGCGATGGGTCGCTCTATACGGGAGCTACGGTCGATCTTGCGCGCCGCCTCGGCGCGCACCGGCGGGGCGCCGCTGCCAAATACACGCGCGGCCGCCTGCCGGTCGCGCTGCTCGGATGGTGGCACCCCTCTAGCTTCGGGCTTGCGAAATCGCACGAGGCGCGCTTCAAGCGCTTGCGGCGCGCGGCCAAACTGGCGGCGCTGAGCAGCGGCCTCGTCTATGGCTGTATCGTTCACACGGAGGCGTAGACGGCACGCGTCACCGCGTGGATCGCGGCGTAAGAAGCCGCGTAGTCGTACGCGTCCTTCGTCATCACCGCGAGAATAAACGGCGAGTCGCCGAACGGAGAGACGACCGCGATATCGTTGCGCGTTCCCTCGATCTCGCCGGTCTTATTGGCGACCGCGACGTGCGGCGGAAGGGCCGCCGGGATGGCATCGCGGTCGGTCTGACGCAGCATGACGTCGAGCATTGCGACGCAGTGTTGCGACGAAACGATCGTGGGAACGCCTTCGCGCGCACCGTGCTCGATGAGATAGAGCAGCCGGCCCATGTCGGCCGGCGTCGAGAGGTTGTCGTTGTGGCGCGCGATCGCCGTGTAGTCGAGAAACCGTCGGGCGAGGTGCGTCCGCGCCATGCCCGCGCGGGCGCCGATTTCGTTGATCGTCGCGACCCCGAAATGCCCGATCAAGAGATTGGCCGCCGTATTGTCGCTCACGGTAATCATCGGAACGATCAGCTCCCGCACGGTAAACTTTTGCCCGTCTCGAGCACCCACCATAAAATCCGAACCGCCGATGAGGTCGTCGCTGTGAAAGACGATTTCCTCATCGAGCACGCCGGGCTGGGCTTCGTCGAGCGCATAGGCCGTCGTCATAACCAGCACTTTGATGATCGATGCCGTGGGGAATCGTTCGGAGGCGTTGTAGGCGACCAGCGGCCGGCCCACGGCCAAGGTGCGCGCGTACACGCCGAGCACTCCCGGCAACGCTCGCGCGATCGAGCCGATGCGTCCGCGCAACGATGCCGCCGTCGCGGGCAAACCGATCACCGCTGCGCCGGCGCAGCTCAGGAACGCAACGCGCTTCACGAGCCGGTTCCCTGATAGTGGCGCAGGCCGAAGATCCAAAACGCGTATGCGGCGCCGAGCCATGCTAGCCCGATTGCCGGCGTGAGCAGGCCGACTGCCGGGTTGAGGTGCAGACCAGTTTCGGCCTTTTGCAAGAAGTACGTCGCCGGAAAGTAGTTCATGAAGGCAAACGGCAGCACGAAGGCCAGCACGACCTGAACGCCGCGTCCGTAGATGCTGATCGGATATCGCGTGAAGTCTTGTTCGAGCGACATCACGACCCAGCGCAGCGTATCCACGCGAACCAACCAGAACGAGCAGGTCGCGATCGCCAAAGAGATGCCCAAGTCGATCAGCGCGCCACCGAAGACGATTGCCGGAACGAAAAGCACGAAGACCCAGTCCACGCGCACGCCCGCGACGTGCGTTGCGACGGCGAGCGTGGCAATTCCCAGGATCAATCCATCGGGTACGATTTGCTGCGGGACCGTCAGCACTTGGAAGAGCGTGTCGAGCGGGCGAACCAAGAAGCGGTCGAAACGGCCTTCGCGCACGTACTCGGGAACGCTGACGACCGTGAAGAAGAGCGTGTTGTGCAGCTCGTGGCCGCACATCCAGAGCGCGTACAAGAAGAAGACGTCCCTGAAGTTCCAGCCGTTCATCGACGGAAAGCGTTCCATCGTTACGAAGAGCGCTCCGAGCGCAACCCCGTGATAGACGATTGTAAATACGAACCACATGATGAAATTGGCGCGGTATTCGAGCATCGTGAGGATGTTGATCCGCCAATATTGCGCGTAGGCGCCGAGCATGGCTGGGCGCTTCGGTGCAACCCTTCCCCGCCCCGCCCCGGTCAGAGAAAGAACTATGACCACCGCGACCTCACGCTCGCCCGTTTTTGCCGTCGTGCCCGCCTCCGCGCGCGCGCACGCCGATCACGGCTGGCTCGATACCTATTATTCATTTAGCTTTGCCGACTACTACGATCCGGCAAACGAGAACTGGGGCGCTTTACGCGTCTTTAACGACGACACGATCGCGGGCGGCACGGGCTTTCCGCCGCATCCGCATCGCGACATGGAGATCGTGACCTACGTGCTCTCCGGCGAACTGGCCCATCGCGACAGCATGGGCAACGAGGGTGTCGTTGGGCCCGGCGGCGTGCAGTTCATGAGCGCCGGTACCGGTGTCCGCCACAGTGAGTACAACAACAAAGCCGGCGAGCCGCTGCATCTCGTCCAGATGTGGGTGCTGCCCGGCCGCCTGGGAACGCCGCCCTCATACGGAGAGATGGCGTTCGACGAAAGCGATCGCCGCAATCGCTGGCTCGACGTCGTCAGCGGAGACCCCGCCGTCAACGCCCCGATTCGCATCACGCAGAACGCGACGTTCCGGGTCGCTCGCCTCGAGAATGCGACGGTCGAGATGGAGTTCGCGCCGGAGCGGTACGCGTTTCTTTTCGTTGCTTCGGGAACGGCCACGGCTAACGAAACGGCGCTGCGAGCGGGCGATGCGGTCAAACTTTACGACGTTCCGTCCTTGCGCGTCAGCGGCGATGCCGAGCTCGTTCTCTGGGATCTCCCGGGAGTCACACCATGAACGACGACCTCTGCGAACACATCGAAGATGCGGGCCATCCGGATCCGCGCACGCCGCAAGGCTGCGAGGAGTGTTTGAAGATCGGGGGCACGTGGGTGCACTTGCGGCTCTGCTTGACCTGCGGTCACGTCGGCTGCTGCGACTCGTCACCCAATACGCACGCCACGAAGCATTATCACGCTACTTCGCATCCCGTGATCCGCTCGTTTCAACCCGGCGAACATTGGCGCTGGTGCTACGTTGACGAAGTCCTAGCCCAATAGGCGAATCTCGCAGACCGACATACTTCCCGGTACCGTAGTCCGCCACTGGCCGGTCCAGGTGCCGCTGTTCTTTCTTGCGACCTCAGCGCACTTCTGCTCCGCGTCCGACTGGTTCCAAATCGGGCCCGCTTCGATCGGCTCGACGACCCGTATTTCCTTCGATGGCGACAGGCGAACCTCGCAGACCGACATCCTGCCGGGCACCGTGGTCCGCCATTGGCCGTTCCAGGTGCCTCGGTTTTCCGTGGCGACTTGCGGGCACTTCCGCTGCGCGTCTGACTGATTCCAGATCGGCCCCGCTTCGACGGAGATCGTCCGCGTCTGCGCCCAGGCTACGGAAGGCAGCGCCAGAAAGAGCAGCGCCGCGCCGGCCGCGAAGCTGCGGGCAATTAAATGGTTCATGTGCGTTAGATGCCCGGTCAAAGCGTCATCCACCTTGAATCACCACCCGGTTCGAAGCCGCGCGCCAAACGACCGACGCAATCCCGGCGAAGAGCACGAGCCATAGCATCTGGACAGCGATGGCGATCGCCCATCCCGACGGTGGAATGACGCCGACGTAGATTAGCAGCGGCGTGGAATAGATCGCAGCGAACGGCAGCGCGAAGACGAGCCGGCCGAATATCCCTGGAAAGAACATCAGCGGGATGATCTGGCCGGAGAGCAAGTCGGATGACCAGCGCACGATCAGTTGCGCGGCGAACGTCTCCAGCGTCCAGAACGCGATGCAGTTCATCAAGAAATTCAGAAAAAAGTTGACCCCGTACCCAATTACGAAGCCAGCAGAAATACCGCGAAGGTCGCAGGCGGTGGCACGTCGATGCGCACCAGTAGCAGCGCGCAGAGCAGCGAGGGGATCACGAGGAGTGCGTGGAGCGCCGTTTGGCCGAGCCCGTCGCTGAAAAAGTAGAACGGAACGCTGATCGGCTTCATTAAGTCGGTCGCAATCGTCCCTTCTCGGAGCTTCTCGCGAATCAGCCGCGTTGCGTCCACCTCGAGAATCAGCGACATCAGCATCGCTACGGTCGCGTAGGTGATCATGCTGTGGAGTGGGAGACCGATCGGCGCGACGTTTTGCGCGTAGAGCGCCGTCCAGAGCGAGCGCAGAATGTAGACCCGCAGCACCAACGAGCCGATCTCGGTGAGCACCTCGATCCGATAGGTTGCCTCGCGCGCGAACGCTTTTTTTGCGAACTCGAGGTAGGGGACGAGCGCGGCTTCCAGTGTTAGCGACCGCCTTTTTGCCGTTTGATCGCGGCTTGGCGGCGCTGCTCCATTTCTTCCAACTCGAGCATCATGACGTCGACGACCTTGTCGACCTCGGCGATTTGCGTCGGCGGAGGCTCCTCACCCGATCGCCGCGGAGGCGGCTTGACATTGCGGTGTTCCTCGATAACGGAGTCCTGGGCGTGAGCTTTGCGCAGGAACTTGGAATACGTTTGGGCCGCGCGGCCGCGCGCGTCGTCGCTCCCCGCGACGTTGAAGACGTCGGCAAAGAACTGCATCTTCGCGTGGATCTCGGGCGCCTTTTCCGGCGAGTAGACCTGGGCCGGATCGCCGAACGCAATGTGCTGCATCGGCACGCTCTCGCCTTTGCGCAGGCGAGCGTTCACGTGCACGATCCCGCCCAGCGCGACTCCGCTGCCGTCTTCGAGCTGCGCTCCGTTGAAAATCTTCGCGCCGCTGGCTACGAAGCAGCCGTCGCCGATCGTTGCCCCCACGACGTAGGCCTGCGGACCGACGATGCAGCGGCTGCCGACCTTCAGCGGGAACTGCAAGACGCTGCCGCCGCTGGCTTTTAAAACGGCGTTCTCCATCACGACGGTGTCGGCGCCGATCGTCACCGACGCACCCTCTGCGACGATGACGGCGCCGTGCAGCACCGCGCAGCCGGCGCCGATCGTCACCTCTCCGGCGATCGTCGCCGTGGGCGCGACGTAGGCGCTGGAATGAACTTTTGGTCTCTTCGTACCGCTGGATAGCATCATGACGCACCCTCCTCCGGCCGGCGTTCGTATCCTTCGAGATAGATGCGTCGAATGATCGATTCCAAATCCGGTTCCTCCAGACTCACGTCTTCGACGCTGTAGCGCTCACTCGCTTGCCGCACGAGCCGGTCAGCCCGCTGCAGATTGCGATCGAAGCGAAAGCGCGCGCTCGAATCCTCGATCCCGGTCAGCTGCGCGCCGTCCAGTTCGGGATGCGCGACCGGTTCGCTAAAGCGCACGACGAGCGTGCGGAATCGCCCGTATTCGCCCTTGATCCGGTCGATGTCGCCGTCGTAAATGAGCGTGCCGCGGTCGATGAGGACGATCCGGCGGCAGAGCCGTTCGACGTCGGCGAGGTCGTGCGTCGTTAGAACGATCGTCGCGCCGCGCTCGGCGTTGATTCTGGCGATGAACTCCCGGATCGCCTCCTTGGCGACAACGTCGAGGCCGATCGTCGGCTCGTCCAGATAGACGACCTTCGGCCCGTGCAGCAGCGCCGCCGCAAAATCGCCGCGCATGCGTTGCCCCAACGAGAGCTGGCGCACCGGCGTGCGCAGGAACTCGTTCATTTCGAGAATTTCGACGAACTCTTTGAGGTTCTTCCGGTAGCGATCGGGCGGAATGGCGTAGATCGCTCGCAGCAGCTCGAACGAGTCGATCAGCGGGAGGTCCCAATAGAGCTGGCTGCGCTGGCCGAAGACGACGCCGATATTGCGCGCGTTCTCCTTGCGGCTCTTCCACGGCACCAGCCCGGCGACGCGCACTTGGCCTGACGTGGGGACGAGAATCCCGGTGAGCATCTTGATCGTGGTGGACTTGCCGGCGCCGTTGGGACCGATGTACCCGACCAGTTCCCCAGGTTCCAATGCAAAGGTAACGCCGCCGACCGCTACGCGATCCTCGTATTGGGGCGAAAGAGGGAGCGCAACGCGCCGAGGGCTCCCGGCATGCGCTTTGCGGTGCGAAAGACCTTGCGCAGGTCGCGCGCTTCAACGATCGGCAGGACACGGCGGTTCGTCACTCCATATTCCTTTTCCGGTGATCGTGACGATCTCGAATGAGTATGGATCCGGCGCGCTCGCCGTCGCGGAGCGGGCGGCCCGTGCGTTGGGTTACCGCTTCGTCGACCGGCAGTTGCCGGTCGTGGTTGCCAAACGGCTGCGCATCACTCCTGAGAAGGTCGAAGCCAGCGAAGATTCGCAGCGAACGCTGGGCGAACGGCTGGTCGACAGCCTCGAACGGGCGACGCCCGAAACGGCGCAAGCGTCGGCGGCCGAACCCTTGGACGAAGAGCTGGTCGCGGCCGTCGCGGCCGCGGTGCGAGAGTACGCCGCCAAAGGCAACTGCGTTATCGTGGGCCGCGGCGCGTTTGCGATCCTCGGCGCCGGCCCGGACGTTCTGCGCGTCTTCATGCACGCTCCCCGCGAGTGGCGGATCGCCCACGTGATGGAAAGCACGCACGAGCGCCGGGATCTCGCGGAGGGCGAAATCGATCGGGTGGATCGCGCCCGCGCCGCCTACGTCCGCCAATGGTACGGCCTAACCTTTGGAGATGCGCGAAACTACGATCTGTGCGTCGATACGTCCCGGCTCGATGCGGCGCAAAGCGCGGCATCGATCGTCGCCGCGGTGCAAGCTCGGGCGTGAGCATTCTTGCCGCACTGCGGTACCGCGACTATCGATTACTGTGGATCGGACTGCTCGTTTCAAACCTCGGAACCTGGATGCAGTTCACGGCCATGGGGTTTTTCGTCGCGCGGATGGCGGGTTCGGCGCATCAGGCGGCGCTCGATCTCGGCATTTTGGGAGCCTCGCGCGCCGTTCCGGTGCTGCTCTTGTCGCCGATTGCTGGGGTCGTTGCGGATCGGCTCCCGCGACGTCGCGTCTTGTTCGTGACGAATACGACGATGGCGCTCGCGGCCCTCATTCTCGCGCTGCTCGCATCGGCGCACGCGCTAAACCTGCTAGGCTTGGCTTTGATCTCGGCGCTGAACTCGGGCGCGAACGGCTTTGACGCGCCGACTCGGCAGAGCTGGGTTCCTTTGCTGGTGGACCGGCGGTACATCGGAAACGCCGTCGGACTCAACTCGATCGCGTTTAACGCGCCGGCCGTCATCGGGCCGGCATTTGCGGGCTTGCTGATCGTCTGGATCGGCGTCGCCGGCGCCTTCTACTTCAACGCCGCTGCGACGCTGGCGGTCGTCGTCGCGGTGATCCTCATGAAGCCGTCGCCGCCATCGGCTCGACGGGCCGAACCCACGTGGCACGCGATGAAACAAGGGGTCTCGTTCATCGTTGCGCACCCGGTGCTGCGGTGGATCGTGCTGGCGCAGTTCGTGACCGCGATCTTGACGCGACCGTACTCGCAGCTCATCGCCGCTTTTGCAGTCAACGTCTTGCACGCGGGCCCGCGCGGTTTGGGCTGGGCCGTCTCGGCGATCGGCATCGGCGGATTCGGCGGCGCGCTCGCCACGGCGTATTTCGCGCAGCGAGAGCGCCGCTCTCGGCTTTGGCTGCAAGCCGGATTGCTGATGTCGGCGGGCGTCCTAGTTTTAGCTTTCGTTCCGTCGCTGCGGCTTGCGGTTTGCGTGCTCTTTGCAATCGGCGCCGGAACCATGGCGATGATGGGTGCGACGAGCACGTTGATCCAGATCCTTTCGCCGGACGACGTGCGCGGGCGCGCGCTTTCGATTTATACGATGATCGCAATCGGCGTGATGCCGCTGGGATCGTTGGTGGACGGCGCGATCGGCTCGATCATCGGCCTTCGCGAAACCTTCGCCCTGGCCGGCGTCCTTTGCGTCGCCCTCTTTCTTGCGATTTGGCTGTTTGCCCCAATCGTGAGAACCGTGTAAAAAAAGCGAGTCGCGTTGTGCGACTCGCTTCTAGCTAACTCCGCAGGGCGGAATTAAGAAAGACCGGAGCTAGCCTCCAGCCTTCTTGCGTCTTACCTTCCTGCGAACTGCCTTGCGCGCTACCTTCTTGCGAACTGCCTTACGAGCAACCTTTCTGCGGACGGCTTTCCGGGCTACTTTCCGGCGGACTTTCTTTCGCACGGCTTTGCGAGCAACTTTACGACGCACGGCCTTGCGTGCAACCTTGCGGCGCACGGCCTTGCGAGCGACTTTACGACGCACGGCCTTGCGTGCAACTTTCTTGCGAACCGCCTTGCGGACGGCTCGACGAACCAACGCTCCGACGACCGCTTTCTTTGCGATTGCCTTGCGAGCGGCTCTCTTTCGAACTGCCATCGTTGGTAAGTATCATCCTTTCTCTGGTCACCAAGCGACCAGGGGTATTGCCCTCCTTATACAGTATTACGGGTTTCAATGCAAGTTTTGGCCGAGGACGGCACGCGCATCGACGCGCGCGTAAACGCACGACAACACGTCAACGCCGTCGTCTTGATCCACGGTTTTCCGTTCTCTGCAAGCATCTGGGACGCGCAAGCGGATGCGCTCGCGCAAGACGCGTGCGTCGTTTGTCCGGACCTTCGCGGCGCGGGAAAATCGAGCGAATCGGAAGGCCCGTACCTAATGGAAACGCTCGCCGCGGACGTCGCGCTGCTGCTCGATGCGCTCGGAATCGAGCGCGCGTCAATCGCCGGTCATTCGATGGGCGGCTACGTTGCGTTGGCCTTCGCGCGCATGTTTACCGAGCGAGTGGCTCGGCTCGCACTGGTCCCCAGTCGCTTGCGAGCCGACACGCCGAAAGAGGCGCAGGCGCGGTGGGAGCTGGCCGATCGCGTCGAGCGAGAGAAGAGTATCGGACCGGTCGTCGAGGCGATGCTGCCGCGACTTTTCGCGCCGAGTACGCCGGCGGAACGTCCCGCCGTCGTCGAGCGCGCGCGAGAGATCGTTACCCGGAATGGTCCGGGAGGGGCGGCCGCCGCGTTGCGTGGCATGGCGCTGCGATCCTCCGCGGAAGACATTGCCGAAGATCTCGACGTGCCGATGGTAATGATTGCGGGCGCCCAAGATGCCACGCTGACGCAAGAAGAAGCAGAGGGAGTCGTGGAGCGCTTTCCGCGGGGGCGCCTCGTTCTATGCAAAGAGAGCGGCCACGTGCCGATGATGGAAGAGCCGGCGATCGTCACCGCCGCGCTTCGTGAATGGCTTAAGGAAGAGCTTCCTTAGCGAATGACCGGATACTTGGAACGGTGGAAAAGATTGTAGACAAAGAGGCCGCCAAGGATGATCGCGGCGATGACCGCCGCGACGACGAGCGCCTTGAGCGCAATCACGAGAAGGTGGGCGACGACCACCAGCAGGACGATGCCGACGGCGATGACCGCGGTGAGTTTCAGGAAGAGCACGAGCGTGGGATTCACGTCTTTACCTACTATCCGGCCGGGGCACAGGTTTCACTCTTTTACAGCAGCTTGAGGTGGTCGAGCGCCCGGTACCCGGCGGCGATCGAGGCGCCGGCGTCGATCGTTCCGTCGGCTAGCATCTCTCGAAAGCGGGCCAACGAGGCAAGCTCGACTTGAAGGTGCTCGGTGACGTCGAGCTGCGGCTCGCGGGTCCGGCGCGCGTCGAAGCCGACGTAAACGTAGGCGCGGGCCGTCGAGCGTACCGGCTCGGGCAGGTAGACTGCAGCCGGCTCGCAGCGCGCGACCTCGTAGCCCGTCTCCTCGGCCAGCTCGCGCAACGCGCACTCTTGCGGCGCCTCCCCTTCGATCAGCATCCCTGCCGGAAGCTCGAGATGAATCGAGTCGGCCCCGTAGCGATACTGCCGAACGAGTATCACCTGCCGTTCGATCGTCAGGGCGAGAATCGTAACGAAGCCAAACGACTCGCGTACGTAGTAGTTCGAGACGATGGTCCCGTCGGGAAGCTCCAACTCGTCCGCTCGTAAGCGCATGTACGGCGAATCTACGACGTAACTCGAGCTCCGCACGCGCCACCGCGGCTTATCCATACCGCACCACTATCGACGAAGCGTTTGCGCCTCCTTTCGCGAAGTCGGTTTTATGACGGAACAAATAGTGGTTGCCGGCGGCGGAACGATGGGTGCCGGCATCGCGTTCGTCGCCGCCAAGGCAGGCTACGACGTGGAGATCGTCGAGCCGCAGGGGGCGGCGCGCGAGCGAGCGTCGCTCGAGATTTCGCGCCAGGCGGAGCGTTCGGGCGATCCTACGATCGGACGACGCGTTACTTGCACCGACGCTATCCCCGCTCGCAGCGACGCAACGCTTGCCATCGAAGCCGTCTCCGAGCGTTTCGAAATCAAGCGTGACGTCTTCGCGGCTCTGGCCGCTGCGCTCTCGCCGGACGCACTGCTCGCGACCAACACTTCGTCGCTCTCCGTCGGCGATCTCGCCGATGTCGTCCCCCATCCGCAACGGGTGCTCGGGCTGCACTTCTTCAATCCTCCGGTGCGAATGCAGCTCGTCGAAATCGTACGCGCGCCGCAGACCGGCGACGAGACGCTCGACCGCGCGTTCGAGATCGTCGAGCGTCTGGGAAAGACGCCGGTGCTCACCGCGGACACGCCCGGATTCATCGTGAATCGCGTGGCTCGGCCGTACTATCTGCAGGCGCTGCGAGCGCTCGAGCGCGGTGTGGCCTCCGTCGAAGAGCTCGATGCGCTCGCGCGCGCTGCCGGTTTTCGCATGGGACCTTTCGAGCTGATGGATCTCATCGGGCTCGACGTGAACCTTGCGACCAGCGAGTCGATCTATGCGCGCACGGAGGCTCGTCGTTTCGAGCCGGTGGAGCTTCAGCGGCGCATGGTTGCCGAAGGGCTGCTCGGCCGAAAGACCAGCGCCGGATTCTATGCGTATCGCGACGGCAAGGCCGAAAGACTCGAACTCGACGTGCCCGCGCCGGCGCCGGAGCCAAACGATGAAGAGATCGTCGCCGTGGTTGGATTCGGCAATCGCGCCGACGAACTGGCGGAGTTGCTCGAGCAAGGCTACCGCAACGTGCTGCGCATCGACAACGACGAGCTGTTCGACGAGTTAGCCGCCGCGCCGACGATACTGATCGACACCGGTGATGGAACCTCCGATCGCGGCGACGCCATCGCCCGGCTCGAAGCGTCGCTCGAACCGGAATGCGTCATCTTTACCGACGCGTATGCAACCGACGTTGCGGCGTGTGCGGCGCGACTCCGTCATTCGGAGCGGTTGGTCGGCTTCGGCGTGCTCGGGTCGTTGTCGGCCGTGGGCGCCGTAGAGATTGCCAACTCGGAGCATGCGTCGGACGACGCGCTGGAGCTGGCTGCGGAGCTCTTCGCAGCGATCGGCAAGGCCTCGGTGCTCGTTGAAGACGTTCCCGGACTCTTTCTCGGACGGACCGTCGGCTCGATCGTCAACGAGGCGATGATTGCCGTTGCGGAGGACGTCGCCACGCCCGAAGATATTGACGAAGCAATGCAGCTGGGAGCCAACTACCCCGCCGGTCCGATTGCGTGGGGGCGTGAAATCGGCGGCACGCGCCTGCGCCGCATCTTGAAGCGGCTGGCCGAGGCCGAGGGTGATCCGTTCGCGGCGCACCGTTCCATCTGGCTTCTCGACATGGAAGAGTCGCCGGCGCCCGAGGAGAGCGTGCCGCAATGAGCCGCGAGGTTTGGGTCGTCGATGCCGCGCGCACGCCGATCGGCCGCCTTGGCGGCGCGCTGGCAACCGTTCGTCCCGACGACCTTGCGGCGATCACGGTGCGCGCGGTGGTCGAGCGAACGGGCATCGCTCCCGCGATCGTTGAGGACGTTTACTTCGGCGCCGCCAATCAGAGCGGCGAAGACAATCGAAACGTCGCGCGCATGGCCGTGCTGTTGGCGAATTTCCCGCTCAGCGTGCCCGGCGCTACGGTCAACCGTCTGTGCGGTTCGAGCCTTCAGGCGATTAACTCGGCCGCGCAAGCGATTGCCTTTGGAGAGGGCGACGTAATGATCGCCGGAGGCGTCGAGTCCATGACGCGCGCACCGTACGCCTTGCCGAAGAGCGGTGCGGCTTTTGGCCGAGGCCAGCAGCTCTTCGATACGGTTCTCGGCTGGCGCATGATCAATCCGAAGATGCCGCCTCAGCATACCGTTTCGCTTGGCGAGACTGCCGAGAACGTCGCGCGAGAATTTCGGCATCACACGCGAAGAGCAAGACCGTTTTGCGTTCGAATCTCAGATGAAGTGCAAGGCGGCGATGCAACGCGACGCATTTGCCGGGGAACTGGTTGCCGTGCCGGTTGAGGGCGCCTCACCCGCAACCTCCGTAACGAGCGACGAACATCCGCGGCCGGAGACGACGATGGAACGTTTGGCGAAACTGCAAGCCGGCTTTTAAGGGCGACGGTACGGTGACGGCGGGTAACTCGTCGGGCCTCAACGACGGCGCGGCGGCGCTCCTGCTTTGCGAAGCGCGGGCGGCGCGCCGCTTGGGCCTGCGGCCGATGGCGCGCATCGTCGCGAGCGCCTGCGTCGGCGTGGCTCCCGACGTGATGGGTCTGGGGCCGATACCGGCGACGCGCAAGGCGCTCGCGCACGCGCGGCTTGGCCGTCGACCAAATCGATCTGATCGAAATTAACGAAGCCTTCGCATCGCAGGCCGTCGCATGCATGCGCGAGCTGGGGCTCGATCCCGGCAAGACGAACGTCAACGGCGGTGCGATTGCGTTGGGACACCCATTGGGCGCAAGCGGCGCGCGCATCGCGACGACGCTCCTGCACGAAATGGCTCGGCGAAAGGCGCGCTTCGGCCTGGCGACGATGTGCATCGGCGTCGGCCAGGGCATCGCAACGGTATTCGAGCGGGTGGAGTAGAAGGCGGTCGCCATGACGACTGCCCCAACCATGACCAAGACGCAACTGCTGATCGGCGGAGCCTGGCGAGATGCTTCCGACGGCGGCACGTACGAAGTTCGCAATCCGGCCACGGGGGCGAAGCTCGCCGACGTCGCGGAAGCGACGCGCGAGGATCTCAACGATGCGGTGAATGCAGCGCGCCGCGCGTTCGATGCCGGCAAGTGGGCGTCGATGGCGGCCTCGCGACGCGCCAAGATTATTTATAAGCTCGCTGGACTCATCGGCGAGCGTTCGGCCGACTTGGCGTTATGCGAGGTGCGCAACAACGGCAAGACCGTCGCGACGGCCAAAGGCGAGCTCAGCGCAATCGTGGATTGCTTTGAGTTTTATGCCGGCGCGGCCACGAAGAACTACGGCGAAACGTTGCCGCCGCCGCTGCCGACGTATCTGGCCAATACCGTGCGCGAGCCGGTCGGCGTCGTCGGCGCAATCGTGCCGTGGAACTTTCCGCTGCTGCTGGCTTCGTGGAAGGTTGCACCGGCGCTCGCCGCGGGCTGCACGATCGTGCTCAAGCCGGCGCACGTAACGCCGCTGACGGCGATCGAGTTGGGCAAGATCGCGCTCGAAGCGGGCGTACCCGAAGGCGTTCTCAACGTCGTCACCGGTTCGAAAGGGCTTGGAAGTTGGCTGGTCGATCATCCGGCCGTCGATAAGATCGCGTTTACCGGCTCGACCGATACGGGGCGCATCGTCGCTGCGGCCGCCGCGCGCACGCTCAAGCGCGTGACGTTGGAACTCGGCGGGAAATCGCCGTCCGTAGTCTTTGACGATGCCGATGTCGACGCCGCCGTCGCCGGTGCGCTGTACGGCGTCTACTATAATGCGGGCCAATGCTGCGAGGCGCGCTCGCGTATTCTGCTGCAATCCGGAATCTACGACCGTTTCGTCGAGCGGTTCGCCGAGAAGGCGCAGTTACTGCGTGTCGGTGATCCCGAAGATCCGCAGACGCAGATCGGCGCGATCACGACGTCCGAACAGTTCGAAAAATTCGCTCGTACTGCGAGATCGGCGCGGCCGAAGGCGCCCAGGCGCTTTTCGGCGGCGGCGCACCCGATCTCGACCAGAGTTTTGCGTCGGGAATGTTCTGGAGCCCGACCGCGTACGAAGCCAAGAGCGACCACCGGATCGTTCGCGAGGAGATCTTCGGCCCGGTCGCCGTGTTGGTGCGCTTCGAGGACGAAGCTGACGCGATCGCGCTGGCAAACGACAGCGAGTACGGTCTGGCCGCAAGCGTCTGGACCACGAACATCGGGCGCGCGAATCGCGTCGCTCGCGCAATCCGTACCGGATCGGTCGCCATCAACACGCCGTATGCGGTCTTTCCCGGCGTTCCGTTTGGCGGCTATAAGGCATCCGGGTACGGACGCGAGTTGGGAATGGAGACGATGCGCCTGTATAGCGAGACGAAAAGCGTGCTCACCTATATCGGTGAGAAACCGATGGACCCGTTTCGGGTATAGCCTGGCGTATGGTGGAAGCGCTCAAGATCGGCCGGCATTATAGCACGAGCTACGGTACGCTCTGGAAGGACGGAACCTATTTTCCGCGCGGTACCGAGGTTATCGTCGTTGGCGTGCACCTCGACCAAGGATTCTGCGTCCGCTTTCCGGCGATGCAGGACGGCGAGCCGCTGGAGACCTGGGAAGACTGGAGCGAGGTGGATTTTCTGGCCGAGCCGGGCTCCGTCGAGCCGCCGCCCCGGCCCCTCTCACGCGCGGTACTTGCCGAAGCGCGCGACGTGCTCTCAGAGGCGGAAGATGGAACTCACCTTCATTTAGATGAGGATGAGGGTTAGGTTCCTAGGCTGATTATGCTGGTTTGCCAAGTTTGCCAGGGGGCACATTCAAACGACTTCCCCAGGGGCAGGAGGGCTACCCAGCAGTAAGTCTTAGCGGGTTTGAGGCCGGTGAAGTCGACCTTGCCGTTTTTGTTGGTGTTGAGCGTTTGAAACGGTGTCCCGGGGCGAGGACTCGCCGTCGATCTTGGCGTTGACTCCTCGACCGGAATATGCGGCTTGGGTGAGCCGTTGATCGTGACCAAGACGTGCACAGACGTAATCTTCGGGTTCGGCGACGACGAGCCGGGCGTAAATGACGGCGTTGGAGTCGTCGAGGTGTTGCTGTGACACGCGGCAACCGCCAGCGCGGCGACGCAGAGAACGATCATCAGGCGTTTTGGCATGGGCGGGTCGCTTCGACGCGCTTTGGCTCGGCCCCGTTCGTCAGACGCGTGCAAAGATGAAAGTAGCGTTGTGATTTTTTGTCGAGCGCCGCATAGTATTCGCGAAAGAGCGCCGCTGCGGCGGTACCGGGCCAATGAGCCGGCAGCAGCTCGCTTGGCAGCCCAGGGTCGAGATAGGCAAACTTCCGGTAGTCGTGGACCAGCCAGAGCCGCTCGACGAACGCCCCCTCGTCGCTGAGCGCCTCGCCGGAGGTTTCGAGGTGGAAACGCGGCCGATAGCGGGAGATGAACTCCCGATACGCCGACGCAATCGACTCCACGTTCCAGCAACGCTCGAGCAGCGCGCGGTCGCTCATGGGCCCGCGGTACTCCGACTCGAACAGGTGGAACGCGTCGGGCGCCACCGCCGCAGTGGCCGCTTCACGAGCCGCTTCGAGTGCATCCGAAGGCGAGATCCAGGTCGAGGAGGAGAGTTGCGCCCAGCCAAGCGCGGCCAGCTCCTTCCGAAGGCGTTCGCGCGCTTGGCGCTGCGTCTCTCCGACGGCATAGGTGAGCAGCCGCCAGCGACCGTCCCATTCGATAACCGGCCCGTAGATGCGGGGGCTGAGCTCTTCGATCCGGCGGCGTCCTCGGAGGGTTACCAAATAGAAGGCCAGATTACCCTCGCGTCGCGCGACGAGCCATCCCTGGCTAGTCATCCGCGAGACGGCTTGGCGGACGGCCTGGGGCGAGACCCCAAACGAGGCCATCAGGCGGATCAGGCCGCCGATCCAAAGCGCTCCGTCGCCGGCGAGGCGGTGGACCATATCGCCGTAGAGCGTGAAAATGAACGAGTTTGGCCGGGTAACCGGCCGCTGGACAAGGGTTGACACCTCTTGCCGTGGCATCTTAGTATAACGGTATTCCCGCCGTTTGATAAATTTCCGTTATACGATTTGAAGGACAGCAAAATGAACCGAATCGCGACCTTTGACGACTGGATCGTCATGCTGGACGAATGGAGGCGCGACATCGGGCTCGACCGCGAGCTGGTCGACCGCTTCATGCCGGGCTACACCTTTGAGGCGAAGTACGGCGAGCTGCCGACGCCCGAAATCTACTTCGGAGACTTCAAGGGGGAGCGCCGGTGGGAGCGCGTTCGCGAGATCCCCGATCAGCGCATGCGAGACGCGGTCCTCAACATGGTCGTATATCAGGGCGACACCGAGTTTGCCTCAAACGAGCAGCAGCGATTCCTGGTGAATAACGCGCCCAGCGAATACGATCTGGCATCGCTGGTTCGGATCATGGTGGAAGAGACCCGTCACGGCTATCAGATGTGTCATCTGATGGTCGAACACTTCGGCAGCGAAGGGAAGATCGAAGCGCAGAAGATGCTCGAGCGACGCGCTTTCGGTAAGAAGAATCGCTTGCTCAATGCATTCAACGACGACGTGACGCACTGGCTCGATTTTTTCGCTTACACGAACTTTATGGATCGCGACGGCAAGTTTCAGTTGAGCATGCTGTCCCACTCGAGTTTCGCTCCGCTCGCGGCCTCGATGGGCCCGATGCTTCGCGAGGAGTCCTTTCATATGGGAACCGGCATCACCGGGCTGCGCCGCATCGCGAAGGCTGGCGTTATTCCCGTCGAGATTCAGCAAAAATATTACAACAAGTGGATCTCGGGCTCGCTCGATCTCTTTGGCACCGATCACTCGGGCTCGGCGCAGTGGGCGTATACTTGGGGAATCAAAGGGCGCGTCGACGAGGATAAGGCTGGAGAAGGCGTTGACAAGGAGCACCTCAACGAGCGCGCTCGCCGGCAGTTTCACGAGGAAATCTCGGGTACGGTCGCCCGCGTCAACGAGGTCAATGCGAGCGAGACGAAGTTCTACGTTCCCGACATGTGCTTCAACCGCAAGATCGGCGATTATGGCGGAGAACGCTATACCGTCGATGGCCGCAAACTTTCCGAGGACGAGTGGGCGGCCTACGCTCCGACGGCGCTTCCGACTGGCGCCGACGAAACGATACTGAAGGAATACTTTAAAGACCCCAACTGGATTGCACCCAAAGGAAACCTTTCATGAGCACCACCCTCGAGGCCACTGCAAAACCGACTCCGTTCGGTCGCGAACAACGCGCGCTTGACGGCAAGCGCGTCATCAACTACTGGAAAGACGGCCACGTGGCGTTCGTCGAGATGGACGATCCGCCGGCCAACACGTACACGCACGAGATGATGCGCCAGCTCGACGAAGCGATTCTCGATGCGCGGTTCGACTCGGACGTCGAGGTCATCGTGCTTACCGGCAAGGGCGAGAAGTTCTTTTCAGCCGGTGCCAATATCGGGATGCTCAACCAAGTTACGCCCGAGTTCAAGTACATGTTCTGCCTGCACGCAAACGAGACGCTGTCGCGACTCGAACAGACGCCCAAGCTGGTGATCGCCGCGCTCAACGGGCATTGCGTCGGCGGCGGACTGGAGATCGCAATGGCAGCGGATCTGCGCATCGCTCGGAAGGACGCTGGAAAAATCGGGCTTCCCGAAGTTGCGCTCGGCGTTTTGCCGGGAACCGGCGGAACGCAGCGCTTAGCGCGTCTGGTCGGCAAATCGCGCTCCATCGAGATGATGGTGACCGGAAAGACCGTCAGCTTCGAGCAGGCGCTGGAATGGGGAATGCTCACCGACCTCTTCGAAGGCAGTGCGGCCGAGTTTCGGGAGCAAATCACGGAGTACGCCAAGCAGTTCTGCTCGCCGAACAAGGCGCCGATGGCCGTGGGGCACATCAAGCGCAGCGTTCAGACCGGTGCCGAGCTACCGCTGCAAGACGCGCTCGCACTGGAACGCGAGCTGCAGTCGCTGCTCTTCAAGAGCGAGGATGCGAAAGAAGGGCTCGCGGCTTATAACGAAAAGCGCGTCGCCCGCTTCAAGAACAAGTAAAACGGTTAACGCGGGGTGGCATGAAATGGTAGCGGCACTGATTTTGATGAACGTCGAGCGGCCGCGGCTGCGCTCGATCGCCGACGACCTGCTGGCGATCGACGGCGTCGCGGAAGTCTATTCGGTCGCGGGCCCCTACGACTTGGTCGCGATCGTGCGCGTGAAGCACCACGAGCAGCTCAGCGATCTCGTCACCGAACAGGTCGCCGCGCTCGACGGCATTCTCAGCACCGAGACGCTCATTGCCTTTCGAGCCTTCTCGAAAAAAGACTTGGGATTGCTCTGGGATATAGGTGAGTAGCTACGGGAGTTCGACGCGGTATAAGTGCGTGTCGTCGAGGGTCAGCCGCTGCGGTTGATTTCCGGCATACGAATCGAAGCGCACGACCGAATCTCCTAGAGCGAAGCTGCCGTCGGCAAGCGGCTCGAGCGGGTCGGTTCCGTCGAGCGTCAGGCGGTTCTTAACGATCACTACGCGTGTGACGGCGGGTTCCCCCAAGAACGTATTTTCGTAACGGCCGGCCAAGGCGTTCCAGCGCGGCGGATAGACGAACGTGCGCGCTCCGCGATAGCGCTCGTTGGCGTACCAGCGCGACCCATAGTTGAGCTCCACGACCTTGTCGTCGCGATCGCGCCCAAAGGCCAGCAGAAAGATTGCAAAGCGAGGGTCGTCGGCCCAGAAGAGATCGTGGCCGCGGCGGTAGAGTGCGATGTGCTTTGCGGCATCCATGAGATAGAGGCGATCCCCGGCGGCCACGACGCCCAGTGACGAGCCGTTTGGCCCGGTATACGCACCCGCGTACTCGCTCGCCCGAGCGACCTTCGCCGGGTCGGGTGCCGGCGGTGGCGATGGAAGCGGTTCGCCCACGCTTTGCGCTCGCAGCACCCGCATCGCGTAGAGCACGATCGCGCACGGGTGCAACGGCGCTTCAACCAGGTTCGCAAACGCGATGACGCCGAATCCGCGGGTCAGGTTCATCTGCATGCAGGCGGTGTAGCCGGAGATTCCGCCCGTGTGACCGATGAGATGCTCCCCGTTCTCGTCGAAGACCGAGAGCCCGTAGCCATACTGCCGGTAGAACGACGGCGCTTCCGCGAGTTCGGGGGCCGCGGCGCCGGCCGGTTTGCCGTTCGTCAACCGATCGGAGTGAGTCATTGCGGCGAAAGTTGATGCGGATATCAGCCGGCGGCCGTCGACGGTTACTCCGCCGTTCAAATAAAAACGCATGTATCGCGCCATGTCCTCGGGAGTCGAGAGCACCGAGCCGGCGGGATCGACGAAGTCAATCGGCGGTGATGCGACCAACGGTGGATTTTGCGACGCGGGCCGGTCGTTGTCGCGAAACTGATAACCGACGGCTGCGCCGGCCATTCCCTCGGGCGTAAAGACGGCGGAGCTGGCCGTCATGCCGATCGGGGCCAAGACGCGCGCCGTCAGCGACTGTTCCCAAAATCGCCCGTCGAGCCGCGCCAATATCGCGCCGGCAGTTGCGTAGCCGTCGTTGGAGTACATCCAGAAGGTTCCCGGACCGAAGAGCGTTTTAGCGTTGCGCAGCGCGACGATCTGGTAGAGATAGCCGGGCTCCGAGGTGAAGTCGCCCGGCAGCCCGGCGGTGTGCGAGAGAAGTTGGTGAACGAGGACTGGGCCGCCGAGCGATTGGATCGCAAACCACGGAAGATAGCTGCGAACCGGCGCGTCGAGATCGAGTTGCCCGGCATCGTGCAACTGAAGCAAGGCCAGCGCCGTCATCGACTTGGTAATCGAACCGATGGCAAAGAGCGTCCCCGGTGTCACCGGAGTTTGGGAGTCTCGGTTTGCGTATCCCAGCGTTATGATTCGCAGCGTCCCGTTGCGGTCGGTGATTGCAACCGAGAGCCCCGGCGTGCCTTGCTCGCGCATCGCCTGCGGCGCGTAGGCGGCGACGGCGTCGAGCGCCTGCGAAAGGGTTGGTGCCCCCTGCGAAGCGCCTCGCGCGCTCGGAACGACGACCAGCACGACGAGAATCAGCGTGCTGAGCGTTGGAGCGATCGAGCAGTGGCGGCGCATGATTCGTGCAATCGGCGGCCAAAGCGCCCGCTTCCTTCTCGCGATCGAGGAGCCAACACCCCGGGAGTGCAACGCTCGAACGAGAAGCGAGGGTTAGACGGGGTACTATGGCACGCATTTACGACAACTTAGCCGACACGTTCGGCAATACGCCGTTGGTCAGGATTCCTCGGCTCAACGCTGGGATGCCGGCGACGGTGCTCGTGAAGATGGAATCGTTCAACCCTGGCGGCTCGGTGAAGGACCGGATCGGTCTGGCAATGATTGAGGCCGCAGAACGCGACGGCCGTCTTTTGCCGGGGATGACCATCCTCGAACCGACGAGCGGAAACACCGGCATCGCGCTGGCCTTTGTCGCGGCGGCGAAAGGCTATCCGATCATCTTGGTTATGCCCGATACGATGACCGTCGAGCGGCGGAACCTCCTCAAGGCATACGGTGCGCAAGTCGTGCTGACGCCCGGCTCGGAAGGCATGCCCGGCGCCCTTCGGCGCGCAAACGAAATCGTCGCCGGCGCGCCCGGCAAGTACTTCATGCCGCAGCAGTTCGAGAATCCGGCCAATCCGGAGATCCATCGCCGGACCACCGCCGAAGAGATTTGGCGCGATACCGACGGCGCGGTCGACGTCGTCGTCTCGGCGATCGGCACCGGCGGCACGATCACCGGCGTCGGTGAGGTGTTGCGAGAGCGTAAACCCGGCGTACGAATGATCGCGGTCGAACCCGATGGATCGCCGGTGCTTTCGGGCGGAAAGCCGGGACCGCATAAAATTCAAGGCACCGGCGCCGGGTTTGTGCCCAAGGTGCTCAACACCGAGGTTTATCAAGAAGTCGTGCGCGTTACCGACGCCGATGCCATTGCAATGGCACGCCGGCTTGCGCGCGAAGAGGGAATGCTCGTGGGCATTTCCTCGGGTGCCAACGTTTGGGCGGCGTTGCGCGTCGCGGAGCGTCCGGAGATGCGAGGCAAGACGATCGTCACATTTGGATGCGACACCGGCGAGCGGTATTTGAGCAATCCCGTCTTCGCCGAGCAGGAAGCCACGATCGTAGAACCCGCGCTCGTTTGACCGCCAGCGACGAAGCCTACGTTGACGTAACCCGCGGCGGGTACGTCGAGTCGGTTCATCGCGTCGCCGCCTGCGCGGTGGATGCGCAAGGGACGGTGCTCTTTCGGGACGGCGATATCGAGTCGCCCGTCTTCCTGCGGTCGGCGGCAAAGCCGTTGATTGCGGCAACGGCTATTGAAGCCGGTGTGGGCGAACGATTCAACTTGGAGCCGCGCGAAATCGCGGTGATGACCGCCTCCCATTCTGGTCAGCCGTTTCACGTGGAAGCGGTCGCTTCGATCTTGGATAAAATCGGCATGGACGAATCGGCACTGCAGTGTGGTATCCATCAACCGTATGACGAGAACGCGGCAGAGGAGCTTCGCGAAGCGGGATTGGAACCGACGACGCTCCATAACAACTGCTCCGGAAAGCACGCCGGAATTTTGGCGCTCTGCTTGGCGATCGGCGCCGATCCGACGACTTACTTGAGCGTTGAGAACCGTGCCCAGCAGCGGATTCTGGCGTTTTGCGCGCGACTCTCCGACGACGACGCTTCGAGGTGGCCCATTGCGATCGACGGGTGCGGAATTCCCGTCTATGCGACCGGGCTGCGAAAGGCAGCGATCTCGTTTGCTCGGCTGGCGACGCTTTCCGGCATCGCTTCCGCCGACGCGCGGGCGCTCGCGATCGTGCGCGATGCGATGCTCGCCCATCCCGAGTACGTGGCCGGAACCGGTCAGTTCGATACCGAGCTAATGATCGCCGGCGCGGGAAACGTCGTGTCGAAGGCCGGCGCCGAAGGCGTTCATGCTGCGGCGGCCATTTCGCAGGGCTTCGGGTACGCCTCCAAAGTGATCGACGGCACTACCCGAGCGCGCGGACCTTCTTCGATTTCGGCCTTAAGGCGCTTGGGCGTGCTCGACGAACGCCAAGCCGGCGCGCTGGCCCGATTTGCGCGGCCGCCGGTGTATAATCGGGCCGGAAACAAAGTGGGAGAGATCGTGAGCCGGGACCGTGTCTGAGTACTTGCGCCTGCTCGAAGAGCGGGTTGCGATCTTCGACGGCGCCATGGGCACGCAGCTCATGGCGCTCGAACTTTCGCCGGAGGATTTTGGCGGCAGCGCTCTTGCGGGCTGCAACGAAGCGATCGTGCTCGCACGGCCCGACATCGTTCGTTCGATTCACGAAGCGTATCTGGTGGCCGGCGCGGACGTCGTCGAGACGGACTCGTTTACCGCGTCGCGACTAAAGCTCGACGAGTATGGCCTCGGCGACCGAACCCACGAGGTCAACCTGCGCGCCGCCGAGATCGCGCGAGAGGCGTGCGACGCGATCTCGACGCCGCAGCATCCTCGGTTCGTCGCCGGTTCCATGGGCCCGACCGGCATGCTGGTCTCCTCGTCGGATCCGGCGCTCTCCAATATCACCTACGAGCAGTTGCGCGACGTCTACGGCGAACAGGCACGGGCGCTCGTCGAAGGCGGCGCCGATCTGCTCTTGCTCGAGACGATGCAAGATATGCTCGAGCTCAAGGCTGCCGTCGCGGGAATAGTCCGTGAGTTCGAACGCGGATTGCGCCGCGTGCCGATTCAAGCGCAGCCGACGCTGATTACCGACGGCCGGATGCTGCTGGGCACCGACATTCGCGCGATTCGCGCAACGCTCGACGCACTGCCGATCGACGTCGTCGGCCTCAACTGCTCGACCGGCCCGTCGCAGATGCGCGATTCGATTCGTTATCTCTGTGACACGTCGCGCTGCTTCGTCAGCGTCATACCGAATGCGGGCCTGCCGCTCATGGGGCCCAACGGCGAGACGATCTATCCCGAAGGCCCGCAGGAGCTAGCCGCCGAGCTTGCAGCCTTCGTGCGCGAATTCGGCGTCGAGGCGGTCGGCGGTTGCTGCGGTTCGACGCCCGGGCACATCAGCGCGCTTCGCGAAGCCGTCTTAGCGGTGCGGCGCGCAACGCGACCGCGCGCGCAACGTTCCCAAGAGGTTGCCTCGGCGATGACCGCGATCTCGCTGGAACAGCAACCGCGGCCGCTGATCGTCGGCGAGCGCATCAACGCCCAAGGTTCCCGCAAGGTGAAGCGCTTGCTGCTCGACGACCGGTACGACGACGTCGTGCTCATCGCGCGAGAGCAGGTCGAGGGCGGTGCGCACGTGCTCGACGTCTGTTGCGCGTTGACCGAACGGCCCGACGAAGACGAACAGATGCGCGAACTGGTACGGCGGCTGGCGCAATCCATCGAGGCGCCGCTCGCGATCGATTCGACCGAACCCAAAGTGCTCGAAGTTGCGCTGCAAAACTACCCCGGCCGGGCGATTCTCAACTCGGTGCACCTCGAGTCGGGGCGCGCCAAGCTCGACGCCGTCTTACCGCTTGCACGCGAGCATGGCGCGGCGGTCGTCGCCTTGACGATCGATGAAAGCGGGATGGCAAAGACGGCGGAACGCAAGCTCGAGGTCGCGCGCCGCATCTATGAGATTGCCGTCGGCGAGTACGGTCTACCGCCCGGCGCGCTGATCTTCGACGATCTCACCTTCACGCTGGCGACCGGCGAGCCCGAGTTCTTGAACTCGGCCGTCGAAACGATCGAGGGAATTCGCCTCATCAAACGCGAGTTGCAGGGCCCGCTCACCTCGCTCGGCGTCTCCAACGTTTCATTCGGCCTGCGGCCCAACGCACGCGCCGCGCTGAACTCGGTCTTTCTGTATCATTGCGTCGAGGCCGGCTTGGACTGCGCGCTTGTCCACCCCAAGGAGATCGTTCCATACTTCGAGATCGACTCGACGGTTCGCGAGCTTTGCGACGACCTCGTCTTCAACCGGCGGGCGGATGCGCTGCCGCGTCTGATCGAACATTTCGAGCGCGAAGCGCCCGGCGGCCGATCCGAGACCGGCGCCGAAGAACAAGCGGCGGACGAGGCGACGATCGAAGAACGAATTCACCAGGCGATTCTGCGCCGCCGAAAAGACGGCATCGAGGCCAAGATCGATGAAGCCTTGCTGGAGAGAACGCCGGTAGCGGTGCTCAACGAAATCCTGTTGCCCGCGATGAAAGACGTCGGCGATCGATTCGGCCGCGGCGATCTGATTCTGCCGTTCGTGTTGCAATCGGCCGAGGTGATGAAGAAGGCCGTCGCGCACCTCGAGCAGTTTCTCGAGCGCTCCGAAGGCGCAACGAAAGGGACCGTCGTCCTGGCGACGGTCTTCGGCGACGTGCACGACATCGGAAAGAACCTGGTGCACACGATTCTTGCCAACAACGGCTACACGGTCCACGATCTCGGCAAACAGGTTCCCATGAATACGATTCTCGAGAAGGCCGTGGAGGTGCGGGCCGACGCCATCGGCCTTTCCGCGCTTTTGGTTTCGACCAGCAAACAGATGCCGGTCTGCCTCGAAGAGCAGGACGCACGCGGTTTAAGCTTCCCCGTCATCATCGGCGGCGCGGCGATCAACCGCGACTTTGGCCGGCGGATCGCACTGTTGGAAGGCGGCACGCGCTTTTTCGAGCCGGGCGTTTTTTACGCGCGCGACGCGTTCGAAGGGCTCGAACTCGTCGATGCGCTCACGAGCGATCCGCAACGGCGGCTAGATCTCGTCGAGCGGGCGAAGGGTGAAGCGTTTGCGCAAAGCGCGCGGCGGTCCGCGCCGGTAGCGTCGCGGGCACCGGCGATCTCGGCGGTCAAAGCCGATCGCGCGCAAGTTCCGCAGCCGCCGTTTTGGGGCGTTCGCGTACTGGATCGAATCGATCCACGCGAACTCTGGTCCTGCTTCGATTTGCGCAGCCTCTACCGGCTTTCGTGGGGCGCTGCAAACACAAAAGGCGAGGCGTTCGAACGGCTCGTCGCCGAAGAGTTCGATCCTCGCCTTCGTCGCTTCCAAGCCGAAGCGCTTCGGGGCGACTTGCTCGAGCCGAAGGTCGTCTACGGCTATTTCCCCGCTGCGGGTTTAGGAAACGACGTCATCCTGTACGATCCGGCGCAGCCGGCCAAGGAGATCGCCCGGATGGAGTTCCCGCGCCAAATCGGCGGCGAGCACTTGAGCCTGGCGGACTATCTGCTCGAGCCGCGCGACGGCGGCGCCAGCGACGTGGTCGCGTTGCAGATCGTGACGGTCGGACGCAATGCGACGCAACGCACCGAAGCGTTGCAGGCGGCCGGCGACTATAGCGAGTCGTACTTCGTGCACGGTTTTTCGGTGCAGGCCGCCGAGGCGCTCGCCGAGTACACGCACCGGCACATTCGCCGCGAACTCGGTTTGGAGAACGGCCGCGGGAAGCGCTATTCCTGGGGCTACGGAGCCTGCCCCGATTTAGGGCAGCACGAGGTGGTCTTCCGGCTGCTCGACGCGACCGCGAAGATCGGCGTGACCCTCACGCCGGCGTTCCAAATCGTCCCCGAGCAGTCGACGGCGGCCATCGTAATGCATCACCCGAAGGCTACCTACTTTAACGCTGCGGCAACCAGAGAGGTCGCCTCCGCGACCGGATAAGCAGGCCGCGGCGCGTTCTGGGCGTACCGACTGCAACCATGACGCATACGCTGCTCGTCGTCGCGCTGATCCTCGTTGCCCTCGTGCTGATCGTGGCGCTGGTTCGGGCGCTGCCACGGCACAAAAGCCCGGCACCGACGCCGTTGCTGACTGCGATCGGCTTCGTTACCGATTTTTTGGATACGCTCGGTATCGGGTCGTTCGCGGTGACGACCTCGCTCTTCAAGTTCTTCCGGGCCGTGCCCGACGAGCGAATTCCCGGCACGCTTAACGTTGGGCATGCGCTCCCCACCGTCGTCGAGGCACTTATCTATATCGTCATCGTGGCGGTCGAGCCGAAGACGCTGCTGCTGCTGATTCTTGCAGCCGTTGCCGGCGCGTGGCTGGGCGCCGGCTTCGTCGCGCGCTGGCCGCGGCGCTACGTGCAGATCGGCATGGGCACGGCGCTGCTGGCCGCGGCCGTCCTCTTCATTCTCACCGGCTTAAAGGGCAGCCACTTCGGATTGAGCGGTACGGCGCTTAGCCTCGATAGCCCGCGCCTCTGGATCGCCGTTGCGATCAACTTCTGCCTCGGCGCGCTGATGACGGTTGGAATCGGACTTTACGCACCATGCATGATCATGGTGAGCCTCCTGGGGATGAATCCGGTCGCAGCTTTTCCGATCATGATGGGGTCGTGCGCGTTTCTGATGCCGATCGCGAGCTTGCGCTTCATCCGCTTCGATGCGATTTCAATGCGCGCCGTCCTGGGCCTGACACTTGGGGGAATTCCCGGCGTGCTGATCGCGGCCTACATCGTGAAGTCGCTTCCACTCAATGCGGTGCGCTGGCTCGTCGTCGTGGTCGTTCTCTACGCCGCCATCGTCATGCTGCGCTCGGCGTTCGCACCGCGTCCAGAGGAGACTACGGACTACGCTTACGAAGCGTAGCTTAGAAGCGAAGTTACGCGGCGACCTCAGCGCAGTTGTAGACGAAGCGACCCCCGACCATGGTAGCGACCACGCGGTAATCCTTATCCCAGAACGAGAGGTCGGCGCGCGCGCCGCGCGCGATGCGGCCTAGCTCGGCGTCGTGCCGAATCAATCGTGCCGGCGCGTATGTCGCTGCAACGATTGCCGCGGCGAACGGAATCTGCGCATACGACATATAGTTTCGCAGCGCCTCGTCCATGCGCAGCGCGCTGCCGGCGATGGTTCCGTCGGCCGCTCGAACCACGCCGCCGTCGATGTGATAACCGGGATCGGCGGCGGGCATTGCATCGGTCGCCAGCACGAGCCGGTCGCCGAGCGTTCGGTGCAGGATGTCGATCATCACCGGCGAGACGTGAAAACCGTCGCAGATGACTTGCACGAGCGTGCGCCGGTCTTGGATGAACGAGGCCAGGATCGAAGGATCGCGATGGTCGAGCGGCGGCATTCCGTTGAATGCGTGCGTCAAGGACCGAAAGCCCAATCCGATCGCCAGCATGCCTTCACGATAGCGCGCGCCGGTGTGACCCGCCGAGCAAACGACGCCGTTCTCCAAAAAAACGCGGAGCGCATCGCTCGCGCCGTCGATCTCCGGAGCCATCGTCACCAACAGACAGGCGCCTTTGCATGAATCGACCATCTCTTGCGCGCGCGCGGCGCCGGCAGTAAGGAGCCATTCGTTGCGATGAATGCGCCGGAACTTTGGATTGAGGAACGGGCCTTCAAAGTGCACGCCGAGACAGCGAGCGCCCAAGGGCCAATCCTCCTCCAACTGGTTTGCTGCTTCGACGATCTCCGATGCGGCGTGAAGCATCGACTCCCACGGAGCGGTCATGACGCTGGCCACGAAGCCCGTCGTGCCAGTCTGCGCATATGCGGTGCCGGCAACTGACACGGCGTTGCCTTGATCTCGATTGAAGAGATATTCGCCGGCGCCGTTGGTGTGCACGTCGATGAGGCCTGGAGCGATGGTGCTGCCGGTCGGGAGCGGATAATCCGAAGGGCCGTCGGCTGCAAGAACGCCGACGATGCGGCTGTCTTCGATTGCCAAACGCCCGAACGTCGACGTTCCATCGCCGACCGCAATAAAGGCGGGCCCAAGCAGGCGTTTGGACATTACGCTGAGGTTCGGCGAATTGGCGCCAGCGCCTCGTCTCGATCCTGGGGGCTTCCTGAGGAGACCGGCTCGCGCGAAGGGGACGAAGCCCCGGCCGGTGGTGCAGGCTATATCTTCATCGGGTTCAAGACGGATAAAATGCCGGTAGCGTCGTAGCATTTAAGACCTTGGATCCGACTCGGCTGTACACAGCCCGCTGTTCTTCATCTTTCTCCGTGAGGGCCTTATGAGAAACGGCCCCTTCGTCCGCATCACGGGGACGATGTTATTGACGGGCTTCTTGCTCCTATCGCTCGGTTTTGCGGTTGAGGGAACGTTCGAAACGCGCGCCGAGTTTGCCAACACGTTCGCGCGCCAGGCGCAGATCCAGCAGGCCCAGATCGATCTCGAAGAGTTGCTGCGCCTGCAGATCGATGAAGAGAACTCGTTGCGCGGCTACCTTTTGACGCGCGACCCGTTCTACACGGCCGAATACCGGTCGGCCGCTGCCGGCTACGACGAAAAAGAGAGCGCGATTCGCAAGACGCTGGGTGAGGAGGAGCTACCCGGCGCCGACAAATTGCTCATCGATTACGCGCACCTTCAGCTCGAGTGGCGCAACACCGTTGCCGCGCCGTTGCTGGCGCATCCGCGCCTGCGGCTACAAGAACTGGACAAGAGAAACAAACTCTTCGCCGACTACGAAACGTTGACGGCGGCGGCGATTCGCCGCGAGCTCGAAGGCACCGGCGACGAACTCGCTCTCAGCACGCAGGAGCAGCTCGACCGTGCCTCCTACCTGCGGGCCGCGTGGGTGCTGGTTTTCGGCGTGTTCGCGATCGTTTTAAACACCTACCGCTCGCGCTTGAACCGCGAACTCGAAGAAGAACGCACCGTCACCGAGATTCTCCAGCGCGCCTTTAAAAGCGAGTCGACTCCGCTGCCGCATTGCGACATCGGCACCGCGTACCTGTCGGCGAGCAGCCACTTGGCGGTCGGCGGGGACGTGTTCGACGTCTATCGACTTTCAGAAAACCGGGCGCTGATCTTGATCGCCGACATTAGCGGAAAGGGCGTCGACGCAGCGGTGCTGACGGCCTTCATCAAGTTCATGGTGCGAGCCATCGCGCTGCGCAACAGCGATCCGACCGCGATTCTGACGGAGTTTAACGTCGTTCTCTCCAAGGCGGTTGGCGATCCATACATCTTCGTCTCGATGTTCGTCGGCGTGCTCGACACCGATACGTTCCGTTTGACGTATGCGAGCGGCGGACACGATGCCGCTTTTGTGCGCCGGCCGAACGGCGTCGCCCAGCTGGCAGTAACCGGCCCGGTCCTGGGGGTCATGGAAGAACCATTCGGAACCGAGACGATTTACCTGCAGCCCGGCGATACGCTCGTGCTGGCCACCGACGGTTTGACCGAGGTTCGCAACCCGGCCGGCGAGCAACTCTCCGACCAAGGCGCGATGCAGCTGATCGAACGGGCAAGCCCGGGAGCGCAGCAACTCGCAGACGAGATTGCTGCGAGCGTTCGGGCGCGTGGCGGAAACCGCGTCGGCGACGACTTGGCGATCCTAGCGATTCGCGTCGTCGACGAGGAGGTGCCGCATGAGTAAGGCGTGTGCCATCTTCATAGTCTGCTTGATTTCGGTCTCCGCCAGCGCGTGGGCGGACTGTCGCGTTCACAGAGGCGAGCACGTCGTGCTCTATAGCACGACCGACGATCCCTCCGTGCTGATGTGGGATTCGCGCGCACGCCTGCGAGAGTATCACGCCGCATCCTTCGACGAAGCGCAGGCGATGTTGCCGCACGCCCTGCTGGTTTCGCCCGGCACGCACGGCGACGTCGTCACCTGCATCCCAGGCTACGTCCTTTCGCCGCTGTTTGCGACGCCGGACGATGCAATCGGCGTCTCGATCACGAGCGGCTCAATGAAAGGCATCGTCCGGTGGGTGCTGGGCTCCGACGTGCGGCCGTTCCACAAGCACTGACGCCGGCAAAAGCGCGGACCGCTGCACGAAGGCGATTCCGTACGCTCGCTGCAGCAGACTTTCGGTGAGGACCGCGTCCGGCGAATCCAGCGCGAGCAGCGCCCCATCACCTAAGAGCGCGATGCGGTCGGCGTAGCCTGCAGCTTCGTTGATATCGTGGAGCGCGCACACGACGGTCTTTCCGGCGCGCGTGAGCCGCCTGAGCAGTGCGAGAATCTCGTGCGCGACGCCGACGTCGAGATGACTGGTCGGTTCGTCGAGCAGCAGGATCGGAGTCTCCTGGGCAAGTCCCAACGCGATCCAAACGCGTTGCCGCTCGCCCGCGCTCAGCGTCGAAAAGAGCCTGCCGGCAAAGGCTTCGAGCCGTACCGAGGCGAGGGCGCCTTCAACCGCATCCTCGTCGTGCGGCGCGGCGTTCCACTGCCACCAGCGATGATGCGCGAACCGTCCGATCGAAACGACGTCGCGAACGAGCAGCGACTCGAGGAAGACTTCGTCGCCGGTTACGAACGCAATCCGCTTTGCACGCTCGAGCGCCCGCAGTTGCGCGGTAGGCGTGCCGTCGATCGCTATCGCACCGCAGCCGACCCGATGCAGTCCGGCGATCGCGCGCAGCAGCGTCGTTTTGCCGGCGCCGTTGCGCCCCAGCAGCGCGACGAACTCCCCGGTCGACACGCGGGCCTCGATGTCGCGCAGAAACGGGCGTCCGCCGACGTCGAGCGTGACGTCGTGCAGCTCGATCACCGGATCCTCAGATAGAGATAGAGAAATGCCGGGACGCCGATAAAGGCCAATAAGACGCCGATCGGGAGTTCCGCGGGTGCGACGATCCGGCGGCAAACGGCATCGGCGACCATGCACAGCGCGGCTCCGATCGACGCGCAGGCCGGCAGCAGCACTCGAGCGTCCGACCCGACGATTCGTCGCCCGATGTGGGGAACGATCAATCCAATGAAACCGACGAGCCCGGCGAGCACGACGCTGCTCGCCGCCAGGAGCGACGACGCGGCCAGCATGATCCACTGCGCTCGATCGACGTTGAGGCCGACGGAACGTGCGCGAAGCTCGCCGATCCGCAGTGCGTTGAGCGGTGCGGCGGCCGCAAACGCGAGCACGGCTCCGAGGGCCGCGTACGGGGCTGCCATTACCAACTCGGGCCAGCCGCGCCCGGCCATCGAACCGGCCAACCACGCGACGACCGTACTGGCGTACTGGTTCGACTGCGCGCGGACCAGCGCCAGCGTGACGATCGCCGCAAAGAGCGTCGAAAGCGAGACGCCGGCAAGGATCAGACGATTCGAATCGATTCCACCGCCGCGGCGCGCGAGCGCAGCCACGAGAACCGCCGCACCGAGACCGGCGACAAAGCCGATCCCGGGCGTTGCGGCGGCCGAGACTCCCGCAACGATCGCGATCGCGATGGCGGCGGCAGCCCCGGCGCTGACGCCGGTGAGATAGGGATCGACGAGCGGGTTACGCAGCATCCCTTGAAGGACGGCGCCGCAAAGTGCGAGCGAGGCGCCAACCGTTGCGGCAATGCAGACGCGCGGCAATCGAAGCTGCCAAACGATCGTGTGCAGCACGCCGGTCTCGTGCGGATGAAGCAGTGCCGACGCGACCGCCGCCGGCGAGAGTGAGGTAGCGCCGACGAGCAGGCTAATAACCGCGGCTACGAGCGGTAAGATCGCGAGCGCTACCGCTCTCACCGGCTTCGCAGCTCGACCTGCACCGAACGTCCCGGCATCGGATATCCCGCGTAGAGCGCGTAGCGATCGTTGCCGAGATTGTAGCCGCGCACCTCGAGCAGCAGCGACGTGGCCAGCCGGTAACCGGCGTACGCGTCGATCTGCGTGAAGTCGGCCGGCTGATAGACCGAGTAGGCCGCGGACAGAAACGGATCCGGCGCTTCCTGGGGTCCCTGCGCGCGAGCCTCGATCGTGAATCCGTCGAAACGGCTCGCCGGCGGCGCACGGTAACGCAGCGCGGTCGTCACCGCGAATACCGGTCCGCGCCCCGAAATTCGTTCGTCCGTGTCGAGGTCTTGCGCTCGATAGAGGTTGACGACGCCGACGGTGGCCGACAACCCGTGCTCCGAAGGCGTCTGCACGGAAAACGCCAGGCCTTGAATCGACGCGCGTCCGATATTCTCGGGAATGTAAAGCGGCGGCGGCGAGACGATCAAGTTCGATCCGCTGGTCGTGAACCATCCGAGGCTGATCCCTCCCCAAAGCGTCGGCTCATTGAGCGTTGCGTCGCCGACGCGCGTTCGCTCCGCAACCAGATTCGGATTGGAGAATCCCGGATAGTAGAGCTCCTCGGCAATCGGTGCGCGAAAGGCGGTAGCTGCGTTAAGGCGCAGTTGCAGCGTGCTGCTGAGCTGCGCGATGCCGCCGAGCGATGGAGAGTACGCGCCTCCCAAGCCGCCGTCGCGCTCCGCGCGCAACCCGGCGTAGATCTGATCGCCATTGGTGCCGAACCATTGCGACTGTACGTAGGCCGCCGTCTGCGCGTACGCGTCGAAAATCGGCGAGTTGTCCGCGGCGAACGGCGAGCCGCCGCCGGTGCCTTCGTCGACGCGAGCGATGCCGCGCATAAGATCGATGCCGTAGACTAGCCGCTCGCGAGCATCGCCGACGACGTCGCGGAGGCTCGCCATCCAGTGCTGGTCGTCGAGCACTTGTGCGTAGGGCGGGTTCGACGTTTCTCCCGGCGCCGGCGTCGGATAAAATGAGTTTGGGCAGTTCGAATCGACCGGTGTATTGCATGTGTACGCAAGATCCTGCGACGAATCGCCGAGCTCGAGCGTGGCCGTCGAACGCGTGCCGTGCGTCTGCGCCACCAGCCGCACGTTGTGGGCGACGTTGCTTTGTTCGCTCGTCGGCGAGAAGTAGCCCAGCTCGCCGGGCGCGCCGGCGAGCGCGTCGGTAAGATTTCCGGAGATCGTCAGATCGACGGCGCCGATTGCATGCCCGTAGCGCGCGGAGAGGCCGGTCAGTCCCGCTTGCGCATTCTCGCGATTCGGCGCGTTTTCGACCGAGAAGTCGTTGGTTGCATAGGTGCGTTGGAACGAAAGATACGGAGTTTGAAAGAGATACGTTTGCTCGGCAAACGATCCGGTCGAGACCGTCGCCGAGCTGCGCGCGCTCGCGGGGGCCGTGATGATGTTGATGACGCCGCCGATGGAACCGGAGCCGTACAGCGTCGAGCCGCCGCCTTCGACGACTTCGATGCGGTCGATCCCGCTCACCGGGATCTGCTCGAGGTCGACGTCGTCGATCTGGCTGCCGGCGACCGGCAGACCATCGATCAGGACGAGAACTTGTTGCGACGAGCTGCCGCGAATGCCGACGCTCGCGGTGGCACCGAAGGCGCCGTAACGCACGACGTCGACGCCGGGGACGGATTCGAGGGCGTCGGCCACCGTCCGGTTACCGTTTTGCGCGATCTGGGAGGCGGTTACGACGTAGGTGGTGCGCGCGGTGCGTTGCGCGGATTCGACGCCCCGGTCGCTGGTGACGACGTGGGCGATTTGCGGGACGGCCGTTGGGGTCGGGGAAGGCAACGGCAAAGCCGCGACGAGCGCGGCGAGCAGCGGGAACATGGCAATCCTTTCCTTGGCGCGAGGTGGACCTGCTCGAGCGTTTTGCGCGCATCCTGACTCGCGTGCCTCGACAAGCTCAGCACGCATACAGTGGCGCGACCGTGCCGGCTTCACACCGGCTTCCCGCGCAAAACGTAGAATCGCCACTTGTGCAAATCCGAGCGGCGACCCTTTTCATTGCCCTGCTGGCCGGCGCGTGCGCCTCCCGTTCCGGTTCGGGCGCGGGCGGCGGCATCGTCACCTTGGTGCCGTCGTTCGCCGACGACGTCTACGCGGTCGGTGCCGGGCGGCAGCTCGCTGCCGTCTCCGCCTTTACCGACGATCGGAGGGCTTCCGCGCTGCCGCGCGTTGCCGATTCGTCCAGCGTCGATGCCGAAGCGATCGTCGCGTTGCGTCCCAGCCTGGTGATCGGCATTCCCTCCCAGGCGCGATTGGTGGAACCGTTGCGTCGCGCGCACCTGCAAGTCGTACTGCTATCCGATGACGGCTACGATCGTATCTTCACGAACCTGCAGACGATCGGCGCGCTTGCCGGCCGCCGTCCCGAAGCCGCCGCGCTCGTCGCGCGCCTGCAGGCGGAGACCGCGAAGCTGCACGCGCGCACGCTCCGGTTCGCGTGGCACCCGCGCGTTTTTATCGTCCTGGATAGTGCACCGGTCTGGACGGCCGGCGCCGGGTCGTATATTTCTAAGCTCGTTACGATTGCCGGCGGGCGCAACGCTGCCGCGGATCTCGGCGCCGCCTACGCTCAATATAGTAGCGAGGCTCTGCTGGAAGACCGGCCCGACGTGCTGATCGCGGATCGCGCCACGCATCTGCAGGCGGCACTCGATCGTGAGCCGTGGCGCAGTCTGCAAGCGGTTCGCCTCCATCGCGTCTATTCGATCGACTCCGATCTCTTGGAGCGCCCTGGTCCACACTATAACGATGCGATCCTCTGGCTTCTGGATCGCTTGAGTCCGATCGCATCGCGCCCGCCGAGGCATTCATAGTGCAGCGCGCGCTCGTCGTCGCGGTCGAGACCCGCGCTCTGCGCGAGACAATCGATTCGGAGCTCGACGAACTGGAGGCCCTCGCGCGTGCGGCCGGCGCGAAGATCCTCGATCGCATCGTGCAGCGGCGCGATGCGGTGGATGCCGCGACGCTGGTCGGTAGCGGAAAGGCGAGCGAGATCGCGCAGCGGGCGCAGGACGAACGAGCCGACCTGCTCTTGGTTCTCAACGATCTTCGCCCGCGGCAACGAAAGAATCTCGAAAAAATCATTCCGCTGCCGATCGTGGATCGCACGATGCTGATTCTGGACGTTTTTGCGCGACAGGCCCGCAGCCGAGAAGGGAAGGTGCAAGTCGAGCTGGCGCAGCTGCGGTACCGTCAGTCGAATCTGATCGGGGCCGGCGCCGAACTCTCGCGCCTCGGCGGCGGAATCGGAACCCGCGGACCCGGTGAGACCAAACTCGAAGTCGACCGGCGCCGGATCGGGCAACGCATCGCCACACTGAACGTCGCTTTGCGAAACATTGGTCGACAGCGTGCGCTTCGAAGGAGCGGACCGCAACGCGAACCGCTCGTGGCGTTGGTCGGATATACGAATGTCGGCAAGTCGTCGCTGCTCAATGCGATGACCCACAGCGACGCACTTGTCGCCGACCGTCCGTTTGCGACGCTGGATCCGACGATCCGGCGCGCCTACCTCGCTCCGGGCTCGTACGTTCGACTGGCCGATACCGTTGGGTTCATCACCGACCTTCCCAAGGAGCTCGTGACGGCATTTCGCGCTACGCTCGAAGAGCTGCGAGAGGCCGATATGCTGGTGCACGTGCTGGATGCAAGCAACTCGCAGTGGCCCGCGCAGCGCCGCGCGGTCGAAGCGATTCTAGCGCAGTTGGAGCTGGACCGCGTGCCGGCGCTTGCGGTCTTTAACAAGTGCGACCGCGCCGTGCCGGAGGCCCTGGGCCAAACCGGCGCGCTCTACGTCAGCGCCAAGACCACAGAGGGTCTCGATTCGCTGCGCGCCGCAATCCAAAGGCGGGTCGCAGCGATCAATGATGCGGAGAACGAGTAATCGCCGAGCGATCGCCGATCCACGAAAGCGGCGGAATCTCAAAGAATCGCGCCAGTTCGTTCAAGTGCGAGGCGTACGCGGCGCGCAGTTCGCTAAAGCGCCCCCAGGCTTCGTCGCGGTCTTGCATCTCGTAACCGGCGGCGACGAGTCGCTCGCACGCGTGATCGAACTCCGATCGTTCGATGCCGACCGACCTGTCGTTCGTCCCGGCTTGGAAGTATACCGACAGATCGCGCGTGGCGTGGCGGCCGACGTTGTACATGATGCGAGCTTGCCCGTCGCGCATGCCCTCGACCGTCGTCATTAGGAGCGTGGCGGCGTCGAGCAGCGTGCCCAGCGTGCCGATCCACGACTGGTCGTCATGGCTCGAGCGGAAAAAGGCCAAAACCGGATACGCCAGGTGACTCTCCATCACTTGTGCGGCCCAGCGCTGCGCCTCGATCATCAGGCGCGGCAGGTCGTCGCGCGTCATCGAGTAGCCCGCGATGGCGAGCAGATTGACGCCGCTAGGCGGCGCACCGGCGCGGGCGGCGACCGTGACGACGAACGTCTCGCGTTGCTGAAACGATCCGAAGATCGCGAATAGATAGGCGGTCGTGATCGAAAGCAGTGAAAGCCCGGAAAGCCCCGCCAGGACCGACACCAGCCGAGGCCCGGCGGTTCGCCCGACCACGTCGCCAAAGCCGATCGTGAGCAGCGACGTTCCGGCGAAATAGAGTACCTCGCCGAACGTTGCGTGAGACGGTATGAGCCCCCCGCGGATACCCCATACCAATAACCCGAAGCCGAAGATCAACAAGGCGACCCAGAGGCCGAGCAGTCCGATCAGCATGAACGGCGCGAAGATTGCCATGAACTCTTCGCGCCGGTCGGAGTCCGCAGGATAGAGACGCCAACCAACCCTTGGCCACGTCTGCCACATCCAACGCCAGACGTAGAAACTGATGCGATAGCGCCGCCCCGTCGATCGCGGCACGACGACGACCTGGAAGATGTCGCCGAGCGTTAGCACGACGAGACCGATGCCCGCCGCCATGCTGAGGATGTTCAGTACCATATCGTGGGATCACGTTTCGTCGCAGCGGGGCGGCAAGCCGCCCGAAGTCGAATGGCGTTCGCGATGGCGGTGATCTTCATCACGGGGCCGGTCAGCTCGGGAAAGAGCGCGTTCGCCGTCCGTCTAGCGCTCGAGAGCGGCCGCGAGGTGACCTATATTGCGACCGCTGCGGGCGAACCCGAGGACGTTGAATGGCGGGCGCGCTTGACGCGGCACGTGCGCGACCGTCCAGCGTCGTGGCGCACGGTCGAAACCGCCGCGATGACGCTCGAGGCGCAGCTCGCGCTCTTTCGCGAGGCGCCGGCGACGGCATGCCTCCTCGTCGACGCGCTCGGCACCTGGTTGGCTGCGCGGATTGCGAGCCGCATCGATCTGCTGGAGATCGACTACAACGTCTTCGCGTCGCAACTCGACGACGAGGCGGCCGAGTTCGTCGACGCGATGCTCGCGTCGCGCTCGTCGGTCATTGCCGTCAGCGAACAGTTCGGCTGGGATGTCGTACCGGTCGCAGCCTCCGCCCGCCTTTTCCGCGATGCGATGGGGCGGATGGTTCAGCGATTGGCCAAGCAGGCCGACAACGCGTACCTCGTCGTCGCCGGATATGCGCTCGACTTACGGCGCATCGGGCAACCGATTGACTGCGAGCCGGCCGATTAAGCCGATGAAGACGGAGCCGGTGACGCCGCCGCCGCTGGGCTAATCGCGGCGCTGGGCGCCGTCGTCGCGGCCGGGCTGGGGGAGGGCGACGGGGTCGGGATCGCCGGAGGCTGCAACGTCGGCTGGCCCTGCGGGGTGATCAGCGGCACCAGGCGGATGTAGCCGATCGAAACGGTCGTGTCTTTGGTAATCGTCGTATCCGCGGTGGCCGTCCCGTAACCGGCTGCTCGGGCGGTGACGGTCTGGTCGCCCGCTACGGTGCGGAGCGTGAAGGCTCCGTTGACGTCCGCCCGCGTGGTGTAGAGCGAACCGACGGAGACCAGCGCATTGGGAACCGGGTGATTGGTCATCGCGTCCAATACGCGCCCGGTAACGTGGCCGAAGTCTTGTACCCCTACGACATTTGGCGGCGGCGAGCATCCGTCACCCAGTGCGAAGAGCAGGAGCATCCCCAAAACCGCATAGCGCATGAGAGCGAATGTACGTTTAAAACGCGCCGCGTCCCCCCACGACCGGCGTTTAGCAAGCGGCCGACGGACGCGAAGGACAGGTATGGCCCGCGATTTGCAAAAACGTTCGTGAACCATGAATCCCTACGGACCAGTCGCGATCTTCCTCTGCGTTGCGGTCGGCGCGGCCTTATTCTTCAGCGTGTTGCCGGGCCTTCTGGGGCGTGCCAAGCCGAACGCGCACAAACGTGAAGCCTACGAATGCGGAGTCGAACCGACCTCGGCGGTCGTGGGGCGATTCCCGGTGCGCTTCTATTTAATCGCGATGCTGTTCGTCGTCTTCGACGTCGAAGCGGCCTCGTTCTATCCTTGGGCCGTGCAAATGCACGCGCTGCGCGTCTTTGGCCTGCTCGAGATGGTGGTGTTCATCGTGGTGCTCGCAATCGGCTATGCCTACGTGTGGAAGAAGGGCGGCTTCGTATGGCGGTAGGCACGGTCAGCCCGGGGCAGTTCATGCTGGCGCGGCTCGACGACGTCGCGCGCTGGGCGCAAAGCTCGTCGGTATGGCCGCTGACGATGGGACTCGCATGCTGCGCCATCGAGATGATGACGGTAACGTCCTCGGAGTACGACATCGCGCGCTTGGGATCCGAAGTCTTTCGAAGCTCGCCGCGGCAAGCCGATCTGATGATCGTTTCCGGGCGCGTCGCGCAGAAGATGGGTCCGGTCGTCAAGCGCCTCTACGATCAGATGGCCGATCCGAAGTGGGTCATCTCGATGGGCGCGTGCGCCAGTTCGGGCGGAATCTTCGATAACTATGCGGTCATTCAAGGCGTCGACACGATCATTCCGGTCGACGTCTACGTTCCGGGCTGTCCGCCCACACCCGACGGACTTCTCTACGCGGTCAACCTGATCCAACAACAGATTCGTGAAGGCGGCCGTGGCGGCATCCTGGCTCGAGCCTAAAGTCTAGAACTTTTACACCGATCATGCCAAGCACGCAAGTTCCGCCGATCGCCGGTGCCGCGATCGACCCGCCTAGCCTACGCCCGCCAATCGACGATGCCGTCATCGAGCGCGTCGCGCCGTCCGATCTTCGCTCGCGTCTCGAAGCGCTTAAGGCCGACGGCTATGCGATGCTGCTCGACCTCGGTGCGGTCGATTATTTGGGTCGCGCGCCGCGGTTTGACGTTGTGTACCATCTGCTCCGGCTCACGCCAAGGCCGGCGACGGTTGCAGAAGTCGGCACTCCGGCGCGCGTGCGAATTCTCTGCGGGATCGAGGAAGACCGGTCGCTGCCGACGGTCAGCGACCTTTGGAAGTCGGCGGACTGGGCCGAACGCGAAGTCTTCGACCTCTTTGGAATTCGCTTTGACGGACATCCCGATCTTCGCCGGATACAGATGCCGAATGATTGGGTCGGTCATCCGCTGCGCAAGGACTACCCGATGCGCGGTCCCGCGCTCGAGCGCGCGCCTCGCCCCGCATTCGCCAACAAGACCAACGTCGTAGCGGGCAGCCCACCCTCAGGGCGTACCCTTGAAGCGTTGCAGGAGCAAGTGAAACGGGTCCGCGAGGGAGGGTCATGACCCTGTCCGCTACGCCCGCGCCCGAGGTCATCAGCCGGTCCGATACGACGATGGTCCTTTCGATGGGACCGCAGCATCCGTCGACGCACGGCGTTCTGCAGATCGTGCTCGAGATCGACAGCGAGAACGTCGTGAAGGCCGACCCCGAGATCGGATACCTCCACACCGGCATCGAGAAAAGCGCCGAGGGCCTCTTCTGGACGCAGGCGCAGACCGTCATCGAGCGCATGGACTATCTCGCGCCGTCGTCAAACGCGCTCTGCTACGCGTTGGCCGTCGAGAAACTGCTCGGCATTACGGACCGCATTCCGCAACGCGCGCAGACGATTCGCGTGCTGACCGGAGAGCTGACGCGCATCGCATCGCATTGCGTCTGGCTGGGCACGCACGGCATCGACCTCGGCGCGATCTCCGTCTTCTTTTATTGCTTCGATCTGCGCGAGAACATTCTCGATCTGCAAGAAGCGACGGGTGGCGCGCGCATGCATCCCAACTACGTGCGGGTTGGCGGGCTCAATGGCGATCTGCCGGACGGTCTTCTGGCGCGGCTCGACGCGCTCATCGAGAAGTTTCCGCGCCGCATGCGCGAGTTGCGCGGCCTCTTGCAGGCCAATCCGATCTTTCAGGATCGCACGATCGACATCGGCGTTCTCTCGCCCGAAGAAGCGGTGCAGTGGAACGTTACGGGTCCGAGCCTGCGCGCCAGCGGAATCGCTTACGACGTTCGTAAAGCCTTTCCGTACTGCGGCTACGAAACGTACGACTTCGACGTTCCGACGCGCACCGAAGGCGACGCCTACGCGCGCTTCTTGGTGCGGCTCGACGAGATGGACCAGTCGATCCGCCTCATCGAACAGGCGCGCCGCCGGCTCGACACGCCCGGTCCGGTCATGATCGACGATCCAAAGGTCGCGCTTCCGCCCAAAGAGACGATTGCGCTCTCGATGGAGGCCCTGATCCATCACTTCAAGCTGATCAGCGAGGGCTTTCGCGTTCCGCCGGGCGACGTCTACCACTCCGTCGAGTCGCCCCGCGGCGAGCTTGGCTACTACATCGTCAGCAACGGCGAGAACAAACCGTACCGCATACGCACGCGTCCGCCGAGTCTCTACAACCTGCAAGCGCTCAAAGGCATCGCCCCAGGGAATTTGATCGCGGATCTCGTCGTCATGATCGGTTCGCTCGATCCAGTCTTCGGCGAGGTCGACCGTTGATGCCTTATCGCTCGGCGTTACCATGGGGTGATGCGGGGACGCTCGCTTTTTCACATCCTGTGAAAAAGCTGCTCGCCTCGTCGTCGCTCCCGCCATCCTGGCTCCGCTCCTCCCTTCACACGCCCCGCACCACCCCATGGCAACGCCGAGCCAGAGCGCAGCATCACTCGCGCGACGCGTGCGATGCTAATTTTCAAGCGAGAGCGATGACGGCAAGTTCGGCTGGGTTATTGGCAACGCGAGGACTCGGCGCGCGGCGTGATGCCGAGAAGTTTCTGACCGAGGAGCGCAGGCACGGATGCCGGAGCGACGAGGCAGAGAAGCAGGAGCGGAGCCGGATGCGGAGCGACGAGCGTCTTCACGGCATCACGCCGCGCGTCGAGGCCGTGAGATGACGCAGCGCGAGGTGGATTTTCCGGCGTTGCTCGAGCGGCTCACGCCGGAGTGCGAGCGGATTATCGCGCAGTACGAGCGGAAGCGATCGGCGTTGTTGCCGATGATGCATCTGTTTCAAGAGCACGAAGGATATGTTAGCCGCGAAGCAATGGATGCGGCGGCGGAGATGCTGGATTTGACTGCCGGGGAAGTCGAAGGAACGGTTTCGTTCTATACGCTGCTCTACCGGCGGCCGGTTGGAAAGTATATGTTGCAGATCTGCCGCGGATTGGCGTGTTCGATCGACGGCGCCGAAGATATGATGGCGTATTTTCGGGAGAGGCTCGGCATCGGGCAGCTCGAGACGACCGACGACGGGGTCTTTTCGTATGAAGAGGTCGAGTGTCTTGCGGCGTGCGATCGAGCCAGCTGCATGCAGGTGAATCTCGATTTTGTCTATAGCCTGACGCCGCAAATGGTCGACGAAATGCTCGCAGCGATGCGAGCCGGAACGTATTCGACCGCGCCGATGGCGCAGACCGAAGCTCCCGGGCGCACGTGGACGATCGCGCAAGAGAGCGAGATCTCACGCGGCAAGAAGTCGGCGGGCGCCGTAGGCGTTCCGCTGCCGAACAACGCCGGCGGCATCGGCGACCGCAGCGGCATCATCATGCTCGACCGCATCGTGAACCGCGACGTCGACTTCTTTACCAAGACGTCGGAGCGCGCCGTCGTCGACGCCCGCCAAGTCGTCGAGGTCCGTGAAGAGGAAGGCAGCCATGCCGGTCACTAAGGTTCTGACGGCCGGCATCGGCGAGGTCGACCTGCGGAGCATCGATGTCTATCGTCAGCGTGGCGGCTACAAACAGTGGGAGCGCGCCGTGCGCGAGATGCAGCCCGTCGACGTGCTGAACTTGGCCGATAAATCGGGCCTGCGCGGGCGCGGCGGCGCCGGCTTTCCGACCGGGCGCAAATGGTCGTTTCTGCCGAAAGACAAGCACCTGCGGTATCTGGTCTGCAACTGCGACGAGGCGGAGCCTGGAACGTTCAAGGACCGCATGCTCCTCGAGGAGACGCCGCATCAAATCATCGAGGGGATGCTGATCGGCGCCTACGCAATCGCGTCACACCATGCGTTCATTTATATTCGCGGCGAGTTCCGGCGCGGGTACGAGATCTTTTGCGCGGCGTTGGAAGAGGCCAAGCGCGCCGGCTACGTCGGCAAAAACATCTTCGGCAGCGGCTTCGACTTGGAGCTGACCGTCCATCGCGGGGCCGGCGCCTACATCTGCGGCGAAGAGACGGCGCTGCTCAACTCGCTGGAGGGCAAGCGGGGAGAGCCTCGCCTCAAGCCGCCGTTTCCCGCCGTCGAAGGTTTGTACGGCATGCCGACGGTCGTCAACAACGTCGAAACCCTCGCCTATCTCGTTCCGATTCTCGAGCGTGGCGCGGAGTGGTTTTCCGCGGTGGGCACGGAGCGGAGTAAGGGGTATAAGGTCGTTTCGGTCTCCGGCCACGTTCGCAATCCGGGCAACTATGAGATTGCGTTGGGAACGACGATTCGCGAGCTTATCGAGATCGCGGGTGGTCTACGGCCGGGGCGAACGCTCATGGCCGTTCAGCCCGGCGGCGGTTCGTCGGCATGCATCTTTGAAGAACACTTGGATTGGCCGTACGACTACGAAAGTTTGGCCAAAGCCGGCTCGATGGTGGGCTCCGGCGCGATGGTCGTCTTCGACGACACGACCGATTTTGTGAAGGCGGCCTACAATCTCGTCGCGTTTCTTCGCGCACGAATCGTGCGGCCAGTGCACGCCCTGCCGCGAGGGCGGCAACTGGATGACGCGCGTACTCGCTCGCCTCGTCGACGACCGCGGGGTTGCGGGCGACTTCGAGATGCTCCTGCGGGTTTCGAGCGGCATTACCGGATTGAATCTTTGTCCGCTGGGCGACTCGATCGAACCATTTTTAAAATCGGTCATGGTTCGCTTTCCCGATCAGTTCAAGTCGCGCATCGTCGCGCCGGAGGCGCAGCCCGCATGAGCACCACGGCCGCACCGGCGACCGAACTGGTCAGCTTGACGATCGACGGCGTGCCGTTGAGCGTTCCAAAAGGAACGCTTTTGGTGGAGGCTGCCAAAACGGTCAAGCAAGAGATTCCGGTCTATTGCTATCACACCAAGTTGGGGCCGGCGGGACTCTGTCGCATCTGTCTGGTCGATATCGAAGGGATCCCCAAACTGCAAATCGCGTGCAACACCGTCGTGACCGACGGTATGGTGGTTCGGACGCGCGGCGAGCGCGTCGAAGCGGCGCGCGCGATGGTGCTGGAGCTGTTTCTCGTCAACCACCCCTTGGACTGCCCGATCTGCGACAAGGGCGGCGAATGCGATCTGCAAGACTATGCGATGGCCTATGCGCGCGGCAACTCCGACGTTGCCGATCCGAAGCTCGCTAAACCGAAGGCCGTGGATCTCGGCCCGACGATCGTTCTCGACGAGGAGCGTTGCATCGTCTGCCAGCGTTGCGTACGCTTCGACGACATCATCGCCGAGCAACGCCAACTCGTCGTCAAGGACCGCGGAGCGCGCGACATTATCGCGACCGCGAGCGGCCGTCCCTACCGCCACAACTTCACGGGAAACGTAACGGAACTCTGTCCGGTCGGCGCTTTAACGTCGAAAACCTATCGCTTTAAATCACGTCCGTGGGATTTGGAGCGCACGCAAACGAGCTGCACGCAGTGTGCCGTCGGCTGTCGTCAGTTCGCCGACGTGCGGTATGGCAAGCTCTTACGGACGATGCTCGTCGAGGAAGATCGCATTTCGGACGGTTGGCTCTGCGACCGCGGCCGGTACAACGTCGGCTTCTATGACTCGCCGGACCGTCTAACCCAGCCGCTGTATCGCAAGCACGGCAGTTGGACGCAGATCGGCTGGGACGATGCTTTCCTACTGTGGTCCAAGGCGATTGCCGATGCGATCGCACAACGCGGCCCCGAAAGCGTCGGCACAATCGGCGGCGGCCGGCTGACCAACGAGGAAGCCTTTGCGCTCGGTCAGGTCTTTCGCAGCCTCGGCGTCGGAATCTCGATTGGCGCGCGGGACGCCAGCGCCAAGCAACGCCCGGCGCCCGCGGCGGTTCGCTCGAAGATCTCGACCGCGCGCAGGCGATCGTGATCGTTGGAGCGTCGCCGGAGCGAACGCGCTCCCGTGCTGTGGCTGCGCCTCCAGAAGGCCGCGCGCAACGGCGCGAAGATCCTGACGGCGCAATCCGCGGCGGAAGCGCGCACCGCCGTCGCGGATGCCACGGCCGTTGCGTTGATTTGGGACGGGGTTGATCCGAAGCTGGGAAGCAGCTACGCTCAGGCCTTCGCCGATCTCTCCGGGCTGACGACGTACGTCACGAGCGAGCAGGCTAACGCGCGCGGCGCGGAAGCAATGGGCATGCTGCCGGGGCTTGGCCCGGATATCGCCGGTCGAGCGGGGACTCGACGCGTCGGCGATGTTCGACGCGGCCCGCAGTGGGCGGCTCGCCGTGCTCTCGATCTTTGGCGCGAACCCCGCTCGTAACGCGGCCGATCCGATGCGGTCGACGGGCGCTCGACGCGGTACCGTTCGTTGTCGTGAGCGAGCTGTTTATGACCGAGACGGCGCAGCGCGCGACGCTCGTGCTGCCCGCGACCGGCGCCTTCGAAAAGAGCGGCACGACCATCAACCTTGCCGGTGACCTGCTTCCGGTTAACGCCTCGCTGCAGGCGCCCGAGTTCGTGCGCTCGGATTTCGAGATGCTCGCCGACTTGGCAGCGCAGCTCGGCGTCCCGCTCCCGCCAACGCCGGAGCTCGAGCGCCGCGTGATTCTCGCAGCCACCAGCGAGCCGCGCGATTTTGCCCTCGGCGACGAACGGTTCATCCTTCGACAGGCTCAGGATGACAGTAATAACAAAGGTAACACGCCCATTCTTTCAGGGGCGGAACGTGGCTGCACGATCCGACGCTCGCAGGGATGAGGGCTTTATAAATGCCGGTGTGGCTCGAGGTCCTGATTAAATCGGTGATCCTGCTCTTCGTGGTGGTCACGTCGTTTGCGTACGCGATGCTGGTCGAGCGGAAGGTGTTGGGATGGATGCAGCTACGCCCCGGTCCCAATCGCGTCGGTCCTTGGGGCCTGCTGCAGCCCGCCGCCGATGCCGCCAAGCTGATACTCAAGGAAGATCTGACGCCGGAGACCGCCGATCCGCTGCTCTATAAGCTAGCGCCCTTTATTTCGCTGCTGACGGCATTTGGAGTCTACGCGATCATTCCGTTCGGCGCGTCGGCGTCGGGGCAGACCTGGGCGATCGGTAACGTCAACGCTGGAATCCTCTTGATCCTCGCAATCGGTTCGCTTGGCGTCTACGGAATCTGCTTGGGCGGCTGGGCATCGGGATCGAAGTATCCGCTGTTGGGCAGCGTGCGTTCGACCGCGCAGATGATCAGCTACGAGCTGGCGATGTCGCTCTCGCTGGTCGGCGTGCTGTGCTGGCGGGCACGACGTCGCTCGACGGCATCGTCAACGCGCAAGCGCGTTGGTGGTTCGTGCTGCCGCAGTTCGTCGGTTGCGTGATCTACGTGATCACGGCCGTCGCGGAGACGAATCGGGCGCCGTTCGATCTGGTCGAAGCCGAGACGGAGCTGGTCGCCGGCTTCCACACCGAGTACTCGGGGCTGCGCTTCGGCCTGTTCTTCATCGCGGAGTACGTCAATATGCTGACGGTCTCGTGCATCGCGACTCTGCTCTTTTTCGGCGGATGGAACGCGCCGTTGCACCTCGACCTTCGATTCCCGGCGTCGCCTGGTTCGTCATCAAGGTTGCGTGCTTCATGTTCTTTTATATGTGGCTGCGCGCGACGCTGCCGCGGCTTCGCTACGATCGCCTGATGGCCTTCGGCTGGAAGGTGCTGCTACCGGTGGCAACGCTCAATCTCGTCGTCACCGCAGTCGTCGTGGCGTATACGGGTGAGGTAACCATGGCCTCGCGCAAGCGTCTCTACAACGCCGGCGCGATCCTCAAGGGATTGTCGATCACGTTCGGCTTCATGTTCCGGAAGCGCCCGACGATCGAGTATCCGTCGGTGAAGAAGCAGCACGCGCCGCGCTTTCACGGCCTGCACGAGCTGCGCCGCTACGACGACGGCAAAGAGCGCTGCATCGGCTGCGAGCTTTGCTCGAGCGCCTGCCCCGCCAATGCGATCACCGTCATCGGCGCGGAAAACTCGCCGGACGACCGGCGCTCGCCGGGCGAGCGCTACGCGGCGCGCTACGAGATCGACGAGCTGCGCTGCATCTTCTGCGGAATGTGCGAAGAGGCGTGCCCGACCGATGCGATCGTGCTGACGCCGCGCTTCGAGATGGCCGATTATCGCCGCGGCTCGTTCATTTACGACAAGGACCGGCTGCTCGTGCCGCCCGATGCGGGCGTCGGCACGCCGCCCGACGACCGTCCGGGCGGGATTCCCGGCGATCTCGGGCGCGTTGCCGAGATCAAATCGACCACCGACGTCGAGACCGGTTACGACGCAACCTGGCGAGGCGAGATTCTGAAGACCCAGCATCAGGGGTTAGCCATCATCAAGCCGCCCAAGGGCGGCAAATGATCGCATTTTGGCTGCTCGCCGCGATCCTCATTGCCAGCGCGGTATGGACGATCGCGGCCAAGAAGCCGGTCTATAGCGTCGTCGCGCTGCTGCTCAACTTTGCGACGCTGGCGGTGCTCTACGTTACGCTCTCGGCCGAGTTCTTGGCGGTCATTCAAATCATCGTCTACTCGGGCGCGATCCTCGTGCTCTTCGTCTTCGTCATCGCGCTCTTGGGAAGCGGGGTTGCACCTTTTGCGACCGGCCCGAATCGCTTGCCGAAGATCTGGCTTCCCGCCGGAGTCTTCGTCGCTGGCGGCGTTTGGATTCCTCATCTACGCGCTTTCCAACGTTAAGTTGGCCACGCCGGCGGCGACCGGCGCAGTCGGAACGGCCGATGTTTTCGGCAGCGTCGCCGACTTCGGCAAAGCGCTCTTCACGGTGCAGCTCCTTCCATTTGAGGTGACCGCGCTCGTGCTGATGGTCGCGGTGATCGGCGTCATTACGCTAGGCGGCGAGCAAATGAGCGACGCCGAAGCGCCGCGCAGCCAAGTGCGAGCCGATCGCGCCGTACGCGAAGCGATCTTGCGCGAGGGCAAGGGCTGATGAACGTTCCAATCGGCGACTACGTTGCGCTGGCTTCCGTCATGTTCTTCATCGGGGTGATCGGCGTGATCGTCCGGCGCAACCCGCTGATCATGCTGATGAGCGTCGAGCTGATGTTTAACGCCGCGAACCTCGTCCTGATCGCCTACGCGCGGCTCTGGCTCCAAAACGTGGGGCACATTTTTGCGTTCATCGTGATCACCGTCGCTGCCGCCGAGGCGGCCATCGGCCTCGCCATCGTGGTGACGACCTTCCGTCCCGAAAAGTACGTCGACGTCGACGATATACGGGCGCTCCATGGGTAATCCGGCGTGACGAATCAGGCACTTGGCGTGGCGGGTTCGTATCCGCTGCTGGTCGCGTTGTGGCTTTTGCCGCTGGCGGGGGCGGTGATCTGTTGGACGTTTGGGCCGCAGTTGCGCGCGGCGGCGGGCTGGCTGGTGTCGGGTTTGGTCGGCGCGTCGTTCGTCCTGGCCGTGTTGTCCTGGCACGACGGCACGCAGAGTGCCGCCGGCGCGGTCGGAGCGAATCAGCCCCTCTTTTCGTGGATGACGGGATTCGATTTCGGGCTGTTGCTCGATCCGCTCTCGCTGCTGTGGACCTTCATCATCACCGGTGTCGGATTTCTGATCGTCTTCTATTCGATCGGGTACATGCGAGGCGACGTGGCGTTCGCACGATTCTTCGCCTACATGAGTTTCTTTGTCTTTGCGATGCTGACGCTGGTGCTCTCCGACAACTTCGTCGGCCTGCTCGTCGGCTGGGGCTTGGTCGGTCTAGCCTCGTACTTTCTGATCGGATTCTGGTTCGAGCGGCCCACCGCCGTGGCCGCCGCGCGCAAGGCGTTCGTCATCAACGTCGTCGGCGACGTGGGCGTGATGTTCGCAATCTTCGTGATCGTCGCCAACGTACACTCGATCGGGTTCGGTGCGGCCTTCGGCGCTGCCGGCACGTTGGGAACGGGGATCGTTCTCACCATTTGCATCGCGCTCTTCATCGGCGCGGCCGCCAAGTCGGCGCAGATCCCGTTGCACACCTGGCTGCCCGACGCGATGGAGGGCCCGACGCCCGTTTCGGCGCTGATCCACGCGGCCACGATGGTGACCGCGGGCGTCTATCTCATCGCGCGCTGCGCGCCGTTATGGAACGCGAGTCACGAAGCGCAGTTGGTAGTTGGGACGATCGGCGGGCTCACCGCGCTGCTGGGAGCGATTCTCGGGACCGCGCAGTGGGACATCAAGCGGATCCTCGCGTATTCAACGATGTCGCAAATCGGCTACATGATCATGGGCGTCGGAACGGGTGCCTACGAGGCCGGCATCGCACAGTTCTTTACCCACGCGTTCTTTAAAGCGCAGCTCTTCTTAGGCGCCGGTTTGATGATCCACGCGCTCTCCGACGAACAAGACATTCGCCGCATGGGCGGCCTCCGCAAGAAGTTGCCCTTCGCTTTTTGGGTGATGCTATTGGGCGTGCTCTCGATCTGCGGCGTCCCCGGTTTCTCCGGGTTCTTTTCGAAGGATGAGGTCATTTACGGTGCGCTGCAGCACGGGCATCCCTGGCTCGACGGCATCGGCATCGTGACCGCGGGCATCACGGCGTATTACATGTTCCGCCTGTTCTTCGTCGCGTTCTTGGGTGAGTACCGCGGCGAGGCGCCGGTGCATGCCGGCGGCCCAGGATCCTGGATCATGAACGTGCCGGTTGCGATCTTGGTCGTTCCGAGCGTCGCGATCGGCGGCGCATTGCTGTTTGGTGGCGACGCATCGCCGTGGGCGCACTTCTTTGCGCCGCTCTTCGCCGCGCAGGGACGTCCGATGACGCCGGTCGCGCCGGTCACCCCGGCGATCTCCGAGAACCTCACCTCAACGATCGTGGTGATCGTCGTGGCGATCGGTTTTCTCATTGCGTGGCAGCGCTATGCCACGGCGGCGGCAAAACGCGATGCGGTCGAGCGCTTGCGCCGTGAGACGGAAAAGATGCCGGCCGTACTGACGAACCTCTTTTACTTTGATGCCGCGATCGATGCGATTTTCGTGCGTCCGGCGCGAGCCCTTGGGCGTTTCGGTGCCGGTGTCTTCGATCCGCACGTGATCGACGGCGCCGTTGGGGAGATCGTCATGATCGCCCGCGGGCTCGGAGCGCTCGTACGCTCGGTCCAGACGGGTCTCTTGCGAGGATACGCGTTGATTCTGGTCTTCGGCGCGGCTTGCTTCATCGCGTACTACGCTGTGGCCGGAGCGCAACACTGATGCCGTTGGTTCTCGTCAGCATTCTGCTTCCGCTGGTTGCCGCCGGCGTTCTCCTGGTGCTGCCGCGCAGCGATCGCACGCTCTCGCGATTGCTCGGGACGGTGGTCGCGGCGATTACGTTTGGAACGGTTTGGCTGGCCGGCACGCGGGATTGGAGCTTCCACTGGCTTTCGCGGCCCTTCGTGTCGGCCTTCCACTTCGGCGCGACGCCGGTTTCGTTCTGGATCGCGCTGCTGCTGACGTTGTGCACGGCCTGTGCGATTGTCGCGAGCCGCGTCGAGCGGATGCGCGACTTCGTTGCCCTCTTGCTCGCGCTCGAGGGGACCATGCTCGGGCTTTTCCTTTCGCGCGACCTGCTGGTCTTCGCACTCTTTTGGGATCTGATGCTCGTTCCCGTCTTCTTCGCCTTGGTCGGCTGGGGCGAACATCCGGCAACCGCATGGCGGTATTTCATCTATAACTTTGCCGGCGGTTTGACGCTGCTGCTGGCGACCGCCGCGTTCGGCGTCATCTACGGAACGACCGACGTGATCGGCCTTCCCGGCGTCGCGCTCGTCGGCGGCTGGGCGCCGTGGATTTTCGCCGGCTTCGCCTTCGCTTTTCTGGTGAAGACGCCGGTCTGGCCGCTTCATACGTGGATGCCGCCGACCTACGCCGGCCTTCCCTCGCCGATGACGTCGGTGGTCTCCGGGGTGCAGTCAAAGGCCGGCCTCTACGGGTTTCTTGCAATCGCGACTGCAATGATGCCGGCCGCGCTCTATCGGTACTCGACTCCGTTGATCGTGCTGGCGCTGATATCGCTGGTCTACGGCGCACTCATCGCACTGGTGCAGAACGACGTGAAGCGCGTCGTTGCCTACTCGTCGCTCTCGCACCTCGGACTGATCGTGCTCGCGATCGCATCGGGGAATCGGCTGGCGCTGGATGGCGCGCTCGTCTACATCGTCGCGCACGGCCTCTTTTCGGCGGTGTTGTTTCTCGTGCTCGGTTACGTCGAAGAGCGCGAGGAGACGCGATCGCTGCCGCAACTCGGAGGTTTGGGGTGGAGCAATCCGCGTTTGAGCGGCGCGCTCTGCATCGCGGCGCTTGCGGCGCTCGGCTTACCGGGCCTAGCCGGTTTCGCGGGCGAGCTTCTGATCTTGATCGGCGTGTATCAGAACGGTTACGTTTGGCCCGCGATCGTTGCGCTGGTTGCGATCGTGCTCGCGTCGGCGTACATGCTGCGCCTGTATCAGGGCATCATGAACGGCCCTGCGCGTAAGGACTTGCCGGTGCGGTCCGATCTCACTTGGGTCGAAGGCCTTGCAGTCGCGCCGCTGCTGGCTGCGCTGGTATTGGTCGGAGTCTATCCCAAACCGCTCTTGGACAACCCGGTCACCACCGTGCAAAGCGGACCTCGCCCATGACGCTTGCGTTCACGAGCGCCGATTGGAACGCGATTGCGCCGATCGACGTCTTGGCAGCAGCCGGTCTTGTTGTGCTGCTTGCCGATCTTCTTGCCGGGCGCAAGCAGTCGCGCTACGTTTCAATCGTTATTGGGCTGCTCGGAGTCGTGGTCGCCGCCGTCGTCGCCGGAAGGCAGTTCGGCCACGAGTACGACGCATTCTACGGCGGTTTTATGACCGGCGGATTCGCGACGGTCTTCGAAGAGATCGTGTTGATCGGGACGGCCGGCGCGTTGCTGCTGTATAGCGCGATCGGCCCAGCTCCGCGCGTCGCCGGGACGGTGGCAATCATGCTGTGGAGTGCGTGCGGCGCGATGCTAATGGCGGGTGCCGCGAACTTGATCGCAATCTTTCTCGGGCTCGAACTGCTCTCGCTGGGCCTGTATGCACTTTGTGCTGCCGTGGATCGAAAGACCGCGCGAGAGTCGGCGCTGAAGTATTTGATCCTCAGCTCGACCGCCACGGCGTTCTTGCTTTTCGGCGCGGCGTTGCTTTTCGGTGCGACGGGAAGCGTTATGCTGGCCGATCTGCTCAATCCGTCGCTGGCCTCGAACCCGATCTTTTGGATGGGCGCCGGCATGTTTCTGATCGGCCTGGTTTTCAAGCTGAGCCTCGTGCCGTTCCACACCTGGACGCCCGACGTCTTCGAGGGGGCGCCGTTGCCGGTGACGGCTTTCATGAGCGTGGTAACCAAGGCCGGAGCGCTCGCAGTCTTCGCGCGATTTACTTATGGTGCTTTGCCGGCGGGAGTCGCCGCAAGACTCTTGTTGCCCGTATGGATCGTAGCGGGCATCTCGATGATCGTGGGTAACGTCGGCATGCTCGCGCAACGCGACCTCAAGCGGCTGCTGGCATATTCGGGCATCGCGCAGATCGGATATATCGTCGTCGCACTGGCGGGCGGAACGCCGCTCGGCTTGCGTTACGCGATCTATTACTTGACGGCGTATGCCTTCATGAACTTGGGCGCGTTTGCGGTCGCCGCCTCAATCTCGGGCCCCAACGAGGAGGGGTCGGAGCTGAGCAGTTATAACGGCCTGGCGCGCCGGCGGCCATGGCTTGCCGCGGCGATGACCGTCTTTTTGCTGGCCCTGTCGGGCTTGCCGCCGACCGCCGGTTTCCTCGGAAAGATCTTGATTCTCGCGGTGACGGTGGCAAACGGCTATATCTGGCTCGCCGCCGCGCTGATCGTGGGCACGGCGATCTCGCTCTACGCCTACGCCAAGGTGATCCGCGCGATGTATGCCCCGGAGGACGGCCACCTTGGGGCCGACCTGCGCCCCTTCGTTCCGCTGGCCTGGGCCGGCGCCGCAGTCTGCGCCGTCGCCATCATCGCGATGACGTTCTATCCGCTGACCCCCAGCGACGTGCTGCCCCTCGTCCGCTAGCCCCTCGTCACGCCGCCCGGCGGCCGTGCGCTATAGTCGTCGAAGAGGTGTCAACCATGATTCGACGCGCATTCGCCGCCCTGGTTTTGGCGGTTCTGCCATTGACCGCAACGTTCGCGGGCTCTCTAAGGGCACAAGACGCGGACATCATTCCGATCGACGCCCACGCCGCCGTGGACCAACAGGCCGCGATCCTCTATGCGCGCGAATTGATCGCCGCCGGACAGCTCGATCGAGCGGTCGAAGCAATGGAGAGTTTTGTCGCGACGCATCCGAAAGGCGTTGAGGCGGCGCGATTTCTCGGCGACCTCTATTACCGTCAGGGACGCTTCGATAAAGCCGAAGCGATCTACCAGCAGCTTCTCGCGCGCAATTCGCACGATAAAGAGACGCACAATCGTCTCGGCGTCGTCTATGCCAGCGAGGCTCGTGTGGACGACGCGATCTTCCAGTTCCAAAGCGCGCTGCCGGGCACCGATTCGATTCGAGACTTAGTGCTGCTGCATCTGCGCAAGGGCGATCTGCCACAATATCAGGCAGAGATGCAACGCATCGCAAATGCCAACCCGACCGACTCGGTTCTGCAGGAAGAGCTCGGCGAAGTCTATGAAGCGCTTCATCGCCCCGCTCAGGCAATCGTCTATTTTCGGCGGGCGCTCGATTCCGACCCGACGTCGATTGCCGCGCTCAACGGCGCCGGCATGGCGTACCTCGACATCCACGATCACACCACGGCGCTTGGGTATCTGAACAACTGCCTCAATGCCGATCCCATCAACTATGCCTGTCTTGATAATGTGGGCGTGGCAAAAATACAGGCCGGCCTCTACGGCGACGCAATCGGCGTCTTTACCCGCGCGCGGCGCCTGGAGCCCGAACGCCCGGAAGCACTCGTGAACTTTGGTTACCTCGCCGACCTTCGCGGCGACTGGAAGCGGGCCGTTGCGTACTACGTGGAAGCGATTTCCGTCGATCCATACGTTCCCGAATCGTACGTGAACCTAGGCATCGATTATGAGAAGAACGACCTCTATCCGCTGGCGCAAGCAGCGCTGCTCAAAGGCGTCGCCGCCGCGCCGTACGACGGCCGCGTGCATTACCTGCTCGCGCGAGCCTACGCGGCTCAGGGGAAGAAGGAGCTTGCTTTAGCGCAGCTCAAAGCGGCAGCAGATTCGCTCGATCCCGACGTCGCGCAGATTGCGAAGGAAGAGACGGCACGCCTTACTGCCTCGGCCGACTCGACGCCGCTGTAACCGGCCGCACCGTCTCAGGAGCGGGCAAAAGCCCCCGCCGGGGTAGCGAAGGCTGAGGCGGGCGAAGGGTAGGACGGGGCGAACGACATCTCCCGGGGAGACTCGGCCAGAGACGGCATCCCATTGAAAGGCGGCGCACATGATTGTTGGCGATGGTAGTCGATTGATGCTCGCTAGCGCCATTTTGGTTTTGTTCGGATGCGCCGTCGCTGCGACAACGCCGCTGAATCCCCAAGACGCGCAAGGCGTTCAGTCTTTCCGGACCGGCCGGGATCGGCTACCGCTTTCAAAAGCCGGTGCGACGCATGGCCTCAAACGCGGCCTCTACGTGCTCGCATCGTCAAACGTCTACGGCTTCCCGGCGAACAATCGCGACAACCGTCCCCCGTTCTGTTCACTTCGGGGCATTACGTACCCGGCCGGCAACATCGCGTTCGACACGAAGGGACGCATGATCGTCCCAGGCGCCTCCTCAACCATAACGGTCTACGCCGCGCCAACGAAACGGAATGCCTGCGGTAAAATGCTTGGCGTTATCCAAGACCCATACGGTCAGCCGGTTGACGCAGCAAGCCTGGATGCGGTAAGCGGGCGTATCGTGGTTGTCGCCGCACAGCAGGTGGACATTTGCTCGCTCCGCCGCGGTTGCGCGAGGCCCTTTAGCGGCCCTTACCTGGACACTCCCGCGAGCATAGCGTTATCACGGAACGGGGACTGCTGGGCGGAAGGCGACGAAACGAGCGGCCCCGGCATACTGGACTACTTCAAGGGCTGCGATAGCGTAGGCCAAGTTACGACCGGATACTACGGCGGCGGGGACAATTACGGCGGCCTCGACATAGACAAGTACGGAAACATCGTTTCGGTTTTCGCGAACTATCACAATAGCCCGGCTCTGTACGTATATTCAGGCTGCACTCCGGCTTGCACGATGCTGAGCGGGCCGCTGCCTCTCCACGGGAACGGGACGTATGGGCATTTAAACAAAGACTCGACGGAGTTTGCTGCCGCAGATTCTCAATACTCGTCAATCGATGTCTACAAATACTCACCCAGCTCGCTGACGTACGAGTACAGTTTTGATAGCGGATTGTCGAGCGTCGGCGGCGTGGCTTTTAATCCGCGGGCCGAACAATAACACATCCGCCCCGTTCGGACCCAGATTTACCCAGCCACCATGGCACTCGGGTATCTGAACAACTGTCTCAACGCCGATCCAGGCGAACTCAAAGCAGCAGCGACCTCGCTCGATCCCGACATCGCGCAGATAGCCAAAGAAGAGACGGCTCGCCTTACTGCCCGGGCGGACTCAACGCCGCTGTAACATTGCGTCTCTTGTTCGGGAACGCGCCAGGGTGTAAGATACGGGCATGTCATCTCCAGACTCTAAGTCGCCGGCGCCTCCGCCGCCGCCACCCCCGACGCCGCAAAGCGTTCAGGTGATTCTCCGCGAGGGCAACCCGCCGCCCCGGTCGTAGTGAATCCTGACGATTTGATCCGCTCATGGGGCGCCTCTTTCGAAAAGGGGCGTCTTTCAGTTCACCCACGCATCGACGATGAACCTCTAGCAGCCGATGCTCTGACGGACTACAAAGTCGCGCTTGACATCGCGTTAAGGCGGCGCGATAGCGAGCGCGACCGACTCGATCGTATCGAGAGCAAAATAGCGCCGATCATTGCAGGCACGATAGCAGCGTTCGCGCTTTTTCTCGACAAGCCAAGCAGTTGGCTAGACATCGCCGCTGCGGCATTATATCTCGTACCGCTTTGGCAGCTCTTTGTCGCCTTTCGGACTTATGAATACATCGACGTCCCGAACCTCGACAATCTCAAGCAAACATGGCAGCGATGGCCTCAGACTTTCCTGAAGGCCGCCTTTGAGGGGACGGTTGACGCGGTTAACCGCAATGCGCCGGTAATCGACAAGAAAGCGCGCCAGTTGAACGGCGCAATGGTCTATGTATTTGGAGTGACTGTCGTCGTACTCGGCCTGAGGATAGCCGAAGCCACGCCCCTGGGAGCGTCGCTGCATAGCGGCTTCGCCGCAAACTCAGCCTCGGCCGTGCCCCAACGCACGAATCCGCCTCGAATCGACGCGCGCTAGCCTTTTGCAGTTTGCCAGTTCCCTTCACCTGTTCCCCCGGTTGATAGTGCAGGCACCCAATACTTATCTTTTGGCTCGTTTGGCTAGGAAATAAAGAGAAATCCCCACCACGAGCAAAACCGCACCGAGGATCGCGTCATTCAAACCCCAGTCGAACGCATAAGATCGCGGCAGAAACCAGATCAAACTTCTTACGGTGGCATAGAGACCGACGATAAGAAGAAAGGCGGCAACGCGCTCCAACGCTGACGGCGGTGACTTCCCCGGCTTCCCGTTCGCCGTTATGGCGCGGCTAGTCTACTTTAAGGGAGGAAGTTTAGTCAAGTTGATTCACGGTTTTACCGCAGGGCGAGCGTGTCTTTGTAGCGCCAACGAGAATCGAAACCCGTTACGTTCTAGCTATACATTCGATCTCGACGCGGGCGCCTCGCGGCAGCGCTGCGACGGCAACCGTAGAGCGCGCGGGTTTGGTAGCGCCGAAGACCTTTTCGTAAACGGCGTTGACGGCAGCGAAGTCGTTCATGTCGACCAGGAAGATCGTCGTCTTAACGACGTCGGCATATAGATAGCCGGCGGCGCAGAGCACGGCGCCGATGTTTTCGATGACGCGCTCGGCCTGCGAGCCCGCATCGTCGCCAACCAACTCGCCCGTCACCGGATCCAGTGGGATCTGGCCGCTGCAATACAACTCGTTCCCGGCTTGGACCGCTTGGCTATATGGTCCAATTGGCGCGGGTGCGTGCTGCGTGAAGACCTGCTCGTGTTTCATGCTTCGTCCTTCGACAAGCTCAGGATGACATCGCGGGATATGATGCGTGTTCGAGCGGGGTCATCGTGCCTTTGAAGGCCATCGGCGCTTCCACGATGTCGAAGTTTTTCTTGTAAAGCTCATCGATTGCCTCGAGTTCTGCCGCCGTTAGGGCCGGTGTTTCGGGCGCGGCGGCAAACTCGCGCAGCTGTTCGCTATCGTAGATGTTCGGCAAAACCGTCATGACGCGCGGCTCGGCGAGAAGCCATTGAATCGCCGCCTGACCGAGCGTGCGGTTGGGGAGCTCAAGGAAGCGAAGCTGCGCGACCTTTTCGACGCCGTTGAGCAGCCATTCGCGCGGGCGGTGACGGCGGTGATCCTTCTCCGGAAACGTCGTCTCGGTAGTATAATGCCCCTCGAGCATTCCGCTGGAGTGCGGCACGCGGATCATATAACCGGTCGGCGCGCCGGCATTGGCGGCCGCGCGGATTTGCTCGTCGCCGGGAAACTGCTCGAGGATGTTCCAGATGATCTGCATCGTCGCGACGTGTCGGCGGCGGACTGCTTCGACGCCCTCGCCCAGCCAACCGATGGCCGGCCCGAGCGCAACGCCGTACATGCGAATCTTGCCCTCTTGTTTGAACGATTCGAGCAGATCCCATAACGCATCGTTGTCGATCTGCGCCATTCGCGCGTTGTGCATCTGATAGATGTCGATATGGTCGGTTTGCAAGCGCTGCAGCGATGCCTCGAGCGCGTTGCGTACGAAGGCCGGAGAAAAATCTTGCGGCAGCTCAAACTGCCCGCGCCGCGCTTGCCCGGCGTCAGAAAAATCGTACCCAAACTTGGTCGCATACACGACGCGATCGCGGCGGTCGCCGAAGGCCTTGGCGAGTTGCTCTTCGCTGCGGCCATTGCCGTACGTGTCTGCGGCGTCGAAGAACGTGATGCCGAGATCGTAGGCTTCGCGCAGCATCGCAACGGCCTCGTCGTCGCTCTTCTCGCCCCACCATCCCGTCGAGGTCGTCCAGAGGCCGAAGCCGACCTCGCTGACGGTCACGTCGCTGTTCGGATAGGTCCGATATTTCATTCCAGGGCCTTCTCCATCTGATGCGCCAACACTCCATCGCATGGATGACGACGCGCTGCGGGAGGGCCTCGAACGGGCCACCGCCTGGATCCGGGAATACTTCGCGCATCCGGAGGCCTATCGCGTGATGCCGGCGGTCGCGCCGGGGCAGATCGCGGCGGCGTTGCCCAAGGCGGCGCCCGAGGAAGCGGAGTCGCTCGACGAGATTTTCGCCGATTTCGAGCGCATCGTCGTGCCCGGCACGACCCACTGGAATCATCCGCGTTTCTTCGCCTATTTCGCGACCAGTTCGGCGCCCGCCGCGATCGCCGCCGAGGCCCTGGCGGCGGCGCTCGACGTGAAGGCTATGCTCTGGCGCACGTCGCCTGCGGCAACCGAGCTGGAAGAGGTGATGATGCGGTGGCTGGGGCGTTTGCTCGATCTACCGCCGCAGTGGACCGGCGTGATCTACGACACCGCGTCGATCGCCGGCTTTACCGCGTTGGCGGCGGCTCGCGAAGCGCTGGGCCTGCAAATCCGCGAGCGCGGCATGAGCGGGCGCGATCTGCCGGTGTTGCGCATCTATATTACCGGCGAAACGCATTCGCACGTGGAGAAGGCGGCGATCGCGCTTGGCGTCGGCCAAGAGAACGTCGTACGGGTTGCGTGCGATGATGCGTACCGCATGCGCCCGGACTTGCTTCGCGCGGCCATCGAAGCCGATGAAGGCGCGGGAATGCGGCCGCTCGCCGTCGTCGCGACGGTGGGAACGACGTCGACGACGTCGGTCGACCCGGTCGCCGCGATTGCCGAAGTCACGCGAGAGAAGCGCGTGTGGCTGCACGTGGATGCGGCCTACGCCGGGTCGGCCGCACTCATTCCGGAGTTTCGCTGGATGCTCGACGGTGCCGAGCTGGCAGATTCGCTGGTGCTCAACCCGCACAAGTGGATGTTCGTTCCGATGGACCTCTCCGTGCTGTTCTTGAAAGACGAGTCAATCGTGCGCCGTGCGTTCGCCTTGGTTCCCGAATACCTGGCTACGCCCGAGACCGGCGCGGTCAACTATATGGATTACGGGTTGCAGCTCGGGCGGCGTTTTCGCGCGCTCAAACTCTGGTTCGTGTTGCGGCACTTCGGCGCGGAAGGCATCCGTAACCGGCTGCGTCACCATATCGCGCTAGCACAAGAGTTTGCCTCGTGGGTTGACGCGGAACCGGATTGGGAGGTCATAGCGCCGCATCCGCTCTCCGTCGTCTGCTTTCGCTACGCCCCGCCCGGCCTCGACGAAACGCAACGCGACGCGCTCAACGCGGAGATCCTGCGCGCCGCCAATGCAACGGGCGAGGTCTTCCTCTCGCATACGAAAGTCGGCGACCGCTACGCGATTCGCTTAGCAATCGGCAATTTGCGAACGCAGCGTGCGGACGTCGAGCACGCATGGCAATTGCTGCGGGGGAAAGCCCGGATGTAGGTGCTCTCATCCTAAGGGCCCGCGCCTCCGCAAGCGGCTGCTGATGCGATGGATCTGGGTCCGGGCGCCGAAATGCTCTACCGCGGCAAAGTTACGCCGCTCGAAGGGCCCACGTTCCAGCGCGCATCGGTATGGGTTGAACAAGAAATAGCGATCGCCGCATAGCGGGAGCTGGCCGACTACCCAACCCCGGTCGTCCGCGAATACAAGCCGGTCGTGTATGCCCGCGCTGGAACTCAACTCTAGGCTTCTGCTTGCAGCAAACATCTTTGCCACGGTTTCGACATTTGCCCCTTGTATGATGCCAATAGGGCGGTCACGCTGATTGAACTCCTTGGGTAAAGAACCCCGCGGGATAGATAGGCGGCCTGCCCGCGCATCTCTCTTAAGCGATCGTGCTGATGGAATAGCGAAGATCGAAGCAGCTCTTGCGATGCTCGGCGGAGGGAAACGCTGCTAAGCACGAAACGCCGAACCCATGGCGACCCAGCTCGACTCGGGCCCGCCGGCTTGGGCGCGTCCGACCGGCACGGTCGCGTTTCTCTTTACCGACATCGAGCGCTCCACGCAGCGTTGGGAGTCGCACCGCGAGGCCATGGACGACGCGGTGAAGCGCCACGATGCGCTCTTACGCGATGCGATCGATCGGCATAACGGTTACGTGTTCAAGGCCATTGGCGACGCGTTTTGCGTTGCCTTTGCGCGCGTCTCCGATGCCGTCACAACCGCGTTCGAAGCGCAACGGGCGTTGAGCGCGGAAGATTTTTCTTCAGTCGGCGGATTGCCGATTCGCATAGGGCTGCATGCAGGCGAGGCTTCGGAGCGTAATGGCGACTACTTCGGACCGGCGGTCAACCGCGTCGCTCGGCTCATGTCCATCGGCCACGGTGGCCAGATACTCTTATCTGGCGTCACCCGCGACCTGGCCCATCGCGATCTTCCCGCCGGTGCGTCGCTGCTCGACCTTGGCTCGCATCGTCTCAAAGACCTCACCGAGCCCGAGCACGTCTGGCAGCTGACCATCGAAGGTCTGCGCGCCGAGTTTCCAGCGCTCAAGTCACTCGATACGATTCCCAACAACCTTCCCATTCAGCCGACGAGCTTTCGCGGGCGCGAGCACGATCTTGAGGAAGTGAAGGCTCTGCTGAGTGAGCATAAGCTCTTGACGCTCTTTGGTTCCGGCGGTGTCGGCAAGACGCGACTCGCGCTACAAGTCGGAGCAGAAATCCTCGACCAAAATCCCGATGGCGTGTGGTTTGCCGACTTTGCACCGATCACCAATCCCGAACTTGTCTCAAGCGTTATCGCCAAAGAGATCGGCATGGCCCAAGTCGAGGGTCGCAGAATCGACGAGTCCATTCCGCAGTGGCTGCGCCGCAAGAAACTGCTCCTGATCCTCGATAACTGCGAGCACGTCTTGGAGCCGGTCGCAGCGATCGCCCACGCGATCATCCGTAGCTGTCCCGACGTGCGAATGCTGGCCACCTCACGCCAGGCGCTCGGGGTAAGTGGTGAAGAGGTACTGCGGCTACCCTCGCTCGACGTGCCGCACAAGATTGCCGATCTCACGTCGGCAGCAGTCGCGGGATTTGGGGCGGTGGCTCTGTTTGTCGATAGGGCGCGGTCAGTCGACAAGTCCTTTCTCCTTACCGATGACAACGCGCCGATCGTCGCCGAGATCTGCCGCCGCCTCGATGGCATTCCACTTGCCATTGAACTGGCCGCTGCGCGGGTGAAGATCCTGAGCATCCCCACCCTCGCCCAACGGCTCAACGAACGCTTCAAGATCCTCACCAGCGGTAGCCGTACTGCGCTGCCGCGGCAGAAGACGCTGGGCGCGCTTATCGACTGGAGCTACGACCTACTCACTCCCCAAGAGCAGATGCTGTTCAGCCGGGTGGGGATCTTCGCCGGAGGCTTCAGTCTAGATGCGGCCACCACGGTGTGCAGTGACGAGAACCTCGACGAGATCGACATTTTAAACCTGCTCTCATCGCTTACCGACAAGTCGCTGGTCGTAGCCGACACTTCAGGCGTGCAAGAACGCTGCGATCTGCTTGAAAGCACGCGCGCCTATGCGCTGGAGAAGCTGACGGCAGCAGGCGCACGCGAATGGCTGGCTCACCGTCACGCCGAGTATTTTCGTGACTTGGCACAACAGGCCGACCGACGCTACGGCACAGGCTCGACGGCAGCGTGGCTGGCGAGCGTGGAACGGGAACTGGACAACTACCGCGCCGTGTTGGAGTGGGCGCTCAAAGACGGACACGATATGGCGCTGGGTGGTGCCGTGGCTGGAACGCTGCAAGCGCTTTGGATTGATGGTGGACTCGCAGTGGAGGGGCGCTATTGGATCGGGCTTGCGCAAGCGGACCTTGACGAATCGCTGCACCCGCAGGTGGCCGCCCGGATGTGGCGTGCGCTTAGTGGGCTTTTCTCCGGTAAGCGCGCGCACGACTGCGCGCAACGCGCCCTCGCGCTCTCCCAAGTTGGGAGCGACGAGAAGGGGCAGGCTTGGGCACTCCACCACCTTGCGTTTAATCTCTTTCAAATGGGCCGCCTTGAAGAAGCCAGCGGCGTGAACGCGCGCGCGCTTGCGGCGACGCGCGAGTTAGGGGATAAACCGGGACTGGCCGACTGCCTCACCATGCAAGCGTTAATCCAGGTGTCTTGCGGCGATATCGTTGCGGCACGTGAGCTGTACGCGCAGGCGCTGGCGGCATACAAGGCGCTAGGAAACGAAGCCGGGACGGCTACAGTGCTGGGAAATCTCGCGGAGCTGGAGTTCGCAGATGGTCAGGTTGAGCAGGCACTCCGCTTTGCGGGCGAGGCTCGGGAGATCGAATCGCGCGGCAAGAACGCATCGGCTTTGACGCTTCTCAACATAGTTGCCTATCGCATTGCGCGGGGAGACGTGGATGGAGCACCTGATGCTGCGCACGAAGGGCTGCGCCGGGCGCGGCAAGCGCAGCATGCATTCTACGTCGCGATCGCGTTGCAGCATATCGCGCTGCTCTCGGCGCTGGGCGGAGAAGTGAACGATGCAGCGCGGTTCATGGGCTACGTCAATCTGCAATACAAAGAACTTGGGGCTAAGCGTGAGGCCACGGAGAAGTGGGGCTACGAGAAACTCATGGCCGCGCTGCGCGAGCAGCTGTGCGAAGCGGACATAGAGAAACTCGCGTCCGAAGGTGCGGCGTGGTCGGAAGATCGAGCGCTCGAAGAAGCGCTCAAGGTCTGACCACAGTCACAGTAGCCCCGAAGCAAACAGCACTGCACTTACACGGCAGGCGGTGAATCACATCTACGCCTGAGGAGCCGTAGCGGCCGGGACTCAGCGCTCGATGCATTGCGCATGGAGCATGCATGTCTGGACCGCGCGAAAACACGTTATCCCATATAGCGCTTGTGCCGTGGGACTTGACGCGAGCCCTAGTACAGCCGTAAGTAGCGTTCGCGCTCCCAGGGATGGACGGCGCGGCGATAGCGTTCGTACTCTTCCAGCTTCGCATCGCGGAAGGCGTGGTAGAGATGGTCGCCGAGCGAACCGCGTACCACGGGGTCGGCATCGAGCTCGGCGATCGCTTGGCGCAGCGATTTCGGCAGCGTGCCGATGCCGCGTTCGCGGCGCTCGCCTTCGGTTAGATCGTACGTCGAGCCGGCGAAGGCGGCTCCCGGGCAACGTCCCGCGAGCGATTCCGTCCGCCGCCGCGCCGATCAAAACTGCGAGCGCGAGATACGGATTGCAGGCGGGGTCGGGGCTGCGCATCTCGATGCGCGCGGGTTTCTGCGCCGGCGGCACGCGTACCAACGCGTTTGCGCTGCGCTCCGACCAGACGGCGTAGATCGGCGCGTCCCACGCGGCGACCAAACGTTTGTACGAGTTGACGGTCGGGTTGCAGATCGCGGTGAGCGCCGGTGCGTGCGCGAGCAATCCGCCGACGACATAGAGCGCCGTCCTCGAATCGCTATCGTCGGCCAGACCGAAAGTCCGCGTGAAGCCCGCTGCCGGCGCGCTCCTCGAGCGGTTTGGGCATGAACGTTGCATCCAGATCGAAATCGCGCGGCGACGTGCTTGACGATCGTGCGCAACGTCAGCGCGTGGTCGGCGGCCGCGAGCGGATCGTCGTGCGCGACGTCGATCTCGTGCTGGCCCGCGCCGTGCTCGTGATGCGCCGACGCGATCGGAACGCCCATCGCCCCGCAGCGCCGCAACCATCGCGTTGCGGGCCTCCTCGCCGCGGTCGTTGGCCGAGAAGTCGAAATACGAGCCGACGTCGGCCGTCGTCGTCGAGGCGATCGCCCGCAGCCGTGCGTTCGAAGAGATAGAACTCGATCTCCAGGCCAACTCGCGCCGCCGCTCAGGGACGAAGGCGCTTTCGATCGCTCGGCGCAGCGTCGTGCGCGGGACAGCCTTCGAACGGGGTGCCGTCGGGCATCGCGATGTCGCAGATCAAGCGCGCCTCGCGGCCTTCCGGGGCGGCGCGCCACGGATAGACTGCAAAGGTCGAATGGTCGGGGCGCAGCACCATGTCCAGCTCTTCGCCGCGAACGAAACCGTCGATCGAGCCGCCGTCGAAGGTAATGCGGCCGTCGAGCGCATCGTCGAGCTGCTCGACCGGAATCGAAACGTTCTTGCTGACGCCGAAAATGTCGGCGAAGACGAGGCGGACGAAGCGCACGTCCTCTTCGCGCGCAAGCTTCACGACGTCGCGTTTGTCGGCGGGGCGCCGCCACTGCGGCTTAGGCGTGGAGTTCATCGATCGCAATGGCCATCCGTAACGTCAGCTGATCGTGCGGGCTTTCAAGCGGTTCGCGACGTGATTTCGCCGATCTGCCGGAGGCGATAGAAGACGGTATGCCGGTGAACGTTGAGCTAGCGAGGCCGTCTTGACGTTTTGTCCGGCGTTGAAATAGAGCTTGAGAGTTCGCTCCAGTTCGGTCTGATGCTTCTCGTCGTACGAGCGCAAAGGAGCGAGGACCTCTGCTGCAAAGGCTCGCAAGCGTTGCGAGCCGGCACCTTCGTACAGCAGCGCGTAGGCGCCGAGCTCTTCGTAGGCCGCGACGTGCGGTGATCCAAAGAGGCGCCGCCCGATCGTGAGCGCCGCCGCGGCCGTCGCTCCGCTGCGGGCGAGGGCCGTCGCCGGTCTCGACCGTCCCGACGCCGCCGGAGATTCGCAGCTCCGACTTTCGCCGCGCGACCGTGCGCGGCAAGAGTCCGGCCGCCGTTTTAGCATTGGCTCGCATCGACGGCACGCGCGGCCGGCACGAAGACGAAGAGCGACTGCTCCCGCTCCAAAAACCCAAGCTCGGCATCGACCGGGTGAAAGACGTCGGCCGCAAGCGCTCGCAGCTCCGTCATGACCGGCGGCGGCGCGCCGGTGGCATCGCATTCGAGGACGACGATGCAATACTGTTGGGCAAGCGCGATGCCGTGCGCGGCGGCCTCCTCACGCGCCGCGGCGATGTCGGAAAAACTTTCCGATAGCAGCGCGCTCCAAAGCGTTCCCTTTTTCGCGCGCGAACCGACGGCGTCGCGCGCGAGTTCGACGCCGATCGCCGCAGCCGTGAGCCGCAGCATCAGTTCGGCGTCGGGCTTCGAGTTGGTGCCGAAGAGCGAGAGCCAGCCGAACGTGAAGTTCGCCCGAGTGAACCCGCTGCGCTTTCCCCGCAGCCCCGGATTCGACGACGCCGCGCGCACTGGCTGGAATGCGCTGCGATCCGGCTGCGGCGAGGTGGCGCCACTGCGCGTCTTCGAGCAGCACGCCGCCGCCGGCGGCTAGTGCCAAATGCGCGGCCAGCGCCTTCGGACCGCCTCCCGATGCGGTGATGCGGGCGAGCGCCTCGGCAAAATCAACGATCTCCTCCGGCCTCACGGCGTCGTCGCGGGCAAATGATGGCGGGTCCGGAAGTGCGGCAGCTTCTTCGCGAGGTCGGCGGGCATGATCGCATCGATGGCGTCGTCGACCGTGACGATTCCAAGTATCTTGCCGGCATCGTCGACTACCGGGACCGCTAAGAGATCGTACTTTGCGATCGTCGACGCGACGTCAACGGCAGACGTGTCGGCAGCTACAGTCACGAGGTCCGTATCCATGATGCGTTCGATGAACGCCGTTGGTAAGGCGAGCAGCAGCGTGCGCAACGAGAGCACGCCCAAAACGTGGTCGCTCTTGTCCAGCACGTAGAGATAGTAGATAAACTCCGAAACCGGTGCGATCTCGCGGATCTTGCGGATCGTGGCTTCGGTCGTGCGGTGCGGATAGATCCAGACGTAATCGGTCGTCATCATGCCGCCGGCGGTATCCTCGGGATACTTCACCAGTTCGCGCAGCTCGCCGGCGGTGTAGGCGTTCATCTCGGCGAGCAGCTCCGATTGCCGCTCTTCCGGAAGGTCGGCTAAAAGGTCGGCGGCATCGTCGGCATCCATCTCTTCGATGATGTCGGCGGCGCGCTGCGTGCCGATATCCTCGATCAGGCTCTTGCGCGTATCCGCATCGAGATGTTCGAACGCGTCGGCGGCGGTCTCATCGTCGAGTTGCCCGACGACGGCGGCGGCCTCGCGCGCGGAGAGGTCGCCGATGATCTCGGCCAGCTCGGAGGGATGCATTCGCGCGAGACGGTTTTCTTTGACCGAGAGGCGCACTTGCGACGGATTGACTTCGCGGATCGGTGCGACCGAATCCCACGCGATCATCGAGCGCGGAACGTTGCCGATGCGCGAGCCCCAACGCTTGCCGAACGAGCGCAACCCGAGGCGGCGAAGGAGCCCGGCGATGCCCACGTCGGCGGCAACCACGCGAAGCCGGCCGTTGGCGTTGGCGACCTCGATGTCGTTGATGCGGACGACCTTGCGGCCGTCAACGTCGACGATCTGCTTATCGAGCAAATCGGCGACGAGATAGAGCTCCTCTTGTTCCGGCGGCGCGGGCTCCTTTGGCGCCATCGTCAGCGCGACGGTTCCGTTGCGGTCGACGTCGGCGACGGTCTCGATCGGGGCAAAGCGCAGGCCTTGCGCGGTTTTGATCACCAGGGCGTCGACTTGCGGAAAGACGGCGTCCGGCTTGCCGACGACAAAGTCGGTAACCTTTGCCGATCGGAAGGTCGTTGATGGTCGCCCGGCGGCCGACCAGTTCCGAGATGAAACCCTCGGTGAACGCCATACAGCGCGGTTTGGACCAAATCTCGCGGAAAACCCGCCGCTCGTTACGCTGCCAGTGGGGCCCGCCGCATCCAAGCGCCGTCGCGCAGCTTCCATTGCGTCAGCAGCGCGCGAATCGCCCACGCGGCGATCCAGCCGAGCGGAACGCTATACAGGCCGAGGTGCAGCCGCTCGATGCCGATCCACGCCAGCGGAATGACCAAGGCGCTGCAGACGAGCCCGACCGTCATCGAAAAGCGCGTGTCGCCCGACGCGCGGATCGGCGCCAAGCGCGACCATCGCCCACCCTTTGAGGGGCAGCGTGATCATGTGCAGGGCCAGCGGCAGCGCCGCAATCGTCGCGACCGCGGCGTTGAGCGTAAAGACGAAGGCCAACGGCCACGCCAGCGCCGCCATGACCACGGCGGTCAACGTCGTCACCAGCAGCGAGACGCGCGTGGCCCGTTCCAGAAACCAGCGAGCGCCTTGCGGATCTCCCGCACCGAGCCGCTGTCCGATGACGATCTGGGCCGCGCTCTGCAACGGGACTCGGGACGACGAAGGTGAGGTCCGAGACGACGTTGAGCGCGCGAAACGCCGCGACGACAGATCGCGCCCGAGCGGCGCCAGCATCGCGACGATGAACACGTCGGGCGCGATGACGCCGATCAAAAAGACCATTTCGGGAAATCCGAGCCGCGCGCACCGGACCGCCAGCGGCCACGAAATCGAGCGCTCGCGCAAGACGCGATACTCCGGCGCGCCGCGCAACGTAGGCGATCGCGAACAGCGCCCCGATGGTTTCCGAGAGCAGCGACGATACGCCGGCCCCGACGATGCCGAATGGGTGGTGCGTCAACCAACCCAACCCGAGCATCAGCAGCAGCGGAATGTGGATCGAGTTGACCACGATCAGCACCAGCACGCCGAGCTGCTGGTTTCCGGCCGCGCCGATGCCGACGATCAGCGTCGCCGGAGATCGCCGATCGGCATGATCGACAGCGCATCGCAGAATCGAGGTAGTTCGCGCTAGCATGCGCGCTTGGCAAATCGCCGATCAAGCCATGCATCGCCGCCGCGGCGCCAAATAGGCCGAGCATGAGGCAGAGCACGCCGACGGCAAACGGCACGACGACGCCGGCGCGCAGCGTGCGGCGCGAAACCCTCGATGTCGTGCGCGCCGATGCGTTGCGCCGCGACGATCGACGTACCGCTCACCAAGCCGAACGACGGCGAAAACTACGCCGATGAGCGATCGTGTTGGCCGCGGTCGCCCCGGCGAGCGCGACGGTACCGAGGCTGCCGATCGCGATCGTGTCGGCCGTTCCGAGCAGTTGGTCGCCGAGCATCTGCACGGCAACGGGAAGCGAAAGGCGCCGGAACGCGGCGCCAATCTGGGTGTGATCGACGATCATCGACCCGATCATCGGTCAGCCGGTGCTATCCAGCGCCTGAAGAACGCGTCGATTTCGTCGTCGGCCGTGTAGAAGTGCGGGCTGACGCGAATGCCGCAGCCCGGGCGGTAGTCGACGAAGACGCGTCGCGCGATCAACTGGCGGCAGGCGGTTCGGAGCCGTCGAAATCGATCCCGATCCAGCCGGTGCGCCGCTCGGCTCGAGCGGCGTCTTGACGACGCAGTCCGCGCTCCAGCGCCATCGCAACGATCTTCTCGGTCAGCCGAACGTTGTGCTCGCGAATCCGCGGCACGCCGATCGCGCGAATCATTTCGTGGCCCGGCGCTGGCGACGACGTACCCCGGGATCGTCGGCGTTCCGTGGCCGAAGCGGTACATCGAGTCGGCGTAGACGATCGGCGCGGGTTCGAATGCGAACGGCCGCGTCGTGCGCCATCCAGCCGGTGACGCGCCGGGCGAAGCTCGCGCGCCAACGCCGGCTTGACGTAGATCCAAGCCGCAGCCGGGGCCGCCGCAGAGCCATTTATGCGAGCCGCCGGTGACGAGGTCGAAGTCCCATTGCGTCACGTCGTACGGATAGATGCCCGTCGTCTGATAGGCGTCGACGCACAGCAACGCGCCGACTTGCGCGGCAGTGCGCTTGAATCGCGCGAACGTCGGCGATCGCGCCGGAGACGTAGTAGGCATGGGAGAGCACGGCGATCGCGGTCTTCTCCGTGATCGCTTCGAGGATTCGCTCGGTTGGAATCGTGCGGCCGTCGTCGGAGTGGACGATGCGATTAACCGCTCCGATACCGCTCCCATTCGCGCCAGACGTAGGTGAGCGACGGGAACTGCAGCGATTCGTAGACGACTTCGTTGCGATCCCCGCTGAAGTCGATGCAGCTTCCGATTGCGGCTTGCAGAATCGAAACGTTTGGCCCGAGAAAGACCGAGCCGGGCGCAGCGCCGACGATCGCGCCGATGCCGTCGGCGATTTCGCCGATGCGGGGCAGCCAACGCTCCCAAGCCTCCGGACCGTCGGCTCGCCCACTGGTCCCAATATGCTTCGAGCGCCGCTCGGGCTCCAAGCGGCGCCGCTCCCATCGAGTGACTGACGAGATAGGTCGAGTCTGCGAGAATTGGAAACTGCTCGCGCATGCGCGTTCATCGCGTAACTCCCCTCTGCCGAGATAGGTGCGCACTTCCCAGAGTTCGGGGAAGAAACGCCGTTCGAGCGTTCCCCGCGAGATATTGGGCGCCCGACGACCCGCCGGTGCCCGGACGCTGACCGATCATGCGCTCCACCATGAGCACGTGTCGCGAGCGCCAGAGCGCGAACCGTTCGTCGAATTCGATGAGATCCTCGAGCAGGCGATACAGGTCGTAATGCGCCGCTTCGTCCGAATAAATTTGCCGGTAGCTTTCGACTAGCTCCGGTGCGCTCGCGACGGCGAAACCGCGGCGCGCGAGCAAGGCTTTGACGCGGTCGTACAGCGAAGGCGAAGCGGCGCGCAGCTCCAGGCGAGCGCGCTGCGCGTCGTCCAGCTCGACGAACTTCAGAATCTCCGTGCGGCGCAGGCCCAAAGCGAACTCGAGTTCGCGAAACTGCACCGATTGAAAGCCGCTGGCCGGATTGAGATGGTCGCGAAACTCGTTGAACTCTTGCGGCGCCATCGTCTCCAAGATGTCGACTTGCTGTTCGAGCACCCGCTGGATCGAGTGTATCCGGCGAAAGTGCTTGGAGACGGCGGGCAGATCGTCGCGGTCGAGCGCCGGCATGGCGGCGTCCACTTCGTGCAAGACTTGTTTAAACCACAGCTCGTAGACTTGATGGATGATGATGAAGAGCATCTCGTCGTGATGCGCGGGGCGCGAAAGCGGCCGCTGCAAGCCGATAAGCTCGTCAACTTTGAGATAGGATCCATATGATAGCGCCACGCTTGATGGGCTTACGGGGGGCGGCGGGCTTCTCCTCGAATCGCCTGCCTCGATGAAACGTTGGTGTATTGGCGTGCTTGCGGCCGTGCTGACCGCGTGCTCGAGCGGCACTCACGGCTCGGCAGGGGCCCCTGCCGGCGACCCGATCGCGTTCCCGCTCTTCAATGGTGCCAACGTGCTGTCGGCACATCATTGGCAGCGCACGATAACGGCCCAGCCGGGGGTCGGCGACCACGCCGTCTTCGCGCAAGGAGCCGGTACCTACGACGGTCACGACGTCGTTGCGGGCAGCCAGGCGTTCATGCCGGCGCTCGAAGCCTGGCTGGGAGACCTGAGCGCGCATCCGCCCGATGGCTATACGGTCGCGGTCACGGGAAACGGCATCGACTCGGTGCGGACCCACACGCGCGAACTCGGCTTGGACTTTCAAGCCTTCACGAACACGGAGAGCGGCAAACGTCACGGCGTCGTCGTGATGGTGGTCGATCCGCAGGTGCTCAACGATAAAGCGGGGTCGATGCTCCAGCTGATCGGCCGGCTCAAATACGCGCCCAAAATTATCCGCGATCCGCTCGACGCGCAAATCAGGAGGCAGACCGGATTCTCGCTTAACGACGCCACCAATCCGGATACGCCCGTCGGCGCCGCTCTGGCAGCCCTCAACGAGTTGCAAGACTTTGGCGGCCGCGGAATCGTGCTGATCGACGCCGTTAAACAGTAGCGCCCAAGGAACGCCTGATTAACCGCATCACGAGGGGCAATCTGCGCGAGATCGGCGGCTGGGTCATGCTCAACGCGCTCTGGATCCCGCTAACGGTTCAAGATACCGCGTTGATGGCGATCGCCGTACCGGCCACGACGCTCCGGCTCGCGCCGGAGAACCACGTCGTCGTGCTCGCGGTGCTCGCCAGCACCGTCGCGCTCGCGACGGCGGTCGTGCCGCTCTTTGCCGGCTGGCTCTCCGACGCGCTCCGGCGCCGCGGCCGTTCGCGGCGCGCGTTCGTCGGCGCGGGCGTTGCGATCGACGTCGCCGCTTTGACGGCGCTCGCGTACGCGCACACGCTGGCGTGGTTCGCGGTTCTGCTCGTCATCGCGACGCTCGGAGCCAACGTCGCGCTGAGCGCGTATCAGGTGCTGCTTCCCGAATCGGTGCCGCGGCGCAACTGGGGCGTCGTATCGGGCGTGCGCGGCGCCAGCACGCTGGTCGGCAGCGTGCTCGGTTTTGCGATTGCCGGCTCGATGCCGAATCCTTCGCTAAGCTTTCTCGCCACCGCCGTGATCATGGCCGTCGGCGGCCTGTCGCTCTTTGCAATCAGCGACGGAACCTACGACGGCGAGGAGCAGGCTCAGGTTCGCGACTGGCACGACTTTATCATCGTCTTCGTCGCGCGCGTGCTGGTCTTCTTTGGGTTGACGATGCTGCAAACGTTCGTGCTGTTTTTCTTTCGCGACGTTCAAAAAATCGACAACCCCTCGGCCGGAACGGCTTTATATGCGTTCTGCACCATCGTGGGCGCCGTTATCTCCAGCCTCTATCTCGGCCTGCTCTCCGATCGCGTATCGCGCAAGGTCGTTACCGCGATAGCAATCGGATGCATGGCCACCGCGACGATCGGATTCGCACTCGCGCCGGTGCTCGCGTGGATGCTTCCGTTCGCGCTGCTCTTCGGCATCGGTTTCGGCGGCGTGATGTCGAGCGGTTGGGCGCTGGCGATGGATGCGATCCCCAAGATGCGCGACGTCGGGCGCGATCTCGGCCTTTGGGGAATTGCGACGAGCCTGCCCAACATCGCCGCTCCTTTGGTGGGCGGCTGGTTGATCGGGCTCTTTGGCGGAACCCGCGCCGGCTACCAAGCAGTCTTCGGGCTCTCGGGTTTTAGCTTTGCGCTGGCCGCGCTCTCGGTGCTGCGCGTGGGACGCCGGCCACTCTCATCGCTGTGGGGCTGGCCGCTGCGATTCGCGGCCGTTACGTCGAACTACGTGTGGGATCACCTCGCATATCGCGTGCGCAGCTGGGGCCGGCTTCCACGGCGGCGAGGTCCGACGCTGATCGTCGCCAACCATCAACACGATTTCGAATCGCCGGCGATCGTCTCGTCGACGACGGTTGAGAGCGGTTCGTGGCGGCATCCGATCTTTACGGCAAGCTCGCGCCGCATGTACGAGCCCGGCTTTCTTGCAGACCGGATCCCGTGGCTGAGTTTTGCCCTGCGCGGAGTCAACGCGGGACCGCTCCTCATGACGCTCGGACTGCTCCCGCTCGAAAACGAACTGGGCGCGCGCGCTCTTGCCGCCTTTGCGTGGACGGTCCAGCGGCGACACGGTCCGTTACCGCTCCGCGAGATCTTCGACGACTCGGTGGCCTCGCGGTTTCCTCTCGAAACCAAGAGCAGCGACCTTTGGCGCGGGGAGTTTTTCGACCGCGCGCGCGCAGTCGTGAAAGTCTCCACGGTACGCGAACCCTACCGCCGCGAAATTCTCGACGAAACTCGCGACGACCTCGAGAAGGATCTGGGGCTCCTGGAAGACGTCATCCGCCGCGGCGGCACCTTCTATCTCACGCCCGAGGGACATTACTCGTACGACGGGCGCCTCCGGGCGATGCGCGGCGCCGTCCATCGTTTAGCGCCGCTCGCAACCATCTATATAATCGGCGTTAGCTACGATCCATTCGTTTCGCGACGCCTCTCGATGCTCTATCGCGTCGTGCCCCTCAACGGCGCGCCGATGAGTTCGACGTTGGCGGCGATTCGGCCGGTGGTCACCAGTCAGCTCCTGGGTGCGTGGCTGCACGAGCGTGAGGAAGCATTCGCGGCTGATGAAGCCTGCGCGGCGGTCGAAGACCGCCTCGCGACGCTGCCACAACAATTGTTCGTCGATCCGGAGTTGCGCCGCAACCCTCGCCGCATGGTTCGCGCCGCGTTACCGTTGATGGTGAAGTGGAAGATCTTGCAACGCGAAGGCGATCGTTATCGCAAGACCGCGGAGCCTCGCCATCCGCAGTTTCCATTCGTTCGGGACATCCTCGCCTATCAAGCTGCGTTCGTAGCAGAGACGATCGAGAATGCGGACTATCGGGAGCGTCCCGCTCGCGCAACTCGCTCGAAAGCGTAAAGGCGGGCGCGCAGCGACGTGCGATCCGCTCCTTTGATTCGTCCGTCCGCGCCGATCACGCGGTGCGCCGGAACGAAAAGCGCGAGCGGCGATGCCCCCATGGCTGCCGCAACGCCACGATGCGCACCCGGACGACCGATGGCGCGGGCAACGTCGGCATACGAAACGAACTCGCCGAAGCAGAGGGCTGCGACGGCGCGCCACGCTGCGAGCTGAAGCGGCGTCCCTTCGAGAAAGAGCGGCAGATCGAAGCGGCGCAAGCGGCGCGCGAAATAGGCTTGCACTTGGGCCCGCGCTTCAACGAGCAGCGCGTCGCTCGGTTTGCACTCGACCGCGCGCCGCCGCGCCACGAAGGTGCTCTCGAGGATCGCCTCACCGTTGCTTGCTATCAACAAATCCTTGCCCAGTGGCGTGCGAACGAGGCATCGCCGACCATCTTGCGAAAGCAATCCAACTGCGTTTTCGTGAGTCACCCGGTCGGAGGTTCTGGTGAAGCGAGCAGCCCTGCAAGTCTCAACCCTGTTGTTCACCGCCTACGCCGCCGTCGTTCTGGTTAGCTGCCAGCGTGTCGATAGCGCAGTCATCGTCGATTCCGGTTCGACCAACTCGCGCGCAAACGAAATCGTCGTGCGTTCCGACGGTACCGGTTCAATTGCCTCCGGTACGTCGAGTCCCAAGCCATTTACCGTTCCCAAAGGCCTCGCCGATCTTTTCTTCGCGGCACTGGCGGCTGCGCGCAAAGACAATGCGCCGAGCGGATCATGCGCGAAAAGCGCGTCGTTTGGCTCGACGATTGTCGTGAAGTGGCACGGATGGGTTTCGAGCGACGTCACCTGCCCGCCGGATGATACGAATCCAGCGGTGGTAACCGACTCCTCGAAGCTCAACAACAGGGTCATGGAGATCCGCGCGCTGGCGGGCCGACCTCCGGGCTGAACTCTAATGAGCCGCACTCCGCAGTTTAGCTGGCGCTTTCCCTGCTCCGCCGCCGGCGCGAGGGAGGCGCGCATGCTTATCGTGGGGTTTGCCGCGAACTGGCTTTCCGGCGAGGATTTGATCGGCTTCGAGCTTGGCGCCGGCGAGGCGCTTGCCAACTGCGTCGAGCACGGCGGCGGCCCGATTCTGTTGGTCAACTGCTGGACGGATGGTAAGCGCCTTATCGCCGAAATACGGCACCAGGGACGGGGCTTCAAACCGCCGGAGTGCGTCAACCCTCCGCCACAGGGCGCGCCACGCGGATACGGCCTCTTCATCATGCACGAGGTCGTCGACGGCGTCGAATTTATGGACGGTGGCACGGGGCTGCGGCTCTTCAAAAACCTCCCCCCTCGAGGCCGCCGCTAAGGCGTAAGCGTCTCGTGGGCCTCATCGGACGAATGAGTTCGGCCGCATTCGTGGCAGACTTCAATCGCTTCCATCGTTTTCTCTTCGAGTTTGATTTGGGCGTGAAGCAACTGGTCGCGGCGTTCCGCGCCGGGATCGTCTTCGAGCGCCTTTTCTGCCAACGCCTTGCTTTCGGCGGCCTTTCGCAACTCGTAGATGGTGTCGATTTTTCGTTTTGAGGTAGCGATGGCAAATCTCCCGCGGGAACGTTCGTCCCCCCGTCTAACGCCCTCGCTCCAGGAGGTTACCGTGACGAGAATCTCTCGCTGTCGTGTCGCGCTGCTAGCCGTGGGTCTCATCGTTGCCTTTGGCTCGCTTTCGACGCGGGCGCCCGCGGCGCTCGACATGAACGTGGGCGTCAGCAAAGTAGTTGCCAATCAGCCGGTGAGCGCCTGTAATAACTCGGCAAAGACCGCACTGAATGCGGTGCTGCAGGATGCCGTCCAGCTCGGCGGCGATACCGGCGAGTGGTTGGCATTCGCCGCGCCCGATTCGGCGAACGGCTCGACGGCCGCGGCCGCCGTTCACTGCTATCCGCTCGCGGGTGCGTATCTGGTAACCTTTACATGTGCCGCCCAGGTGCCTCCCAGCCCGGACAGCGCCGCGGCCCTGTGCACAAAGATAACCGCTGCGTTTGATTCGGGGGCGCGATAACTTTGGACGTCAAACGCGGGCTCTGGCTATTCGCGATTGCGATCTTCCTCGGCTCGCAGTCGCAGACGGCAGCGGTTGCCTCCGTCGATCTTTCGTCGGGAATTCGTTACGTCAGCGACTCCGGCACGCTGAGCGACTGCAGCGCAAAGGCGAAGGCCGCATTGGAGACGTACTTGCCCGGCGCAACCGAGTCTTCACCGGGCAGCGGTGAATGGTCGGCCATGGGGCAAAACATTGCGACCGGCGCGGCAACGTCCGGTGCGGCCGTTCGCTGTTATCCGCTGCCAAAGGGCTATGTGGTCACCTTTATTTGCGCCGTTCAGGTGCCGGCGAACCCGTACCCCGCTCACGCGCTCTGCTTGAACATCGCGCATAAATTCTACGGCGGCGCGATAACGCCGTTGGCCGCGATGCCGACCGCAACGCCGGTCCCGACGGGCTGTGCCACGACAAATCTCGTCGGCAGCTGGGTATCGGACAACGATCCCAAGCTGACGTTCAACATGCAACTCAACGGCGATCTTACCGACAATGAAGGCGTCTCGGGCAACTGGATCATCGACGGTGAGACCGTTACGCTCACGTACTATGGGAATCACACGCTCAAGCTCTCGCCCGATGGAAAACACCTGTCGGGCCCGGGTTATAATCTCACCCGCAAATGCTAGGCGAATTCATATCTTAAGAAGCCTGGCGATCGCGCTGGCCATCGCCGGCATTTCGGCATGCGGCAACGGTAATAGCTTTACGACGCCACCGTCGGCGGCGATGCCGGCCGTGACGAAGAACGCCGGATCCTTGGGCCCGGTCCTCTCAACCTCGGACGGAGGCGAGATATTCGGGTTCGACGTCAACCAGAAGGGAAACGACGGCGTGCTGGCGTCGGCGAGCCTGACGGATATCTCCGTGCAGACCTTCAATGCGACTACCGGTAAGATTGCCAAGACGCTCGGTGAGTTCAAGGGCGCCAAAGTGGCACGCGGCGACGACTATGTCGCCGACGGAATCTTCGACGGTGACGTCGGGCTCGTGGATTTTCAAAAGGCCGGAAAGCCGGGTCAGACTCCGACGAAGGACACGTACCGGCTGCTCGGTCCGGTTTCGAAGGAACGCTTCACCGGAAGGTGGATTCCCCCGGTCAAGCTCTTCGACGTTCTGCAGTGGGCGCCCAACCAGAGCACGAGCACGACCGTGATGTTCGGCTATCAACGCGAAGGTTCCGATCCGTCGGAGTTGCTGGTCTCGGACGTTGCAAAGGATACGTTCGGTAAAGTCATCACGCTCAACTCCAATCAGTTTTCGCTGGGTACGCAACCCGAACTCACGCAAGACACGGTCAATAATCGAGCCGTCATGGCCAGCTCGCCGAGCTACGGCGCAGCCGGCGGACCGCCCCCCATGATCACCACGGTCGATCTGCACTCGGGTAAGCTCAAACAGTTTTCGGGAGTCGCGTGCCCCGGTTCGGTCGGTTGCGGCTATGCCAACGGAATCGGATACGACTCCGCCACCGGCATTGCGTGCACCACGACCGAACTCGACGGCGGCCTCGAGTTTTACGACCTCGCGAAAGAGACCGGTACTCACGAGCTCCTGCCCAACGGCGGAGGCCAGTACTACGCCGGCGGCTTCGTCGCCAGCGACGCGGTCAACAAGCTCTTTCTCATCGCCCAGCCAATTTCGAGCACGTCGGGCTCGGGCAGCAGCATTCAAGTCTACCAGGAGAGTGGAGCCCTCTTGGAATCGATCAACGGCTTCAACTTCACGTACGCGGGCGACTTCGTCATCCCGGTCCGAATCTCGATAAATCCCTCGGCGCGAACGGGCTGGGTCAACGGTCCCGGATCCAATCAGCTTCAGGAGTTCTCGTACTAAAAAACCCTAGCCAAAGGCAGCCGGCGCCCGCATGCAACCTTTCGAGCGTTACGGATGTTCAATTCCTGTGATGCAGACCACCCTTTCCCCCGTTGCCACTCTGGCGATCAGCGCCGGCGGTTCCGGCCGCGCCCTCTCGGAGCTTTTGGAGCCGGTCTTTGGCGGCTACGCCAATGCGCGCGGAGAGATCGTGCTATTTGGAAAAGAGCTGGCCTATCGCGTCAACTTCAAGAAGCAGACGCTCCAACAGCGCCCGCAGCTCAATCCGGGCGCTCAAGCTCGGTACGACGCAACGGATGCCGGCGAGCCCTTCGAGTACGCCAAGAAGACGTTCCAGCGGCTCAGCAACGAGCAGATTATCGAGATCTGCACATCGGGCAGATTCAAGCTCAGCGCGAGATACTAGGAAAGTTAGGGGGTTTGCCCGGACCGTTGCGGGTTCCGGCGCTCTTCTCCGGCGCGATAACGGTAGACGATCCGGCCCTTGGTTAAGTCGTAGGGCGAGACTTCGATCTCGACTCGATCTCCGGGAAGAATCTTGATGCGGTGGCGACGCAAGCGTCCGGCGATGTGCGCCAGGATGACGTGGCCGTTATCCAGTTCGACCGAAAACGTCGTACTCGGAAAGACTTGTTTGATGCTGCCGAACACCTCGAGTGGCGCTTCCTTGGCAGTCTGGGCAACCTTTGGCTTTTCGGGGCGAGGTCCTCGCCCACGGGTTCTATTGCGAATAGCTATTGGACATACTCTTTTCAAAAACAAATAGGAAGTCGGTCTTGAAGACCGGGAGGGATTGTCTCATAAATCCTCCCTGCGCGCAACCGGCGGGCTCGCGCTACTCGCTATCGACGGGCAAGTACGAGGGTTTCTGGTACTCGAAGAAGGCGCGGGAGTACGAGGAGCCGATCTTCTGGAACTGGCGCGGCTGCTGCGTGAAGTCGAAGCAGTCGATGATGCTCGTGGCACGCTTGTCCGTCGTCCCCAACTGCCCCAGGCCCCAAACATTCTCGATGAATTTTAAGATGCTGCCGAACTCGTATTGCTTGTGTTCGACGAGGCCGGGACCGCTCGCGCCTTCTCGCGCGTAGGGCGATACGACGATCATCGGAACGCGAAAACCCAAGCCGCCCCACTGATCCATGAACGGCGGCGGCGCGTTGTCATAAAATCCGCCCCAGTCATCCCAGACGATGACGATCGCGGTCGAGTCCCAGTACTTGCTTTCGCCGATCGCATTCACGACGCTGGCGACCCACGATGGTCCGTAGTCTTTCGTAACGCCGGGATGATCGGAGTTAACGTCGTCGGGAACGACCCAGGCGACGTTGGCGAGTTTGCCCTGAGTGATGTCGGAGAAGATCTTATTCGAGTTTCGGATGTTGGTCTTCCATTCGGGGCCGTTGCGCACGGCGGCGATCGCGTCGAAGGCGTTCCAAAGCGAGCCCGTTCCATTCGGTTCCGGCGGCGAGTAATACGTCCACGAAACCGAGTTGGCATCCAGCAGATCGCGCATCGTCGCGTACGAGAGGCACGGGAACGGGCCTTTATCGTACTTGCGTTTTAGCTTCTTTGGCGGATGCGAGACCAATAGTGAAGTTACCGTTCCGGCGGGCGCGTCGCATCCCCATGGACTGGCGGATGGAAAATCGACCAGGCTCTCGGTCTGGCTCGGGTTGAGAATCGTGCCGCCGGCAATTAGGTCCTGATGCGCCGTGAAGCTGCCGCTGCCTTGTGTCTGGAACATCTGGTCGGCGAGCACATACTGCTGGGCGAGCTGCCAGTACGGCCCAATCTGAGACGGGTTGACGTACTGGTAGACTTTGGTGCCGGCCTTTCCCGGGCATTTCATGCCGCCGCCCTCCAGATTGAACTCGTCCATCTTGCCCTTGTCCCAATCGTTGAGATAGCCGTGCCAGGAGTGGCTCCAGTCGCATGGCGAGTCCAGGTCAACCTCTTGAAGTGGAACGTACTGGTCTCCGCCCGATGGCAGCTTTTCCAGCCCTTCGGTCGCTCCATCGGCACCCGGAAACGTCGCGAAGAGATCGTCGAAGCTGCGGTTCTCCTGGATCACGACCACGACGTGCGAAATGTACTTGGAACTCCCGCCGCTGCCGGTCCCTGTGGCCGGCGAGAGCCAAGACGGCACCGCCCCGCCCGTTGTGGCGCCATTCGAACCACCGGCGCACGCCGTGATGCCCAGCGCGGCGATCAGGGCCGCGCCGAAAGCGCGAACGAAGCTCGATTTAAAACGCTCCACGTCGCCCCGTTTCAATGAGGGCCTGCGCCCATACCTCCAGGGCGGTCGGGGCGCGCAATCGCCTCGAAGACCGCGCCGGCGGCCACGATGACGAACATCACTCCGAGCGTGACCCAGCCGTAGTTGAAGACCGCGCGACCGCTGGAGAGCGAACTCGGCCAGACGATGTTCAGCAGCATCAGCAGCAGGTAAAGACCGCCGGCGATCGTGACCGGCATACCCCAGGCGCCCAGCCTGAAGACTCCGCTCGGCCGCCAACCGCGTCGCCGGGCAACGAACGCCCCGAAGACCGTGAGGAAGAAGGCGAGATAGATGCCCGACGTAGCAAACGAGACCAGCGCGTACAGCGCGTTGACGTTGGCCGGGTAGTCGAACCACAGAATGTGCACCGGCTTGCTCGGATTGATCAGCACCAGCAATAGGAAGAGGAAGGGAACGATCGTTCCCACCAGGATCGCGTTGACCGGCGTGTGGTGGCGCGGAGAGATCGTTCGTATCTTTTCGCTAAGGGAAGCGCGCCGTCGCGCGCCAGCGCAAATGCGACGCGGGCGCCGGCGCCTTGCACGGCCGTGCCGCAGCTAAAGAACGCCACGACGATCATCACCAGGAAGAAATCGGTCAGCCAGCTCGGCAGAACGGTGAGCACGCTGCTGACGCCGCCGGTCACGGCGCTACCGATGCCGCTCGCCGGCGTCGCGAGAAGCAGACCCAGCACCAAGACGAACGACGCGATGCCGCCGTAGAGCAGCGCGTTTCGCATCGCCTTGGGAACCTGTCGCGCCGCATCGATCGTCTCTTCGGAGATGTCGCCCGCCGACTCGAAGCCGAAGAAGATGTAGACGTTAGCGAGAACGGCGACCAGCGCCGCGCCGGTCCACCAGTGGCCGCGGAAGTCGAGCCCGAGCGGGTTGCTCTTGAGATGCTCGACGTTTTGCGTCGAGAAAATAAAACTCCAGTTTGGTGAAAGCCGAAAATCGCGAGTGCGGCGAAGACGCCGAACGTGCCGACCGTCTCGACGTAGACGCCGAAGCGCGCCACGCGCCCCATAATTTTAGCACCGATGGAGTTGGCGATCGCGGATACAACGATGATTGCGCCGGTAATGACGAAGATCGTCACGTGGCTCGCCGGATCGAGATGCGTTCGGAACCAGATATTCGAGAGCGAGGTAACATAGCCGACGGCGCCGGAGTCGACGGAAGCGACGGTCGCAAGCAGGGCGAAACCGTAGATCCAACCGATGAACCAGCCGTAGCGCGGTCCCACGCTGTACTTGCCGTATTGGTAGAGCGCGCCGGAGAGCGGGTATTCGCTGGCAAGCTCGCCGAAAACCAATGCGACCAGCATCATCAGGCCCACGACGATCGGAATCGTCCAGATATAACGCGGCCCGCCCGTGCCCAGACCCAGCGCGTAGAGCGAGTACACGCCGACCATCGGGCTCAAGTAGCTGAAGGCCACCGCGAAGTTGTCGAAGAGCGAAAGAACTCTCGAAAGCTCTTGGCGGTAGCCGAGTGCGGCGAGGCGACCGCCGTCGTTCACGGATGCTTCCGAAAGTCGTAGACGTAGATCGAGTAACCGATCCTTGCATCGGGCACCTGCGCGCGCAGCCAGCCCCAGGTAGGTCCCGCAATGGCCGGGCCACCGTACAGCCACGTAACGCTGACCGCGACCACGCAGTCGAGCTTGGGAATATCGCTGGGGTTGACGTATCCGGGCCACGGCATCTGGACGATACCGTAATAGAACGGATAGGCCGTGCCAAAATATGCGGTGCAGGCGCCGCGGATGCCGTGCGCCACCAAGTACGCCTTGAGCTTCTTCGTGTCTTGCCCCCAGTCGATGTTCGAGTCGAGCAGATAACGCGGCCCTTGCGCCGGACCGCCGGCAATCGCATTGAAGAATGCCAGATAGTTAGGATAGACCATCGCCGATTCAGCCACTAGCAGTGCCAAGCACGCAGCGACGGCCCAACGCCATTGCGGCAGCGGCACGTTGAGCGCGACAAACGCATAGAGCAAGGGGTAGATCGGGAGCAGCACGCGGATGCCGAGGTCGATCGGCGAGGCGATGCACGCGATAGCATAGAGGGTTGCCGGAAGCAGCAGCGCGAGTGAATCGGGAGCCAGGCGCTTCCGGCGGAAGATTGCGACGGCCGTCAGCGCGATCAGAACGAAGACCGCTACCGGAGTCTTTACCGCCGCAACCGCGGGATAGAAGTACCAGTGGCCATGACGAAACGTCGACCCAAAGAGGTAGGCGAGTTGCCCGCCTCTGGCGTGATCCAGCGAATCCTGAAGAACGTCGTGATAGCGGTAGATTTGGCCGTGATAGAGGACGGCCACGATCGCAAACGCCGCTAGCGCGGTTATCACTGCGCCGCGAGCCAGCGATCGAGCGTCGGGCGGCCGCGAGAAGGCCATCAGTGCCGCCGCGGGCACGAGCAGAACTCCCGACAGCTTCGTGCACAGTGCAAGGCCGAGCGCGCAGCCCGCGAGCGCATAGCCGGCGGGCCTTCCGAGCCGCAGAGCGCGATTCCACAAGACGACGGTGAGGAAGAAGAAGAATGCCAAGTCGAAGTCGTTGGTCGCATAGCGCCCGTGCGCGATGATGTTTGGGTCGAACGCAAAGAGAATCAGAGCCACGATAGCCGCGAGCGGGCCGGCTCGGCGCCTCACCCACAACGCGACGACGAGGCCAAAGAGCAACGTGACAAATATCGTGACGCTGCGGGACGCAAACAGAATCGTGTCGGCGGGGAGACGATTCTGGTAGAGAAAGCGCGCTCCGAAGGCGTACTCGTCGGCCTTTTGCCACGCCGGGTCGTCGAGCGGCAACGCTAAGTCGAGGAAGAGTAATGGGGCTGCCACCAACAGCTTGGCCAGCGGCGGATGCTCGGAGTTGAGCCGGAAGTCGCCGGTCTTCCAGTACGTGTATCCAGCAGAGATGTACACGGCTTCGTCGTACGTCTGCGCTTCCTGTAGAACCGAGCCGATCTGCAGTAACGCCACCGTTGCGAGAATCAGCGCGACGGCCCCGCAGAAGAGCGTAGTGGATAGGCGCACGCCTATCTCACGTTGGAGGCGGGCGAAGCGCTCGCGTTCGCCAGTTGTAGCGAATCGCCAACATGCGTATCAGGAACGTCAAAGCGATGGCGATCCAAGCGGAGTTGGTGGCGCTCAAAGTCGTCAGTTCTTGGAGCCCGACGAAGACGATTGCACCGGCCAAGGCCGCGATCGCGAGCAGTTGGCCGGGCAGCATCCAAATCGCGTTGGTCAAAACGTCGCGAAGGAGCCCGCCACCAACGCCGTTGACGACGCCGATGAAGACGGCCGAAGGAGCACCCAACCCCATCGCCAGCGACATTTGCGCCCCGACGCAGGCATAGGCTCCGAGGCCCAGTGCGTCGACGCTGTTCGAGAGCGTTCGCCACAGTAGCGTCGGCCTTCGGCCGCCGGCCCAAACGCCGATTGCGCCTCCGGCCACTGCGCCCACCAATACGGTGATCAGATACATCGGACCGCGCACCGCGACCGGCGGCCCATGCTGCAGGAAGATGCCGTCGCGTAACAGGCCGCCCCCGAGTGCGGAGACGAACGCCATCACGAAGATGCCGGTGTAATCGTATCCGCGCCGCACGCCCATCGCCGCTCCGGTGATCGCCCAAATGAAGGTTGCGCCGACGTCGAAGAAGATCGGCAACTGAAACTCAGGCGGTGGCGTCAATCTTTCGTCCGTTCACCCAAGTCTGCGAGACTTTGACATCCCCGAGTTTGGCCGGGTCGACCTTACGCGGGTCGTCTTCCAGGATCGCAAGGTCGGCATACTTTCCCGCCTCGAGCGAGCCGAGTTTGTCGCCCATTCCACAGTGCGCGGCCGCGACGACCGTCATCCCTTTGAGCGCCGCCTCGATTGCGACGCGCTGCTGCGCACCGATGACGGAACCGTCAATCGAGCAGATCCGCGCAACCGCCGTGCCGATCTCGCGCAGCGGCGCCACCGGGGAGCACGGGCAATCGCTGTGAATCGAAAAGGGGATGCCGCTCGCGAGAAAATCGCCGGCCGGGTAAACGTTGCCGGCGCGCTGCGCTCCAAAGATTTCGTCGCGGTAGGCCGCGCCGTAATAGTAGAGGTTGTTCATCAGGTAGCTCGGCTGCACGCCCAGCTGCTTCATTCGTGCGATCTGCTCGGGGCGCGCTTGCGGGCAGTGCTCGATTCGGTTGATGCCGGTTACCGGCCCCGAACTCGAGCCGTACGCCGCTTCGATCGCATCGAGCGCCATCTCCAGTGATGCGTCGCCGTTGCAGTGGATCGAGACCGGCCATCCCGCGTTCTTGACTTGCATGACCAGCTCGTTGAGTTTGTCGACCGTGTAGTTGGCCGCACCCCGGTCGGCCGAGTTGAGATATGGCTGGCTTTGAAAGGCACTCTCCTGCTGCGGCGAACCATCGGCGACGATCTTCACGGCATAAAACGAAAGCAGACTGCCCGGAATTTCGAGGGCGGTCGCGCCGGGCTTGCCGTATGGCGCCAAGAACTTCATCGTTTGATCCAAGTAGTCGACCATGGGACTGACACTGTAGCGAACCGGCGAGCGCGCCGTAATCGTCTTGTAGCCTTCGAAGACCTCGGGCGTCTGCGCGAACGCACCGGCTTCGTGAACCATCGTGATACCCAGCGCCGCCGAGCCATACAAGAAGGCGGTCATCGACTCCGCGATCAGCTCGGGCGTCAGCTTCGGAAAACCGCCGAGGAACTTCATGAGCGCCGGCATCTCTTGGATCATGCCGTCCTGCACGCCGTTCGCATCCACGCCAAAGTAACCACCGCCGGAGAGTTCGCGCGTCGTCGGGCCGATGCCGGAGGTCTCGAAGGCGAGCCGGTTTCCCGTCGCCGAATGCATGCTCACGTAATAGACGAACATCGGGTGCGCCGTCGTCACTGCGTCGAGCTCGGCCATCGTGAGATAGCCGCCGTGCAGGATGTTGTCGTAGTACGATGCGTAGATCCATTGCCCGCTCGGCGTCTGCGACGCTTTCTTGCGCAAGGCGTCGAGCACCGCGGCCTTCGTCTTATAGAGGTCGTAGCTTAACGACGTCGTGTGCGCCTGCATCAGGCCGCCGGGAAGCGGATGCTGATGCGGATCGATCAATCCCGGCATCAGCGTTCGGCCCGCGAGGTCCACTCGCTGCGCGCCGGCACCGGCGCGCGCCAGCACCTCGTCCTTCGGGCCGGCCGCAACGATCGTGCCGCCCACGATTGCGACGGCCTCGGCGGCCGGATTGCGATCGTCCATCGTGACGATCGTGCCGCCAAGGAACACGGTAGCCGCCGGCTCGACCGCTCCAAAAATATTGGCGGCGCACTGTGAACTCATCTAGCGAATCCTCAATTCTGTCGGCTTGTGAAAGCGGGGTGTGCATCGGCACACCCCGCTATTCATCATGACCGTCGCAAGCGCTCTAAAGCGCGTTGGCCAAGGCCCAGGCCTTTGGAGCTCCGATGCCGGCGGCCTGGTTATACTGCGTGGCGCTGCACGAGTACGCACCATTGTTGCCGGAGGTGCACGGCGTGTAGTAGCTGCCGTAGCCAGTCGATCCGAACAGACTATAGATCGTCGGATCGATCCAGCCCAGCTTGGTGGAGTGGAGTTGGTTGGCTTCGAGGACCATTGCGACCGAAGCCGGTGAAGACCACGACGTTCCGAGGTATTCGCCCCAGGCTCCGCCCGTATAAACGGCCACCGGGAAGAACGGCAGCGAGATATCGGGCTGATTGCGACCCGTGGTTATCATGCCGGTGATGCCGCTCTGATAGCTCGGGAGGCTAAAGACGGTCGAAACGCCGCCTCCGCCCGAGTATCCGGAGACGCTGCCCATGGTGACGGTCTCCAGAACGCCGCCGCTGGTGTCGGTGAAATCGATCCCACCGATCGATGAGAAGTACGGGCCGCCGGCCGGTGCGCTGACGCCCTTGCTGCCGTTGCACTCGTTGCTTCCCGAGTCGCCGCTCGAGGCCGAGAACTCAACGCCCTCAGCGGCGCCTTGTTCGGCAATCGAGTTGGTGGAATCGGCGAACGGCTGATCGCTGGATTCGCAGCCGCCGAACGACGAGTTCACGGCGGTTGCCTTTCCGTCGGTCAGCACCTGGTTATACGTGTCCTCGATCTGCTGATCGCCAAGCGAACCCATGTCGTAGACGATGATGTTCGCGCCGGGCGCGAGCCCCGCGATCGTCTGGACGTCGAGATCCACTTCAGCTTCGTCGCCGCTGCCGCCGCCGTCGACGGCTTCGTTGGTGACGGTGCCCGTTTCGGTGACGCCGGCTGCCGACAAGTAAGTGGCAAGGTAACTCGTGTTTACCGGATCGTCAATGGCGATGGCGGCCGTGTAGCCCGCGCCGTTGCAACCGTGCTGAACCGGGAAGTCGAACGGCTTCGCAACGCCCGTTGCGAGGGTTCCGTCAGAGTTGGTCAGCGGGCCGTTATCCGGCGCGGAGTTATTGCAGCCGGTGCCCGGCGTTGGCGTCGCGGTGGGTTGCGCCGTCGGCGTAGCCGTGGGGCCTGCCGTCGGCGTGGCCGTGGGGGCCACCGTTGGCGTAGCCGTCGGCTTTGCCGTTGGAGTGGCCGTCGGCGCTGCCGTCGGAGTGGCCGTCGGCGCTACTGTCGGCGTCGGAGATGGGGAAGGCGTCGCGCCTACCCACGCAACGTCGTCGACGTACTGATAGACGTATGCTTTCGAATAACCATCGCCGTAACAACCGAAGTAGATGTAATCGGTTTGACCGGCGTACGCGCTGAGATTTACCGTATAGTTCACCCAGCCGCTGGTATTGTTCACGGTCTTATAGAACGTGGTGAGAATCGATCCGCGCGAGTTGAGCAGGTACCCGGCTTGCCACGCATACCGCGTTCCAAAGCCGAGCGCTCCTTCGTTGGAGCCCTGATAGACCCAGAAACTCAGCTTGCCGCCGGCGGGTACGGTCACTTCTTGAGCGATCGAAGCCCAGCCGTTGATTTCGGGCGGCGCCAGCGTGCCCATGAAGGCCGAGTAGGTGCTCTGATAGGACTGTGCCGTCGTGACCTGCACGTAGTTGCCGCGTGTGGAGCTTTCGTTGATCCAGCCCGGGCTCAGCGAACCGCTGGCGAAGTTTCCGTTGACCAGCTTGCCGGTTGAGTCGAGCGGGTTGACTCCGCCGAGCGGGATTACGGTGCGTCCCTGGCCGTCGGTTTGAAACTGTGGTGCGCTGCGTTGGCTCTCCACGCCGCTCTGGTCGGTGACGGTCCGGACCACGACGAGATTATTGAGCGAGACGTCGCGCACGAGTTTGGAAATTGACGAAGGCACGGTTGCGGCGGTGACGTTCGTATAGCGCTCGCCGTGCTTTCCTTGGCGTACGGTGTGGATCTGGGTTGAGAAGAAGTGTTCGACGGTTGAAGTGCGCGCCGTTGCGTCGACGATCGTGCGATTCGGATACTCTTTTTCGATCGTGAAGCCGGCGCGTTCCAGCTCGCGAACGACTCGCTTTTCCTGCGCCTCGGTGGGCGCAAAGCGTTCGTTAAACTCCTTCGCCGTTAAGAATTGACGATGCGCGCCCGAGTGCGGATCGCTGATCTTTGCGACGAACCGGTCGAGTTCGGCTTGATGATTGTAACGCAGCGTCAGCGAGACTCGGACCTGCGCGCCGGCCGCTCGCCGTCCCGCGTCGGTGTATGCCAAGTCTCCGTAGAGCTGCGGAGTTGAAACTAAGGGTTTCCCCGGCGTCGCCGACCGCACCGAGGAGTCCACCGGTCCGCCATTGGTGCCCGTGGGCATCGACGGAAGCGAGGAGCTTTGTCCTCCGCATGCAGTGAGAGTGAGCGTGAGCCCCAAGATTGACGCAATCACGCGTGATTGTTGTCGCATGTGCCTCCTTATTTTTGAAGTAGCAGAAAGTCCGCCCAAACGGGCCTACTAAATTACTTCGGCGAGTAAGCGGGCCAACCCGCTCGGCTAGCGCTTGGCTAGCCTTATCGGGCAACCGCCCAGCTGCACTTATAAAGCAGGGCGGGGCAAGCTTTCGAAGTAGGCCACCATTGGCACATGCAGCTCTTTACGTTCGGGCACGGTAGGGCGGGAGACGTCGAGCTGGCGGCGTTGATACGCGCAGCCGGGCTCGAGTCGGTCGTTGACGTGCGCAGCGTCCCCAAGAGCCGCGCCCACCCACACGTCTGGCGGGAAGCAATGGCGCAGTGGGTGCCGGACCTTTCCGGTGCGAGCTACCAGTGGTGCCCCGGGCTGGGCGGGTTTCGCAAGCAGCATCCCGACAGCCCCAACGTCGCATTGCGGCATGCTTCGTTTCGCGCCTATGCCGACTACATGCAGACCGAATCGTTTCTGCGCGCTCTCGACGAACTGGTGCAATCCCTCGAAAAATCGCGAACGGCCGTCATGTGTTCGGAGAGTCTCTGGTGGCGCTGCCATCGGCGGTTGATCGCCGATGCGGCGACGCTCTTACGCGGCGTCGACGTTGCGCACATCATGCACGCGGGAACGATCGTTCCACACCGATTGACCGACGGCGTTCGGATGCTTCCGGAAGGGATCTTGCAGTACGATTCCTAGCAGCGCCGCGCGACGGCTTTGAGCTTCTCCGGGTTTCGCACCACGTACATCGCGGCGATGCGGCCGCCGGTGATCTCGAGTGCGGCGGCGTCTTGTACGCCGGTCGCGTTAAACGTTACGATGCCTGGCATGCCGTTGAGCATCACGGGCTCCATGCGCACGACGTCCTTCCAGCCTTGCTTTTCCTTGAGTCCGAAGAGCAGCTTCGTTACGCGCTCGCGCCCGATCACCGGCACCGCTGCCGCCGGAGCCTTGCCGCCGCCGTCGCTTGTGAAGACGACGTCGTCGGTAAGCAGCCGTGCCAGGGCCGCGGGATCGTCGCTTTGTATCGCCCTTAAGAATTCGTCGCGGATGCCGAGTAGCTCTTTGGTATCGCCGCGCGAGTGACGGCCGGCGTCGCGCACGTGCTCGCGGGCACGCGTCGCGAGTTTGCGAACGGCCGGCTCGGCGCGCCCCAGCGTCTGCGCGATTTCGGCAAACGGCACGTCGAGAACGTCGTGCAGCAAGAACGCCGCCCGCTCCAGCGGCGCCAACCGCTCGAGCGCGAGCAAGAACGCAAACGAGATGTCGTCGGAGAGGGTTGCGGCGGCTTCTGGATCGTTGCGCTCGTCGGAGACGACCGGCTCGGGAAGCCACGGCCCGACGTAGATTTCCCGCCTGGCGCGCGCGGAGCGTAAACGGTCGAGGCAGAGGCGCGTCACGATCGTCCGCGCCAGCGCTCGATCGTCTTGCACGCGCGTGCGATCGAGCGCGTCGCTCCAGCGCAAGTAGGCATCTTGCGCGACGTCCTCGGCCTCGCTGTATTCGCCGAGCATGCGGTACGCGTGCCGTACCAGCGCCGGCCGCAGCGCCTCGAAGCGTTGCGCGGGGTCGGCTATCACGCGACCTGCGGGTGCTGCATCGCAATGGTTTCGCCGCCGACGCGCACGCGCCGGCACGCATGGCCGTGACCGATGGCGTACTTGAACGTGGGTAGGCTTGGGCGGTAACGATGCCATAGGCGAGCGAGACGAGCGCGGCGCGTCCCCAGCGGCGCAGAATCTCGGCCGCGCGTCTTCGCCGCTGGCGTCGCGCGCGATCGTTCCGAGCGCCAGCTCGACGCCGAGCAACGTTTCTTTCGAGAGTTTCGCGTAGTCGCGCTCGAGGATCGCGCGGATCGTTTGCGGCTTCACTCCCGCCGCTTCGGTCATCGCCACGCCGAGCTGTAAGCACGGCCCACAGTCCGCGGCCTGCGCTGCGGTCAACGTCGCACCGGCGTACGCCTCGGCTGGAACGTTCTTTCGATAGCTGCCGAGCTTTCCGAGCGCCTGCAGCGGCAGGACGGCACCTACGCCGGCGTCGTCGACGATCTCCCGAACGTAGCCCGTGTCGTAATCCCACCGGCGCCCGAACGCTTCGAGCTGTTTCTTGACAAACCACTTGAGCATGATGTTTTTGAACCTCCGCCCCTTAGACGGAATGGCCTCCAACAATGTGACGTTTACCAGTTACCTAGCATCCAGTTGATGGAGTGTTGCAGCGGCACCGGTGTGACCGAGCTGCCACCGCAATATGGATAGTCGATCATCAGCGCGACCCAGAGGAGCAACCCCATGGCTAGGGCCATGCACGCGACCAGCGCCAGGTGCATGTCGCGGCGGTCGGGATGGACGAACGAAGTAATCGCGATCAGGATCCACGAGAGCACGATGGTGCCGATCCAAAGCTCCTCGGGAACCCCCGATTGGGCGGCTCGCAGGCGGCGGTTGCGCAGCGCGGTGAGGGTGTCGACCTCGTCGTCGACTTGGCTCAGCAGCGCCGGAGTCGCCGGCTTCGCGTTGCGTTCCAAGTCGCGCTGAATTCGGCCGGCGTCTTGGCTGCCTTGGCCCCCGCACAACTGCGACCAGTCTCTGACGACGGCGCGGGAGTAGGCCAATACCTCGGGCCGCTGAGCCGGGGTGATGTCGCGCCACAGCCTGCGGACGGTCAGCGCCTCGGCATCAACGTCGGCGCTGGCGGCGTGCAGGTTCGACCAGAGCGTGACGATGACGAAGGCAAAGATCAGCGCGTTCAACCCGCCGACGATGGAAATCCACGGCCCCACGAACGACCCATTGTTCGGAAAGTGCCAACGAGTGAAGAGCCGGCGCGCGAGCAGGCTGACGCCGATGGCGAAATTTCGTAGGCCAGCACGATTATGATGAAGGCGACCCAGGGCGGAACGCTGTTCGACAAGAGGATCAGCCGGCTCACGACGCGCGTGTTCGCCGATGCGCCGGAGTACTCATCGCCTGCGAAAGACAACGCACTGGCAGCCTGCTTTTTTCCTCGGTTCTCGCGAAAAGCACACTTTTAGTTGATTGCGCGAGGAAAGGCACCGAGGTATACTGAGTGCCCCAGCAACGAAGACGTAGCATCACAAGGGAGAAAACTAATGCCTTACGTGCCTGTCGGCAGCGAGAACTCCGGCACAATCGAACTGTATTACGAAGACCATGGCTCGGGACGGCCGGTCGTTCTTATCCACGGCTATCCGCTCAGCGGCCGCGCCTGGGAAAGCAGGTGGCGACATTGCTCGATAATGGTTTCCGCACGATCGCCTACGATCGCCGGGGCTTTGGACGGTCGAGTCAGCCGGCAAGCGGATACGACTACGACACGTTTGCAAACGATCTGTACTTACTGATGGAGGCGCTCGACCTTCGCGACGCGACGCTCGTGGGGCACTCGATGGGCACCGGCGAGGTGACGCGTTACTTGTCGCGCTTCGGGTCGAAGCGAGTCGCAAGCGGCGTGCTGATCTCGCCGATTCCACCATTCTTGTTGCAAACGCCCGACAACCCGGAGGGCGTCCCGCAGAGCCTCTTCGACGGGTTCATTGCGGCCGCCAAGCAAGACATGCCCGCATGGATGAAAGGCTTTCTCGATAGCTTTTACAACGCCGATAAACTGCGCGGCACGTTAGTGAGCGATCAAGCCTATCAGGCGAGTTGGAACGTCGCCGTGGGCGCCTCGGCTACCGCGGCGGTGGCGTGCATTCCGACGTGGGGAACCGACTTCCGCGCCGATCTCCCAACGATCGACGTGCCGATGCTCGTCATCCAGGGGGACGACGACCGCGTGCTGCCCTATCCGAAGACTGGCGAACGGCTACCCGGATTGATCAAGAACCTGCACGAAGTGGTGATTAAAGGCGGTCCGCATGCCATTCCCTGGACGCACGCCGATCAAGTGAACCAAGCGCTACTGAACTTCATGTCTGCGCTCGTCGCCGCCTGACCGGAAAAGGCGCTTGTGAAAGTTGGTGCGAGCGCCGTTGGCGCTCAGACACCGCGTAGGGGGTAGCTCGTAAAGCTACCCCCTACCTTAACCTAGTTCGATACGGCGATCGACGAAGGGTTCGAAACCGTGAACGTATGTTTCGGCTGGTTCGTCACCTTGTAGTTCGCGGCGTACTCGGTGACGGTGTTATTGCCGCTGTTCGAGACGTGAAGCACACCTCGGGCGTCGATTGCAAGACCGGCGGGAGCGCTGATGCCAATCGTAATCGTTTTCGAGGGGGTCGTCGCATTTGGCGGATATTCGGTTACGGTGCTAACGGCGAGGTTGCCGACAAACAGATCGCCCGATTGATCGACCGCAAGCGAGAACGGAATGTCGGGGCCGGAGCCCGAGAACGTAATCGTCTTTGTGGGCGTCGAGCTTCCGCTGGCGTACTCCGTTACGGTGTCGGTGCCGCTGAGGTAGACTGCCGCTCCCAAGCCGCAGTTGAGGCAGTTTGCAACGTACAGGTTATTGCTGGAGTCGACCACCATGGTGGTCGGCTCGTTGATGCCCGTGGCGATCGTGCGCGTCGGCGTGGTCGCGCCCGGCGCATATACCAGCACCTGGTCGCTCCCCTCGGTGCCGGTCGAACAAACGGCGCAGTTGGCCACGTACAGATTCTGGGCGCTATCGAGAGCTAGCCCCAGCGGATACTTTACTTGAATGACGGCCGAAGGGCTGCCGCTGGTGTAGCCCGCTTGATACTCGCTGACCGAACCCGAGCAGCTCGGCGAGTAGCATCCGAGGTTGGAAGCGTAGAGCGTCCCAGAACTGTCGATGGCGAGATCGTACGGATACTTAATTCCGTTGGTGATCGTCACCGACGGCGTGTTCAACGGCGTGAACTCCACGACGTTGTTGGTGCCGGCCGCACCCGTTAGGCACGTGCTGCAGTTCGCAACGAACAGATCGCCGGAGCCATCGAAGGCAAGGCCGACCCAAGGGGCGGCAACGCCGTTGCTCACGGTGCGGCGTAGGTTTGCACCGTCGGCGCCATACAGCGATTCGGAACTCGGGCTGTTCGTGAATGAGTAACACGGTCCGCAAGAGCTGATGGCCATGGTGGGCGGCAAGGGTCTGGCCCTTCCATCACGGTGGTGGCTTTGTGGGATTCGGACGACGGAGACGACGGTTGCCGGAACCGGCGAACCGTTCTGGCCTTGGCAGGCGGCCAGTCCAAACAATGCCGCCCCGGCCAATGCGATAGTCGCACGGCTCATAGTACGCTTCATTAACTCTCCTCAAAAATCTGGAAATAGCAAAAAGGTTGCGGAGGATACGACATCGCTCGGTTGCTGTCCTGCCCCGGAGCCCCAGACTCGCGCTGGCCGGCCCGCGCCGCGGGCGGCTCGGTGCTTTACCTTCCGTTTACGTCTCCTTAATGGGGACCGGCGTATAGTCGAGGCATGCGTACGAAGATGTTGAGCGTCGCGATCGTTATCGCGTTGACCGGCTGCTCGGGCAGCGGAGGCATTCCCCCAAGTGGTCAAATGAATATTGCACCGATGAGTGGCGCGCGCGGAGGTCCGGCGATGCCCGCAGTTACCGCGCCCAAACGCTTCAAGGTCCGCATCTTCGTGCGCGGCGACTCGAAGCGCTATAATCTGCAATACCGGTTGTGGTTGAGAAAAACCGTGTGTACGTCGCGTACCAAAACGCAACCCAGCCGACGGGAACCGGTGGCAAGAGCACGATCGACGAGTACGATGGGGGCGGTAAAGTCATTCACCAGATCGAGTTGAAGGGGCGATGCGACGGCATGCGCTGGGACCCGAACTCGAACCGGATGTCTGGCTGACGGTCAACGAAGATGCGAACAGCTCGATGTTCACCTGGGATCCGCACGCCGACGAGTCAACACTATGACTTTTCGTCAGCCAA
>CAWGMX010000005.1:0-581026 GCA_963823795.1 Vulcanimicrobiota bacterium | reverse complement strand
AGTTGTTTACGAGATCAGCGAATCAGGCGCGGAGCGGGTTCTCCACAGTTTCAAGGGTTCGCCCGACGGGCAGTACCCGCTCGCCGGCCTGACCGCTGTGGACGGAATGCTTTACGGAACGACGAGTCAGGGCGGCGTACACCGCGTACGCTCGGAGAGTCAAGGCACGGTGTTTAGGCTGAGCACGGCAGGCGACGACGAGCGCGTTCTCTACAGCTTCTACGGGGGCGTGGCCGACGAACCGTTTACAGGGCTGCTCGCAGTCAAAGGCAAGCTTTACGGCACGACCGGCCCTGGGTTCACGAAGGGCACGGTCTACGAAATGGACCTCGGTGGGAAACACGTCCGCGTACTCCACCAGTTCGCGGGTGCTCCAGATGGCCTTGGGCCCAACGGCCTAACACTTTTCGACCGTGCATTGTACGGTACAACGGCGAACGGAGGCTCAGGCTCCCAATCGGAGGGCACCGTCTTTAAAATTACGCTGCCGACGAACCCCTGAGCCGTTTTCGGCGGCAGTTGTCCGCATGTCCGTCGCGCGAGTCGCTCGTTTAGCCGATGATAGACGTGGCTTTTACCGCCATAAACGCTCTATTTAGGAAGAGGGAACCCAACGATGCGATTTGCGGTGTCAATCTTCGCAGCTGCCATGCTGGCCGGGTGTGGTGGCGTTTCCCCCTTCGCCCTTCGACAGGCTCAGGATGACAACGCTCAGGGTGACAAAGCTTTCGCTCACGGTGACAGAGCGAGGGCGGCTTGCAGCGGTAGCCGCATCGGTCAAGCACAATGCGACGTCCTGATCGAGAACGGCGGCGCGCGCTTGGCGTACTCGGGGTGGGATGCGAAGGACCTCGAAACGGCGTACAACCTTCCGATCGCAAAAGGGAAGGGGCAAAGCGTCTATGTCGTCGATGCGTACGACAATCCGGACGTCGCCGGCGACTTTGCTGCGTATCGCAAGGGCATGGGCCTACCGGCCGGTACGCTTAACAAATACAATCAAGACGGGCAAACCAGCAACTATCCAACGAACAGCCCGGGCTGGGGCGTCGAGATCGATCTGGACGTCGAAATGGCCTCGGCGAGCTGCCCGAAGTGCACGATCGATCTCGTCGAAGCCAACTCCAACGCGTGGAGCGACATCGAGGCGGCGGAGGCGGAGGCCGTGAAGCTCGGAGGGACGATCGTCAGCAACAGCTACGACGGCAGCGGTGCCGACGAGTCGTATTACGATACCAAAGGCGTGACGTATCTTGCCAGCTCGGGCGACGGCGGCTTTGGGCTCTACGACCCGGCTACGTTCCAGGCGGTCATCGCGGTCGGCGGCACCGTCCTCAACACTGCCAAGGGCAAGCGTGGGTACAAAGAGGTCGTCTGGGCCGACAGTGGGGGCGGATGCTCGGCTACCGATGAAGCCAAGCCGCCATGGCAGAAAGACCCTGATTGCAAATATCGGACGGGCAACGACGTCGCGGCCGTTGCGGTCAGCGTCGCCGTGTACGACACCGATAGTGAAGGCGGCTGGATCTCGGTTGACGGAACCAGCATCTCTTCACCGCTCGTCGCCGGCATGGTCGCACTCGCGGGCAACTCCACCAAACAAGACGGTGGTGAGATGCTCTGGACGCTAACCAAAGCCGAACAGAGAAAATACCTATTTCACGTCACTGAAGGCAGCGACGGCGGTTCGTGCCACGACTATCTTTGCGAGTGCGGAACCAAACAGTTCGGAAGATTCTGCGGTCCCGTCGGTTGGGGAACGCCGGACGGCGTCGGTGCCCTCTAAAGCCTCGGGCCCCAGCCCGGAAAGATCCCAGTTGAGGGCTTGTCTTCGGGCAACCGGATACGGGTGCGGGCGCCGCGCGGCAGTTCGGTGTGGGGGAGTTCGGGCCGGTAGGTCATTGGGGTGCCTCCTATAAACTAACGATTTAGTTGAATCTTAGCGCGTCGGTCCCGGGCTGTCAACTAAATATTTAGTTAATCGCTTAGTTCTCAGTTGCGCTTACGCAGCGCGATGTACGATGGCGCCATGAATCAGAGCTTTTTCGCCCTAGCGCTGGCGCTTAGTTTGATGCCGGCTGCAGCGCTTGCCCAGGACAGCAATGCCTCGCAGCAGCCCACAGATGCCCAGCGGCAGCAGATGCATCAAATGTTCGAGCAGTTTGGCCAGCAAGAGCGGCAGCTCCACGACCAACTGCGCGCACAGATTCTCTCGGTGCTGACGCCCGTCCATCGGCGCGCGCTCGCAGCCGAGATCGGCAACCTCGTGCTGTCGCCGAATCCCGACGTCGACGCTGCGGCAAAGCAGATCGACGCAATCCTTTCGCCCGGCGAGCGGCAGCGGATTCTCCAAGCGCACGCAGCGTACGCTTCGCAGGCTCGCCAGCTCCACGAGCAGATGAAGTCGCAGATGCAGAGCGAGATGCCCAACTGGCATCCGCCGAGCCGCGACGGTCACATGATGAGCTCGGGCATGCAGGCGCAAATGCGCGACCCAGGTTGGATCGTGTTACGTGCGCTTCCGCCGCACGAGCATGACAACATGGGCATGGGCGACCACGGCGCGATGGGGGGCGCACCCCCGCAGCCATAGCTTCGCCGCCACCCCCGGCGCGCGCGTTATGGATTGCGCGTTTCCTCGAATGCGGCGACGAGGCGTTCGAGTCCGGCGCGATCGGCGCCGTTAAAGCGCGCCTTTATCGGGCTGTCGACGTCGAAGACGCCAAACAGCTCGCCGTCGCGCAGAATTGGAACGACGATCTCGCTGCGCGACGCGCTGTCGCAGACGATGTGATCGGTAAAGGCGTCGACATCATCCACGACGAGCGTTTCTCGCTTTGCTGCGGCAGCTCCGCAGACGCCGCGCCCTGGCGGAATGCGCGTGCAGGCGGGGCGTCCGCTAAACGGGCCCAGCGCGAGTTCGCCGGACGGCGTCGCGAGATAAAAGCCGGCCCAGTTGACGTCGGGAAGTTCGGCGTGAATCAACGCCGCGAAGTTGCCGGCGTTGGCGACGAAATCGGTCTCGCCGTCGAGCAGCGAGCGCACCTGCGCTTCGAGGCGCTCGTAGAGCTCGGCCGTCATCGGTTGTAGGGATCCTCGTTATAGTACGGCGGGTGCGTGCCGTCGACGGTGATTGTGTACCACGGCTCGGGCGTCTGCTTGTTTAGCAGATCGAAACGCTCGCCGTTGCGGGCGACGTGTGCGATTTCGACCGTGTAGTGCAGCGGATGTCCGGGAATGAGTACCGGGGGCGTGTCGCTGCGTACGAGGTAGGCGCCGCGACCGCCCTTTCCGTTCAATAGCGTTGCGGTTCCGTCGGGGTCGACGACGACGGCGCTCCCCCCGTCGATTCCGAGTGCGTAGATTTCGCCGGCGTTGGGCAGCAGCCGGTCGTGGAAGACGCGCGCGACAAAGGCGATCGTTCGCCCGATGCGGTTGCGCGCGACCAAATGCGTGTCGGTGATCGTGTCTTGCAACGCCGGCCACGCGAACATGCCGGTCGTGAAGCTGATTCGCGCCTCGAGCGGATCCTTCACGGCATCGGCGGTCGCGGTTTCGAGATTCATTGTGTCGGCGGCGACGGAGTCGTAGACGACCGCGCCTTGAATCGCTAGGCCCGCGCTTCCGCCGCCGACGACGCCGCCCCGGGCGTAGACGCGCTTAACGGCCTCAATCAGCTCCGTTCCCTTCCAGCGAACGTAGTTGGCTTGATCGCCGCCCGCAAAATAAACGGCGTCGGCGCCGTCGACGACCCGTGCCACGGAGTTTACTTGCGCCGTCGAGGTGCATGGCGGTATCAGGACCGTTTGCACCGATGCGAAGTTCCCCGCTTGATAGAAGTGGCGATCGTCGATGTTGGTGTACGAGGCGCGCAGGATCACCACGTTCCCGCCGCGCTGCGCCGCGTCGCCGAGTAGCCGTTTGTGCAACCATTGCAGTGTGCTGTCGGGGGAACTCGATGCACCCGCGCCGTCGAGCAGCAGACCCGGGCCGCGGAGATGCGCTACCGGAACGTACGTTCCAAAGCGTGGAAAGACGGTGACTACGCACATCGCGAGAACGAGCAGCATCGGTGGGTCTTCGTGATGTGCCCCGGCCGACTCTGCTATCACTGGGGAAGCCGCGCATCGACCAACGCTGCCGTTGAGTACTTGACAACTGGTGTGTGCCAGGCATCTGACATTTAGCTGGGTTATGCTCGGAGCTGTGAAACGCGTCGAGCGCATTCGCCTCTACCCAACGACGTGCCAAGCGACCGCGCTGACGGTAATGCTCGACGTGACGTGCGAGTTGTATAATGCCTTGTTGCAGCAGCGGCGCGATGCCTATCGCCTGCGCAAGGTCAAGGTAACGGCGAAGATGCAGTATGCGGAAATCACAGCCTTGCGTGCCGAAGACGGGCGCTTACGAGCGGTTTACCGCGAGGCGGAGGACGCTGTGCTGCATCGCCTCGACTTGGCCATGGCGGCATTCTTCCGACGCGTCAAGCGCGGCGACAGGGCCGGGTTTCCCCGCTTTAGGAACTTACGCCGCTGGAAGCAGTTAGCGTTCCCGCACGGCGATCGGTCGCTACGCTTTGATCACCTGCAGCAGCGCGTGAATATCCCTTGTGTCGGCACGGTCAAACTACGTAAAGGGCGGACTGTGCCAGCGACCTACGGCCGCGGGTGGGTAGTGCGTAAGAACGATCGCTGGTACGCTTGCTTTGAGTGTGAACGCACGGTACGTCCCCTGGCGGCCACGAACGAGGTAATCGGCATCGACCGCGGGGTGCATGTGCTGGCGGCGCTCTCCGATGGCCGGCTAATCGCGAATGCAGCGGTGGGAGAGGAGCGTAAGGCCGCGACCGCGCGGCTGCAGCGCGAGCTCGAGGCGGTGACAGTACGCGATGGGGCGCGGCGGGTTATCAATGGCCGCGAGCGTCGCCGCATCAAAGCGCAAGGCCGACTGGCTCGCGCCAAGGAACGCGAAGCCAATGCGCGGCGCGACTATGCCCATAAGGTGGCCCGCCGGCTGGTCGACGGCGCCGATGTGATCGCGCTCGAGAAGTTGTCGCTACGCGCAATGACCCGCAGCGCCAAAGGGACGGTGGAATGCCCTGGGCGCAACGTGCGCGCCAAGGCTGGCTTGAACCGAGTGGTTTTAGATAGTGGATTTGGTCTGCTTCGGCAGATGATCGTGGCGAAAGCTGAGGAGGCTGCGCGCACGGTGGTCGAGGTGGAGAGTCGTTTCTCGTCGCAGGAGTGCTCGCGCTGCGGGCACGTTGCGCGCGAGAGCCGCCGAAGAAGGCGCTTTTGTTGTGTTCGGTGTGGTCATCGTAACCACGCCGACGTCAATGCAGCGCTGGTGATTCGGGGGCGAGCGCAGTTGGCGCTCGAGAGCGGGCTAGACCCGGCCGAGGAAGCCGGTCGCCGCGGTAAGAAGGCCCGCGGCGTAGGACCGCACAACGAAGTTAACGTATTATCGGGCGATTTCTAGGCGCTGGGCCGCGCACTCCTGGCGTCGTTTAACTGCGAATATCAGACATGACAATGTGGGCCTCAGGGTGTAAGATGACGAGGGAGGTCTCTTATGCGGCGTTTACTGACGTTAGGAGTTGCCATTTCGATGCTGACCGCGTGTGCGGGCGGTGGCGTGCCGCCGATCGGCACGGCGGACCCGGCTGCGCGGGTGAAGCCCGCGGGCGTGCCGGTTGTGGGCGGCTGCCAGATTTTTCCCGCGAACAACTGGTGGAACACCGACATTTCAAACTATCCGCTCGATAGGCTATCCGGCAAATACATCGCCGCGCTTCCTGGGAATCTGCACCCCGATTTCGGTCACGAACCCGATTACGGAATTCCGTTCAACATCGTGCCGAGCACGCAGAAGAAGGTGCCGGTGACGTTCGGCTACGCGTCGCAGAGCAATAAGGGGCCGTATCCGATCCCGCCCAATGCCGAAATCGAGGGCGGCAAACATGCCAGCGGCGATCGCCACGTGCTCGTGCTCCAGCAAGGAGTCTGTAAGCTCTATGAGATGTGGCGTGCATTTCCCATCGACGGCGGAAAGCGATGGAAGGCCGGATCCGGCGCGCTCTTCCACCTGAACTCGAACAAACTGCGGCCCAACGGCTGGACCTCGGCCGACGCCGCCGGCCTTCCCATTATGCCGGCGCTCATCAAGTGCGACGAGGTCAACAAAGACAAAGTGATCGACCACGCACTGCGAGTGACGTTCAATGAAACGCAGATGGGTTACATTCATCCGGCGACGCATTATGCAAGCGACAACAAGAGCCCGAGCCTGCCGCCGATGGGTTTGCGTTTTCGCATGAAGGCGTCGTACGACATCTCGAACATTACGGGCCAGTCACTCGTGATTGTCGTGGCGATGAAGAAGTACGGCATGTTCGTGGCCGACAACGGCAGCAACTGGTACTTCCAGGGACAGGGCGGCAAACAGGCATCGTGCTGGAACAACAACGATCTCGATCAGCTCAAGAATATTCCTGGTAGCGCGTTCGAAGTGGTGCAGACGGGAAGGATTCGGCGTTGAAAAATCTCGCTCCGGTAGTTTTGGCAGTTCTTCTGGCCTCGGTCGTCTCGCCTTTGGCCGCTCGGGCGGATTGTTCGAAGCCTACGCGGCAAGTCCTGAATATAGCGCTGACGTCCTACACGCACTGGCAGAACTATAGCGTGGCCTCCACTCCGGCGGAGAGTGGCCTGGCGGCGCCGGAGTGGGCGAGTTTCGAGCACGAGATGGATTGGATCGTCGACAACGGCGACATCGGCCGCTGCGACCGCGCGACGCAGCTTCTTTACTATTCATTTAGCGCCAGCCGCGATGCCGCTCGAATGACTCGGCTATATGCACTGCGCGAAGCCTTAATACCGGGCGTTGCCGATACGCTCTTGGCCAACGTCGTCGCTGCCGCGCTCGAGGTTTATTACGACGACGTCCGGACGCTCTACTACTTGGGTTACGCGCGCAAGAGCCCCGCGCAGTACGCTCATTTTAAAGCTGACGTTGGCGGTTGGTTCACAACCACCGGCGGCAGTTTTACGTCGTGGGAAAACACCAGGCCGCCGGCGGCGAAGCCGGCGCCGCGCGATTGCGCCGAACGCGACCAGCCGGCCAAAGTGATCGATCAGGTTCAGCCGGTCTTTCCTGAGTCGGCGAAGGAAGCCGGCCTGGGAAAGAAGAGCATCGGCATCACTGTTACGGTCGGACCATCGAGCAACCTCATCGATGCGCGCGTGTCGGATACGTCATTCAATGCGGCCATCGACAGGTTCGCGCTGGGGGGCGCGTTGCAGTCGACGTACGCACCGGCCACGCGAAACTGTCAGCCGGTGATGGGGACGCTACTCGTAGACTACCAGGCGGACTAGGCGCGACGCCGGCAAGGTCGAGCCGTAACGATCAGCGTTGCGGAGCGGGCGTACCGGCGGCCAAGTTAGGAATCTGTTCGCCGTTGTGGCGCGGCCACTGCGCTGGGTCGAAGACCCAGTCCGGCTCCGAGTCGGGAAACGATATCTGGAAGACGCGCCACTTGGCCCGGCCTACCCTACTCTCTCCGTTGGCGTCAACGTTCACCAGGCGGCCATCAATTTCTTCGCTATCGACGGTAACGAGATAGGTGTACTCTTGCGCGGGGCTCTCTACCGATCGAACCACGACGTACTTCACGGGTAAGAACGTCGTCTTATCGATCCACACCTGGCGCAATCGGTTATGCGCTGCGTCTCGTATCGGATCGAGCCCAAGATGGTAGACGGGGCGATCGCCGGTCGTCGTATCGCCAAGGTCGACGATACGGTAGGGCGGCGGTTCAACTGCGACAACGTCGGCGATGACGCGAAGTGGAGATGCCGTCGGCGCCGGTTCCGCCGGTTCGAAAAAGCCCGGCCGCGACGGCCTACTATAGCGTAAACCAAAGTCGGCGAACGGAAAATCTCCCAGCCGCTCGATGTTCGATACGACGAGCCACCCGTTTGCCGTCGTTACGACGCCAGCAGTTTTGTGGGGGATATCCCGACCGGCCATGTCCTTAAAGGCGACCACGACGGCAGAGCCATCAGAGGCACGAACCAGCACGCGCAGCAGTTCGCCCCGGGGTGCGATTGTCGCGTGGTGCTGCATGAACGTGTAGCCTTCATTTTCAAAGGTGAAGGCGATATAGGCCGGCGACGGCAACCGATTGACGGCAGCTTGCGCCTGCACGTAAATCTGGAGCGGGCTGAGAACCATGAGAAGCGGCAGCATGGCATCTCAGTGTAGCATTCGCTAGCGTCGCGATTCCTTGAAGCAACCTGAGAGCCGCGGCACTCTCACCTGCCGACTGTCGGCATTCGCGTGCCACTTGGGCACGTTCTTACGATGTTGAGGACAAGTCGTTCCCAGCCTATTCTTAGCGACTTCACACCGCGCTGATATTCTCTGTACGTGCGGTGGAGGATTCTACCGCGCGAACGTAACCGCATCAGTACTCGCTTATGAGTGCTCGAGCGGACGCGTTTCCTTACAAAGAAAGAAAGGAGCAAATAATGAACAACTCGCGTGTAGTCGCCCATGCGTTGGGCGTCATAATCGCAGGGGTGCTATTACCCGCCTGCAGCAGCGGATCCGGCGCCGGCACCTCAACGATACCGGTTGCGTCGCAAGCCGTGAACAGCTTTAATACCCGCGGCGGCGCGGAGCCTGCGGAGAAGCTCTGCAAACCCGTCGTGTACACCGGCGTCGGGTGGCAGTACGAACCTTACTACAACCAGTACTGGGAGTACACCGGCCCGTGGACATACGGCGCAAACAACGTGCTCGTACCGTGCGCCGGGGACTTGGTCATCGCCAAGACCAGCGCCATAAACTTCCCCTGGTGGGCATCGCTAAGGTCGGCCGTAGCCTGGAGTGACGTCAAAGCGAGCTTCGCCGTCTCGGAAGCGAACTCGAATGGCGTTGCGATCGTTACATCCTCGGCGAAGGCCACAGAGCTACTCGAGACCATCGATACTTCGCCGTATGCGGTCGCCGACGTCGCCGTGAGCACTAAAGGTACGCTCTACGTCTCCGTCGTCGCACCGTCGAGCGGCAGCCTGACCTCGTGTATCGTCGTGTACCCGAAGGGTTCGACGACGAGCTCGGGGATGCTGTCGGATAGCCGCATGGCGCAGAGTGCGGGCGCAATCGCGGTCGATAAGTCCGGCGATGTGTTCGTATCCTATCCCGTCTCCGTGAGCGGGAGCAGCCAGTCCCTTCAGATCGACGAGTTCCGTCGGCAGCAGGGGGGTAAGGCGTCCAGCTTTGCATCGATTAGCGGAGCCAGCGTGGGGGCGCTTGCGATCACCAAGAGCGGTGACGTCGTGGCCAGCGCAGTGACCACCGGATCGTCGAATCTGATCAACATCTACAGCGCAAAGGGCACGATCGTAGGTAAGTTCTCCGTTTCGGGAGATCCTACGTCGCTTAACCTGAATAAGAACGATACGCAGCTCGACGTCGTCGACTCGACAAACAAGCTCGTCTCTGTATATTCATTCCCGAGCGGAAAGCTCGTCTCTCAATCCAGCCTCGGAACTGCTTCCGAAGGATGGACTCCCGCCGGCGTGGCGCAACCGTAGAGATACTCTGCGAAAGAGCGGAGGCGGCGGGAAGCCAGTTGGCTTCAGCCGCCCCACCGCTCTCCGTGCGGCCGGTGAACTGATTCTACTGAGGGACGCAAGCAACGGGTAGGCCGCATCTCAATTTAAGAAGACCATTCGCCGAATAGGGGAGCCGACGAAGGATACCGAGCGCATATTTTCGTAGTCGTACCCCCCTAAATTTTTCGTGAAGAAATTCGCGCTGCGTGAGGCGGGTATGGCAGACGAGTTCCGATTCAACCTGTTTATTAATGGCGCCGACCGGAGGCGCTACGTGCGGTTGGCCGTTGCGGCCTTGATAGGCCTGGGGATGGTGGCCCTGTTGGGCGCCCTGGTTCGCCCGGTCTTCGCGCACCGGACCCTGAGGTACGTCTCGCTGATCAACCAGGGTCAGGTCCAGGTCTGTCGCGTTACGGCGGCGGGCCCGATCTGCCCGCCTCTGAGCTTCAGCCTCAGCAAAAGTTACAGCCCAAGCAAGAGTAAGAGCGACAGCCTCAGCAAGAGCGTCAGCACCGGCCCGAGCCTGGTGCCCCCGAGTAAGAGCGTCAGCACCAGCACGAGCCTGAGCTCCAGCGTCCGCGCGCAGTAGCCGCGCCGTTCCCCTCGTCGTCCTTCGTCCTTCGACGGAGCCTGTCCTGAGCGAAGTCGAAGGGCTCAGGATGACTGCGCTCAGGATGACAGAGCGCAGGATGAAAGGAGAGGGGCTTATTTTTTTTTGCCCGGGGGGCTTGACGGAGGTGTATCAATGCTCTATTGTACTAGTGTACTAGTACGACAGTGAATCAGTACTAGACGCTAGGAAGGATTCAAACATGACACATTTTTGGAACAAAGGCCCCGACGCAGAAGTGGCCCGTGAGGCACGCACCCCGATTCGCCCGCCAGAGAAGATCGGCGGGGGAGTTTTCCAGGGCTGGGGCCCGAGACTCTAAGGTAAGCCGAGTAAGACGATGCCGGCCGTAATGACGGTCGACCCGCGCAGCGGCGTGCCGATCTACCTGCAGATTGTCGAGCAAGTCAAGCGATCCGTCGCTCTCGGAATCTTGCAGATTGGCGAACAACTCCCGACCGTTAAGCAGCTCGCGCTCGACCTAACCGTCAACCCCAATACCGTCGCACGAGCGTACCGCGAGCTGGAACACGCCGACCTTATCGAGACTTCCCCCGGGCGGGGATCCTTCATACGCGATAACGGGAGCGTCCAGTCGGCCAAGTCGGCCGCAAGCGACGTTGCACGCGACGCGCTCGACATCGCATTACGAGAGGCCAAATCCGTCGGACTTGCTCGCAACGACGTCCGCGAACTAATCGACACCGTACTAGACCGGTGGTTTCCGGAGGAGCAATGAGTAGCATAAAGATTTCGAACCTGCGCAAAACGTACGGCCAGTTTGCAGCCGTTGACGGGTTCTCGCTCGAGATTCCAGCGGGAAGCGTCTTCGGACTGCTCGGCCCCAACGGCGCCGGCAAGACGACCGTGTTTAAATGCATGCTCGGCTTAGCGCGCACGACCAGCGGGGTCGTGCTCTTCGACGGTAAGCCGCTCGTGCCGGAAACGTTCGAAAGCATCGCCTACGTGCCCGAACGCAGCGTCCTCTATGAATGGATGACCGTTGCCGAGCACGTCGAGATGAACCGGCGCGCCTTCAGGGCCTTCGACCCGGCCCGCGCGCTCGAGCTGTTGGCGCAGTTCAACGTCGAGCCCGCCAAGCGCAGCCGCGCGCTCTCCAAAGGCATGCGGACCGCGGTGATGGTCGCACTGGCCTTTGCGCGCAACGCGCCGATCCTGGTGCTCGACGAACCGACGAGCGGACTCGATCCGATCAATCAGCGCCACGTGCTCAGCCTGATCATCAACGAAGCCGCGCGCGGAAACTCGGTGCTCTTTTCGTCGCACCAAATCGGCCAAGTGGAGCGCGCGGCGGAGCACATCGCCGTGATGGATCGCGGGCGTCTGGTCCTCGAAGGGCTCGTCGACGATCTCAAGAGCGACCGCAAAATCGTCGAGGGCATCTTTCCCAACGTTACCTATACGCTGAACGGGATTGCAAACGATCCGCGCGTCCTGCGCGCCGATCGGACCGAACGCATCGTGAGGCTCCTGGTTCGCGACGACGCCGACAACCTGGCGACGATGCTCGCCAACGCCGGCGCGACCGGCGTGCGCGTCGTCGACCTCAACCTGGAAGATATCTTTCTATTCGCGGTTTCGCCGGCCGACGCCACCGCCGACGTAATCGCGAAGGGCAGCTCGTAATGACGTACGTCGAATGGCTGCGCGCCGGCCGCTGCCTCAAAATCACGGCGATCGTTCTCGGGATCGCGCTGGTCCTCATCGTGGCGCTGGAATATGTGTTCCTCGTCGGCTCGAAGTCGAGCCTGTCGGGCGTCGAGCTGCATACCTCAACCGGCGACATCAATGCGAGAAAGATTCTCGATGGCGCGACGACGACATATTCAACGTTGCCGGACGGCACGAAGCGGACGACGATCGTCAACTCGGCCAAGGGCGTCCGCGTTACCGTCGACGATCATGGTTACTTCGGCAGGCACGTCGAAATCTTCGAGCGCTCCGTCAAAGGGACGGAGAAGCTCATTGGAATCGGTCCCGTCAGCTTTCAGCGCGTCGCGGTCCCCGGCGGCAGCGTCGTCACCATCGATACGAATAAGCCTGAAGATTTCGCCTACTTGGCAGCGATCGCAACCTTCGTCGCCCTCATCATCGCGACGATCTTGGGCGCGCCGTTCGCGCGCCAGAACGACGGCCACCTCGAGATCGCGCTGACGAGTCCGGCTCCGCGCACGACCCTGGGATTGGGAACGATGCTCGTCGACATCGCGGGCATCGCGGCGGCCTGGCTGATGACCGTGGCAATGCTCTTTCTCGCTCACGTCGCGCAAAATGCGCCGAACTACACGTACGGCCCACTCGACACGGAAGTTATCGTGCTCGGTTTTGCCGGCGTGCTCGCATGGTACGCGATGCTCTGCGCGGCAACGGCGTCGATGCGGCGCGGTACGGCATCGTGCTGGGCATCTCGTGGCCGGTCGCGGCCCTGGTCGCCGTGCTGGCAAAAGCCGATCTCGGCGACGCCCCGATGGCGCAACTCGTGCACTGGGGCGCAACGCCGCTCTCCTGGATCGACCCCTTTACCTATCTGCACTTCGGACCGGCCTTTACGGTAAACGGCAGGCCCGCGGGCTCGCTGGCCGTCTCGTTGCAGAACGAACTTCCGGCCTACTTATTCTTGCGCTCGTGTACGTTACGCTCGCCATCGTTCAGTGGCGTCGCGTGGAGGCTTAATAGCATGGAGATTCTTGGAACGAACTTCACCCTAACGCTCGGCGGCTGGCGCTTACGATTCGTCCTGGCAATCGAGGACAGCGATGCGCCGCAGGCCGCAAAGACGCGGCCCCCGCACCGCATGCGGGTCGTGCCCGAAGACGAGTACGCGCTCTGATGGTCTACGTGGAATGGCTGCGCGTGCGCGGCACGCTCAAGTGGACTACGATCGTGCTGGGCATTCTGTTCGTCATCGCCAGCGTGGCGCGAGTTACGATCCCCACCCATAGTCATATGGAGGGAAACCACGAGATGACCTTCGGATACTTCATCGTCTTTGGGGGCGTGGTCGCGTTGATCGTGGCAACGATGCTCGGAGCGCCGTTCGCCCGCGAGAACGACGGCCATCTGGAGGTGGCATTGACCAAGCCCGTCGACCGGGCGGGACTAGCCCTGATGACGATCGGCGTCGACGCCGCCGGCATCGTTGCGGCCCTCGCCATTGGAACGCTTTTTGGGATCGGGCTGCACACGATCTTTTTCCCGCCGTGGATTACGTTTCACGTCGTTGACGCAATCGCGATCGTCTTCGGCATCGTCGCTCCGCTCGCGTGGTATGCCATGCTTGCGGCCGCCACCAGTTCGTTGCGGCGCGGATACGGCGCGATTCTTGGCATCGCGTGGCCGGTCTCGGCGATCGTCGCCGGCTTGAGCCTGGTCGATCCGAACGAAAACTCGTTGGCCGCGCTGATTCACGGCACGTTCTGGACGCTCAGCCGCATCGATCCGCTGGTGTATATGCACTTCGAGGCCAACGACATGAAGATGGGCACGGATCCGACATGGCTGCCGCGGTTAACGATGCTCGCGATTCTCGCGGCAGGCTACGGCATCGCGGCCGTTGCCCAATGGCGGCGCGTCGAGGCTTAAGAAGAAGTGCCGGGCGCTACTGCCAACTGAGGACGACCTCGCCGTTCGCGGTCGCCTTTTTCCAGCCGGTCGACGTCTGTCCGCCGGTTGCGCCGGGAGCGATATACGAGGATCCCCCGCCACCGCCGCCACCGCCGTTGTTGTAGTGCGTGTAGCCGCCGCAGCCGCCGCCACCACCGCCGCCGCCATAGTAGCCGCCACCGCCGCCGCCGCCGCCACCGCCCGCGCTGTGGCCGTTCGATTTTCCGCCGGCGCCGGCGCTACCGCCGTCACCCAACGTGCCGTTGGCCCCCGGAGCGCCCGAATATTTTTCGCAATCCGTGCCGGCAACGGCGCCAGTTCCGCCGGCAGTCTGCGTTCCGCCGAAGCCGCCGCCGCCGTTCTGAAAGTTGTAGGGGCCGCCGCCGCCCAAGCCGCCAGTGAGTCCGCCGCCGCCGCCGCCCTCGCCCTCACCGTAAGCAGTGCCGTTACCGCCGCCTTCGCCGGCTCCGCCCGCGGCGATCAGGATCCGATTGCTCAATGCATCGCCGCCCGCGCGAACGTCGGACGCACCACCGCCGCCGAAACCGGCGCAGCTACAATGACCGCCGGGGAGGCCCCGGCCGCCGCCGTTGAAGCCGCCGCGCATTCCGGCCCCTTCGCCGCCGACGAAGACGGCCAACGTCTCGCCGGGCGTCACCGAAATCGTGGCCGTGGTCCGGCCGCCGCGACCGCCGTTATGGCCCGCGCCCGCGCCTCCCAGCGCAACGATCTTGATCTTTGTTACGTGCGCCGGTACGGAGAACGATTGCTCTTTGCCGGTGTAGGTGAACGCTTTACTGCCCGGTTGCGCACGGTCGCCGCCGCCGTTGGTTGACGGAAGCGAGGCGTTGCTCGCGCAGCCCGATAGAAGCAGCGCTATTGCCGCAAACTTTAAAATTTCCATCTGCGGCCGGACGTTCTCTAGCCGGGTCGCAGTTCCATCGCTTGCATCGCCGCGAGGCTCAGGGAACGAGCAGCACCTTACCGATGCCGCCTTTCGTGAACGCGGCCTGCGCGGCGCCTGCATTCTTAAGTTCATCGCGGAGGCCGATGGGAATCGTCACCTTGCCAGAGTTTATTGCATCGGCGATGAAGACGATGCCCGCTCGGTCTTGCCTTGAGCGGAATGGGACGACGCGCACCTTCGGGTAGTCGCTTGGCGCCGTCAGGCGCTCCCGTTACCGAGGCAAACGTCCCGCCGTCCTTGACCTTCGCGAGCAGATCCGTCGCCGCTTTCCCGCGGAGCCCGTTTGCCACGACGTCGACTTGCGGAATCGTCGCGAAGGCGGCCGGGTCGTCAAGAGCGATCGTTTCGTCCGCGCCGATGCTCTGCGCCTGATCGAGCTGAAAACGCCGCACGCCCGCGATCACGCGCGCGCCCAATGCCTTCGCCATGTAGACGGCGCAACGACCGACGGCGCCCGCCGCGCCGGCGACCAGCACCGTCTGGCCGGACTGCAATCCGCTTGCGACGGAGATCAACTGACTGCCGGTGACGCCGACGAGCGGAATCGCGGCCGCGTCGACCAGGTCCATCGTCTCCGGCACCTTGGCGAAAAGACTCGCCTTGTCGGCGACCAGTTCAGCGTACGTGTGGTACGACCACGCGCAGACACGTTCGCCCACCTTGAGATCGGTGACGCCGTCGCCCGTCGCGACCACCGTTCCCGACACGTCCAGGCCGATGATCGCGGGAAAATGCAGCGGACACTTATCCTTCAAGTCGCCGTTGCGCTCGAGCATGTCTTCCGGGTTGATGCCGATGCCGGCCACCTTGACGAGGACATCGCCCGCGCCCGGCTTGGGATCCGGCATGTCTTGATATTTCATCACTTCCGGACCGCCGTACGCGCTCACCACAGATGCTTTCACGTGTCGTTTGCCTCCATGCGATCCATCGCTTCGGCGACGGACGATTCCGGTTCCTCGAGCGCGAGGGCGATTGCAGCTTCAGGTGTGAGTGCGATGCCCTCGGCCGCGAGTCGCGCGAGGTCGTCGGGCGCCAGTGTTTCCTGAAGTAATGCGATAAGGCGGTCATAGGTCGCCGTCTCGGTGAAGCCACGGGGGCATCCATGGCGCTGCATTGCGGCCGCGGCGTAACCTTCAAGGATAGCCGCACGCGCGTGATTTCCGAGTAGCGCCGCGACGAGCGCCACCAGCTCGATCGCAACCGCCGCGTACGGGTGGTCGGGCTCGCTCGCATCGTAGATCTCGATCGCCTCGCGGGCCGCCACGGCAGCGGCGGGAAAATCGTCGACCGCGGCGAGATATTCGGCGAGGTTGAAAAGAAGGTTGGCGGCCAACTTTTCGTCGTCACCCGAGCGCGCCTCGTGAAAGACCTCGCGAACGATCGCGATTGCGCGTTGCGTGTTACCCCGCGCATGTTCGCACTCCGCGAGGTTTATCGCCGTCAAATGCTCGGTTCCGGTGTTTCCGAGTGCATGGTTCTCTGCGCGAAGCTGCTCCCAGAGCCGCGCCGCCGTGTCGAGATCGCCGCGACATTGGCTGAAGACCGCACGCCTTCCAAGCAGCGTAATGCGAAGTTGAGCCGAGTTCCCCGGAATCGCTTCCGCTTCGTTGAGTGCGCGCTCGGCGTCATCGAGCCGATGGAGCATCGTGGCCGTGTGCGCATACTGGCCCAGTGCCGCAGCAATCAGCGAGTTGTCGCCGCTCGCCCGCGCTTGTTCGACCGCCTTGGTCGCCAGCTCGAAGGCGCGCACGCTGCGGCCGGAATCCATGAGCAACAGCACCATCCGGGCCGATAGCCGAGCGCGCAAGCCCGATCGGTCCGCCGGGAGCGCCGCGAGAAACGCTTCGCAGCGTGCCAGGCCTTCTGCCTCCAGTCCCATGCTCGGCCAAGTCGGAGAAACGTCGGTGAGGAGTTCGCCGCCGTCGATGGTCCGCGAACGCACCAACGCAAAGTCGAGCGCCGAACGCACGTCCTCGAGTTCGGTCTGCGCCGCCGAACGGACGGCGGCTTCTCGTCCGGTTCGCTCAAGCTCTTCCCACAGCTCGGAAAAGTGATCGTGCAGAAAACGCAGGTGGCCGATCCCAGCCGAATCGCGCTCTCCGGCATCGTCGAGCTTCTCCAACGCATACGCGCGCGTCGATTCGAGCAGACGGTAGCGCACCGCGTCGCCGTGTGGCTCGGCCAGCACCAGCGACTTGTCGACCAACGACGCCAGCACGTCGAATGCGTCCTCGGGGCTTCCGACGGCCACCGCTCCTTCCAACGCGAATCCATTGACGAAGATCCCCAATCCCCGAAAGAGCATTCGCTCGCGCTCGTCGAGCAGATCGTAGCTCCAGTCTATTAGCGCCCGCAACGTCTGCTGGCGCGGCAATCTGTCGCGACTCCCTCCGGTCAGCACGCGAAACCGCTCGTCGAGCCGGTCGCGCAACTGTTTGAGGCCGAGCATCTTCACGCGCGCGGCGGCAAGCTCGATCGCAAAAGGAATGCCGTCGAGCCGGCGGCAGATGCCCGCGATAACCGGCGTGTTTTCCCCGGTGAGCGAGAACGAGCTGCTCGCAGCATGCGCGCGCTCGACGAAGAGTGCAACGCCGGTCGCAAGATCGAGCGATGGCACATGGTAGGTCGCTTCTCCGGCGACTCCCAGCCCTTGCCGGCTCGATGCGAGGATCTTGATCTTCGGACAACTCCGCAAGATTGTGGAGATCACCTGAGCGGCCGGCTCGACGAGATGCTCGCAGTTGTCGAAGACCAGCAGCGCGTCTTTTGCCTTGAGTGCCTGCGCCAGGTTTTCGAGCGGATCGCCCTCGGGCGCGAGCGTGAGTCCAAGCGCCTGCGCGAGCGTCGTGTGAATGTAGTCGCCGCTGGACAGCGGTGCGAGCTCGATAAGCCACACTCCGTCACGAGAGCCGTCGAGTCGATTGGCCGCAACGTGCAAGGAGAGACGCGTTTTGCCGACGCCGCCCGAGCCGACCAGCGTGACCAAGCGATGCTGCTCGACGAGCGCCGTGACGCCGGCGATCTCTGCCTCGCGGCCGACAAACGAGGTAAGCTCGGACGGCAAGTTGTTCGACAGGTGGTAGAGCGAACGCAACGCAGGAAAGTCTGCCACGAGATCCGGCGCAATTAGCTGATAAACGCGTTCGGGCTGAGCGAGATCCTTGAGCCGGTGCACGCCGAGATCGCGCAGACTGCAGTCCGCCGGCAGTTCACGTTGCAGCAGTTCGGTGCAGTCGGCCGAGAGCAGCACTTGGCCGCCGTGACCGATCGCTAATAGGCGTGCGACGCGATTGAGCGTCGGGCCGAAGTAGTCGCCATCGCGCTCGGCACTGCGGCCGGTATGCAGAGCCATGCGTGCGCGAAGGCCCTCGACCGCCGAGAAATCTACGGTCGCAAGCGCGCGTTGTGCGTCGAGCGCCGCGGCAATCGCATTTGGCGCCGTTTCGAAGGCCGCGCAAAACGCATCGCCGACGGTTTTAAAGACGTAGGCTCCATGGGCTTCCAATGCGTCGCGCACGATCGTATCGTGACGTGCCAGCGCAGCCTCCATCGCCGCGCTGTCGCGCTCCCAGCGCACGGTGCTGCCTTCGATATCCGAAAACAGAAACGTGACCGTGCCGCCCGGACGAGCCGGCGCTTCCGGCTTCACGTGAGTCGCCACCGGAGCCGCGTTTCGGGCTAGGGGCGCGTTCTTCCGCCGCCGAATCATCGGAGGGGTATTTCGTTCACATTTCAGGAGACATGGGATGAGAATTGCAGTTCTTATACGCGTTCTGTTCGGCTTTGCTGCGGCGGCAATGCTTGCGGGTTGCGGGGCAGTTCGACAGGGGCAAAACCCGGCGCTACTGCCGGGTGTCGGCGGCAAGGATGTCACGGCGACGTCCGTGCGAGAGTCGTCGATTCCACAAGTAGCCGGCGTTTACAACGGCACCGTGGTCGAGACGTCGCAGGGGAGGTCGATAAAAGCCAAGCTGAAGATTACGCTCAAGCAGTCCGGAGATAAGTTGACCGGAATCTTCGACGTCATTCTCAAGACGCTGCAGGACGAGTTCCCGATTTCCAAAGGCATCGTCGTATCGTCGCACGGGGCAACGATTTTGCATTTTACGATCGAGGGCAGCCCCGGCCGCAATGCCAAAGCAACCGCCAGGCTCACCGGAAAGACGCTCAAGGGAAAGGCGAAGGTCCCGCCGCACAAAGGCCCCGCGGTCCTGTTTAAGTACACGACAACGAAGGCGTAGGACCTTTCGGAGGTACCCAACACCGAATCGGCCCCGCGACCGCGGAGCGTAGGCGACCTTTACAGGGCCGGGCGAAGCGGTGACGAAGCGGTTTTGTCTTCTCAGCATGCGGGTTTCCGCGGGCGTGAGCTCGCTTTTTTAGCAGCAGCTTTTTTGAAGTGTAGGAATTCGAAAAACCATCGGGCGGTTAGCTCGGAGTGATTAAATGAGGAGCGATATTCATGCGATACATTCGATTTTCTTTAATCGTTGTTTTCGGCGCGTTCTTGAGCGGCTGCGGCGGCGCCAACCAAAGCTCAACAATCACACCTCCGACCGCCAACGGAGGCTCGCACTCGCACCATGTGAGGCGAAACGTTAGCTGCGTCTCGATCCAAGACTCGACCGGTACGACGTACACTGCGGCGCGGACCGGCGGCGGCGACCACATCGACGTCGAGTATTCGAGCCAGGCCTGTGAGATCGGCATCTACATCAACGGGCTAAACGGCCCCAACACGCTCGATCATACGACGGTCAACGGCGCCTTTCCGATCGGCATCTACTTCGACAACGCGGGCAACGCACACGAAGACCACACCCAGATCTGCGTCAACGGCAGCAACCCCGACGGCGCCTGCAACACCGGGACGGGTACAAGCCCCGGCACGGGCTTGTACGTGCGCAATACGCCGAAGCTGGCGATCGACCACACCAGCATCGACGGCTACATGGCCGGCTATGCGACCAACGCGTGCCCAAACAGCGGCAACCAGCTCAGCGCGGACCATACTGTGATCACGAACGCGACGTATCCCTGGTCGTACGAAGGCGGGAACAATAACTTCAACTTCCAAGCAGGCCACGACTCACCATCGTTTAACGGGCAGAGCTGCGCCGGCAGCGCCGTCGGTTCGGGTGCCCCGGGCGGCAACGTCTACGTAGGCGACTTCAACAACAACGCCGTCAAGGAGATCCTGGCGCCCGGCTATACCACCGTCGAGACGCTCGGCTCGGGGTTTGACCGGCCTTATGGTGTCGCAGTGGACGCGAGCGGCAACGTCTTCGTAGCCGACGAATTCAACAACGCCGTCAAGGAGATCCTAGCGCCCGGCTATACCACCGTCGAGACGCTGGGCTCGGGATTCGCTGAGCCGACGGGCGTCGCAGTGGATCCGAGCGGCAACGTCTACGTAGCCGACCAAGGCAACAGCGAGGTCAAGGAGATCCTAGCGCCCAGCTATACCACCGTCGAGACGCTGGGATCGGGGTTTAGCCACCCTTACGGTGTCGCAGTGGACGCCGGCGGCAATGTCTACGTAGCCGACACATTCAGCAACGAGGTCAAGGAGATCCTAGCGCCCAGCTATACCACGGTCGAGACCCTGGGCTCGGGGTTCGCCGATCCGACGGGCGTCGCAGTGGATCCGAGCGGTAACGTCTACGTAGCCGACGCCAACAACCACGCCGTCAAGGAGATCCTAGCGCCCGGCTATACCACCATCAACACGCTCGGCTCGGGGTTCCACGTTCCAGAGGGTGTCGCGGTGGATGCGACTGGCAACGTCTACGTAGCCGACGCAGGCAACAACGAGGTCAACGAGATCCTGGCGGCCGGTGGCTATACTACGATCGACACGCTTGGATCGGGCTTCAATGGACCGTCGGGTGAGCGCTACAGAATCCAGCCGTACTCAACATCAAGCTCGTTCACCGGGAGCTCCATCTGAAGCGCTAGCCGCGAGCCTGCGGCCTCTCACCCGGCCTCGCAAATTGCGAGGCCGGGTTTACATCTGCCAGGTATCGGGACGGTCTCGGCGTAGACCGGCCAACGTGTCTGAGCCAAGTCAGTTATATGCTCGCGTTCGTCTGAGCCGGCCGCGATTCGACGAGTTCCTCAAGAGCGCGTTTCCCGATGCGAGCGCCGACGAGGAACTACTGGCCTGGCTTGCCACGGCGGAGTATTACGGCGAGCGTTACACTTCGGAGTTGATTCGAGAACGCGTCGCGCCCGGCTCGACGATTGGTGCATGGGTCGACGAACTGATGGCGCCCGCGCCCTTTGGGTTCGTAATGCCCGGTCGCAACAGCTACGACGATGCGACCCAAACGTGGACGCTCGCGGCGCTGGATTTCTCGGAGAACTACGACGACTACATTGCTGCGATCGCCGTATTTCGGGAAGTCGCCAAGTACAAGGACCTGGCGGGCGACGACGGCTTTCTCATCTACGGGTTTTTGTTTGAAAATCAACACGTCGACGCCGCGCTTCGCATCGACGTCAACTCGACAAGATTTCTCAGCGATGCGGAGACCGAAGCGTTCGTGTCGGAAGCCAATGCTGCAATGGAAGCGCTGATGCCCGAAGGCTAAGCGGTTCGAAGCGATCGGAAGCTCGCGCGAACGTCTTCGCTAAAGAGCTGCGGTTGTTCCCAGGCGGCAAAGTGGCCGCCGACGTCGTGCTTCTTATAGTAGACGAGCTTTGGATACGCCTTTTCAGACCAGCTCCGTGGCGCCTGGTAGAGCTCGAAGCGGAACGCGCTTACGCCCACCGGTACGGTAACGCCTTTAACGTCGAAAAAATCGAGTTTATTTTCCCAGTACAGGCGAGCCGACGGGATTCCGCTGTTGGTCAACCAGTAGAGCGTAACGTTGTCGAGGACATCGTCGCGCGACAGGCCGCCCGGGTGCCCAAAAAACGCAGGCGCAATCATCTCGTAGCTGTCCTTGTCGTGGTCGAGCATCCAAGTCGCTAAGGCAATCGGCGAATCGCTGAGTCCGTAAAGCGTTTGCGGACGATTGGACATTTCGACCGCATAGCCGAGATGCTTCGCATAGAAATCGCTCAACTGGTCGAATGCATGGAGTTCGTCGCCCGACAGGGCCACCGGTGACTTGGCGCCCGATTTAGCTGCAGCCAAGATGTCCGCCGGAACGGTGCCCGGCATGTTCGTGTGGATTCCGATCACCTTGGCCGGCGCAAGCAACGCTAGCTCTTGCGTGACGTTAGCGCCCCAGTCACCACCCTGTGCGACGAAGCGGTCGTAACCGAGCCGTTCCATCAGCACGAGCCAAGCCTTTGCGATGCGTATGGGATCCCAGCCCAAGGTTGCCGGTTGCGGCGAGAATCCGTGTCCGGGCATCGAGGGAATCACCAGATGGAACGCGTCACTTGCGCTCGCGCCGTGCGCCGTAGGATCGCTCAGCGGACCGATGACCTTCATCTGCTCGATGATCGAACCTGGCCAGCCGTGGGTAATGATGAGCGGCAGCGCATTTTCGTGTTTCGAGCGAACGTGGATGAATTGAATGTCCTGCCCGTCGATCTGGGTGATAAACTGCGGTATCGCGTTCAGCTTGGCCTCAAGCTTGCGCCAGTCGTAGCCCGTGGCCCAATACGCCGCCAGCGCCTGAGTCATCGCCAACTGCACGCCCTGCGTGTCGTCGCTAACCAGCTCTTTTGTAGGCCAGCGCGTCGCCTTGATGCGGCGGCGCAGATCGTCGAGTTCCGCCTCCGGAACGTTCAACTGAGGGAACGGGCGAACTTCAGACACGGTTGCGGTCCTTTCGGCGGAGTTTTTCGATGCCTGTGAATGCGCGCACGCAACGAGCGACAGATACGCTCCGGAAAGACCCGTAGTCGCCGTACGAACAAAATAGCGCCGGTTCATGTATCCAACCACAATGCGCTAGCGCCATGGCCATTGTCAAGCAAGCGCGCGAAGGCGTTTTTCGTTGACGATGCCGAGGCTATTTCTTAGGCGTCTTTCGCTGCGGAAACGCCGGGCGCGACGCGGTTGGAAAACGCGCGTTGTCGCTTCCGATCGGCGAGCCCACGAGCCGATACTCGAACTCCAACGTTGATGTTCCGGCCTGCGCTTCGCGAACGCTAAAGCCTTCGGAGGTCTTCGACGCGACGAAGAGTCCGCGATTGTCGCCGTCGGCGGTCAGAAACACGTGATATCCGGCTCGCAGGTCGATGGCGTTCTTCAACGCGCGATCGAATTGGATGAAGCCGCGCCCGCCCGTGATGTGGCCATAGCCGACATCTTCGATCTGGGCGCGCGAGGCTTCAGCGGAGAAGGCGACGAGTTTCGGTCCGGCGTCGCGCGACGGGAGCGTGTGCGAGCCCTGTCCGCTGCCATTAACCTGGAAGCAGCCGGCGGTTCCGCAGGCTTCGAACGGGTTGCCGCCGCTTGCACTGTTGTCGGCATAGAGCGTGTTGTAGTAGGTGGTGTCGCTGAGGAAGGATCCAGCGATGCCCTGAGGAGCAGTGCTATAGACGCCGTAGGATGTGCCGGCCGAAGCGATCGCTTCAACTGCATATTGACCGCTGGCGGCGTCGGCTTCAATCGCGGTGCCGTTCTCGGCGCGGGCGCTGATGGCAACGCCGCCGCTGGTTTGTGTCAGAACGCCGACTCCACCGGTTCCCCCGACGACGCTGACCGCTACCCCGTCGGGGTTGAGAAAGTTTGCGGCGTTGCCGCTACCGAAACTCACGCCGACGACGCCGGCGCTGTTCGAGTTGTTGGCGTTACCTTCGCCAAACACGCCGGCGCTGTAGCCATAACCGGCGACGCCGATGTTGCTCGAAGAGTTGCCCTCAACGCCGTAACCATTGGCGGATGTGCCCGAGATGCCGGCGTTGTTCATGCCGCCGTCGGACGAGCCGTCGAATCCAACGACGCCGGCCGTCGCTTGGCGAGTCTTGCTCGGACTCATGGTTTCGCCGTACACCCCGGCGCTGTCGAGTGCCAGACCTTCGAGCGCATAACCCGTGCCCTTGTTTTCGCGGCCGTAGCAAAACGTGCTGTTGTTACAGGAGGAGAGGCTCGCCGGGCGGGCGTGCCTAGCCGCCTCAAAGCCGGCCGCGGCGGCGGCAAGTTCGGTGGCGCTCTTGGCCAGACCTGAGTTGCTCGCGACTCCAAATGCGCTGCGGGCAACGTCGCTACCCGCCGCTGAGGGCGGATCGCTTGCGGGGGAAAAGTTAGAACCGGAAGCTGCGCTGCAACCGGTTAGCACAATGGCAACGAGAAAGACGAACGGCTTCAAGATGTAAACCCTCCTCCTCAAATCGTCGGCCGATTCCGGCAGATTTATTAGCCGTACGCTTGCTTGAGGAAAGGTCTTGCGATGCTTGAGATAAGACTCCCCGCATGTCTGAGTTGCTTGAGACGCACCTCGTTCGCTGCGCTTACCATCTCGCGCAGGGTTACCTTGCCGACAGCGTTTGGGCGCGAGCAGCGTCGGGAGAGCAACGCACCCTCACCCTAACGGCAACGGTCCCGGAATGGAACTGTCAAAGGTCGTGATGGTGACCTTCGGCTCAGCCGTCGATCCCATGCACTTCGATCAGCCCTGGCGGATTAACGGGACGCCGGAGAGCGTCTTTAGCGACGGATTGACGCGCTTGACGTTCGTGATGCTGACCCTGCTTTCTACGCCGGTCGGAATCCATCACGAGTTTATGGAGCCGGGGATCTCCACCACCTGGAAGATGCTTCACACCGTCACGACGTACGGCGTGGCGATCCCGTCGTTCATCACCGCGTTCGCGATCTTCGCTTCCTTCGAGCTGGTCGCGATCAAGCAAGGCCGCCGCGGTTTACCGCCACGGTGAAGAGCCTTCCTTGGAACGATCCGACGTTCAGCGGTGCCGGTCTGGGGATGCTGTTGTTTATCCTCGGCGGATTCGGCGGCTTGGTCAACGCCTCGTACAGTATGGACACCGTCGTCCACAATACGATTTGGATCGTCGGTCACTTCCACGTGACCGTCGGCGGCCCGGTCGCGCTTACGTTCCTGGGCGCCGCGTACTGGATGATCCCCCGGTTGACGGGCCGGGCATTATGGAAACCGCATTGGGCGCTCTTCCAGACGCGGCTCTGGTTTTTCGGCATGCTGATGATGTCGCTGTCAATGCATTACGCGGGCCTGCTCGGCGCGCCGCGTCGCACGGCCGAGGTCGGCTACCTGGGCGCGAACGTCGCCAACACGTGGGAACCGTACATGCTGCTCGCCGCGGCCGGCGGCTTCTTTCTCTTCGTCAGCATCCTGACGTTCGTCGCGGTCGCGGTCGGAACGCTGCTGCAAAACGCGAAGACGGAATCCATGGAAGCAGTTCTTGCGACGCCCGCCGAACCCGCCGCCGCTACGCCGGCAATGCTGCAGCACGTTTTTCGGTGGGGCGCATTGGCGCTCGTTTTAGCCGTACTCGCTTATGCCGGTCCGCTCGGTGAGTTGCTGCGGCATCCGGGCTACTTGGCGCCTGGAATGCGAACCTGGTGAGCCGGTTCGGCCAGCTGATTGAGGAGCGCATCCATGGTGCGCGCCGCTAACTTTCGACCCACGACGCGATCGAAAAAGCGGCCCGCGGCGCCTCCCGGTGGATCGTACGAACCTTCGAGTACCAGCTCCGTCTTGTTACCGGCGGCCCGAACGGTAAGGGTCGCACCAAACGGTGGAAAACCACGCCAGGCGGGGCGCCATGCGAGTGCTACCCCTTCACGACGCGGAGCGGTGGTCGTCCAGTCGAAGAGCACGGAGTATTGAACGTCCACGCTCGCAGTTGAGGAGCCCAACGTCTGCACCTTAAGCGTCGGGTGCTGCGAAAAGAAGCTTTGGAGTCTATCGACCACCTCACTCTCGGGCGCCTGGATCCGCGTGGTTCGGACTATTCGCGTCATGCGTGGGTATTTGCCAGGGCGCGCAAAACCACCCTTATATGTTTAACGACATCTAAAGCGCTCGTCAACGAGTGGATCGCAACACTCAATGAAGACGCGCGACAAATCGAAAGCCACGCAATCGCGAAATATACTGATTCTGGCGTTACGATAGAAACGCGAGTGTCGGAGGGTTACCCGTCTTCGACTTTACTCGATGTCGCGAAAAAAAGCGCCGATCCCTATTCTGATCGTGCGATAGTCGCTTTACTTGATCGCCGTGACGTCTTGCACGGTCACTGGGCCGGCATTGTTTCCCCACGAGGAACGGATGAAGGTTGCCACCGCTGCGATGTCGCTCGCTGCGAGTTGCCCGCGCCACGACGGCATTGCATTTCGACCTTGCAGGATGGTGGTCAACATCGTGGTCGGATTGCCGATGTTAACGTGAGGGTTTCCCGCGAGTGCCGGGCCGATTCCGCCTTCTCCCGCCGCCTGGTGGCAAACGGCGCAGTTCTTGGCATAGACGGAAGCCCCAACTTGGACCAAGACCGGGGAGCCGATGCCGGCGACTTGTTGCTCCGTCACGGGCGAGGCATTGTTGCCCCAGGCCGAGCGAATATAGGTCGCGACCGCCGCAATGCTCGCATCGGTGAGCTGCCCTTTCCACGTCGGCATCTGGTTGTTGAACGTCTTGGCATTGACCGTGATCGGTCCGGAACGCCCGTTGACGATCACGCCGATCATCGTGCCCGGGTCGGCGGCGGTGACGACGGGATTGCCGGCCAGCGGAGGATATACGTCGGTTCCTTGACCGGCTGATTGATGGCAGGTCGAGCACTTCACGGCAAAGAGTTCGGCACCGCTCAGGGCCTCCGGCGCGCGCGCTGCCGCAACCTGATCTTCAGAAACCGCCGGCGCCCCGTTCTGCCAAGCCGTCCTCACGTACGTGAGTACTGCGGCAATCTGGGTATCTGAAAGCTGGCCGCGCCACGAGGGCATATTGCCGCCGTACTGAGTGCCGTTCACGGTGATTGGCCCCGTACGCCCGTTGAGAACCGTCTGGATTAAGTTGGCGCTGTCCACCGCATTGACGTCGGGATTCCCCGCTAGCGGCGGATAGGGGCCGCCGCCCCGTCCCGTAGCCTGATGGCAAACTGCGCAGTTGACAAGGAAGATCGCCTTGCCGTCGGGCGTTTGCGCGCCCATCACGCTGCCGTGGAAGCCCGCGACGATCGATCCCGTGACGACGATCGCGGCGACAAGGACGAATCTCGCGTTGACCTTCAAGCCCGGCCTCCGTCCTACTTTGAGGCTTCGACCTGCGCTTCGGTCACAGCGTCGGCTGTATTACCCCATGCTGAGCGAATGTAGGTGATTACGTCGGCGATGTCGGTATTGCTCAGTTTGCCCTTCCATGCCGGCATCGCGCCGCTGTAGGACTTACCGCCAACGGTTATCGCGCCGCTAAGCCCATTTTTGACGGCCGCGATCACCTTATCCGGGGAGCCCGCGACCATCGGATTGCCCGCGAGCGGGGGAAATTCGCCAGGCAGGCCGGCCCCTTTAGCGCCGTGGCACGCGGAGCAGTTGGCGTCGTAGATCTTTTTACCCGCCGTCGCGGCATCGTTTGTGGCCGCGCTCGCCGGGACGTGCGTTCCGATTGAAACTACAAAGAAGGGCGCCGCGATAGCGGCCAGCAGAGCAAGAGTTATCCACCGTTTTGGCATCTCTCCGGTTCTCCTCGAAGCACTCTGGAATCCGTGTGTCAATCATACCACGCAGGGCGCAAGTAAGCTAGCTCGAAAATGATACGCCGCCGGAGGCATCATTATGCGAGTCCATGGCAAAATCGGCGTTCGTTCTTTCAGTACCGTTGTCGGCTTCATTACGATAACGCTCGCCATGAGTCGACCGGCGCAGGCGATGCCGAACTTCGCGCAGGCGTACGGCATTAAGTGCTCCGAATGCCACATTCAGATTCCGGCCCTCAACGCCTACGGACGCTACGTGCAGCGAACGGGATACGCGGGATTGAACCCCCACGTATTGGAGCGCGAGTCTCCCGTATGGATCGATTACCCCGTTGGCTATTCGCAACAATCGCCAGGCGCGGCTTCGTGGGACATCGGAAGTCTCGGGGTACACGCTGACGGCGCGTTCGGAACCCCCGGAAGCGAATGGACGTATCACGTACAGCAGTGGATTTGGCAGCAGAGCCAAGCCGGGGGCCTCGACACCGCGTGGGTTGCTTACAACAACTTTTTCGACGGTTCGGGCCATATCTTCGCGGGGAAGCTCGAGGTGCCGGCGCCATCGGAGTTTAGTCAGTGGTTTGACGTTACCGGCCTGACCGTTAACTCGTCGGCGGAGATGACCGTCGGCGAACACACCTATGAGTTGGACGCCAATCGCTGGGGCTACAAGTTCGCCTACCTTCGGGGTTCTCTCGACGCAGAAGTTTCATACACGACCTCAGGCGCCGATTGGGCCGGATTCAATGACTACGACTGGACGCAGGACAAGACGCTGCAGTATAAGTTTGCGTTCGCGAACCGGGCAACCCGCTCGAGTTCGGCTACTACGGTGCGCGTGGTTCCTGGCCGCTGACCGAAGGCGGATTCGACCAGTACTACACCAATGCTTTTTACGCACAGCGCGACCCGGTCAACGGCGTGCCCGGCTTCCTTGCGACATATCAGATGAATCACGACGGCAATCCGGGTATGGGCGCGCCGCCGGCGGGCAGCAACGGCGTTTCATATGAACTCTACGATAATATTGGTTCGCGCGGCCTCGTCGCCGTCGGCGAACAGCTCACGAACGACGGACTCGGGAATCACACGCAGATCGGCAACGTCGACGCATCGTACCACATCACGCGCTTCATCATTCTCTACGCCGAAGAGGCGTTAAGCGTCGGCCAGAAGCCGACGTGGAACGGGTTGATCTGGTTTGCGCTGCCGACGGGCCCGCTGTGGCCGTCGAACCTATCGCCGCAGTAAAGTTGGGCCGCACGTTCGTGCGGCCCTTTCGTTTATTTGTACGTTTGTTCGCAGTGCTCGTTGGCGTTGCTGTACATCGGCTGCGACGAGTAGGACTTCTTGCCGAATGTGATGTTCTGGACGTCCATCCACGCGCAGGCATCGCCGATCTCGCCGTGTTGGAAGTCGTACCAGCCGGTGTCCGGGTTCGGATCGGTGATCGACTCGCCGTATTCGTGGCCGGCGACGATGGTCACGCCCTCGTCGGTACCGCTCTCATCCTTGGGGGGCGCAATGTCGTTGGAACCACAGGAGATGCCGGCATCCGGCATGTACGGAAAGTTCGTGTAAGAAACGAGCTGCGATTCGTAATAAACCGTGCTGTGATACGCGCAAAACTGTGTGCCGAAGCCTTGCGAGTTGTGGCCGTGCGGCGTGGCCACAACGTACGACGCGTTTGCGTCGTAGCCGAACTTCGCTACGCCGTTAAGCGACTCTTGTGCGACCTGAGCGTCGTTCGGACTCGTCGGAACGGGGTTCTTATCGTCAAACCAGATGCCGCCTCGCTCGCCTTTCGGATTGGTGATGTAGTTTTTCTGGCTGCCGACGATGTCGTAGTACTGGGTGTAAATATTATTATGGGGACTTCCACCCTCGACTTTGGCGTATTCTTTGAGCAGCGGCGCTACTTTGTCCGGATCGCCGTACGTTTTGTAGCCCCAAAAAACCACGTAAACTTTGGGATCGAGGAGCACGGGACCGCCGTAGTAGCTAAACATATAGCCGCTGTAGTACGTATCGCTACCGGGACCGCGCGCGCGAGTGTGGGTCGCGTAACGGGTGGGCATATAATGTACGACGTGCCTCGCGCCGGCTTGAGCCGGCATCGTCGAACCGGTCGTGGGCGTCGTGCTGCCGTTCGTGGCGCAGCCCACAAGTGCGAGCGTTGCCGTACATCCTAAGATAGCGACAAATCGCGGATGCCTATACATATTCATTAACCTCTAAGTAGCTATTTGTACGTTTGGACGCAAGATTCGCTGGCATTGCTGTACATCGGCTGCGTCGAGTAGGACTTCTTGCCGAACGAGATGTTCTGGACGTTGTACCAGGCGCAGGCGTCGCCGATCTCGCCGGCTTCGAAGCTATACCAACCGGTGTTCGGGAACGGATCGGTGATCGACTCGCCGTACTCGTGGCCGGCGACGATGGTCACGCCCTCGTCCGTACCGCTCTCGTCTTTGGGAGGCGAAATGTCGTTGGAACCGCAGGCGATGCCGGCATCGGGCATGTACGGAAGATTGGTGTACGAAACGACGTTTGCGCCGTCTTGCACGTTGCTGTGGTACGCACAAAACCCCGTACCGAAGCCTTGTGTGTTGTGGCCGTGCGGCGTGGCCACAATGTACGACGCGTTGACGTCATAGCCGAACTTCGCTACCCCGTTAAGGGATTCTTGTGCGACTTGGGCGTCGTTCGGGCTCGTGGGAACGGGGTTCTTTTCGTCAAACCAGATGGCGCCTTGCTGGTCTTTCGGATTGGTGATGTAGTTTTTCTGGCTGCCGACGATGTCGTAGTACTGGGTGTAAATATTGTTGTGGGGACTTCCGCCTTCGACCTTGGTGTATTCTTTGAGCAGCGGTGCTACTTTGTCGGGATCGCCATATTTCTTATAACCCCAAAAAATCACGTAGACTTTGGGCTTGAGGAGCACGGGGCCGCCGTAATAGCTGAAGAGCAGGCCGCTGTACGCAGCGCTATGGCTGCCGACGGTGGGGGCCGCGTTACGGGTCGGCATGTAGTGGATGAGGTGCGTCGTGCCCACTTGAGCCGACGTGGTCGAACCGGTCGTGGGCGTTGTGCTGCCGTTCGTGGCGCAGCCCACGAGTGCGAGCGTTGCCGCACATCCTAAAATGCCGACAAGTCGCGGGTGGCTATACATACGCAATCAACCTCTAAGTAGCTCAGAGCGAAGAGCAGGTAAAGGCCTGCCCTTCAGCGCGAGGTTGCCCCTACCCTGCGACGTTTCGAACCCGCCTCAGGGGGCCGGGGTCGCCGTGAAGGCCGCCGGCGAAACCGGCGCGTTCGGATGGTAGTTGGTGAACGTCAGCGTGCCGTCGACGCTGTAGCCGGGGAAGCGCGCGGAGATGTTCGCTTTCGCCGGCAGACGGTATGTGCCGGCGTTGAGATACGTCTGGTCGAAGCTCATGCTGCCGCCGTTGGTGTAGGCCCATTGCGCGCGGCTAACGAGCGCCGAGGCGTCGTTGACCGTTAGCGTGATGCTCTTCACCCGGCTTCCCTGTTTTTTGGGAACGAGCGTGTAGGTCGAGACGCTGCCGTTGTCGGCGCCTGGGGTAATCGTGTACTGCGCGATCGCCGTATACGATTGGAGCGTAGGATTTGGATTGACTGCGCGGCGCAGAAGGTCGATCGACGCCGCCGTCTGTGCGACACCGGCGGCTTGCATTGCAATAATGGCGGCGAGAGTGGCCGTCGCGCTAGTAATGCTTCTCATAACAAGTTGATTTTTGTTTCCATGGCGCGTGCACCTGGTTCGAACTACGACAAAAACGGCAGTATTTAACTCGGAACGCACGGCGTTGCAAGCAACATCTTAACAATTTTCTTTTTCTTAAACAAAGGTGAGGTTCGCGCATCATTGAAGACGGCGACGCCGAGCAATTAAGCCGCGCCACCGAGACAGCCGGCTACTTCACACAGGAGAACTCTTGAAACAAATGCGCATAGGAATTGCGCCGGCGACTTGTCTTGCCCTAGGGGCCGCGTTGTTCGCCGGTTGTTCCTCGTCTCCCGGATCGGGATCACTTCCCGGCTCTGCAGTTGGACAGCAATCGGTGGTCCAGCATGCTGGTGCTCCGCACTGGACCTATCCGACACACAAGATCAGCCCGATGGCGCTGTTGAAGCTGCAAGCAGAGGGCAAGATCCTCTCGCCGGTCACGCAAGCTGCGGCGAAGCGGGAATACAGCAGCCTTACGAGCGCGCCACGGCGGTCGTTCCACGAGGTTCACAGCGGCATCGCTCCAACGATCTGGGCATCGAGCACGGGTTACAGCTATCTCATCGGAGTGAACAAGAGTAACAAGACGGTTGCTGCGATCAACACCGCAGCGAACGGCTGCTACAACCCGACAACCGTCAAGGTCGACCACCAGCGCAACGTCTGGCTGTCGTGCCAGGTCAACTCAACGTTCAACGTGGGCGCCGCCCAGGAATACAGCGGCAGCGGAACGCTCCTCAACACCTATAACGCCGGTTGCCCGAGCAACATCCCTGCCAGTCTCTGCGCACAGTTCTTTAGTGGCACGGTGGACCAAGCCGAGAACGCAAATCACGTTTTCGTCGGGCTGACCTTCTACGCGTCGTGCTATGGCTATTACATCTGCAACCAGGTCAACGGCGGCGGTGTCGAGTTCTGGAATGCTGGCCAGCCGTCGGCGCAGCCGACGGTCAACCCGTTTAACCTCTCAGGCATCACGCTCTACGGCTCGGCCTATTTCGACGTAGACGCCTCGGACAATGTTTACTACACGTATAGCGGATGCGAAAACGTCTACCCATATACGTGCGGTGACGGCCTAGCCGAGTACGCAGACGCGACCAATGCCTCGGGCGCGCAGACCGTGCTGCTTCCTCCCGGTTCGATCGGAACCTATGGCGGCGTGACCATTTCGAATCACGGTAAGGTCCTCAATGTGATCGACCAGAGTGCTCGGACGATAACGCAGTACGCGCTGCCCTGGACGGGAACGCCGCTGCGGACGCTCGGCCCGACGCTGACCAATACGTTCGGCTACGGCGACCCGGTCGCGGGCGGCTTCAATCGTAACGACTCCAAGATGATCGTCGGCGATGCCTACGGCTGGTTCAACGGAATCGCGGTGAAGTCTAACACGGCGAAGATCCGCCCGACGGCCGACTGTTCCGGCGGTGGTTGCTACGGAGCATCCTACACCCCTTCGGACAAGTAGGCTTCACGAAAAAACTGATCGTCAAGCGATCAAACGGGGTCCGTTTCAGCGGACCCCGTTTTTCATTCAGTTGTTCCCGAGCTTTTCCTAGCCGCTTCTTACCAGGCCGGTAAGCTGCGTTGAGCGTGGCGATTTCACCACGCGAGAAAGGCAGAAAATGAGCGACAAGAAGAACGAGGGAGAACTGGATAACGTAAGCGGTGGCGTCGAAACGCACCCGTTCCCGATTAAGGGCGGTCCCAGACCCCTCCCGCCAACCCATCCGGCAGGCCCCATCGATCCCCCGTACCAACCGAAGACCAACCCGGTCGGCTAAAGTGTCGGCGGCGGCATGGCGAACGCCCCCGCTTATGGCGCGGGCGTTCGCCGTGATCGCACAGATCGTCGGGATGCTGCTAAGAAAGTACGCTCTCTCGCTATTGTGAAACCGAGGTCGAGGTCGACGTGCTCGGCGACGTGCTAACGCTGGAGGAGTCGTACTGGGTAAAAGTGTGGAATAACGTCACTGCGATGAACAGGACCAGTACCAGTAGAAGTAACGCACGCATCGCGAGCCTGTATGTACTCCAAGAGTTCCATTCCTGCTGCGAATTAACGTTCATAATGGTGGGATGACCGAACTCGTCATTTAAGCGGCAATCGCTCGCCCGTTGCTAAGCGATGGGGCACGGTCGCGAAAGAACGCTAGTGCGTTTGGGTTAGCCGTTGCCATGCGCGACTCCAAACACCGCATTTAGCCCGTTGGTAGTCACCCCAACTCGCCAGCCCGTTAAGCGCGGGCTAAGTGCGATTATGGCGCGTTCGCCGGCCGGTCAGCGGGAGGTCGTGTGGCGATCCCGGCGATTGAAGCAACGAGGGGACCGCGCAACCCACCACGACCTCGCGCATTGAACCAACCTCGCGCGACTCTCGCGCCACACCCCCGCCCCCAACGCGCGCACGCGTGCGAAGACCTCGCGCTGCAACGTGCCGCCCCTCTCGGGGTTGAAGCAACCTCGCGCGACTGATTTCTTGGACACTCGGTCGAAAAATTCGCGGCGGCTTTTTTTGAGGGCCGTAACGACTTCAGCAGCAAAGCAACGGCCCTGCTTTCGCGAAGCCGCGCGGAGGGCCCCGCGTTTAGGCTACGGAAGCATGCGCAAACGCGGTGGCGCGACAGAAACAATGACGCCATAGAGAGCTACTCTACTTCGCACTTTAATCGGACCTCCACTTCGCGGGTAGTGCCAGATCTGTACGTTATTATCGCCGTCGCGACCGCCTGCACCAACAATCCGATTTTCCTGAATCCAGAACTGCGCCGCTTCTGCGTTTCTATTCGGATGGCTCTTTAAGGCCGTGGTGTGGATAACAGTTCCATAGTCCCCCGAGACCTGTATTTCGTAAATATATTCGGGCCCTACACAGCGGCAACCGGCGTCACTTGCGATAATCAAATGGCCGTTACTCCATTGCAATGAATAGGGGTTCAATTCCCTATTTAAGGTAATGTCGCTGAAGCTACTCGCCCCAGAAAGTAGCTCCGCTAGTGGAAAGCCGCTTGCGCCGTACCCCTCTCCGTCGACAAAGAGGTCCCCGTTGTCATCGTATGCCGCATACCAGTACGAATTGATATATGGGCTGTCGTATACAGTTGGGTTTCCTCGGGCATTTGGATAGATTGCGACGTTACCGTATTTGTAGGGAGGATCAGGTGCAAGAATATTTGTCACCGCTAGGTTACCGGTTGTCGGATCAACTGAACAACCGTACCCGCCCCCGGGATCATCGAGGGTTGCAATCGGCGACGTGCCACCGTGAGCAAACTCGTAGATCTCCCCGGTAAACTGGTTTGTAAGCCACGAAGGAACAAAAATATCGCCGTGACCGTCGCTGCAAAGAGTGCCAAGATTTGCGTATTTGCTGAACCCGGTCAAGTTTCCAACAAGCTTGAGGCCGGGATAGGTGTACGCCTTCACGCCGTAGCCATCGGAAATGTAAAGCAGGTCCTCGCCTTTTGCCTCCGGCTTCATCCACGACTTGCCACGACCGACGTGCGGCGCGATTGCCGAGGTTTGCGGCATTGTGCGCGTCGCACCGACTGGCGGCTGCGATCCGCCGCACCCGGGGAGCATTGCGGCGACGACGCAGATGCTAAGCGCGTGACAATGGACCATTGAGATTTTCATGCCGGCTACCAGCTAACGACGACCAGCCCGTTACGTTCGGGGTTTTTCCAACCTCGCCACATATGCACGTGCCTGGCTCGGCGCTCGGCGTAGGACGAGCCTCCGCCTCCGCCTCCACCGTCGTATACGTAATAAGAAGCTCCGGCGCCGCCGGCTCCGCCGCCACCACCGCCGTAATAGCCCCCTCCTCCGCCGCCTCCGCTCGTGCCCGCCTCGCACGACGAAGTGCCGCCGTAGCAGCCGCTTCCTCCGAGGCCGCCGTTACCAAGAGAGCCAGGTGCGCCGGGATTTCCATCCCCGTAGGCCCCGGCGCCCCTGCTGCCACCGGCGCCACCCTCGTATTGCGTGCCGCCCTCACCGCCACCGCCGCCGTAGCCATCAGTGCCAGTTTGACCTGGACCGCCGACGCTACCGCCGCCTTTACCCCCCGCGCCCCCACCGAACTGAGTGCCATTCTCTGCACCGGCCCCGCCTCCACCGCCAACAACGATGACGCGGTTCGCCAGGCCATCTCCGCCCTCTCTTATGTCCGAGGCACCGCCACCCCCATAACCGGGGCATCGGCAATAGTACGGCTCGCCACCGTTTGCGCCACCGTTAAACCCCCCTGTGGAGCCCTTGCCGTCGCCGCCAACGTATACCGCGAGTGTCTCGCCCGGTGTGACCGGTATAACGACATGCACACGCCCGCCATCGGCTATTTGCTTACCCGCGCCCTTTGCGCCCCGAGCAACGACCGAGATTTCTGTCACGCCCGCCGGCACCGTGAAATCCTGCGCTCCGCCCGTGTAATAAAACGATTTATGGTTCGGAAGAGAGTTCGGCGCAGCGCTGCTCGGCACGGCGCCGCCACCGGTGTGACCGCCGCACGCTGCGAGCATTGCCGAAGCAACGCAGCTAGTAGCGTAACGTCCAAATCCTCGAATCCGCACTTGCCTTGCTCCTTTTGATCTGTGACGGGTCAGCGACTTAGGGTGTTCGGCCGCAGCGCGTCGATAACCTGAAAGCCGCTCGCAGCGGCGGGCAGAATCGAAGCAACGCCGTCCGCTCAGCCGGCCGCGCGGTTTTCCGTGATCCCAAGAGTGTACCGTCCGACCGGCCCGCGCAGCAGCTCGTCCCTTAGAAGTCGTGCGCTTGGGGTTAGAGGGATGCAAGGCTCGGGGAACGGGATGATCTTTCTGCTACGCTCGGGCTGTTCGTTGCCGAACGTTTGCGCTGCGTGCGGACGAGATCACTTGCAGTAGCCGCCGCCGCGCGCACTTGGTCGGGCGTTTGCCCGCGACAGACAAGGCCGAGCCGCGTGCAAAGTCCGGGAGTACCCTTCGTGTGGGTGCTTCCGCGGTCATGAATCACGAGGGCACCAGCCTCCGCCGCGCAATCACGACTTCGTGTTCGCCGATGAAGTCGGCGGGATGCTCGACCTAGACGCGGTATCCAAGGCGTTCTCCGCGCTCGCTACCGAAGTCGGGATTAAGGCCAAGGGCATCAGCCTGCATTCGTGCCGCCACCTTGGAGCGACGCAGGCCCTGGTAGCCGGAAACGACATTAGGACGATCGCCGCTCTGTTGGGGCACGCGGACCCATCCGTAACGCTGCGGGTCTACTGCCACGTGGTTCCCGGAGCGCAGGAGAAGGCCGTCGCGGGGATCGGGGTGCCATCGTAGCAGCACAGGCGCGGCGTGCGGCTGGTGAAAACGGTCGCCCGTGAACGGCCTCGAAAAGGCATTAGGGGCGTTACCGCTGCACCGAAATTGCACCGCGAGCGCTAATGGACGGTTTTCAAAGGCAGGTGATCGCGGCGAAAACCCGGATGGAATAAGGGGAATCAACGTGCGCGCCCGTAGCTCAAACTGGATAGAGCAGGGGACTCCTAAGCCCAAGGTTGTCAGTTCGATTCTGACCGGGCGCACCACCAAAAATCCTTACAGCGGAAGGGTGTTTTGTTCGCCTCGATTCGCGGGCTGGACGCTCCATAGAGCTACGCATGGAGCTACCGGCCCTTCGGGGCGGCCCCAAGTGCCAATAACAACCCCGGTTGAAAGGCCGATAGCGATTATGGCGTTTCTCTGGCAGGTCACCCTGCGACCGCCTTTTCAGCAAACCACTTGCCGACCACCGCTGCAGCTTCCAGTTTGCGGGCTTCCGTTGGCTGGTTGTAGTGCGCCATCGTCGTCTGCACGTTGGAGTGACCGGCCAGCGTGTGAACCACGTCCATTGGCACCCCCGCCGCTTTGAGGTTCTCGATCGAAGTGTGCCGCAGGCTGTACGGCCCGGAGTGCTTGGGGAAACGGTAATCGAAATCGCCCGCGTCGCGCGAGGCCTTCTCGGCAAGCTCGGCGGCTTTTTCGAGTAGCGGCTTCCACCAATTGCGTGCGAGGTTCGAGTGCCGAATCGGCGCACCGCCAGGCGACGTGAAGATGAAGCTCTCTGGCGTCGTGCGTCCAGTTGCCATTTGAGCCTCTAAAAGCCGCCTGATTGCGGCCGCGACTTCATCGGTTGGGAATATCTCGCGGCGGCTTTCGGGCGTTTTTACGGGGCCGAGAATTGGGTTGTGGTTGCTCTCCGCCGTTGCGATCAAGTCGTTCTCGATCCGTACCTTGCGCGCCGATAAGCTCAGGTCACAACGGCGCAGCGCGTACAACTCGCACGGCCGCACCGGCATGCTGAGAGCAAGCAACAGCAGCGCTTCGTTTGCGCCGCCCAGTTCAGCATTTGCTTTGCGGATGAAACCTTGCTCGACCGGCGTGAAGACCCGCGTCTTTTCTTCGCGCCGGTACTCGGGGGTATCGACCGCCTTGACGGGGTTGCGCGCGATTAGGCCGTCATCAAGGGCGTCCTCAAAAACGGCGCGCAACAACTTGTATGCGATCTGCCGGGTCCGGTCCATTTTTGCGCCCCGCTCCGATTCGATCGCATCGCAGTACACACGCTTGCGGATCGCGAGCTTGGCGCCGCAACTGCGGCAGGCATTGGCTGCTGTCGCGATCGGCACCGATCGAACGGCCTTCGGTGCGAGCGGCGCCGCGATCGGCCGCACCCGCACCTTGACCCGCGCGCGATCGCCCGCAGCCGTCCGGATGGGCGCCTCCATTCCCAAACCGCTCTTGGCCAGGTGTGTCACGTGCCGAGCAACGGCTTCGGCGTACGGTGCGACGAGCTTCGCCCACGTCGCCATGGTCGGCGCGAGTTCTTGCGCGAGCGGTGAAGCGAGGCGGCATGCACCTTCGCGCGTCTCTGCAAAATCTTTTGCCGAGAAAGTTCGCGTGCGCGCAAGGTTCAACACGAAGGCATCGACGTGCGGCCGAACCGACTCCATTACGTCCGCCGCCAGGCTTTGGCGGTTGGCTTCGTCGCAATGAAATAGCGCGAGACCGGGATCGAGACCGCGCCCAATCAGCGCGATTCGTGTTTCAACTTCCAGCAGCGTATAGAGATAGTTCAGGATCGCATTGATCGGGTTCCCGGCATTGCGTGGTGCCAGCGTTAGCGGCGACCGGCGCGCGCCGAAGGTGCGCCAATGATCCGGCACGCGATCGCGCTGAGCAAACGTCATCGGCATGGCACCCCACGAATCCCAGTACGCTTCGGCCGCTTGTGCTTCGGCGATCAGCACGCGATCCATTCGATCGGCACGATCGAGTAGCGCGATCGCCGCGCGCACCCTGCTGCCGCCTTCGAGGCCGAAAGAATCGAGAACGGCCAGCTGCCCCTTGATCTTCGCTTCGAGAAGTTCGCGCGCGATTGCGAGCCGGTGTTCCGTCATCGGAATCAACGCTTGCGCGCGGCGAAGGCGTGCATCGTCCAAGCCGCCGATTGAAGCCGTTAAGATCGACCCATCGTGATCCAGTTGAACAAAGGCCGCCTTGGCATCGTGCAGCCAGCGCAACGCCTCCAGCGTCACGAAGCCGGTTTGCGCAATCACGACCAGCCGCTTGATCCGGCTCGTCGCTTTGGCGAAGCGCCCCGCGCGGCGCTGTCGGCCGATCCCGTCGCTGACCGATAAGTGCCGCCGATCGACGGTGACCTTAATTCCGTAGCCGCTCAGCGTCACGATGCCGCTGCGGATGGGCATGGCGCTAGGCGGTGTGGTAGTCTCTTGGTGCATCTGGAGCTTCCTCTCCGGGTGCGACGCCTCCGGCTCGTTTGCGCGGGCCGGGGGCATCTATGTTTTCATCGCTAGTACTTCGCCGTTCGGGCTCGATTTCGCTGTCGTGTACTCTACTTTGAAGATCCCCGGCGCTGCGCCCGCCCGCGTCGCCTTTCCGATCCGATGACGTCTTTAGCCCACGTTTCCAAATCGCGTAAAGCCTCCTCGGACCACCCTTCTGCTTTGCGATTTGCAACGACATCGCGAAAATTCTCAATCAAGCTCAAAATAGTTAATCTTGGTATGAGTTCTTTGCCGTGGTCAGCTTCGAGCGGTTTTTCACCAAGCTCGAAATAGGGTACCAGCGCGTCTTCTATATCTTTCGCGCGTTGCTTTTTGATGCTGCCTATGGGAAATGCTTCAATAAGCTTTTGCACAACTAAACGAGACGTTCCAGGCATCACGAAAACAGCGGTTCCTGGATAAGGTAGTAGATATTTTTGCAGTATGAGAGCGGCCATGTTACCGAATCCTATAAAACGGGCTCCAACGTCGTCTTTAACGTCTGCGAAACTCTCCACGGGAGGGTTCTCTCCCAGTTGCCGACGGAGAGCGACAAATCGCTCCATTATCGCACGCCCAGACGTGCCCTGTGGTCGCCTCTTACCAACAAGGCCTGGCCGAGGGTGGGCGATGACCTTGAGAAGCTCTTCAGCCGTTTCTACGGGCATTGGCGCCTTTGTTCGCATCGCGCTGGTAATCCAGCTCCCACCCTTTCCGAGGTCTTGAAGCCGAGTGCCATAGTAGCGCGCGGCCAACTTTACGGCCTCGCGTACGATCTTCGCGTCCTCCGGCGTAATGTTGATAGCTGGCGGACGCCCACCGCGGGACTTCATTGCCGTTTTCGTCATTTGGTCTCCGGGCGTTTGTTCATTTTTGTCGTTAACCCATGCAATAACCGCCTAGTTTTTTGCATTAAAGGGACTCGAAAACTTCGTCGTATTCTAACACGTAAGACTGCGCGTTGTCCTGCGCAGCGACGTACATGGAGGTTCAATGATTCGGCTAAAACTGTGGCGACTCCAAGAACACTTGACGCAAAGCGAGGCGGCAAGGCGGCTTGGAGTCGGAGAATCGACGCTTGCAATGCTAGAGTCGGGTAGGTTGCGCCCGACGCCAGCGCAGATTGAGGTCTTGCGCAAGTCCTTTGGGGCACAAGCCGACACGCTCTTTGACCCTGTGCAAGAGCGGGTGGCTGCTCAATCTTGAAACCGCCAGCGAAGACGGGCGCACCGCGCCCAAAGCGTCCTTCGGCAAAGCGGGACACGGTGGATTTCTCGTTTGCATCGGATGCCCCGCGATATGCCAAAAAGGACGAATACGTCGCCAGCAACCTGAGCTTTACCATCACCGCGGTGGAGCTTCAGCCCAAGCGTGGCTTTGGCGGTGCCGATCGCTGGGCTGTGATCGCGGCACCGGATGATGGAAGGGTGCCCGAGATTATCACATTGCCGACCAACGGAAAACGCAGCGCGCAACTGCAAGCCGCGAAGCTCCAGATCGAGACAAAGGGGCCGATCCCCAACGTGCGACTCGTCAAAGCCAACGGCACGTTTTACTTCCGTCCGGCGGAGCCGCGCGGTTCGTAATGTACCAAACGACAGAAGGCCGCGCGGTTGCATCCGCCCGGCCTTCGGAGCTTGACTGACTATGCCCAAGCCTAAAGCAAAGCCGAAACCGGGTCAAGGCAAACGCACAAAGAAGGTGCGCAGCGCCGAGCAGTATTTCGCGCAGCCGCAGCGCCGCCAAGAGACGCTGAGGAAAGCCGCGCACGTGCTGTCAGCGATGCGCGGGGAAAAGGTCTCGCTGCGCCAGGCCTCGCTCGAACTCGGTATCAACCCTTCGACGGTGCTGCGCCACGCCAAGGCGGGCCTCAGGAAGACTCGCGCGCGGCACGTACGTCGCCCGGAAATCGGACCGGCTGCTGCGGGTGCTGGTGCTGCCGACACCTGGCGGACTGGCGGAAATCGCCACCCTGGACTCCCGCGCGGCCACGCTCGTCGGGGAGTACTGGAACGCCGTGAACCTGTACCTGGAGACCGGCGACGACGGCGAGCTTGCGCGCTTCCGCGGCCAGTCGGTCATCGACGCCCAGGGCAACGCCGTGCCGCTGCTGACCGATACCGACGAACTGGAACGGCTGGGTTCCGCGGGAGTCCTGTCGTTTCAATCGCTTTACGCAAAGGCCAGCTGATGGCGCGCCGATCGAACGATCCCGATCAGGGCCGGTGTCCGTCAAGACAAACGGCAGCGCAGCGTCGGCGCTGGCGCCGCGTGCGTGTCTGCGGCGATGACCGGGCCGAAATGCTGGTCCGATCCAGCCGCCCGAAGCGCTGCCTCAAATGCTATGCGATCAAGCGAGGAAAGAAGCCCACGGAAAGCCACCATATTGCCGGTGAAGCCAACTCGCCAATACAAGTTGAAATACCGATAATGGACCATCGGAAGCTCAGCGATGCCCAGTACGAATGGCCGCCAAAGACCGCGCAAAATCCCGATGGTAGTCCGCTGCTTGCGCTGGCAGCCAGCTTGCGCGGTGTTGCCGATTTCATCGGGGAGTTGGTTACCGCCTTGATCGTCTACCTAGCCGAAACCGCGGAAAAGATCGATGCGTGGCTGTGCGAGACAGCACGGCGTGTGGTGGAAGGACGGTCCCTTTGACGGATGGCAGCCGGGATGACACCCGATCCGCTTAAGCTGGCAATCCGCGTCTATCCGGAGCCGCCGAGCGACGATCGTGAGCGGGAGAAACTGCGCCATTGGCGCCGCCCTCACCGAATGTTCGTTTTTGATACGGAATGCAAAACCGACACAGCTCAAGCGTTGACTTTTGGTAGCTATCGGTACTTCGAGAATAACGTTTGCCTCGAAGAAGGGCTGTTTTTCGGCGACGATCTGCCGCGCGCCGATCGCGCGAAACTTGAAGCGTATGTCAAGATGCACGCGGCCGGGACCGATCGGCGCCGCGGGGTGCCGCGACTTTTGTTGCTTTCACGCCGCGAGTTTCTGGAAAAGCTGTATATGGCCGGTTTCGATATGCGTGCGCCTTATCGTCGGTTTCAACCTACCTTTCGACCTCGTCACGCCTCGCATGCGACTTTGGCGACGCGCGCGGACAGCGTTTCGCCGGCGGTTTCTCCCTTGGCGCTCTGGGACTGGGTGGACAAGACCGGCAAGCGCCGGATCAACAAGCACCGCCCGCGCATCGCGATCAAACATATCGACAGTAAACGCGCGCTCAAAGGCTTTACCGGAACGCTGGACGCCGATCCGGTCGATCTGATCCCCGAAGGCTCGACGACCGGCGAGCCGGAGGATAAGTACAAGTTCCGCGGCCACTTTCTCGATCTGCGCACGCTGGCGTTTGTGCTGACCGACCGCGGGCATAGTCTGGCTTCGGCGTGCAAAGCCTTCGGCGTGGAACAAGGGAAGCTGACCGTCGAACAGCACGGCGTCATCACGCCGGAGTATATCGACTACAACCGCCGCGACGTGGAAGCGACCGCGGCGCTCGCGGTCAAGCTGCTCGAAGAGTACGACCGCTTCGACGTGGAGCTGCAAGAGACGCAGGCTTACTCCCCGGCGTCGCTCGGGAAAGCGCACCTGCGCAAAATGGGAATCGCGCCGGTCCTGGAGCGGCAGACGGTTCGACAAGCGGTATCTCGGCTACGCGCAGTCCGCGTTCTTCGGTGGCCGAACGAGCGCCCATATTCGGAAAGTCCCCGTTCCGGTGGTCTACACCGACTTTCTCTCGATGTATCCGACCGTCAACGCGCTGATGGGTCTCTGGCGGTATCGTGGTCGCCGAAGAAGTCTCCGTCGTCCCCGATGGAACGTCTCCGAGACGGTCGATTTTCTCCGCACGATTACGCCCGGAAACGCTCTTCGACCCGCAGACCTGGACGAGACTTCCGGCGTTCGCGCGCGTGATACCGGACGGAGACATTCTCCCGACGCGCGCCAAGTACAGCCTGGAAAGCAACGACTACCAGGTCGGGCTCAATCACCTGTACGCGACGCAGCGACGACCCGAAGGACGGTCTGTGGTATGCGCTGCCCGATCTGGCCGCGTCCGTGCTGCTGACCGGCCGCGTCCCAAGATCGTGGACGCCTTCCGCGATCGTTGCCCAGGGACAGCTTCCCGGCCTGCGCCAGATCACGCTGCGCGGCGCGGTGCCGATCGATCCGCGGCGATCCAAGATTTCTTCCGCACGGTAATCGAAGAGCGCAAGCGGCTCGCCGCCAACCCGGCGCTATCGGACGAAGAACGCAAGCGGCTCGATAAGGCGCTCAAAGTGTTGGCCAACGCGACGAGCTACGGCATCTTTGCCGAGATGCTGCGCGAAGAGAGCGCTCAAGAACGTGCCGGTAACGTGCTACGGCATCGACCCCGACCCGTTTGCGTGCAGGGTGCGCAACCCGGAGCGACCCGGCGAGTATTGCTTTCCGCCGCTGGCGTCGCTGATTACCGCGGCGGCCCGGCTGATGCTGGCGCTGCTGGAGCGTTGCGTGACCGACCTGGGCGGGACGTACGCGATGGAAGATACCGACTCCATGGCGATCGTCGCGACGCAGCGCGGCGGCCTCATCGAGTTCCCGGGCGGCCCGTATCGCAAGAACGGCAAGCCCGCGATTCAAGGCGCTATCGTGGGCGCAGGTGGATGCGATCGCCAAGCGCTTCGCGGCGCTGAATCCCTACGATCGCAGCCGCGATCCCCGGCTCGATTCTCAAGATCGAGGACGACAACTTCGACCCGAAGACCGGACGGCAGCGGCAGCTGTGGTGCCTGGCGATTTCCGCCAAGCGATATGCGCTCTTCGTTCGCGATCCAGGATGGCGAGCCGGCGCTGCTGCGCGAGGGCGTCAATAACAAGGAGGACCGCTACTCCGAGCATGGCCTCGGACATCTGCTCAATCCCACCGATCCCGAAAGCGACGATCGCAGCTGGATCGCGCAGGCGTGGCTCAACGATCGTGCGCCGATCGCTGGGTCTTCCGACGAAGCCGCTGGGCTTTGAGAAGCGGGTCGCCGTGGGGCGCATCACGGTCAGCAGCCCGCAGTGCTGAAGCCGCTTGCAATCGCTCAACGCCGGCAAGACCTACGCCAAGCAGATCAAGCCGTTCAACTTCATCCTGAGCTGCCACGTGCGCAAGCTCGGCCATCCGATCGGCGCCGATCCGGAGCGCTTCCATCTCATCGCCCCATACGAGACCGATCCGCGGCAAATGGGAAACGATGCACTGGATCGACCAGTATTCGAGACGGCAAGCGCTATCGGATCAGCAGCTCGGCGCCGCACGGATCGCGCACCGTTGCGCGCGTCAAGAGCTACGGCGACGTGCTGCGCGAGTACGAGTACCATCCTGAAGCCAAGTGCGCCGATGCCAGCGGCGCCCCGTGCAAGAAGCAAACCGTCGGGCTGCTCGGCCGGCGCCACGTCGCGATCGACGGTTTCGACCTACATCGGCAAGGAGTCGAATCAGCTCGAAGAGGTCGAAGAGGGTGGCATCCCGAGCGAGAGCGACGTTTATACCACATTCAGCGATCCGCAGCGCCAGGGATGGGAAGCGGTGGTGCTACCGAAGCTCAGGGCGATGCCCATGGCCGAACTTATCCGGCGAACCGGACTATCACGGCGTGCGCTGCAGATGATTAGAGCCGGACGAAAGCCCAATCCACGAAATGAGGCGCGGCTCCGGGCCACTCTTGAGTCCGTGACATTTCAGAACAGGCGTAGAGTTGCCGCGCAATAGGCGCCGTTCGGCAATCGCGAAGCCTCGATCTGGGGCCTACCAAAAACGTCCTTGGGTGAGACCGGCAGCGCTCGCGGTTACAAGCACCAGCTTCGGTGTCTTGTTAGGGATTCTACTCTTTCTCCAGTTCGGTAACGCTCATCCGTCGGTAGTAACAGCGTCAGTACCATTTCCGATCGGCTCGCTTGGTCAAGCCACCTTCGACTATTATGCCGAGACGGACATGCAGGTGGGCGATTCGTTCCCGGCTTCATGCTAGTGACCAACAATAATGTGTCCTTACCGGTTCCCAGTATAATCTTCGACGCTCAGCTCCGGAGCAGCCCTAGCTGCCCGGCCCGTAACTTACTGCATTTGCATCAGGCTCTAAGCACGACCGGACGAGCCGCGGTTTTTAAGTGGGACGTCGCATTGTTAAAGGCGGGCTCGTGCGACCTCACCTTTGACATGAGATCGAACCTCCGCAGCAATTCCGAACTCTCACAAACATTGCATGTGAATATCCAAGAGCGCGGCGGCAAGCTAAAGCTCTATGAGGGTATAGTGCAAGCGATTATAACAGGCCTAGCAGCGGTGCTAGCGGTTTTCGTCGGATGGCTTCTCCGCGGCCTAAGGGAATCATGACTGTGACGAGGAGCCGCCGATCGGAGCCGCGGCTGCCGAGCCCTGGCTCAAGGTAGCCTTCGTCCGGTCCTGGCTGCTGCGAGGGAACCGAGGCCCGGCGCCGTACGTCCCTAGCCGCTGATTTCGTTGACGTTGGGGAGCAAGGCAAGATGAAGAGCTTAGGATGTGGCCGCTACGCGCTCAGCAGTTGCGTGGTTGCGGCAATGCTCGCAGGGTGCGGCGGATCGCAGCCGCCGATCGGCGCGCCGGGCGCGATGCCGGGAGCCTCCGCGATCGCAACGCACGCCGATCGTGGCACGTCGTGGATGGTGCCAAGTACGGCTAGTCAAGACTTGACCGATGCGATCTCCGCACACCGATCCGAGTATCATCAGCTCTTCGTTTTCGGAACGTCGTCCGGCAAATGTCCCGACGGTGCGAATCCGTACGGAAACCTCGTCGCCGTCAATGGATTGTTCTACGGAACCACGTTTGGCGGCGGTGCGAACGGCGGCGGCACGATCTTCACGATCACCAAGAGCGGTTCGGAGAACGTGCTATACAGCTTCCCTGGTCAGAACAAATACGGCGGCTATGGCGGCGGTCCAAAAGCCGGACTCCTCGCGCTAAATCGGACGCTCTACGGCACGACACCGGTCAACGGCTACTATTACGACGGGGGAATGGTCTTTGGTATCGGGACCTCGGGAAAGCATGAACGCGTTTTGCACAGTTTCGGTCCAAAAGGAGACGGTGACTCGCCGCAGGCGAACGTGATCGATGCGGGCGGCACGCTTTACGGCACTACTTTTCAAGGGGGCGCGTATGGCAACGGCACTGTCTTTGGCGTGAACACGAAGACCGGTGCCGAGCAGCTACTCTATAGTTTCAGCGGCGAGCCGGACGGGCGCCAGCCGCAAGCCGATTTGCTCGCAGTCAACGGAACGCTCTACGGCACGACGACGTACGGCGGTGCCGATGATGACGGCACCGTATTCACGATCGACATAAAATCCGGTGCCGAGCGCGTCGTCCACAATTTCAGCGGCGAGCCGGACGGTCTCGATCCGCAGGCTGGACTCATCAATGTAAACGGAACGCTCTACGGCACGACCGCTGCGGGCGGCACGAAGAACTTCGGCACGATCTTTAGTCTAACGCCGTCCGGCAGCGAACACGTACTGTATAGCTTCACGAACTCACCGGACGGCGAAAATCCACGGGCCGATCTGATCAACGTCAAGGGAACGCTCTATGGCACGACCGCACAGGGCGGTGCCTTTGAAAGCAGCTCCGGTGGCACCCTCTTCAGTCTCGACGTCGCGACCGGCAGCGAGCGCGTCTTACACAGTTTTGGCAGCGGCACCGATGGCGCATATCCCATCGCGGCGCTGCTTGAGGATCACGGGTGGCTTTACGGCACTACGGTTGGAGGCGGTCCGTACCACAGCACGTGCGTAACCTCCGGCGAAGAATCCGTCGGCACCGTTTTCGCGTGGCGATTGAGCCCCCGTTGACTACGGTTAGCCTCGCGCCATAGCCGCCCACGCATCTGCCTCTCTGCACGGCTTCGCGAAAGCGGGCCGTGTTTGCTATGCGGGCTTTGCTGCATTACGGGCATTGCAGCGTGGATCGGCATTGCTGCTGCGCCAGCATAGCGCAGCCGCCGATCGGCGCGCCCGGGACGATGCCGCAGGCCTCGGCGCACGCCAATCGGCCGGGAGCAGCTATTTAAACTTTCTTCATCCCATAGCGTTATGCTCCTCGTAACAAGCGCCTCGGGGGAGACCGGGCTGGGGACGGGGCAAGCTGAGCTAGGAGTTTTCGAAATGAGACGATTCGCACGGAGCGGTGGGTTCGCCGCGTCGGCTTTGCTGGCGCTGGGCGTCGTAACCGCCTGCACCGCTGGTGGAACTCCAACCTCATCTGGTAACGCAGGCGGTGCAACGTATACGGTAGATGTAAACCTCACGCTGAGTAAGCCCGTCGAGACTCCATATGGCTTGAGCGGCGGGATGACCCCACCGGTCTTGAACGTCAAGGTCGGGGATACCATCGCGTTTATGAACACCGACTCTTTTGCGCATACGTCAAGCTCGCTGGGGGATGTAAAGACGTTTCCCGCGGGCTCACCGCTATCGTATAAGGCTCTAAATCAGAAGGGCTCGACTCTCTCAGGAGGATGGACCAGTGGCGCGATGCAGGCAGGTTCAAGCTCGCAAATCGTTCTCGCCGACAAACCAGGAACTTATTTGTACGGCTGCTACTTTCATTACGGCGCGCCGATGCGCGGCGCTATAGTGGCGCAATAGCCCGCGCCGTCTGCCCCTCTGCACGGCGTTCGCGAAAGCGGGCCGTGTTGCTATGCGGGCTTTGCAGCATTACCGCGTGGATCGGCATTGCGGCTGCGCCAGCATGGCGGCATAGCTCACTCGGCGGCATGGCCCGAGCCTAGATCGCTTTGCCAGCTGAGCAGCCAGGCAGGGAGGGGGGCGCACAATTTGCGGCTCTGGCTCCTATCCCACGGGGACCGTGCCCTCGATTAGTGGATGTCGCATTACTTCGGAATCTCGGTCGTAGCTGCTCGCGAACTTCGCGGTCTTCGATCCCCGTATTCCGGTTCCCAACTGCCTTCGGGAACGAGAATACTAGAAAAAGCGCCTCCAAAATTTTGCGGCCGAGTATCCGAAAGGCGAGTCGCGAGAGGTGACGACGGTGCTGCGAGGGGTGGTGCATTGCGCGGCGCTTCCCGTTGCTTCAAGCGCGGATCGCAGATGCGGCGTAATCGTCGTTACCTCGCGCTCGACCCGGCTGCGGCCGAGATTGTGATTGCGCCCGCGCGCGTGTGCCCGCGAGGCAAGGGCACGGGTACTCCCCATGCGAGTCACTCTCCGGTTGGTTCGGCTGCTCCTAGACGCGCACTCCACGTTGCCTGAGCATCTCATCGACGCCGAAAATGTCAGCGAGCGTGAGATGCCTCCGAATCTGCGGCGGCGGTTGCGGCGATGATGCCACAGTTGTCACCGTTACCGGTTCGCAGGCTCGGCCCTCAAGTTCGGCTAGGATGCGCCGCTTCCGCGCGGCGACCGAAGCGCTGCCACCGAGTCGGCCGATGTCGCGATAATACGACGGATCGCAGCCGTGTCGCCGTTTGGTGACGGCACCGCCCTTATACGCGAGCGCTCGCATCCGCGCCCGGAACGCCGCTTCCAGGTCGTCGATCGCCATTTAAACCATCCTTCGCGGTCCCTTTGATAGACGCTTGCGCGGCGTTTCCTTGCCCTCTGCGCGACCTTTGCGCCGTCGGACGACGTATGAGTCACCCCGCGCGCCTAAAGCGTCATGCGTTCGAGACGCCCGGTGTGCAAGGCATTTTGAAGCGAGACTTTCGCCTGGACACCGAATCACGAGGTTATCTCGCCCGAATGTAACGGTGCGGCGCTATACGACGACGACGCGCAGAGTGTGGGGAGCGTCCCCTCCTCATGAAGGCTCTCCGCGTGGGACCGTCGCGGCCACGCAGCAGGGGGCGCGGTACGACCGTAGAGCTACCGTAGAGCTACGGCACTGCGACTCAGGAGACGCAATAGACACAGTGGACGACTTTTAGCGGCAAAGCCGCCTCGTCGTGCGGCGATTGAACGGCCTCCTAAGCCCAAGGTTGTCAGTTCGATTCTGACCGGGCGCACCAGCAAAAAACCTGCGATAGTCACTGCAATGCAGAGTGGGTACGGCGCCGATAACGAGCAAGGTCGAGATCGTGGCACGTCAAGGGTCGCTGGTTCCCGACATGTAGCTTGCCCCGATCGTCAGCGTGCGCGAATAGGAAGTTCCCTGAGCCCTCGTTACGCCCGCGAGCGGATTCGCGAGATCGACGGGAGAGTTGGCGCCGCCGTAGGTGGCTTGGATTTGAAACTGTCGTGCGACCAGCTGGGCGGTATTGAGCAGCAAGGGGGTGGCATTGGTCGTAAAGTCGTGAGCGACGACGAGCGCGAGCAGCGTCCCTCCCGGCGATCGCCAAAAGGGAACGGCCTGCGGCGCGAAACTCCATGCGCGCGTAACCCCAGACGATGACGCGGAGGCGAAACTCGATACCGGGAAGGCGAGGCTCACCCCCATCGATCTCGCTCTATTCGTGGCCAGGTTGAGGAGCGGATTGATGGTGTAGGCGGGCCCCGGAGCCGCGATGCCCGGCGATCCCGTCGGGGCTTCGTAGGTTAGCAGCAGGCCGCCGAGAATGCCGCGAGCGCCATCGACGTAGATCAGTTGCTTGTACCAAAACTGCATGTCGGTAGCGCCGGCGGCGAGCGTTCCGCGCGTCGCACTCGACAACTGCGAGAACGACGGCGGTAGAATCGTTATCTGCGCATTTTGGGATATGCCGACGTTGATGAGGGCCCCCGGGTACCCGATCGCCGACCGATTCGCACGTGCGGGTAGAGTCGATCCCCCTAGATCGAGAAGGACGTCTGCGGGGATGACGGTCGTCGCGTAGGTCGCTTGCAGACTCGCCTGACCAGCCACGAAAACGCACGGGGACGCGGCGAGATATTTCTTGAGCAGCTCTTGCGAGCCGCCGCAAGGATCACGTCTGCCGCTCGCCGGAGCCGGCGTCGCGCCGGCCTGGGGAGCCGGGCTTGGCGACGCGACGGCCAAGATTGCGAACAGAACAGCGAGGACCGGCATCGTGCAGCCGGTATCCTGAAAGTCGCCGCGGTTTGCCTGCCGTCTTGCTTTAAAAAGGGGGCGATGGGAACGGCAAAGCGCCCGGGGGTGACGCGGCAGGCGCGGTTGCTTGGTCACCCACTGCGCCCAGGGTGACATTGCTGCGCTCAGGGTGACACCGCCAGGCCATTGAAAGGGGCGGCGGGGTGTGGTAGCATTGTGGCTTGAACGGACCGCCGGTCCGTTTTCTTAATGTTGTGATAGACTAAAGATGGCAAAGAAAGAATCACGCGTGATGGTCGTCCTGGCGTGCACTGAGTGCAAGCGCCGGAACTACAACACGCAAAAGAATAAGCAGAAGACCACGGACCGGCTGGAGCTCAGCAAATATTGCCGCTTCTGCCGATGCCACAAACCGCACAGGGAAACGAGATAGGGCGGTAGCTCAATTGGTAGAGTCCTGGTCTCCAAAACCAGTTGTTGCAGGTTCGAGTCCTGTCCGCCCTGCGATTTTTTAAGGTAAACCTTTGGTGAACGAACAGCAAAAGCGAACGGCCCAGTCCATGGCGGGCGGCGATTTCGTCCGCGGCGTCATCGCGGAGCTTCGGCGCGTCACGTGGCCGACGCGCGAGGAATGGATCTCGGCGACGATCCTCACGATCTCGCTGGTCGTGGGTATTGGGGCCTTCGTTTTCATCGTTGACCAACTCTTCGGATGGTTCTTCAGCTTGATTCATCCCATCACGTCGGGATAGATGCAGACGATGTACGACGCCGAACCGGTCGTTGACGAAGCGACGATAGACGAGACGAAGATCGACGAGACCAAGACCGAGGATCCCCAGATGGGCGATCCGGCCGCGGTCGAGGAGATGGTCGCCGAGCTTCCGCCCGAGGACGAGGTGCCGTCCGACGAGGTGCCGTCCGACGAGGTGCCGTCGACGAAGTGCCGTCCGACGATGGCGTCGCGCAGAGACCCAAGGATAACCGGAACTGGTTCGTCGTCCATACCTACTCGGGCTACGAAAACAAGGTCAAGGCGAATCTCGAGCGCCGCATCCATTCGATGGGCATGCAGGACAAGATTTTCCGCGTGCTCGTTCCGATGGAAGACGAAGTCGAGTTCAAAGACGGCAAGCGCAAGATCACCCCGAAAAAAGTCTTTCCCGGCTACGTGCTGGTCGAGATGACCATGGACGATCAGTCCTGGTACGTCGTGCGCAACACCCAGGGCGTGACCGGCTTTGTCGGCAGTCCGGGACCGGGCGAGAAGCCCGTGCCGCTGCAGGACAAAGAAGTCAAAACGATTCTCAAGCAGATGGGTATCGAAGCACCCAAGCTCAAGATCGATTTCAAGAAGGGCGATCGCGTCAAGGTTACGTCGGGACCGTTCTTCGATTTCACCGGCGTCGTCGACGATATCTCGCCCGAGAAGGAGCGCTTGCGCGCGCTCATCTCGATCTTCGGCCGGGAAACGCCCGTCGAACTGGAGTTCTTCCAAGTGGAGAAAGTTTAGCGAACGCATTCACCCCGGCGTTTGCAACTTACAACAGTGGGGGAGAAGCGACGAGAGATCGCTTCGAAAGGAGATAGTTCGTGGCTAAAAAGGTCGTTGGTAAGATCGGCCTGCAGATTCCGGCAGGCAAAGCGACCCCGGCTCCGCCGATCGGACCGGCGCTGGGCCCCTACTCGCTCAACATCATGGACTTCTGCAAGCAGTACAACGAGCGCACTGCTTCACAGGCCGGCATGATCATCCCCGTCGAGATCACCGTCTTCGACGACCGCACGTTTACGTTCATCACGAAGACGCCGCCGGCGTCGTTTCTGATCAAACAGGCGCTGGGGATCGAGTCGGGCAGCAAGGAGCCCAACCGCAACAAAGTCGGCAAGCTGACGCAGAAGCAACTCGAAGATATTGCGAAGGTGAAGATGCCCGACATCAACGCCAACGATATGAACGCCGCCAAGAAGATCGTCGCCGGAACGGCGCGCTCGATGGGCGTGGAAGTGGAGGCGTAAAATGGCGCAGCATCACGGAAAACGCTTCAAGGCAACGCGTCGCGACGTTCGATTCGGACAAGCTCTTTTCGACGCCCGAAGCCATCGAAATCGTCAAGAAGAATGCCACCGCGAAGTTCAACGAGACCGTCGAGGCGCACATTCGCTTGGGCGTCGACCCCAAGAAGAGCGATCAGAACGTCCGCGGCACGGTGCTGCTTGCCGCATGGCACGGGGCGCACGGTCCGCGTCATCGCGTTTGCCAAGGGCGACAACGCGAAGGCCGCGCAAGAAGCCGGCGCCGACATCGTCGGCGATCAGGATTTGATCGATAAGGTCAAGGGCGGGTTCACCGAGTTCGACGTGGCGGTCGCGACGCCCGACATGATGGCGTCGGTCGGTAAAGAGCTGGGACGCATTCTCGCGCAGAAAATGCCCAATCCCAAGGCCGGCACCGTAACGCCGAACATCGGCGCGGCAATTCGCGACATCAAAGCCGGTAAGGTCGAGTTCCGTCTCGACAAGACCGGCATCGTGCACACGATCGTCGGCAAGGCGAGCTTCGAGGAGGCAGCACTTGCTGGAGAATATCACGACGTTGCTCGACGCGATCGTGCGCGCGAAGCCGTCGGCCGCCAAAGGTACCTACGTTCGCAGCGTAACGCTGGCCAGCACGATGGGCCCGGGCGTCAAAGTCGATCCGAACCGGGTGAAAGCTACAGCCTAAGGATCAGCGGTGGAATACGACCGTTAGGATCGTGGTTATCCATGTTCCGACGACGATGCCTGTCAGCCAGTTGAAGCGGCGGTCGACCTGATCGAAGCGCCTATCAACCGATTCGAAACGCCGGTCGATGGATTCAAAGCGCCGGTCGATGGATTCGAAGCGCCGGTCAATGCTGCCGAGGCGCTCGTTGGTTTGTTCGAAAGCACCCTCGATATGGGCGATTCGGGCTTCAAGGGAATGTGCGTGCATGGGCGTCCTCTAAAAATACCACGAGTCCCATTCACGCACCTTGGGCCCCTCGGCTAGAAGAAGGTAACGCGCCCGGTGTGCAGCTCGTAAATGCCACCGGCTACTTCGGCATCGCCCTGCGAGACCGCGTCCGCGATGATCGTCGAGCCGGCGGTCATTGCTTGCACCGTGCGCCTCACGTTTTCGGCGATGGCGTTGGCAAGCCAGTCGCCCGGAAGGTCGCGCGCGGCTTTGGCTGCCGGTTCGATCGCGGTAACGAGACGGGCGATGTGTCCGGGCTGCGTCGTCCCGTTTTTGGCGTACGCGACGGCGGCGGTGACTGCGCCGCAGTTCGTGTGCCCGAGCACCAGGATCAGCCGAGCCTTCAAGACGGCGACGCCGAACTCGATCGAGCCGAAGATGTCGTCGTTGAGAAAGTTGCCCGCGACGCGAACGACAAAGACGTTCCCCGGCGCCTGGTCGAAAATCGTTTCGATCGGCACGCGCGAGTCGGAGCAGCCGAGCACGATCGCGTGCGGGCTTTGGCCGGTAACCAGCTCGAGGACGCTTGCATCGAGGGGGTCGGTCTGCGGCGTTCCGGCGACGAATCGCGCGTTGCCGGCTTTGAGACTCTCGAGCGCCTCGGCTGGACTGAGGGCGGTAGGCATCCGGGCGGCTTCGGGCCGAAATGCTTGCGCTCCCCGGCGCCGCCGTGGTAGGCTAACCGACGGCTCCAAAGACCGTGGCCGGCCGCAAGGCCTTAATTTTGGCTACCGAGGACGCAAGATAGACGGTTCGGCATCGCTCCGGCGGTGGGAACGTTCGACGTAGCGCCCTCGACTCGGGGCGCTTTTCTTTTTCGTTGTGGCGCGTTTGCGCCGGGGAAACTACCGAATGCCGACCGCGCGTAAGGAAGCCTCAGTCGCAGAACTCACCGAGAAACTCGCCTCGGCGAAGAGCCTATTTTTTACCGACTATCAAGGGCTGACCGTGGCGGAGATAACCAAACTCCGCGGCGAGCTGCGCAAAGACGGCAACAGCTACTCGGTTGTTAAGAACACGCTCTTTCGCATCGCCGCCGGCGACCTCGCAACGCAGGTCGAGTCGTTTCTTGCCGGACCGACGGGCGTCGTCTTTGCGGGAGCCGACCCGGTGGCGCCGGCCAAGGCGCTTAAAACTTTCAGCGACACCGTTAAAAAGGTCGGAATCAAGGCGGCATACATCGACGGCCAAATCGTCGATGCAAAGCAGGTCGACGTGCTCGCCAAGCTTCCGCCGAAAATCGAACTTCTCGCCGCGCTCGTCGGCACGCTGGCCAATCCGCTTCGCGGGCTCGTTACCGTGCTGCAGGGCAACCAGAGCGGACTCGTCCGCGCGCTCAACGCCATTCGCGAACAAAAAGCCGCAGCCTCAAACGCTTAGATAAGGAATAATACGTATCATGGCAATCGCCGAAGTCATCGAACAGATCGATAAACTCACCGTTCTCGAACTTGCCGATCTCGTCAAGCAGCTCGAGGAGAAATATGGCGTCTCCGCCGCCGCGCCGGTCGCGATGATGGCCGCCGGTCCGGCCGCCGCAGCGCCGGAAGCCGAGAAGACCGAGTTCGACGTCATTCTTGCCGAAATCGGTCCGGAGAAGATCAAGGTCATCAAGGCCGTCCGCGAGCTCACGAGCCTCGGCCTGACCGAAGCCAAAGCGTTCGTCGAGAGCGCGCCCAAGGCCGTAAAGGAAGGCGTTACTAAAGACGAAGCCGAGGCGGTGAAGAAGAAGCTCGAAGAAGCCGGCGCGAAAGTCGAAATCAAATAGGATCGCAAGCGACGCCCGACGTCCCGGGGTGGGTTCAGCTGATCCCACTCCTGATCGTCGTGGTCGTGCTCGCCGTTCGCATGATGCGGCCGCAGCGCATCAGCGTCACGCGAATGTGGGTCTCACCGATCATCCTCTGCGCGCTAACGGCGTGGGTGATCTATGCCAACAACATGCTCAACCCCGCGCCGCCGCTCGAGATCGCGCTCGGCGTGGTGCTCGGCGGTATCGTCGGACTACCGTTCGGGATTCTGCGTGGCGTTCACACCGACGTTCGTCCCACGGATCGCAAGGGCGTGATGTATCTCGGCTCGTCGTGGGTGACGATTGTGATCTTCGCCGCCGCCTTCGGACTGCGCTACGCGGTCCGCGTGCTCATGCCGCTTCGCGGGAGCCTCACCGCCACCATCGGCGACGCGCTGCTCGCCTTTGCGATCGTCTTTATCGGGGCGAGCTATTTCGTGATCTTCCGAAAGTACGAAGAGCTAGCGCATAAACCGGCGGCGGAGCCAGTAGGCTCCTAGCGTCACAGGGCCGGGCGAGCGGGCGCTACGTTTTGTATGAAAACAGCGTTGTACGGGCGGATTGTCTTCGGCGGGTCGGCGGTGCTGTTCGGCGTGATTGCGCTGATGTGGCACGACGCCGACACCTGGCAGAGCGTGCATCGGATCTTGCGGCTGCCTTTCGGTACATTTATCGGCGAGGCTCTGATGATCGCTCTAATCGCGGGTGGCATCGGGATACTGCTTCCGCGAACTCTGCGCGCGGCCTCAATCGTGCTCGTCGTCGTGTACGCGATCTTCGCTCTGGTATGCGTTCCGGGGATCGTCGCCGCGCCAAGACTCTTCGGGGAATACGACGGCTTTTCCGAACAATTCTGTCTGTTCTGCGGCGCGCTTGCCTTGTACGCCGTAACCAATGCAAATGCGGCGCGGTCGGGAACGCTTCGCCTCGTTGCGCGCATCGGACTAGGGCTTTGTACGATTTCCTTCACGCTGGCTCAGATCGTCTATGAAAGCGTGACGGCGAGCTTGGTCCCAAAATGGATTCCGCCGAATCAAACGTTCTGGGTGATCCTCACGACGGTTGCGTTTGCGCTCGCGGCCATTGCGATGCTGCTCAACGTTCGGGCGCGCCGCGCGATGCGCTTAATGGCGGCGATGCTGGTGATCTTTGGCGTATTGGTATGGATTCCGGCTTTGGTCGCGGCCCCGCAGTCGCATGGGAATTGGTCCGAGTTTGCGCTGAACTTCTTGATTGCGGGGGCCACCTTGATGGTGGCCGATGCATTATGACAGGGTGCGGCGGAGGGTTCCGGGCGTGATGCCGAGCGTGGCGCGCATGCAGCGCGCGAGATGACTTTGATTTGCGAAGCCGGCTTGCAGCGCGACGTCGGCGAGTGCTGAGCGATCGTTTTGCAGTAGCTCGACGGCGTATTCGACGCGGCGCCGGATGACGTATTGGTGCACCGGCATTCCGACACTTTGTTTGAAGAGGGTCTTGAAATGCGAGGGGCTGACCCCAGCGACGGCGGCGAGTTCGCTCATCGAGAGATCGCTTGCGATGTTCGTGCGGACGAAGTCGAGCACGTGGGAGAGGCGGCGCTGAGGCAGGCGCGCGCTGGTGGCGATGGGCCGAGTTGGGCCGTAGGTGCGCAAAACGTGCGCCGCGAGTGCTAGGCCGAGGCTTTCGCCGTAGAGGCGCCCCAACGGTTCGGGGGTTTCGAGTTCGGCTTTGACCGCCCACCCGACGTGTTCGATTCGCGGATCGCGAAGGTGGAGCTGCGGGCGAATCGCGACGCGTTCGAGATCGACACCCATCGACGCGGCGGTTGAGAGCATCAGCGTGGAGTTGAGGTACATCGAGAGTTTGATCGTTGCCGAGTCGGTCTCCCAGACCCGCGGGATGCCGGGGGGTACGATCTTCACGTCGCCGGGCACCTGAAGGCGGCGCAGCGTTTCGCCGTCGCACCGGCTCGTTACGAGCAACGGCTTTCCAACCTGCATGCTCACGTTATGGCGTACGAACTGCTGCTCCGAGAAGCCGGCCGACGCATCGTAAAGGATCGCATCGAAGCCGTTCCATCGCCCGGTGCTGCTGCTGCGCACGCTGAAGGTCATCTCGCGGTCGTCGCGCTTGTTGAACGCTCGCTCTTGCCACATACGGAGTTTGTTCTTAGCGCTCCGGGCTCCGGCGTTGTGACGCTCAGGGTGACACGGGGGTAGCCATGAAGGCGGGTTGGGAACTGCCGCAGGAGCCGCTGACCAGGACGCAGCCGCCCCCCGCGATGACGCCCTTATCGTTGATGTCATTTGCGAACAGGAGGTAGAGCGGGGAGCTGGACCCGGTTAGCGTGTTCAGGTCGGTCATCTTGCCGTTCTCGTAGATGAAGGCGCGCGAGGTCGAGAAGCTTACCCCGTACGAGACGCCGACGATCGCACCCGAGTCGTTGATGCCCAGCGCTTCGCTGTACTCGTCGCCGTACAACGTGCCGAGGTCTTGCATGCCGTGGCCGCGGGTCCACAGGAAGGCGTGGAAGTTGGGATTACCGGACGAATCGCCCGAGAGATCGGAGAAGCCGACGACGTCGCCGCGGGCGTTGATCGCCATCGGCGTATTCCATGCGGTGCCGCCGAGGTTGCCGAGATCGATGGTACGGCCGCGTTCCCACATGACGGCGTGGTGCGCCGTGAATCGTCCGACGGCTTGGTCGCAACGGCCGGAGATGCCGACGACTTGGCCGGCGTCGTTGATTTCGGTGGCCGCGCCATCCTTATCGCCGTGATAGGGCGCGAGTTCTTCGATCTTGCTACCGCCCTTCAGTTGGTAGATGACTGCTTCGAACCCGAGAACTTGCGGCGGCGTGCAGGTGGAATCGTGGTTGCGGGTCTCGGCCCAGCCGACGATTTGGCCGCGGTCGTTGGCGCCGGTGGCGAAGCCGTTGTTGCCGCCGAGCGTGGGGAGTTGCGTCATGTGGTGATTTTGCCACGCGAAGCCGCGGCAGATATGTCCGCTGGGCGGTTGCGGGAAGAAGCCCTCCGCGCACGACCAAGTCTCGCCGAGTTTTTGCGCTTCGTTCGTTTCGGAGATGCCGGCGATGAGGCCGCGATCGTTGTTCACGGGCCATTCGACGGCGCTGTTTGGGCCGCCGAGCGTCCCAAGATCGATCGGCGCGCCGCCGTTTTCCCAGAGCGCAGCGTGGATATACGAGCTCGAGGCTAAGCTCGAGAGGCCGCTTGCCCAGTTGCGGTTGTTAATGCTGTTGGCACCGCTGGATGCGCCGCCAAGTGTGGCGAGGCTCACGACGGTGTACTGCGCGGAGGTTGCGGTTCGCACGGTGGGTGAGTTGGCGAGCGGCGAGCCACCCGATGTCGAGCAGGCGGTGAGCGTGAGGGCGAGCAGCGAGAGAATGATGCGTTGATTCATGCGGGCCTCCATGGCGTAGCGTTTCATGGAAGCGTATCAACGACGAGCTGCAACGTCGCTCACAATCGGACGGTGGAATGTACGATCGGACGGCGCGTGCTGGAAAAGAAAAAAGGGGCCGGTGCGGGCCGGTCCCTTTTTATCTTATGCGGTGCCGATTAGCACCAGCGGCCGTCGGTCCAGTACCAGCCCCGATTGGGGCTGTGGCGCCAGTGCCCACCGCACCAGCTGCCGGCGTGCTGCGCATAATGGCCGTGAACCCAAACGTAGCGGCCCCCGTCCCAGCGGTAATAGCCGCCAACCCAAACGTAACCGGGATGGGGCCGTGCGGGGACGGTTTCATAAACGGCAGCCGGCGGTGCAACTTGCACGTAGATGTAGTCTGCCGGCGCCGGCAGCGCAGTGAGGGCGAATCCCAGACCCATTACAATCGCCATGAATAGGTTTTTCGTCAACTTGAGATCCTTTCAGGTATGAAGCGGGGACATTCCAAATGACTTCTACCATGACGGAGTTCCCCTCAAACGCCCCGTGCGGGACGCAGGCTGACGCTTACTCCCGAGTTAGACTGCGACGAGAAGCGAGGCTAGCGGCGGCCGGATGTCGCGATGCCCGTGTACGATGCGAATGACGTAGACGCGCCGATCCAAGACTCGGTAGAAGATGATGTACGGAAGAACAGGGAATGCGCGGACGTCCTCGCCGAGGTGCGGTCGCGCGCGGCCAACCCTCGGGTTTCGAACGAGCAATCGTTCCAAGAGTGAGAGACTGCGGTTCGGGGCCGGCTCTGTTCGCGCTCCTGGTAGCGAGATATTCTTAGTGCCCATAAGGCAAATTTCTAGCACCTCTTGGCGTTTTTTGCCAAAGTACTGGACACGGGGGGCTAGCGGAGGAAGCCGACCAGCAGCAGCGCGACGATGTTGAGCACCTTGATCATCGGATTGATCGCGGGGCCGGCGGTGTCTTTGTACGGATCGCCGACCGTATCGCCGGTGACGGCCGCTTGGTGCGCGATCGAGCCTTTGCCGCCGTAGTTGCCGTCCTCGATGTACTTCTTGGCGTTGTCCCACGCGCCGCCGCCCGATCGTCATCGAGATCGCGACGAAGAGACCGGTGACGATCGAGCCGACGAGGATGCCGCCCATCATTTGCGCGCCGGTGTCGCCGGGCAAGCACATTGAAGTACGAGAGCAGCACCACGACGACCGGAACGCCGACCGGAATCAGCGCCGGGACGATCATTTCGCTTGAGCGCGGCGCGGGTGACGATGTCGACGGTCGTGCCGTAGTCCGGACTTCGACGGTGCCGGCCATGATGCCGGGATTCTCGCGGAACTGACGGCGCACTTCTTCGACCACCGCGCCGCCTGCGCGGCCGACCGCTTCCATCGAGAGCGACGCGAAGAGATACGGCAGCAGGCCGCCGATGAAGAGGCCGGCGAGCACGTACGGATTGCCGATCGCGAAGAGATTGCGCACGCCTTCGACGCACTGCCGTCGCTCCGCCCGCGCGCATCTGTGGTTGATCAGCTCTTGCAGGAACGAGGCGAAGAGCACGACCGCCGCGAGGGCGGCCGAGCCGATGGCGTAGCCTTTGGTGACGGCCTTGGTCGTGTTGCCGACCGCGTCGAGCGGATCGGTGACGTTGCGAACGTCTTCGGGCATCTCGGCCATCTCGGCGATGCCGCCGGCGTTGTCGGTGATCGGACCGAACGAGTCGATCGCGACGATGATGCCGGCCATCGAAAGCATCGCCATCACCGCGATGGCGACGCCGTAGACGCCGGCGAAGCGCATAGCTGACCAGAATGCCGATGCACGATGACGATCGCCGGGCAGTGCGGTCGCCTGCATCGAGACGGCCAGACCGGCGATGATGTTGGTCGCGTGGCCGGTTACCGACGCCTTCGCGATGCGCTGCACCGGCGGGAACTGCGTGCCGGTGTAATACTCGGTGATGAACGTGATCGAGCGCGGTGATGACGACGCCGACGAGCGCGCAGACAAAGATGCCGCGTGGCATTCGACGACGCTTGCGTTCCGGCGAAACACCTGCTGCGCGACGAACCAGAAGCCGATCGAGCGCGAGAACGCCGGCGACGGTCATGCCGCGATAGAGCGCGCCCATGATCTTGTCCTGCGCTGCACCTTGCCGACGCCGACGAACAGCGTGCCGATGATCGAGGCGACGATCGAGACCGCGCCGAGCACGAGCGGGAAAGTCGTCGCGCCGGGCAGCGTGTTGCCGAAGACGAGGTTGCCGAGCAGCATCGCGGCGACGGTCGTGACGCAGTAGGTCTCGAAGAGGTCGGCCGCCATGCCGGCGCAATCGCCGACGTTGTCGCCGACGTTGTCGGCGATGACCGCCGGATTGCGCGGATCGTCTTCGGGAATGCCGGCTTCGACTTTGCCGACGAGGTCGGCGCCGACGTCGGCGGCTTTCGTGTAGATGCCGCCGCCGAGACGCGCGAAGACCGAGATCAGCGAGCAGCCGAAGGCGAGGCCGACCATCGCGTTCGAGCGAGGTCGCGGCGTCGCCGTCGTTGACGTTCAACAGGATCGCGTAGTAGCCGGAGACCGCGAGCAGCCCGAGCCCGACGACCAGCATGCCGGTGACGGTGCCGCCGCGGAAGGCGACGTTGAGCGCCGGGCCGAGCCCCCCGCGTGCCGCTTCGGCCGTGCGGACGTTGGCGCGAACCGAGACGATCATGCCGATGAAGCCGGCGGCGCCCGAAAGGATCGCGCCGATCAAAAAGCCGATGCGCCGCTTCCTTGCCGAGCGGTCGGGGCGAAGAAAATCACGATCGCGAGTACGACCGCGACGATTCCGATCGTGAGGTACTGGCGCTGCAGGAAGGCCATCGCGCCTTCCTGGATCGCGGCGGCAATCTCGCGCATGCGCTCGTTGCCGGCGGGCTGCGCCAGCACCCAGAAGGTGAGCGCGATTCCGTAGAGCACGGCGAGCACGCCACCAATTAACCCGGCTGAAATCGCAGTCTGTGCCGTCATCCTTATCTTTCAGTTAAGCAAAAATACTGGCCCCGGAGGGCCGACCGGCTTGGCTACTCCGGCGGGACTCGCAAGTCCTACGAGGCCCCGCGGGCCCGGCTTCGCGAGGACTCCGGCGCCAGCCGGGGTATTGCGGAGGGAAAGACGTGAGCAAACCGCTGGCGCGCGCACCCGCCAACCGCCGCTATTCCATCGGCGGTAGTCTCCTTACGCGCGAGGAGGTCGTTCATAAGTATCTGCACCTCGTCAAGTATGTCGCGGGCCGGATGTCCATGCACCTGCCGTCCAGCGTCGATATCAACGATCTGATCAACGACGGGGTCTTCGGCCTGATGGACGCGATCGAGAAGTACGACGGCAGCCGCTCGGTCAAGTTCGAAACCTACGCGGTGACCCGCATCAACGGGGCGATCCTCGATGCTTTGCGCTCGCTGGACTGGGTTCCGCGAACGATTCGCCAGCGCGCCCGCGAGCTGGAACGCGCGTACGAAGCATTGGAGACGCGTCTCGGCCGCGCGCCGACCAACGAGGAGCTAGCGGCGCACTTGGACCTTTCCCCCGAGGAGCTGGATCGCGCCGTGAAGCACGCGCGCGGCACGACGCTGGTTTCGCTCGAGGAGCTGCTGCCGAATCAGAGCGGCGAGGGCCTCGCGTTAGCCGATACGCTCAAAGACGAGGAGAGTGACGTCACGCGCGATCTCGAGCACGACGAACTGCGGGCCGAACTCGTGCGCTCCGTCGAGTCGCTGCCGCCGCAAGAGCGGGCGGTCATCCAACTCTACTACTTCGAAGGCCAGCGCTTGCGCGAAATTAAAACCACGCTCGGCGTTTCGGAATCGCGCGTCTCGCAAATTCACTCGGCGGCCGTGGCGCACCTCAAGAAAATCCTCCGAGGGATTTAACTTGTGATGGATCGCGCCGTGGCGGAACTGGTGGCGCGAGCGGATGTCGTCGCGACGATCCAGCGGCTCAAGGCGGAGTTGCGCGCGTCGGAGGAGCCGTACGTCTGGGCGACGATCGACATAGGAAACGTGCGCGATATTCCGGAGAATATTCGATCGGCCTGGATCTTTGCGCTGCGCGCGGAACGCTGGTCGGGAGCGCACTGTCATCCGAACAGCGTGCAGCATATGGCGGTGATCGAGGGCCAAGGGCGTTCGCGCGTCGGCGGCGCGATCGGCGAGATGGTTGCGTTTGGGGACGGCGGCCCGGGCAAGCGCTGGTTCGTCATCGAGCCCGGCGTGTCGCACGAGTTCTATCCCGTTGACGGCGATATGATCGTGATGTCGTTCCACACGGCGACGGCGCAGGAACTGCTCGAGGTTTCCGAGAGCGGCGGTTTGACTCGGCACTACGATTAGGCGGGAAGTAACGGGCCCCATCGTTAAAGCGTTAAGCCAACATCGTGCGAACTTTAGGAATCGCTCTTTTGCTTTCAGTATGTGGCGTCGCCGGGCTTACGGCCCAAACGCCGGCGCCTGCTTCGCCATCGGGCAAGCCGCTGCGACATTTGGAGTACTCGTTCACCGTCGGCGTGGAAGGCTTGCAGAGTTACAAAGTCACCGGCGCCAGCGGCGTGCAAACGGTGAACAATCAGGGTGGCAAGGTAGCGGCCCCCGAGGGGGGCGGCGGCACGATGTATGTCGACATCCTTTCCGTCGCGCCGGACGGTTCGCTGGTCGTGCGTATTTCCGAACTGGTTGCGGGCGAGCCGCGGCCGCGGGCAGCATATTCTTGCAACGTCTACGGCAGCACCGCGGTGTTTTGTCCAGCCACGGCTACTCCAGGGCCAGCTGAGTGGCTTTTGCTCAGCTATATGGGGCGGCAGTTCATCGACGCCGCGCCGTGGGATGCGCAAGGGCATTGGCAGCGCAAGGAGCAGTCCGCGGAGTTTAATATCGAGGAAGATTTCACGCTCGTCGACGCGGGCGACGGCAAGAAGGTGGTCGTGCGAGAGATCAAAACGACGCAGCTTCACAACGGCGGGTTCGACAATCAAACATCGGATATCACGATCAACTACGATCGCGCGATGGAAGTGCCCGACGTCATCCATGCCGACGTCGCCACGGCCGGCGGCACCGAAACGAGCAGCGCCAGCTACGTCTTCACGCTGACGAGCGACTCATTCGCGAAACCAAAACCGTAAAGCTTCACAAGTCCTCAAAGAGTTCCGAACGCGCCCTAGAATCGAGCCGGTCAAACTCGCCCTGATCCACGATGACGACTTCGCGAGGAAAGCCTCGCATCGACTTTGCCACTACACGCTTGTAGCGCCAGGTGTCGAGAAAACTCTGTTCGACGTTTATTCTGGCCGAAGCCAGGAAGTTAAGCTCCGGGCAGTATCGCTGAAGACGACTGGCGAGATTGATGCAAAAGCCGATGTACTCCTTATCGCCGTCCTTGCGAGTCAGCTCGTAGACCGTCCCCCGCGATACGCCGAAGCGGATAGACGAGGGAAGCTCGACGACGGGTACGTGAATTCGCGCGTTCGCGAGTATCTCTGGGTACCAGTTCTGAAGATTCCACAGCCGGTTTACGAGGTTTTGCGAAAATTCGGGGCTCTCTTCGAGCGTCGGATTCCAAAGATAGAGGGCGCCGTCGCCGAGGAACTTCGCGTGGACGGGCGTTAGGAGCGGCTTCAGCTCCGTCTTCTCGGGCGTATAGTATTCGACGCCGCCGAAGATGACGATCGACATGGCTTCAAATATAATGTTCAGGAATTTCGTTACGTACTCTTGAACGTCGGGTTGCGTAAAGAATTGCGAAAAATTGCCGAGGTCGAATATCAGCGCCACGCCCGTCGTGGGAGCCCCGGCCTCCCCGTCAAAGCCTAAGGGCGTTGGTTTTTCCAGTTGTTCCACTAGGTTTCAAGCATACCCAAAGCACGGCTAAGGCAAGCTAGGAAGAGAGGGCTACGAAGCGGTTCTCGGGGCGAACGAGATACCCGACCGCGGTTAGCGCGAATACGGCGGCAAGAACGAGGATGAGGACCAGCGCCATCGCTTCACCGTAGCCCGAGTGTTGAGCGAGGGATGCTTCGAACTGCGCGGTGCCGGCGGCTACGAGGTTGCCGAGCTGATAGGTAAAGCCGGTGAAGGTGGCGCGCACGTCCGGGGGCGAGAGTTCGTTGAGATGCGCGGGAATCACGCCCCACGTGCCCTGAATTGCGAACTGCATCCCGAAGGCGCCCGCGGCGAGGAGCGCGATCGTCGGGCTGTACGCCCAGAGCGGGACCATGCATGCGGCGAGCACCACGCAGAACATCACGACGGGGCGCCGGCCGAAGCGCTGCGAGAGCGCGCCAAACGTGACGCCCCCAATGATTGCGCCAACGGCTGCGACGATTGCCAGCGTTGACGTTTGGCCGGTCGAAAATCCGTGCTGTTTCTGCAAGAAGGTGGCATAGAGGTCTTGCGTGCCGTGCGACATCGCGTTAAGCGCCGCCATGAACGCGACGCAGTAGATAAACAGCGGCCAGTGCGCGCGCAGCGATTGCAAGGCGAAGTCTCTTCCGATCGTGACGCGGCGAGCGCGGCCTTCCAGCCAGATGGGTGATTCGGGCACGCTCGAGCGGATGTAGAGAATGAGCCCGGCCGGGAGCGCGCCGATCACGAAGAGTCCGCGCCAGTCCCAGTTCGTAAAGTTAAAGACGAGAAAATACGCTAAGGCTGCGAGCAGATAACCCCACATGTAGCCTTGTTGCAGCAGGCCGCTGAAGAAGCCGCGCCGCTGCGGCGGAAGTACTTCCATCACCATCGCCGCGCCGAGTCCCCACTCGCCGCCCATGGCGATGCCGAAGAGCGCGCGAAGCACGAGAAAAACGGTGAAGTTGGGCGAGAATGCGGTGAGGAGTTCGAGCAGGGAGTACAGCGCGATGTCGATCATCAGGGGCGTGCGCCGTCCGTAGCGATCGGCAAGCCAGCCGAAGAGCAGCGCGCCGATCGGGCGGCATGCCAGCGTCAGCGTGATCGCGAGGGCGACCTGCGGAATCGCTTGGCCGAAGCTCGTCGCGATGCGGCCGACGACAAAGGTGAGCAGGAAGAAGTCGAACGCGTCGAGCGACCACCCGAGAAAACTCGCGATAAAGGTCTTGCGCGCCGCCGCCGTCATGCGGCGCTAAGGTGAAGAGGTTGGTGAGGTTGTCGGTGACGGTGAAGGCGAGGGAGTCGGGGTGCTGCCGGGGGGAAGCTGCGCGCCGTAGAGCGCGAGCAGCCAAACCTGCGTGTGGCGCACGGTCACTTGCGGGACGTTAAACGAAAACTGCACGGTGTTGCTCGCCGGCGAGGTCCACTTCGCGTAGTTGCCGATGATTTGATCGGTGCGCTTGCCGCGAAGCGTCGTTTCGTTGAAGAGCTGCAGCGCGAATACGCGACCGTTGAACTGCATCGCCGGCAGCGTGTACTGCAACGTCGTGCCGCCGCCGAGCGCGAAATCGGTGTTGCTCTGCAGGCGAAGCGCCATCAACGGCGTCACGCGCATGAAGCTGGAGTTGGGATTGACCATCGACGGGACGTCTTTGGGCAGCGGCTCGCTGAGCAGCGTGATCATTCCGCCGGGACCGGGTGAAGGGGTCGGCGTGTCGTCGTCGTCGTCGCTGCTGTCGTCGGACGCAGTCGGCGACGGCGATGGTGTCGGACTCGCGGTTGGCTTCGGAGTGGCGCCCGGAGAGCCGCTCGGGGACGGGGACGGCGCCGGAATGTTAAAGGCGAGATTGCAGGTGTACTGCTGGTTGAAGAGCTGCACCATGGGACACTTCATGCCGGTGGGTCCCTGCGACACCGGATATTGGGCTTCATTGGGCGCGAGCGTCGCACCGGGATTGGCAAGCTGCTCTTGACCGTTCATGCCAACGCTCGGACCGGACATATTGCCGCCGTTCATGCCGCCGTTGAGCCCATTGGGGCCGCCGCTGTTGATGCCGCCGGCGTTCATCGCGCCAGGCTGCGAGACGGGAGGCGACATGTCGCCCATGCCACTATCGAGGCCGCTCCCTTGACAGGAAGCCAGCACTAGAGCGAGCGCCGCAAAAACGGCGCGAGCGTCGCATTTTATCCTTCTCATTGTCTCGCCTCGACCACGGTCTTTAACTCGTCAACGAAAGCGTCGATCGAAACGGTTCGTTTCTCCTCGATACCGCGTTGATTGACATTGACGGTACCGTCCTCGACCTCTCGCTTGCCGGCAACCAGGATATACGGCACTTTCTGAGTCTTCCAGTGCCGAATCTTGTAGCCGAGCTTTTCGTTCGATTCGTCGAGTTCTGCCCGGAAGCCCGCTTTTTCGAGACGGTTGACCACTTCACGACCGTACCCGGTTTCGTGCTCCGAGATGGGCGTGACGACCGCTTGAACCGGTGCCAACCAGGCCGGGAAAGCCCCTCCGTAGTGCTCGACGAGAATGCCGAAGAAGCGCTCGAGCGATCCGGCCAGGGCGCGATGGATCATGACCGGGCGATGGTCCTGGCCGTCGGCGGCTCGGTATTTGAGATCGAAGCGAGCAGGCAAGATGAAGTCGACCTGCACCGTGCCGAGCTGCCAGGGGCGGCCGAGGGCGTCGCTCACGTTGACGTCTAGCTTCGGGCCGTAGAAAGCCCCGCCGCCTTCGTCCACGTCGAAGGGGAGGCCGTAATGTTCTAACGCGCTTCTAATCGCGGCTTCGGCGATCGCATCGGTTTCGCCGCGATCCTCCGGCGCTCGGGTGGACAGCACGTATTGGAAATCGGCAAAACCGAAGGCTTTCATGAGCCGGAGCGCCTCGTCGAGCGTCTGCTCGAACTCGTGCTGGAGCTGGTCGGGCATGCAGAAAAGGTGGGCATCGTCTTGGGTGAAGCCGCGAACCCGGTTGAGTCCGTGCAGCACTCCCGACCGTTCGAAACGATAGACCGTCCCAAACTCCGAGTAACGCAGCGGAAGCTCCCGATAGCTACGCAACCGGTCCTTGTAAATGAGGATGTGGCCGGGGCAGTTCATCGGTTTGAGCCGAAAGCGCTGACCTTCCACCTCGAGCGGGCCGAACATGTTCTCACCGAAGTTATCAAGGTGACCTGAGATTTCGTAGAGACGCTCGTGCGCGATGTGCGGCGTCACGACCGGCTGGTAGCCGCGCTCGCGCAGCCCCTCTCGAATGAAGTTCTCGATGATGCCGCGGACGATCGCACCTTTGGGGTGCCAGAAGACGAGCCCGCCGCCGGCCTGCTCCTCGATTGAGAAGAGATCGAGCTCGGCGCCCAGCTTGCGATGGTCGCGCCGCCGCGCCTCCTCGAGACGCGCCAAATAGGCCTCGAGCTCCTCGCGGTCATACCAAGCCGTGCCATAGATGCGCTGCAGCATCGGCTTATGCTCGTCGCCACGCCAGTACGCTCCCGCCACATTCGTCAACTTGAACGCGCCGATGGCCCCGGTGGATTCCGCATGACCGCCGCGGCAGAGATCGGTAAACTCGCCGATCGTGTAGAGCGTGATCGGCTGATCTTCGGGGATCTCGCGCGCGATCTCGGCCTTGTACGGGTTGGCGGCAAACTCGGCGATCGCAGCGTCGCGCGTGACCTCGCGGCCCGTCATCGGATAATCGGCCGCGACGATCTCGGACATACGGCGCTCGAGGCGTTCGAGGTCGTCGGGCGTGAACGGCTCGGTTCGATCGAAATCGTAGTAGAAACCGTTCTCGATTGCGGGCCCGATCGTCGGCTTGGCCTCGGGAAAAAGGTCCTGGACGGCGTAAGCCAGGACGTGGGCCGCGGTGTGCCGCAGTTCGGCGAGGGTTGGCATGGGCCCGTCCTTCGACACCTCGGGCATGACACCGTCCGGACCCGGTCTTAACGTGATGTTAATCGGATTGCATTACAACTAGAACGTGCCTTCGCCCGCGGACGAAGGCCGCAATTTTCTGCCGAATAAGGAGCCTCTCTGTGATACGTTCGTTGCTTCGCTGCTGCTGCTCCCTGGCCGTTGTGGCGGCAATCGCTCTTCCCGCCGCCGCTGCCACGCAGCTCACGGGGGCAGGGTCGACCTTCGACTACCCGTTCTTTTCCAAAGCCTTCTACGCTTATAATCAGAAGAATCCGGACATCACGGTCAACTACCAATCCATCGGCAGCGGCGGCGGCATCGCGCAGTTCACGGCAAGAACCGTTGATTTCGGCGCTACCGACGTTCCGATGAACGCGGGCGAGCTCGCGCGAGCTCCCGGCGCGGTCCTCCAAGTCCCGGCAACGTTAGGCGGAGCGGCGATTGCCTACAATCTGCCCAGCGTCACGGCGGCGCTCCACTTGACGCGCCAAGTTCTGACCGACATTTATCTCGGCAAGATCCTAAAGTGGAACGACCCGCAGATCGCCAAGCTGAACAAGGGAGTAAATCTTCCCGACATGGCGATCGTGGTCGTGCACCGTTCCGATGGCTCGGGCACCAGCTATATCTTTACCGATTTCCTGAGCCACGTTTCGGGCGAGTGGAAGAGCAAAGTCGGAACCGGCAAGAGCGTCTCGTGGCCGGCATCAAGTTCGGTTGGGGCCAAGGGCAACGAAGGCGTGGCGGGACAAGTGAAGAGCACGCCGGGTGCAATCGGGTACGTCGAAATGGCCTACGTCGTTGAGAATAATATGACTGCGGCGATGCTGCAGAACAAGGCCGGCAGATGGGTATCCTGCACGCCGGACACAGTCGCGGCCGCGGCGGCTTCAAAACCGGAGGTGAGCCCGACGAACTTCTCGATCGTCGATTCGGCGGCAGCCGATGCGTATCCGATCTCGGGATACTCCTGGGTCGTCGTCTACAAAAAGCCCGCCGACCGCGCCAAGGAGCTGTACGAAGTGCTTTCGTGGTTAGTCGGACCGCAAGGCCAGGGGAATGCCAAGTCGGTCGATTACGTCCCCCTGCCCCGCAACGTGCAAGACGCGGCAGCGGCGACGCTCAAGCAGATGCAGCGGTAAAAGTTGCAGAACGCCGAGCCGCAGTTTCGGCGCGTCGCGCGGTTCGTTAGCCCCGCCGATCGCGGCTTTGCCGCGGTCGTGTACGCGGGAAGCATTCTGTTCGCGCTGCTGATCGTCGGGCTCTTCGTCGAGCTGGTGCTCGGCTCGTGGCCCTCGATCGTGAAGTTCGGCCCGGGATTTATCTTCAACAGCTCCTGGGATCCGATCACCAGCAAGTTCGGCGCGCTGCCGATGATCTTCGGCACCGTCATGACGTCGTTGATCGCGATCATCCTAGCGGCGTTCATCGGGATCATGGCAGCCGTCTTTCTTGCCGACTTTGCCCCGCGGTGGTTGGGGCAGCCGCTTTCGTTTTTGATCGAACTGCTGGCAGCCGTCCCCAGCGTGGTATATGGCTTGTGGGGCCTCTTCGTACTCGCACCGTTCATGCGAACCACCATCGGACCGGTCTTACAACACGCCTTGGGCTGGATGCCGCTCTTCTCGGGACCGATCGTCGGCGTCGGCCTCCTCACCGCCGGAGTCATCCTCGCACTCATGATCATCCCGACCGTGACGGCCATCTCGCGCGACGTCATCGCGGCGATCCCGCGCGATCTGCGCGAGGCTTCGATGGCGCTGGGATCGACGAAATGGGAAACCGCGATGCGAGTGGTGCTTCCGGCGGCACGCATCGGCATCTTCGGCGCGTGCGTATTGGCGCTCGGACGCGCGCTCGGCGAAACGATCGCCGTAACGATGGTGATCGGCAACCGGCCGGAGATCTCGGCGTCGCTGTTTGCGCCGTCGTACACGCTGGCCAGCGTGATCGCCAACGAGTTCACCGAAGCCACGACGAGCATTTACATCAGCGCGCTCATCGAGCTGGGCTTGATTCTGTTCCTGGTGAGCATCGTAGTCAACGCGTTGGCGCGGCTCATGATTTGGAGCGTTCGTGGATCAGAGCGCGTCTAAGCATCGTAACCTGGCGCGGCGCCGCATCGTCGGCGGCGTGGGCGTTGCGGTGGCGCTGGCCTGCGCCATGATCGGCGCGATCTGTCTGTTGATCATCTTGGGCTACGTTATCGTGCAAGGCGCGGGAGCGCTGAATCGCGACTTTCTCACGCAGCTTCCCCATCCGGTCGGCGTTCCGGGCGGCGGCGTCGGCAATGGCATTTTAGGAACGTTCATCATCCTGGGAATCGCCACGGCGATGGCGGTTCCGATCGGGCTGTTGACCGCCATTTATCTCTCGCTCTTCGGCCGCGGGCCGATTCCCGAGGCGCTGCGCTTTCTTTCCGACGTGCTTTCGGGCGTGCCGAGCATCGCCATCGGTTTATTCGCCTACGCCGTTCTCGTAGCGCCGCTCAAACACTTCTCGGCCTTCTCCGCCTCGTTTGCCTTTATGATGCTGATGCTGCCGTTGCTCGTGAGAACCTCGGAGCAGGCGATTCGCTCGGTGCCGCAGACGGTGCGCGAGGGCGCGTTGGCGTTGGGGATGTCGAACTTTCGAGCAACCGTTCAGATCGTGCTTCCCACTGCGATGCCGGCAATCATCACCGCTCTGCTGTTGGCGATCGCAAGGGTGATCGGCGAGACCGCGCCGCTGCTCTTCACCGCTTTCGGAAGTCAGTTTTGGGAGACGAATCCGAGTAATCCGATGGCCGTGCTCGCGCTCCAAGTCTTCACGTACGCGATTACGCCGTATGCGAACTGGCAGCAGCAGGCGTGGGGCGGCGCGCTGCTGTTGATCGGCGCCGTCTTCGTCCTCAGCCTCGGCGCACGGCTGATGTTACGGCGCGCGATGCGCGGGCTCGAAGCGTGACGACCGTCGCGGCGCGCGAGCTGCTGGCGACGCAAGACCTCAGCGCCTACTACGGCAATCGCCAGGCCGTCGCGGAGGTTACGATTGCGTTCCGCCGCAAGGCGGTGACGGCATTGATTGGGCCCTCGGGATGTGGAAAGACGACGCTGCTGCGCTGTCTCAACCGGATTCACGAGATCAACTTCGATGCGCGCGTCGAGGGCGGCGTGTTGCTCGAAGGTCAAGATATCTATGGCGGCGACGTCGATCCGATGGCGATCCGGCGACGCGTCGGAATGGTCTTTCAACGCCCCAATCCATTTCCGACGCTCTCGATTCTAGATAACACGATTGCGTGCGCGCCCAAGGGGTTGAATCGGAACGAGAAGATGGAGGCGGCCGAACGCGCGTTGCGATCCGCGGCACTGTGGGACGAGGTGAAGGATAAGCTCAAAACGAGCCCGCTGCGGCTTTCGGGTGGGCAACAACAGCGACTTTGCATCGCACGCGCGGTCGCGGCGCAGCCGGAGGTTCTGCTGATGGATGAGCCGACGGCCTCGCTCGATCCCATCGCCACCGCGGTCATCGAAGAGCTGATGGCATCGCTCTGCCGAGAGTTCACGATCGTCGCGGTAACGCACAACATGCAGCAGGCAGCGCGCGTCTCGAGTGTTACCGCGTTTATGCTGGCCGACGAAACGGGAATCGGCCGGCTCATCGAAGCCGACGATACCGCGAAGCTCTTCACCAAACCCAGCGACCGGCGAACCGAGGATTATATCAGCGGCCGCTTCGGGTAGCCTCGATGATTCGTGTCCCACGGGTCGCGCCCCGTGGCACCGAAGCTCGGGATGAAACGCTGACCCGGGAACATACAATAGCATTCTAAAACAGGCGAGATTAAAGCGATGAGATACGAGATAAGGATCGAAAAGACGGCCAACGGCTTCTCGGCCTACGTTCCCGCTTTGCCCGGATGCGTTGCGGCAGCGGAAACGCGTGAGGAAACAGAGCGATCGATCGAAGAAGCGGTCACCTTCCATCGCGAAGGACTTGCGTTAGAGCAGGCCAGCCCTGCGGGGTAGGGTTGAGCTGCGAGCCGCTGGGGCTATTGCAAGCCCTAGGGCGACAACCGAAGCGTTCGGGAATGGGCTGCGCGTCGTTATGCTGGCGGGCCAATCAGGATCCATGTCGTCCCCTTGAAGCTCTGCACCATGATAACCACTCCATTTCCAGCGGTTCCGACGAGGAAAGCATCCTCGGTTTTTTCCATCCCGGGCTGCTGCAGCTCGGACGCACCTTTAAGGTGCGCTTGATACCAGGCCTTTACGGTAGCGAAGCTGGCCCGGGTGTAATAAGACTTGACTTGCGGAGGTGGCGCCTTGAGGCCGACGCCTTCTGGGCGAGTGCCAACCACCGCGCCGGGATAAACCGGGGCAGTAGTTGACGCCAAGCATGCCGAGACGGTGAGCGAGCTCAGAATTAAGAGCAACAGCGTGGTGAGAATCAACCGCATTTTCATCATGAGCACATCGTACCAGAGGGCGCGTACGAAAGCGGACAAAGGGCGCCCCGTTGGAACGCGCCGCGCAATACAGTAACCGCACGAAACGGGTGTATAGTGGTCTCATACAACCGGCCGAACGGCCGGTAGACTCCTCGTTTGAGGGTCGGAGAAAGGACCACTATGTTTGAATCTTCCAATCGACAAAGCCGAATAGCGATTGGCGCGACGATTACCGTTGCCATCGTAATCTCATGTTTGGGCATTGTGCGTGCCCAGCGCTTCGCTGTGGCTGAGGCCGGCGGTAGGTACAACTGCAGCACTGGGAGGGCTTGCGTCGAGGGCAACTCTACCGGAATGCCGTACGGCGTCTACGGCACCTCATCGGGCAGTAATGGCGTTGAAGGCAGGTCCAGCGCCACCGGGCGGGCAGGCGTTTCGGGCCTCGACCTTGACAACGGCATCGGGGTCTATGCAGAATCGCACGATACCACCGGAAAGTACGCGGCTCTCTTCGCACGCGCTGACGAGAGCACGACGAATATCTTTTTCGGGTATAATCGCGCGACCAACGCGTCGTGCTTGATCGATCCCAATGCCAATCTCCTGTGCAAGGGAATTATTGAAGCCGGTCCGTCGACAAATAGCGTTGGCGTGACGGGCAGTTCCGATCAAAACTACGGTGTCGAGGGCGTTTCGACAAACTCTGACGGCGTTCACGGAATCACGAGTTCAACGACGGAGTTCGCCGGGGTCGCCGGTATCGCGACCGGGACGAGCGGCTACGCTAACGGCGTCTATGGAAGCTCCTCGAACGGCGATGGTGTTTACGGTATCGCTTCCAAGGGGGACGGCTATGCCGGCGTGTACGGCTCCGCCTCAAACACCGCGATCGACGGTTTCGGCGTCGAGGGTGTAGGGGGGGAAGACAGTATCGCCGTTTTTGCAAAGGCGACTTACCTAACAAGTTACATTTTCGTGGGCGTCGGGAGCATCTCGGGTAGCCAATGCGTAATTAACGACAGCGCGAGTCTGGTCTGCACAGGGACGATCACGGGTGGAGGAAGCCAAACCCGGCACCGGACGAGCAGCGGGCGCCACGTGCTCGCCTATGAATCGGAGTCGACCTCGGCTACTATAGAAGATTTTGGAACGGCACGGATCGTTCGCGGGGCCGCAGACGTGCAGATCGAACCAACGTTTGCGTCAGCGATCGATCGCAATGATGCGTATTACGTCTTCCTGACACCGCTGGGAGACACGCGCGGTCTCTACGTCAGTCTGAAGACACCGTCGGGCTTCGAAGTGCGTGAAACCGAGGGCGGACATTCCAGTCTTGGCTTCGACTATCGTATCGTCGCGCACCCGGTCGATGCCGGCAACGGTCGCCTGCCGCAGGCGCCCGCGATAAAGATACCGACTGCGCCTCGTACAGGTATTCGGCGGTTACTGCGTCATGGTTCGACAGGCTCGCCATGACGCTGCGCTCAGGATGAGAAGGCGGCGGCGAGCTGCGGATAGTGAAACTCGTAGCCGAGCGAGAGCGTGCGTTCGGGAAGGACGCGCTGTCCGGTGGTGAGGATGCTGGCGCCCTCACCAAAAATCGCGCGAAACGCGAACGCCGGCACGGGAAGGAAGGCCGGCCGGTGCAGTGCCGACGCGAGCGCCCAGGTAAAATCAACGTTGCGGACCGGTTCGGGCGCGGTCGCGTTGAGTGCGCCGTCGGCGCGATCGATTGCGAGAAGATAGATCCCGACGACATCGTCGATATGGATCCATGAGTACCACTGCCTGCCGCTTGCGATCACGCCGCCGAGGCCCAGTTTGAAAATCGGAAGGAGGCGCGCGAGCGCGCCGCCGTCGGGGCCGAGTACAATTCCGGTTCGAATGCAGGCGACGCGCATCCCGAGTTCTTGGGCGCGTGACGCCTCGCGCTCCCAACCGGCGCAGACTCCGGCGAGGAAATCGTTTCCCGGCGGACTGGACTCGGTGAACGTGGCCGTCTCGCTGGCGCCGTAATAGCCGACAGCTGAGGCGCTGACGTAGACTTTCGGGCGCGCGCGAACTTGAGCAAGGCGATCGACGAGCGCGCGTGTCGCGTCGACGCGCGAACGGCGAATCTCGTCCTTGGCCGCAGCGGTCCAGCGCGTTGTGACCGGAGCGCCGGCGAGCTGCACGACCGCGTCGGAGCCTTCGCACGCATGCCCCGCGGCATCCACGTTGCGAAGGCTCGCTGCGAGGACTTCGTCCCCGCGGGCGCGCAGCGCCGCGCTTAGGTGACGACCGATGAATCCGGAGGCGCCAACGATCGTTACTCGCATCGCGCTCGCACGATGGCTATGCTGCTAGCGCGTGCAGCTGGTGCTGACCGTGGCCGACTGGCCGCCTCCCGACATCACTTGCGTCATGCCGATGCTGTTGGCGCTGGCCTTTGTGTAAGTCGTCGTAACGTCCATCGCCATCATCCCCATGTGCGTCGTTCCGGCGAACGTCCGTCCGTCGGTGGAGGTCTGGATGCCGTAGGAGGCCTGGTTGTCGGCACTGGCGGTCCAGTAGTTGCTCATTCTCGAGCTGTACCCGAAGTAGTCGTCGCCCATATAATTTTCGCCCGAAACGTGGTCGTGAATGATATTGCGCGGCGCGACCTCGAAGGTGACGGTGCCCTGTTCGGTGTGTGCGGGCATGCCATGCATTGCCGGCAGTTGGGTCGTGCAAGTCCACGGGGCCCCAAGCAGATAGTTGAAGCTTGCCATTTGGCCGGTCAACACCGTGTCGGCGGCCTTCGCGGGAGCCGGAAATGCGATGAATGCCGCGACGGCGACGGCGAACAGCGAAGCGAAAAATACGCGCATGCTCTCGATCCTTTCTGAGCAGGAAAAGTGACGGGTTAGTCTTCTGGGGCGCGGCTGGCCGGCCTTTCGCGGATGAGAGGATGACACCGCGACGGGAAGCCGAAGCAACGTCCTCTCAGCAGATGGTGAAGGAGGGTTGGATGTTCGAGGGACGTGTGGCGTTGGTGACGGGTGGTACGCGCGGTATCGGTGCGGCCATCACGGAGATGTTGGCCCTGAGCGGGGCGTCGGTGGCCGCCGGATATAACCGCGGCAAAGAGAGCGCGGAAAAGTTTGCCGGCGCGATGCACGAGAAAGGCGCAAAGGTTTCGATTCATCAAGGACGCGTCGATCATGCCGAAGACTGCAACCGCGTCGTTAAAGAAGTGATGGACGGTTTTGGCCGTATCGACTACCTGGTGAACAATGCGGGCATCACCGTCGACAAGACCGTTCGAAAGATGACCGTTGACGATTGGCGCCAAGTGCTCGACGTGAACCTGTCGGGAGCGTTCCAGATGACCAAGGCGGTGCTCGAGCACATGATCGAGCGCGGCTCGGGGCGCATCGTGAACATCAGCTCGGTCATCGGCGAGACGGGCAATATCGGTCAAGCCAACTACGCGGCGTCCAAGGCGGGGCTCTTCGGGTTTTCAAAAAGCTTGGCGCTGGAGATGGCGCAGAAAGGCATCACGGTCAACTGCGTGGCGCCAGGCTTCATCGCCACCGAAATGGTCTCCGCGATTCCCGAAGCGGCGCTTGCAAAAGTCGTCGAGAAAATTCCGCAGCGGCGGCTCGGGGAGCCCGCTGAAGTAGCGCGCGTCGTGCGCTTCCTATTAGAAGACGAGTCATCGTATATTACCGGAGCGGTCTACGACGTCAACGGCGGCTTGGACATGTAAGCCGATGCCATTCATGTATTGCGACGCTCCGGCGACTATCGCCCACATTCGTCCGGCCGCCGATCAGACTCACGCCGGGAGCGGCATCGTCACGCTTGCTGGCGGCGCTTCCTTCGAAATCACGACGCCACATCCGGCGAACGATCAGACCGAGTTCCTGACCAAACTCAAGAAGACCGATCACATCCAAGTTTGCTACGCGCCGTCGCAGCGCTGGGCGGATGCCGGGCCGACGGCTCGGATGGCAATCGCCGGCGACGTCGAGAGCAAAGCCTACATCTATGTGCTGGCCTACCCGAAACGGTAATCAACGGGAGAGCATGGCACTGGTAGGTAGAAGGTAAACCAGGCGAGAGTTTCGTAAATCTAGCGCGTGGATAGTTTATCTCTCAGTGGACGCGTCGGGATTGTAACCGGCGGTGCGCGCGGCATTGGCGGCGCGATCAGCACGCTTCTTGCGGAGGACGGCGCAATCGTGGCCGTGCTCGGCTTGCCGGAAGACCGCGAGCGCGCGCACAGCCTGGCAGCGCTGCTTAACGGAGCGGCCTCACGGATTCATTTTTATCAAAGCGACGTAAGTATCTATGATGAATGTCGCGAAACGGTCGCGGCCGTGCTCAAGGAGCACGGGCGGATCGATTTCCTGGTCAACAATGCGGGGATCACCCGCGACCACACGGTCCGTAAGATGACGGTAGAAGAATGGGAAGCGGTCCTGCGAGTCAATCTTTCGGGGCCTTTTTTTATGACCAAAGCGGTACTCGATACGATGGTCGAGCAGGGCTTCGGGCGCATCGTCAACGTGAGTTCGGTGGTGGGTGAAGCCGGGAACTTCGGGCAGGCGAACTATTCCGCCGCGAAGGCCGGGCTGATTGGCCTCACCAAGACCGTCGCGCTCGAGGTCGCCAAGCGGGGCATCACGGTCAACGCCGTTGCGCCCGGTTTCATCAACACCGACATGACCAAAGCGATGCCGGAGGCCGCAATCGAGACTGCGATCGCGCAGACGCCCGTTCGGACGCTGGGGCAACCCGAGGAGGTCGCGCGCCTCGTGCGCTTCCTGCTCGACGAGAAGGCCGGGTACATCACCGGAGCGGTCTACAACATCAACGGCGGCTGGTACATGTGAACGAGACCCTGCCGCCCGAAGAGTTGAAGTACGGCATCGACATCACCGGGCTCGACCCGGCGTCGTTGACCGACGCGCTGCGCGCCGTCATCGCCGACGTGATGACGGATCCGATACGTATGAGCACCTGGCTTACCGGCCTGGCCCTGGCCGAACAAAACGTCGGCCTCAACATGCTGCGCCGCCTCAGCGGCGAAACGCCTGCCTCGCCATTTCCGGCCGACAAGCGCTTTGCCGACGCGGAATGGAGCAGCAACCCGATCCTGGCCGGCGTCGTGGAAGATTATCGGGCGCGCACCGACGCCGCGCTGCAGCTCGTCGCCTCGACGCGCTTGCCCGAAGCGACGCGCAACAAAGCGCGCTTCGCCATGCAGCTGATGTGCGACGCCTTCGCCCCCAGCAACATCCCCTGGCTCAATCCGGGCGTCGTCAAAGAGGCGACCGAGACCCAAGGCCTCAGCCTAGTGAAAGGGCTGCAAAACTTTTTGGACGACGTCGCCAACAACGGCGGTTATCCGCGACAGGTCGATCGCTCGGGCTTCGAGCTGGGCGTCAATATTGCCGCGACGCCGGGGCGCGTCGTGATGCGCAACGAGCTGATGGAGCTGATCGCCTACGATCCGCAGACGCCGCAAGTTCACGCGATCCCGTTGCTCTGCAGCCCGCCGTGGATCAACAAATACTACATTATGGACTTGGCCCCGGGACGCTCGTTCGTCGAGTGGGCGGTGCAGCACGGGCATCAGACGTTCATGATTTCGTACCGCAATCCCGACGTGACGCAGTCGCAGCTCACGATGGACGACTACCTGCGCGACGGGATCCTCGCGGCGCTCGATGCGGTGCAAGAAATTACCGGAGCGCCCCAAGTCAATCTCGCGGGACTTTGCTTGGGCGGAACGATGGCGCTGATCGCGCTCGCTTATCTGGCGAAGCACGGCCAAGCCGATCGCGTCGCTTCGGCCTCGGTCACCAACACGCTGATCGACTTCGGCATGCCGGGCGATCTGGGCATCTTTACCGACGAGGATACGATCGCACGGCTCGAAAAGCGCATGAACGAGCGCGGCTATCTCGAGTCGGCCGAGATGGCGCGAACCTTCGACTGGATGCGTTCCAGCGATTTGATTTGGAGCTACGTGGTCAACAACTGGTTCAAAGGTAAACAGCCGCCGGCGTTCGACATTCTCGCCTGGAACAGCGACTCGACGCGCATGCCGGTCGCGATGCACTCGCAGTACCTGCGGACCTGCTATCTGCACAACGCGATCGTGAAGCCGGACACCTTCGTGATCGACGACACGCCGATCGATCTGGGCAAGATCGAGACCCCGCTCTATGTGCTCGGCGCCGAGACCGATCACATCGCGCCCTGGCGCGCGACCTACTTGACGACCCAATACGTCGGCGGCGAGTCGAAATACGTGCTGACCAACTCGGGACACATCGCCGGGATCGTCAATCCGCCCGGCGGCAAGAAGACTTGGCACTACACCAAGCCGCACGCGACTCGGGGAGAGAGCGCCGACGAGTGGCTCGAGACCGCGGATCGCCACCAAGGATCCTGGTGGGAAGATTGGGCCGCTTGGGCCGAAGGCCGCGGCGGACCGCTACGGGCGCCGTACGCTTTGCCGGCGGGCGAGCCGGCGCCGGGGAGCTATGTGCGAGACATTGCGCAGAAAGAAGAGGCACGATCGTGAGTGACGACGAGGAGAGGACTCCGGCCAGCGGCGCCTGGCGCAGCTTGGGCGATTTCATCCGCTCCCAGCGGGAGCTGGCGAACCTTTCGATGCGACAGCTCGCCGAGATCGCGAAGATTTCGAATCCCTACCTTAGTCAAGTGGAACGGGGGCTCTACAAACCCTCGGCGGACGTGCTCAAAAGCATCGCCAATGCCCTCCATCTGTCGGCGGAGACCATGTACTCGCAAGCCGGCCTGCTGGACAACTCAGGCACCCGCGACGAGAGCCACCACGGGGTGGAGCATGCGATAAAAGTCGACCCGCGTCTCAGCACGGACCAGAAGGAGAGCCTGATCCGGATTTACCGGAGTTTTACCGCCGGCAGTTGACAGACGCAGCACGTGCTTGGTATACTTAGCACATCACAAAAAGCAACAAGAGGAGATACCGAGCACCATGACCGTCAACGTTACCGAATACATGAATAAGTTTCAGGAAGAGGGCCTCGCGGCCATCAAGCAGACCCAAGACGCCAGCCTCAAGGCGATGAGCTCGTTCCGCGAGTTCACCAAGGAGTTCAGCGAAAATCCGGGCCAGCTGCCCGACTTCAAGAACGTCCCCACGCCGACGCAACTCGTCGAGATGTCCTTCGGATTCGCGAGCCAGCTTCTCGAAATGCGCAAGGCCTACACGCTGAAGATCGCCGAGATGATCAGCGACACGCAGAAGCAGGCTGAGGCGAACTTCAAGTCTGCGACCGAAAGCTCCACGGCGCAGCGCACCAACGGGAACATGAACCCGAACCCGAACCCGGTCCCGAGCAAGCCGGTCGTTAAGTAACCCTTTCTGGGGGTCTCGGGAAGACCGCTCGGCAAAACGCCGAGCGGTCTTTCTTTTTTCGCGTTGAACGCGCCATCGATGAATCGCGCATCGACGATCACCATCGGAAACGATCTCACGGTTCGCCGGCTCGGGTTCGGCGGAATGCGGCTCTGCGGTTCGGGCATTTGGGGATGGCCGGCCGATCGCGAGAATGCGTTGCGGGTGTTGCGCCGCGCGCTCGAACTGGGCGTGAACTTTATCGACACTGCCGACGCGTACGGTCCGCACGTGAACGAAGAGCAGATCGCGCAGGCGCTGTACCCGTATCCCAGCGGCCTCGTCATCGCCACGAAGGGCGGCCTGACGCGCAACGGCCCGGGCGAGTGGAAGCGCGACTGCCGGCCCGAACATTTGCGCGAGGCGTGCGAGGGAAGTCTGCGCCGTTTGCGCGTGGACCGGATCGACGTTTACCAGTTGCACGCCATCGATACGGAGGTCCCTTTTGAGGACCAGATTGGAACGATGCGCGAGCTACGCGATGTGGGAAAAGTTCGACACGTCGCGCTTTCGAACGTGGATCTGGAGCAACTGAAGCGAGCGGAAAAGATCGTCGAGATCGTCTCGGTTCAGAACAACTACAACGTCGGCAATCGTACGAGCGAACCGGTGTTGGAGTACTGCGAGGCCAACGGCATCGCGTTCATTCCGTACTTTCCGCTCGACGGCGGGGACCTCGCGGAAAATCAAGCGCTTTCGTCCATCGCCGCCGGCCGTAACGCGTCCATCTGGCAGATCGGATTGGCCTGGCTGCTGCGACGCTCGCCGGCGATGCTGCCGATTCCCGGTACGTCGTCGGTCGCGCACCTGGAAGAGAACGTCGCGTCCGCGAGCCTCGCGCTCGACGACGACGAATACCGGCAGCTTGGTCGATAACAATAGTCTATTTTTGCGCGTCAATCGGCAAAATGGTAGCCGCTACATTGCGCCGAAGGGCCCGGCGAGACCCTTCTGCCTACGAGGAGCTCGATGAGACAACTGTTTCGCCTATGCTTATCCGCGACCGTCATAACCATGCTCGCCGCCTGTGCCTCCGGGAGCACCGCTTCGTCGCCGGCGCGGGTACTGCCGGTTTTCGATTCCACCTCGAGTGGCTCGCCGATCAAGCACGTCGTCGTCCTAGTGCAAGAGAACCGTACGTTTAACATGTTGTTCGCGCAGTTCCCCGGAGCGACCGGAACGATCGTCGGGAAGAAAAAAGTCGGTGCGGGAAAGCATGCCAAGACGGAAAAAATGAACCTGACCGAGGTTAGTCTCTATACCGGGTTCAGTCCTAGCCATCTTTACGTAGCATATCGTACGGCCTACGATGGCGGCAAAATGGATGGGTTCAACGACATCATCTACAACCCCAACGGTAAGAAGGAAGGCGCGGAGCCGTACCAGTACGTCAACCCGCAGCAGATCGCTCCATACTGGACGATGGCCGAACAGTATGCGCTCGCGAATAAGATGTTCCAAACTCAGGGGAGCGGAAGCTTCACGGCGCATCAAGAGTTGATTCGCGGCGACACCGCGATTAGTTCGAGCGAGAGCATGATCGACTATCCGTCAGAGTCGAAGGTGTGGGGGTGCGACTCGCCGTCGGGCACGACGACGCCGCTGCTCACCACCGAACTCAAATACGAACCTACAGCGGGACCGCTTCCGTGCACGAAAGATTTCCCGTCGTCGGGAAGCGACTACCTCACGCTGCGCGACCTTATGGACGGCGCATCGCCGCCCGTTTCCTGGAAATACTATACGCCGAAGCTCGACCCGTACTCGCCAGGCTCGCTCTGGGATGCGTTCGACGTCATCGCGCCGGTTCGCTACGGTTCCGAGTGGGGCGCCAACGTGGACCTTAACCAGCTGGATGTCTTAACCGACATTGGTAACGGCGACCTTCCCGCGATGTCGTGGGTGATTCCTGACGGCGCGGATTCCGATCATCCCGGTTACGGGTCCGATACCGGACCGTCGTGGGTGGCAAGTATCGTCAACGCAATCGGACAGAGTTCCTATTGGAACACGACCGCGATCATCGTCGTGTGGGACGATTGGGGCGGCTATTACGATCCGGTCAAGCCGCCTTCGATTGACAATCAGGGAGGTATGGGCTTTCGCCTGCCGATGATCGTCATTTCGCCGTACTCGCGCGAAACGTCGTCGAGCCAACCGGGCTACATCTCGAACGTCGTCTACTCGTTCGGCAGCATCCTTCGCTTTGCTGAAGATACGTTTGGTCTCGGCCGGCTTGGAACGACGGACTCGACGTGCAACAGCATTGGGCCCGAGAGCGGCAGCAAGGGCGGCGATATGCTCGACTTCAACCAAAAGCCGCGCAAGTTTACGGTGATTTCCTCGAAGTATTCGAAGTCGTATTTTCTCCACCGGAAGCCGTCGGGGTTGCCGGTAGATACGGAATAGGCGGAGTTCTGCCGCTTACGCGTTGAGCGTCAGCATCTAAGCACTCTTGGCGTCGAAGGCGTGCTGCGCGGCGTGCACCTCGTTCATATGGCGGTCGGCCCATTGAGAGAGCGAGCGCAGGGGATCGTCGAGCGTGCCGCCCAGCGGCGTGAGCGAATATTCGACGCGCGGAGGAATGACGGGATAGATCTTGCGGACGACTAGGCCGTCGCGCTCGAGGTCCCGCAGCGTTTGCGTGAGCATCTTTTGCGAGATACCGTTGATCGAACGACGCAGGTCAGAGAAGCGCACGGGGCCGTCGGCCTCGCCGAGGATCCCGATGATCAGGGTGGTCCACTTGTTGGCGATGCGATCCAAGAGGGCGCGCGCCGGGCAGGCGCCAGAGTAGACGGTGGTGACGGTATCCATTAGGTGCCTATACTACTTTCGAGTGGCTTCTTGCGTCTGGTGAGTCGGTATGTAATAGTTACTTACACGCAACAGCATACCACACCCAACGCCGCCAGGCAAGCCAAGGAGATGTACTTCAGATGAACACCACCCAAGAGAAGAGCACCGAGATTTTCACCATCGATCCGGTCCACTCGAACGTCGGATTCAGCGTCCGCCACCTGATGATCGCCAAGGTTCGCGGCCACTTTAAGTCGGTGTCCGGCACGATCGCGATCGCGGCTGGGTCGGACCTTCCCGAAGCGATCGACGTCACGATCGACGGTTCTTCGATCGACACCCGCGAGCCGCAGCGCGACGACCATCTGCGTTCGGCGGACTTCCTCGACGTCGCGACCTATCCGACGCTGCGCTTTCACAGCACCTCGATTAGCGGAAGCCCGGACGCCTTTGAGATTCACGGCGACCTAACGATTCACGGCACCACGCGGCCGGTCGTTCTGCATGCGACCTTCGAAGGCCGGGCCAACGATCCGTGGGGCAACCTGCGCGCCGGCTACGAAGCGAACACGAAGATCAGCCGCAAGGATTTCGGGTTGACCTGGAATCAGGCGCTCGAAGCGGGCGGTGTGGCCGTCGGCGACGAGGTTCGCATCGAACTCAGCGTCGAGGCGATCGCACCCAAGTAAAGCGCCGTTCCGACCTCGGCTTTTTGGCGCAGCGGCTTCGCACTTTGCGAGGCCGTTGTCGTTTTGCGGCCGAACACCAGAACGATGACGACCCTACGCGTTGGTCGCGGTGCGTTCGGCCTCGCCGCGGCCGTTGTGTTGCTGGCCGGATGTGGCGGCGCGGCGGTTTCACCGGTGCGCGCGACGACGGATCAGGTTCAGGTCGCACGCTCCTGGATGCTGCCCGAAGCGAAGCGCGAGGATCTGCTCTACGCCGATGCCGGCGGAGGAAGCGCCCACGACCTCTACGTGTTTTCGTATCCGAAGGGTAAGCTCGTCGGAACCATCAGCGAGCCGGACGCCGAATACCAGCAGGGGCTCTGCTCGGATTCCAAAGGCCACGTTTTTGTCACGACGCTTTCCGATTTTTCTTACGGCGGGGCCGTCTATGAATATGCGCACGGCGGTACTAAGCCGATTCAGATCCTCGATGAGTCGGGCGTTTGGCCCTGGGGCTGCGGCGTCGATCCGAGCACGGGAGACCTCGCCGTGGCGAGCATCAACTTGGAGAGCGCCGCAAGTTGGGTTGAAGTCTATCAGGGCGCCACGGGACAACCCAAAGACTACTACGACAACGAAATAATCAACTACACGTTTGTGAGCTACGACGACAAAGGCAACCTTTTCGTCGACGGTACCGGCTCGGGTTCGAACGTCGCGTTCGGCGAGCTGCGCAAGGGCAGCGGCACGTTAACGAACGTCAACCTCGACAAAAACATAAACTGCTGCGGGCAGGTTCAGTGGGACGGTAAGCACATCACGATCGAAGACCAGCAGGCCGGCGCGATTTATCGCCTTAAGTTTTCCGGCTCGACGGGCACGGTCGTCGGCACCACGATTCTCAAGCAGTGGAGTGAGGACGGCGTTCAATCGTGGATACAGAGCAACGTCGTTATCCAGCCCAACGGCGGCGAAATTCAATCGTGGCGTTACCCGCGCGGCGGCAACCCCGCGGGGTTCATTGCCACTCCCGCTTCGCCGTTCGGCGTAACGGTCAGCCTGCGGCCGTGAACGCGAGACCGATTATCTCAATGCATATCTTTACGGTGCAGCCGGACCACTTCGCGAGCCTGCTGGAGCGGGCGACGGATGCATCGCGCGAAGCGTCGACGCTCCCCGGGTTCGTGAGCATCAATATTTGTGGAAACGCGGCCCATACGAAACTTCTGATCGCGTCGGAGTGGCAATCGGCAGATGCCTGGAGCCGAACGCAGTGGGACGAGCAGGTCGGCAAAGTGGTGACCGATTTAATCGAAGGCAGCCAGAACGACGAGTTCGAGCTGTACACGCGTATCGCACCCTAACAGCCTCAGGATGACAGCGCGAGGGAGGTGGCTTGTTCTTCCGAAAAGCGCCTGCCTTCGGCGGCTAGCCGTTCGATCTCTGTGCTGCTGAGCTTTTCGTAGAGCGTGTTCTTCAGCATTTCGTAGGTCCGGCGCTCCGTTAGCCCGCGCTCGCAGCCTTCGTTGAGGAACCACGCGTCGACGTAACCGCTCAGGCGCGCGCCGCGGGGCGCGTCGCCATCCAGCGCTGCAACCGTTGCGAGGTGTTGGATCGCGATTGCCACTTCGATCGGCGATGCAGCGCGCGCCAGCGCGAGCGCTTCGCGGGCGTCGACCCGCGCTCCGGCGACGTCACCGAGCGCGAGGCGACAGGCGGCCGCGTTGGTCAGCGCGGTAACCTCGCGTTGCGTGGTGCGCGCGCGGCGCGCTGCCTCCGCCGCCGTTTCGGCAAACTCGAGCGCACGCGCGAAGTCGCCGGCGCGATACTCGAGTTCGCCCGTATTGATGCGGATCAGGATCGCCTCTTGCTCGTCACCCAATGCCGTCATGAGCGCGAGCGCCTTCGCGTAAAACTGGCGCGCTTCATCAACTTGGTCGCGCCGGGCGGCCACCCGCGCCCGCATATCGAGCACCGCGGCATAACGAAGCGACTGTGTTAGCGCGTTCTCTTGGCAAAGGCGCAGCGCCCGATCGTTCGCGGCCTCCGCCTCCTTGATGCGTCCGACCTGTAAGAAGCCCAGGCCCATCTGATAGAGACTCGCGACGTTGCCTTCGGCATCGCCGTACGGTTCGTTGAGGGCGAGCGCGCGCGCCGCCGCCTCGACCTTATGCGTTCCGAACGTGACGGTCGCAAGCGCGCGCCATGCGCGTGCCGTCATCAACGGTTCGGGCGCGGTATCTAGACGGGGAAGCACCGCCTCGAGCCAGCGGCGCGGCTCGGCGTAACCGTGATTGAGGCGCCAGATCCCGGTGAACCCGCAGGCGATGCGCGTGGCGAGCAAGACTTCGTCGGTCGACAACGCCCAATCGATCGCCGCGCGTGCGTTTTCCAGCTCGGGTTCGAACTCGCGAACCCACGGTTCGATCGGGCGCGACGGTCCGATTCCCCACGCGCGATCGGCGAGCTGGGCGATCCATTGCGCGTGGCGTCGCAGCAGCGCCGAGCGGTCGCCGTTCTCCGCGAGCTTTTCGATTGCGAACGCGCGCGTCAACTCGAGCAATCGGTAACGCGGGCGGCGCGCTTCGAGATCCGCGACGACCAGCGATTTATCGGCAAGCGAGAGTAGGAGGCCGACGACGTCGGATGCGTCGAGCGCGCCGTCCGGCGCGATCGCCTCGGCGGCTTCGAGCGTGCAGCCACCGACAAACGCCGAAAGGTTTTCAAAGAGCCGTTGCTCTTGCGGCGAGAGCAAGTCGTAGCTCCATTCGATCGTGGCGCGCATCGTTTGTTGCCGGGGCAGCGCGACGCGCTCGCCGCTTGTGAGCGTCCAAAAGCGTTTGTCGAGCCGCTCTGCAATCGCCTCAACCGAGAGGAGATCCACTCGCGCGGCGGCCAGTTCGATTGCCAGCGGAATTCCGCCCAAACGCCGGCAAAGCTCGGCGACTTTCCGCGCGTTGCGATCGGTTAGCTCGAAGCGGTGGGAGACGGCGCGCGCGCGATCGGTAAAGAGCGCAAGCGATCCGTACGAGGCCAGATGCTTCGAGTCGAGCCGATCAATGGCCTCGGGCGCCGGCATGCTCAACGACGCCAAGCGGTAGGTGCATTCGCCTGCGGTCCGCAACGGTTCGCGGCTCGTAGCCAGGATGCGAATGCGCGGGCAGCCGGCCAAAATGGCGTCGGCGACCGTCGCCGCCTGTGCGATAACGTGCTCGCAGTTGTCCAGGATCAGCAGCAGCTGCTTGGCCTTCAGAAAAGCCACGAGCGTATCGAGCAGCGAACGATTGTGCGCTTCGGGCGCGCGTACGGCGGCGGCGATTGTCGCAACGACCGCTTCGCTGTCGGCTGGCGCCAGCGCAACGAAGCAGACCGCGCAGTCGCCTGCAGTGGTCAGCCCTACCCGGAGTGCCGTTTGCGTTTTGCCGATGCCGCCGGTTCCCGTGAGCGTGACCAGGCGATGCTCGCGCACCAGCGTCGCGATCTCGTCGAGTTCGGCATCGCGCCCGACGAAACTGGTCAACGCCAGCGGCAACGTCGAAGAGTCGGTGTCGTGGCGTGGCACGCCCGAGCGCGCGGCGGCCTCAAACTCGCGCCGCTGCTCGCCGCGCAGCGCCAGCGCGGTGGCCAACACGGCCAGCGTCTCGCGTTGCGGTGTCCGGCGGTACCCGCGCTCGAGCGCGCTGATGCCGTCGCGGCTCATCCCCGCAAGCTCCGCAAGCGCCTGCTGCGAGAGTGCGGCGGCCAGCCGGTGCTGGCGCAGCAGCGTCCCAAAATCAGGCGGCCCGGAAGCCCGCCGTTCGTCCTGCATGACGCAAGCAGTCTTCGCGCCAAAAATGTCCGCGCCATTTGTCCGCATGTCCGTTCCCCGGCCGGGCCATTTGCGGCATCATGGGTCTATGAGAGTTTCTTGCGTAGGCTTTTGCGCGGCCGTTCTGGTGCTGGCCGGCTGCGCGTACCCCGGGTCAGCGCCCTTCGACTCCGCTCAGGGTGACAAGGCTGGTTTGGCGCATGCCGTGCCGGCGTGCGGTGGGAGCCGCATCGGTCAGGCGCAATGCGGCGTGCTCATCGAGCCGGGCGGTGCGCACCCAACATACGCGGGATGGACGGCGAGCGACCTCGAGAAGGCGTATGACCTGCCGTCGTCCACGAAAGGCAAAGGGCAGATCGTTGCCGTGGTCGACGCATACGACAATCCCGACGCGGCGACCGACTTTGCCGCGTACCGTTCCGGGATGGGGCTGCCGGCCGGCACGCTCGAGAAATACAATCAAGAAGGCTCGCAGAGTAACTATCCCGCCGGTAGCCCCGGTTGGGGCGTCGAGATCGATCTCGATATCGAGATGGCCTCAGCGAGTTGTCCCCTGTGCAAGGTTTATCTCGTCGAGGCCAACTCCAACTCGTGGAGCGACATCGAAGCCGCCGAAACGGAAGCCGTGAAGCTCGGCGCGACGATCGTCAGCAACAGCTACAGCGGCTCGGGCGCAAGCTGCAGCTATTACGATACGAAGGGCGTCGAATATCTTGCCAGTGCAGGCGACGACGGCCTCGGCGTTTACGACCCGGCGGCCTGCGATAGCGTTGTCGCGGTAGGCGGCACCCAACTCACCGCATGCAGCAATAAACGCGGTTACTGCGAGACCTCCTGGTCGGATTCGGGCGGTGGCTGCGCCACCGGCGAGAAGAAACCAAACTGGCAGATGCACAGCAAATACGCTAAGGACTGCGATGGCCGGCAGGCCAACGACGTGTCCGCGGATGCCGTCGACGTTGCGGAATACGACAGATTTTCGGAGGGCGGTTGGATTACGGTCGACGGGACCAGCATCAGCTCGCCGTTTGTCGCCGGCATTTTCGGGCTGGCAGGCAACTCGACGAAGCAAGACGGCGGCAGAACGTTCTGGGTGCCCGCATCGCATCATCGCGATCTCTATCCGATCGGCGGGGTGCGGTACAGTCCAGTAGGCGGCTGGGGCTCACCAAAGGGAATCGGCGCTTTTTAGGAACCCGTTAGAAAGGTTTACGGACCACCGCGGTTGGGGCACACCGCATGGGGCCGGCGCCGCTCTCGGGGTTGCGCCGTTCCGTACAGGCAAACGGCCTCGCGTTAGCGAGGCCGTTTACTGCGAGTCATTCGGCGTCGGGTGCGAAGTAATCGTCGGGGAACTGGCGCATGAAGAACTTCGGCGGGTAGGGCGCTTGGATCTTTACGAACTTGGCCGGCGCTTGCGAGAAATCAAAAGCGTCTGCGGGTGAGTTGGCGCGTGTGTCGGCTGGGGCCATCTGAGGGAGACCGAAGAGGTCTTCGGCAAAACGCAGCACGCTGGCGGTTTCGTAGTGCGTGTGCGAGACGTGGTCGTGGATGACGTACGGCGACAGCATGACCAGCGGTACGCGGAAGCCTAAGCTGTCCCGATCCTTATATTCCGGCGCCACCGGGTCGTAGAGGCCGCCCCAATCGTCCCACTGGATGAAGATCGCCGTCGAGTTCCAAAACTTGCTTTGCCCCACGGTGTTCACCAGCGCCGAGACCCACGACGGTCCGTAGTCATCCGGGCAGTTGGTGTGGTCGGAGTCGTCGCAGACGGGCGTGATCCAGGTGAAGTTCGCGAGGTATCCCTTGCGGACGTCGGTGATGAACTTCCAATTCGGTGAAATGACGTCTTTCTTCCAATCGGGCCCATTGTAGATGTGTTTGATGGCCTGATAGCTCGACCACGTTCCGCCGTCGCCGCTCGAACCGCTACCGTACTGGCTTGCGTAGAAGCGCCACGAAAGCTTCGCCTTGTCGAGCTCGTCGCCGAGTGTTGTATAGTCGTAACAGGCCTTCTGATGCCCGGTGACGGCGCGATCTTTGGTGATCAGCGCGACGTCGGCTTGCTCGTGATCCTCGCAACCCCAGTAGCCATTGGGCAGGTCGGCGCTCCAGGCCGCCTGCGCTGCGATGACATATTGATGCGCCACGAAGCTTTCGTCGAGCTGCGATTGGAACATGCGATCGGCAAGCGCGCCTTCATGCGCCATGTCGAAGTACGGCTTGGACTGATCGTGCGGCACGTAGACGTACTGCGGATTTGCAGAATTCCCGTCGGACCACTCGTTATTGAATCCGTTCATCCGGCAGTCGGTACCAGGCAGCGTCCCCGTACCGTTGCACGCTGCGATCATCGCCTGCACCGAGTGATCGATATCGTAATCCGCGCCGAGCGGCGACGGCTTGAGTTTGATCGTGTTGCCTTTGGAGTCTTTGCCTTTCGTGACGGTATAGGCGCCCGGGTAGCCGTAGAACAGGTTGTTGAAGCTGCGGTTCTCCTGGACGATGTAGACGATGTGCGTGATCTTGCCGGCCCCCGTTCCGCCGAGCGCGCGCAGCGCGTTGGCGCTTTGCATGTAGGGCAACGACCCTTGTGACCCGCCGCCGGGCGAGCCAAGCGAGCACCCGCCGAGCACGGCCGCGCTCGCGCAAATGCCAAGCACAAAGCCGGGTAAAGCCGGAATCCTCATCTACGTCCCTCCATGTAAGCTGCAACGAATCCGCGGAGGGTTTGATTTCGCCCAGCGTCGCCCGCTTCCATCGCGGCGGCGATTTGTTCGCCAGCGCGGCAAACTCGTTGAGTGCCTGCAGGATGTAGACCTGGGTTACTTTTGGGCGTATGATTGCCTCAGCACACTCGGTGCGCCGGCGGCGAACGCGGCGAGGAGGAAGCAGAAGATGAAGCACGTGAGTTTTTGGCGCTGCGCCTTAACTGGAGGCGTGGCTGCTGCACTGCTCTCGGCGTGCGGAGGGTCGCAAAGCGGCGCGTACCCCGGAGCGGCCAGGCAATCGAACGTCGGGCCGCGCATGGCTGCCGCGGGCGGCTGCCCGATGTCGGACTGCATTGCAGTCGCAAACGGGTTGGCTGCAAAGTATGCCGGCTCAATCCTGTTTTTTCGGCGAACCGCGAACGGCAACGTTCGTCCGGTTGGCCTAATCGAGGGCTCGCTGACCCAACTGAACTACCCCATCGCCATCGCGATGGGCTCCGACGGCGAAATCTACGCTGCGAATTGGCTGAACGATAACATCACGGTGTACGCCGCGGGCGCGGAAGGCAACGTCGCGCCGGTTCGGACCATCGCGGGATCGCAAACGAAACTCCGCGGACCGACGGGCGTCGCGCTCGACGGCGACGACGATCTGTTCGTCGTGAACAACGCGGGTAACAGCATTACCGAATACGCTTCGAACTCCAACGGTGACGCAAGCCCGATCCGCGTGATCAGCGGAAGTAAGACATTGCTGCGCGACCCGTGGGGCATTGCGTTTGACTCCAGCTCGAAGATCTACGTTACCAACGATGCATCCAGCGTGATGGTTTACGCCGCGAATGCAAAGGGGAATGCGGCCCCCGAGCGAGTGATTTCCGGCACGCTCACGCAGCTCAGCGGGGCCGAAGGTATCGTCGTCGATGCATCGGGATACCTGTATGTCGCAGATTGGGACGCGTACGCGCTCTTAGTCTTTGCGCCGGGAGCCAACGGCAACGAACCGCCGGCGAGAGCGGATTCGTCCGGGCTCTATGGCCCCGACGGCGTCGCCGTCGACGCGCGTGGGAGAGCGTATGTTTCTAACGGCTGTCAAGATAATCCGGCATTCGTCGCGGTGTTCGCAGCCGGAGCAAACGACGCAGGGCCCGTGCGAACGATCGAGGGCAGAAAGACGCGACTAAACTGCTCCACCAGCATTTTGGTGCGCTAATCGATAAGGGAGTATTGCGAACCGACGCTGAATGTTGGTAGAACATCACTATGCGACGCTCCGTAGCAGCCTTCACGGTGGCGACCGGTTTGGGCGCACTCTTCCTCCTGGCGGGATGCTCGAACGGAGCATCGCCGCAAGGTAGCTCGGTGCTTCCGAGCGCCGGCGTAAGCCAACCCGAGGGCTCGTGGATGGCCGCCGATGATACGACTCAAGATCTGTTCTATATCTCCGATCGCGGCACCAACAAAGTGTACGCGTACTCGTATCCGCAGGGAGCTTTGGAAGGTACGCTAAGTGGCTTTCGTAGCCCGGCAGGCTTGTGCGTTGATAAGGCGGGCGACGTCTGGGTTTCGGAGCAAGGTTCGGCCAAGATAAAAGAGTACGCGCACGGCGGCACCACGCCTATCGCGGTCTTGGACGATCCAGGCGAGGTACCGGTGAGCTGCGCGATCGACCCCACGACGGGCAATCTCGCGGTCGCCAACTACTATCGACGAAAGAACCCCACCCAAGGCAGCATCGCGATTTTCACGCATGCCAGAGGCAAGCCGACGTTCTACATGGGTTCGTTGGGGCTGTACGGCTACTTCTGCGGCTACGACGATAAAGGCAACTTGTTCGTCGATGGAACCAGCCACGAGAGCGGTGGTTTCCTATTTGAGGAGCTGGCCAAAGGCAGCGCCAGATTGCGCAATATTACGCTAACCGGCGGGACGATTTATTTTCCCGGGCAGGTTCAGTGGGACGGCAAGTACGTAGCGGTCGGCGACCAAACCTACGAGCGCAGGCTAGGTGCGTCGGCGATCTTCAGGACGACGGGCGCCGGCGGAAAGATCGTGGGCGTAACGACGCTCACCGGCTACGGGGATGTCGTCGAGTTCTGGATCGAGCGCAACACGCTCGTAGCGCCGAACTATAGCGCTCGCGTTGCGCTGCTGTACAAATATCCGGCCGGCGGTTTCCCCAAGCGAACGATCACCGGCCTGCGGCAACCGTTCGGCGCCGTCGTCAGCCTGGCGCACGACCAGTAGTTTCCTCGCCCGCGGGGGCGCGCGCGCTTCACACCGAATGGCTTCGGACGTTCGGGAGCCGATGAGGGGGAACGATGCCACGCTCGAATTCGCGCATATCACTTTTCGCCGCTTTAGTCACTTCGCTTCGACCGGTCGTCGTCGGGAGTGTTGCCGCGCTGGTCGTCGCCTGTTCGGGGCACGCAACCTCGGGGACGATCCCGCCGGCCGGCCAGCCGATGACGGGTTACGGTTCGACCGCAGAGTTGGTGGACGCCGGGGCAAAGATCAAGCAGTACGCGTACGTGGCGAACTACTCGTCCAACAACATTTCGGGATATTCGATCAACGGGAGCACCGGCGCGTTGATGCAGGTGAAAGGGTCGCCGTTCGCGGCGGACGCGGGTGCCATTTCGGTAGCGATCGATCCGACCGGCAAGTTCGCGTTCGCGCCCGACGACGGATCCACGACGGTTGACGCATATTCCATCAATGCGAGTACCGGGGCGTTGACCGCCGTGAGGGGCTCGCCGTTTACAGCCGGCAGCAATCCGATTGCCGCCGCCGTCGACCCGGTGGGCAAGTTCGTCTACGTTGCCAACTATGGATCGGGAAACGTCTCGGCGTTTTCCGTCAACGCAAAAACCGGCGCATTGACGCCGGTCAGGGGTTCGCCGTTTTCGGCGGATACCAACCCTATCGCCATCGGCGTCGATCCCGGCGGCAAGTTCGTCTACGTCGCCAACTACACTTCCGGTGACGTGTCTGCGTATAAGATCGACGGTAAAACCGGGATCCTGGCAGAGGTAAAAGGTTCGCCGTTTACCATTGGGTCCGGAATAACCGGTGCGGAAGTCGACCCGAAGGGTAAGTTTCTCTACGTCCCCGATGCTACTTCGGGCAGCGTTTTTGGTTTCAAAATCGACTCGAGCACGGGCGCCTTGACGGCGGTGGCAGGATCGCCGTTCGCCGCCAGCGGCGCACCGGGCGGCATATCCATCGCGCCTTCGGGCAAGTTTGCCTATACACCCGACCAAACCGTCGGCAATGTTTTCGGCTTCGCGATTAACGCGAAAACCGGCGCGCTGACGGCAGCACCGGGGTCACCGTGGCTTGCAGGGGTCGATCCAACCGGCTTCACCATCGACTCAACCAGCAAGTTTGCGTACGCGCTGAATTTCAGCTCGGCGAATATCTCGGCGTATAAAATCGGAAGCAGCGGCGCGCTGACCGCTGTGAAGGGGTCGCCGTTTAATGCCGGCACGAGCCCGGAGTGGATGGCCATCTGCGAAGTCGAAAAGGGCGCCTGCAAGCCGCCACTTCTTTAGGGTTTGCGGGCGCAGCGGAGCGCCAGGTTCCGATTAATCCGCGTCGCGTTGGGAACGAACGCCCAATGAAAGCTTTACCGATTCTCCTTACCGTGGCTGCGCTCGGCGCGACCGGCGCAGCAGCTAGCGCCCAAGCGCCTCCTCCGCCTTACGTGGATACGGTGTGCGGCGGTTGGCAAGGCGACACGTGGGTTCCCAATGGAAGTTGCACGACGACGGTCTACCGGCACGAAGTCTTGACGGGAACGATCGTGAGCGTCAAGGGACATCTCGTCACACTGCAACAGGCTAAAGGTACGGTCGTCGTGGACGACTCGGCGGCTCTGCGCAATCAGGACACTGGACGCGTCGCCGTCGGACGCCAGATCATCGCGCACGGCTACTGGGTAGGGGACAACTTCTACGCAACGGCCATCACCGGCGGGCAACCCGCACCATAACGCTTGTGAATGGCGCCGGCAATCGTCTGTTGAAGCAAGCGGCGAATGCAGACACGTGGAGATTTTCTCACGATTGCCGGCGCGCTGGCCGCACTGGCTCCAACGTCCGGCGCGACGCCGCAACCCACCCCATCGCCCGCCGGGGCGCCTTCGATGGACGAGGTTCTTCCGCGCGGATTCGATACTGCGACCTTTGATGCGGCACTCGCAACGTCCGCAAAGCACAAGTATCTGTTCGCGTGCATCTCGGAAGTAACGGTCGCGTTGGCCGCCATCCGCAGCACGCTCAACGCGTACCACGTGCTCGACGTACCGGCGAGCGAGGTTGCGCCGGCGGTCGTCTTTTACCACGGCCTCTCAGTGTTGTACGGTTTCGACGATGCGATGTGGAGCCGCTACGTGATCCCCACCAACAGCGCTCCGGCAAGCAATGCGAAGGGGAAGATCGCGGGCAATCCGATTTTGAAGAAGAAGGGCGGGGATTGGGATTCGTCGGTGCCGGCGCTTATCGCCGACGCCAATGCGCGCTTCTTCGTTTGCAATCTGGCCACGCATGGGTGGGCCACGCGCATCGCCAAACAGCTTCATCTGCAGGCCAAAGACGTCTACGAGGACTTAGCGAGCCACATGATCCCCAGCGCGATGCTGGTTCCCGCCGGCGTTTGGGCCATACATGCGATTCAGGAGCGCCAGTACACGCCGCTGCAGTTTTCGTGACGCACCATAGCCGTTTTCGCCGGTAAGCGGTACGAGCGGGCGAACCGCTCCCGGCCGACGGTCGGAGGCAGAAAAAGCGAACTGGGGAATACTTTTGCTATGAGCGTTCAGGGCCGCCGCCCGAGCCGAACGTCCGCGCCCCTCGTAGATATCGCCGGACTTTTGCGTAGCGCGCTGCCCCACGGCGACGAGTCGGGCGAAGTCGAGCCATCGCAGGCGGCGGCGCTTCAGGCGGTAGATCGCCTCCGGGCCGGACACGAAAACGGCGAGCGACTCCATGCGATCGTGAGCCGGTGCGACCTCCTCGGCCAGTCTCACAAAGTTGTGGCCGGAGATCTTGGGCTCTCTCGAAGCCAGTTCTACCGCGACCTTGCCCTCGCGCGGCGAATCGTCGCCGAAGAAATCCGCGCCGATGTGGCGCGCGCGGTCTCCGGACTAACGGTAGAAGGCACGTCGTTCGGAACCAGGTTACAGACGGCGATTTCGCTTGCCGGGTCTGGCCACGCCAATGCGGCCGTCGGTTACTTCGCGCCGGCCGTGGCGACGATGACGGGTGCGGAACGAATTTCGGGGACACGCCATTCTGGCCGAGCTTTTCCTTGGCGACGGTGACGTCGGTGCCGCCGAACGCGAGCTGCAACGTGCGTTTGCGCTCAACGGCGACGAACGCGGGCTGGGACTGGCTCGAGCGTTACTGGCCAAAGCGACGTTGCTGTACGAGACCGGGCGGGAGTCCGAAGCGTCGGCTTCCTTGGAGCACTCGATTATGCAGGTCGAGTCGCATGCGGCTGCGTCGCGCTCTCCGCTCGCGCGCGACACACTAAGCTCGGCGCTATCGAGCCTCGCGTTTTGTTACTTCGAACGAGGCGATTTTAACGCCGCCGCCACGACGCACGCGAAGAATCCGGCTGCCTTGGAAGGCGTATTCGTATCGCCGGCGGTGCGCATGGCGTACCTGAAGATTGACGCAATGCTGGCATGCGACAGCAGCGCGGGACCGGCGCGGGCCCGCGAGGCGTGCAGCGCATTTCACCGTTTCGCGGTCGCGCACGGTCTTTTGGACGAAGTCTCGCATGCGCTGCTTCAGTTAGGCGGCTTAGCGCGCATCGAACGGCGACTCGACGACGCCCAACGATTGGCGCAAGAGTCGCTGGAACTTCAATATGCAATCGGCCGCCGCAACGCCCCGGCTCTGAGTTTGCTTAGTTGCGTTGCTTTCGACAAAGGCGCGTACGCCGACGCCGTTCGTTTGGCCCGCAAGACGAGGGCGGAGTCGGCAAGCGGCTCGCAGACTTGGTGGCACTCGCACCTAAGCGAGGCCGAGGCCCTTGCGCAGGCAGGGCAGCACGACGAAGCGCGGGCCATCTGCGACCGCGTGAGGGACGAGACCGGCGACCGGGATGCGCGCATCGCGGCGTGGAGTCGCCGTGTCGAAGCGCGGATCTTCGAGCGTCTCGGAAACCAGAGTGCGGCGTATCGGGCGGCTGGAACCGCGCTCGAAATCCTCGGAAAGAACGCGCCGCCGTTCTACCGCCTAAAAAGCCTTTTGATTGCGCAGCACGTCCGCCCGGCTCATTCGCAGCGCGAGCAGATTCGCGGCCTCGCCGCGGTTCTCGGGTGGAGCGCGCATGGGACCTAGACGGGACCTAACTGCCAGGGTCCGCTTGGGGGGCGCCGCGTAGCTCAGTTCGTCGGAGGACGAAATGAGAGGTTTCCATTTAGCATCGGGCATTCCGCCGCAAACGGCGACCGTATCGTCGGCCGCCTGTTTTGCTGTGGCTATGTTTCTCTCGGGATGTGGTGGACAATCCGGCGCCCTTCGACAACCCTTCACCCCCTTCGACTCCGCTCAGGGTGACACGGCGCGGTTCGCTCAGCGTGACATTGCGCTGACGACGCCGCACTACGTGCAGCGGCCGGTGCATTCCGATCGCAACCGTTCGTCGATGTCGCCCAACGCTAAGGCGAGCAATGCGTTGCTTTATGTTGGGGACGATTCGACGAACGACGTCTACGTTGCGAACTTCGACGCGGGCAACGCGGTCGAATACGCGCACGCCGGCACCACGCCAGTTCAGACCTTTAGCCCCGGCGGCACACCGATTGGCTGCTCGGTCGATTCTAAGGGCGACGTCGCCGTCACTAGCTTCGACCCGGGCGAAGTTACGATCTATTCAAAGGGCAACCCCAACAAAGGCACGACCTACGGCGAAAGCTCGTGCACCTACTTTTGGACGATGGGTTACGACAACAAGGGCAATCTCGTCGGCGGCGGCGAGACATCGTCGGGCACTCAATATATCTGCGGCCTTCTGGCCGGTAAAAAGAGCATGACGCTGCTCTCGCTGAGCGGCTTCACGATCAACTTCCCGGGCGGCACGACATGGGACGGGAAGTATTTTGCAATCATGGACCAAGGGGGTGACTTCCAGAGCGGCCTCGTTCGGGTCACCCTCAAAGGCACGACTCTCTACTATGTCAGCCAGACCACGCTCAGCGACGATTGCTACAACGACAACGTTGATGTCGTAAATCCGTTCATCGCCGGCACAACGAACACGCTCTTTTACGGGAAGCAAGGCAACGCGGTTGTCGGCCCCAACTTGTGGTGCCCAGATGGGGGCTCCGGTAAAGTGGATTATTGGCGTTACCCAGCCGGTGGAATGCCCTACAAGAACCTTAGTTCGCTGTCCGACCCCTACGGCTCGGCCGTTAGCTTCGCAAAATGAGGCGTTTACGCCCCGGTGCGCTGTTTGCCGCGGCTGCGTTCCTCGCTGGGTGCGATGGAGGATCGCAGCCCTTCGACTACGCTCAGGGTGACGGGGCGTTTACGATGCCGCACTTCGTGCAGCGGCCGGTGCATACCGATCGCAATGGATCGTCGATGTCACCCGATGCTAAAAACAGCAATGCGCTGCTTTATGTTGGGGACGACTCGACGAACGACGTCTACGTCTACGACTACAAAAGCGGCAAGCCGGTTGGCACGCTAACCGGCTTCGACGGGCCGTACGGCGAGTGCGTCGATGCCAAGGGCGACGTCTACGTTGCGAACTACGACGCCGGTGACGCGGTCGATTACGCCCACGGCGGCACCACGGTGCTCGACACCTACAACCCAGGCGGCACGCCGGTCGGCTGTTCGGTCGATTCCGAGGGCGACGTCGCCGTCACCAGCTTCGACCCGGGTGAAGTGACGGTTTTTGCCGGTGGCAATCCGAGCGAAGGCACCACCTACAGCGAAAGCTCGTGCGAATACCTGTGGAGCATGGGGTACGACCGTAAGGGAAATCTCGTCGGCATTGGCGAGAACGGCAGCGGCAGCCATGCAGTTTGTGCGCTCCTGGCCGGATCCGAGACGATGACGCTTCTCACGACGAAGGGCTTCCCGCCTGAGTTCGGCGGTGGAACGATCTGGGACGGCAAATATTTCGCAATCGCCGATCAACTCGCCTCGAACCAGGGCGGCGTCATCCAGGCGTCGCTCAAAGGCAAGACGCTGGTCTTCCGCAGCCAGACGCTTCTTAGCGACAATTGCTACAAGGACTACGTCGACGTCGTAAGCCCATTCGTCGTCGGCAAGACGAACACACTATTCTATGGGAAGCAAGGTAATGCGCTTGTCGGCATCAATTTGTGGTGCCCAGATGGGGGCAAGAGCGAAGTGGATTACTGGCATTACCCTGCAGGGGGATTGCCCTACAAGAACGTCAGTGGGGCCTCCAGCGAACCCTACGGCGCGGCCGTAAGCATCGGAAAATAACACACTCCTGTTTATCTGAAAGGGAAGGCAGCCATGAAATATTCGAATCTTGGTTTACACGGAGCCTTATTATTTGCAGCGGCTGCGTTTCTGGCGGGCTGCGGCGGCGGAACGCAGAGCAGTCAGGGACTGTCACCGGGCACCCTTCCCCTGAGCCCGTCGAAGAATGGCCAGCGTGCCATTGCGCTGACGATGCCGCACTACGAGCAGCGAGCGATGCATCCCGATCGCAACAGATCGTCGATGTCGCCTAATTCGATAGCGACGAAGAGGCTGCTTTATGTTGGAGACGACTCCACGAACGACGTTTACGTCTACAACTACAAGAGCGGAACCCTGGTCGGCACGCTAACCGGTTTCGACGGGCCGTACGGCGAGTGCGTCGATCGGAAAGGGCGACATCTACATTGCGAACTTCGACGCAGGTACCGTGGTCGAATACGCGCACGGCGGCACGAAGTTGCTCAACACCTACGATTCAGGCGGTACGCCGATTGGCTGTTCGATCGGTCCCAAGGGTCAGGTCGCCGTCACCAGCTTCGATCCGGGTGAAGTCACGGTATATGCCGGTGGCAACCCGAGCAAAGGCACCACCTACACCGGCGGCTCGTGCACGTACCTGTGGCCAATGGGCTACGACGATAAAGGCAATCTCGTCGGCGTCGGCGAGACCTCGTCCGGCGGTCGCGCGTACTGCGGCCTTCTGTCCGGGTCAAAGAGCATCACCACGCTCACGACGAGCGGCATCACGATCGACTTCCCGGGTGGCACCTCATGGGACGGTAAGTATATCGTGCTCGGCGACCAAGAGGCAGGTGGCACTTTCCAAACCGGCCTCGCTCGGGTCACCCTCAACGGCACGACTCTCACCTTTGTCAGCGAGACGGTCTTGGACGACAATTGCTACAACGACTACACTGACATCGTAAACCCATTCCTCGTCGGCAAGACGAACACACTATTCAAAGGAAAGCAAGCCAAGACCGTTATCGGTGCCAATTTGTGGTGCCCAGACGGAGGTCAAGGTGAAATGGGCTTCTGGCATTACCCTGCAGGCGGATTGCCTTACAAGAGCCTTGGCGGGTCCGCCGAGCCCTACGGGCAAGCCGTAAGCATCGCGCCATAACACGCTTAGGTTTGTGTGAAAGGAATCGTCGTGATGAAGGGTTTGCGTTTCGGGTTCGTGGGGAGCCTTGTATTTGCGGCCACTGCGTTGCTCGTGGGCTGTGCGGTATCGCAATCTTCGACCGGTCTTTCCGGGGGCTTGCCACAAAACGGCAACGCGATCCCGCTCCGGTTGCAGCGTGACGCGGCCTTGGCCGTGCCGCATTACCTGCAGCGGCCCGTGCACCCCGATCGCGGCAGTTCGTGGATGCTGCCGCAGAAGAAGGGCGACAAGTCGGCTCTGATCTACGCCGGAGACGACTCGACCGAACGACGTTTACGTGTACGATTACTCTAGCGGCAAACCGGTGGGAACGCTTACGGGCTTTGACGGGCCCTACGGCATGTGTGTTGATGCGAATGGCGACGTCTACATCGCTAACTTCGATGCCGGTAATGCGGTGGAATACGCGCACGGCGGCACCGGCGTCCTCAATACCTACGATTCAGGCGGCACTCCAATCGGCTGTTCGGTCGATTCAAAGGGTGACGTCGCCGTGACCAGCTTCGATCCGGGCGAAGTCACGGTTTTTGCCGGTGGCGACCCAAGCAAAGGCACCACCTACAGCGGCGCGTGCACGTACGTGTGGACGATGGGCTACGACAACCGCGGTAACCTCATCGGCGTAGGGGAAACCTCGTCCGGCACTCGCTGTTACGTGGGGCTGCTGTCCGGTGGAACGAGCATCACGTCGCTCTCATTCAGTGGAACGATCGACTTCCCGGGAGGCTCGATGTGGGACGGCAAGTACATCGCGCTGGGCGACCAGGAAGCGGACGGAACTTTCAATACCGGCATGATTCAGGCGAGCCTTTCCGGTTCGACGCTGACGTCTCACGGCGAAACGATTCTCACCTGCCCCGGAAGCGGCAGTTATTCCGACACGGTTAATCCATTTATCGTCGGAAAGAAGAACACCCCGGTTAACGACCGGCAAGGGAACGTTGTCATCGGCTCGAGTTGCGACCCCGGCACCGGCTTGGGGCTCTGTTACTGGCACTACCCCAAAGGCGGCGATCCGTTCCGGAAGCACTCTACCGAGGTCTGTGGCGGATACGGCATCGCCGTAAGTCTCGGAACGTAGCTTAATAAAAGGAGAAGACTCATGAAGATGCTTGTACGGGAAGGTTTGCTGTTACTCGCGCTGGCGCTACTTGCGGGGTGTGCAGGATTGCAGTCTTCAAACGGGGCGCCTCGAGTCTTAGAGCAGCGCGGGAACGCGCCGGAGTTGACGCCGCACTACGTTCGGCAGCCCATGCACGCCGGCCACGGTAGATCGTGGATGCTGCCGCAGAAGAAGAAATCGGTCCTCATCTATGCTGCGGGGGGCAGCGGAGTTGATGTCTACGACTACTCGAACGGCAAGCTGGTTGGAACGCTTTCGGATGATGCCAGCGCATATGCTGGTTGCGTTGATGCAAAAGGTGACGTCTATATCGCGAACTTCGACGGAGAAGACGTGGTCGAATATGCGCACGGGGGCACCAAGGTGCTTAAAACCTATGAGCTGTCGGGCGGCACGCTGATCGGCTGCTCGGTCGATTCCAAGGGTGACCTCGCCGTCACCAGCTTCGATCCAGGCGCAGTCACGGTTTTTGCGGGTGGTAACCCGAAGAAAGGCACTAACTACAGCGGCGTGTGCACGTATATGTGGTCGATGGGCTACGACCACAGCGGTAACCTCATCGGCGTCGGCGAGACTTCGTCCGGCGGTCGTGCGTACTGCGCGCTGCTGTCCGGTGCCAGGAGCATCTCGTCGCTGTCGTTTAGCGGAACGATCGACTTTCCCGACGGCACGATGTGGGACGGCAAGTACATTGCGCTGGGCGACCAGGAAGCCGGCGGAACTTTCGATACCGGTGCATATCCCTCGACGCTAACGGGCTCGACCCTTTCCCCAGTCGGAAGTGAAGTTACGCTCACCGACACCTGCTACAACGATTACGCCGACATTCTTAATCCGTTTATAGTTGGGAAGAAGAACACGCCGGTAAACGACACCCAAGGCAAGGTCGTCGTCGGCACAAATACGTGGTGCGGCGACGGCGGCTACATCGAGTTCTGGCATTATCCTCAAGGCGGAAAGCCGTTCAAAGGCTACAGTCAGGATTTCGGAGACGTTTTGGCCGTCAGCATCGGGACGTAGTCCGGCTAATAATCTGCTCCGATGTTTAAAGGGAGAAGCGTTATGAAAATACTTGTGTTTGCGGTGGCGTTGCTCGCCGGCTGTTCCGGATTGCAGTCTTCAGGCGGTGCGCCCGGAGCCTTGCCACAACGCGGGAACGCGACCCGGTTGCCGACGCTGTGGGCACAGCGTGACGCGACGTTGATCGTACCGCGCTACTTTCAGCGGCGCATACATCCCGACCACGGCAGTTCGTGGATGTTGCCGCAGAAGAAGATGAGCAGCATCCTCATGTACATTGAGGACGCAGACACCGGCGATGAGTACGTATACAATTATCCGAGCGGAGGTTCGGTGGGAATACTTACGGGCGTTTCCGGGGTTGAGGGCAGTTGCGTCGACGCGAAGGGTGACGTGTATTTCGCGGAGTTCGACAGCGCTACGCTCGTTGAGTACGCTCACGGCGGCAAGACGCCGATTAAAACCTTCAGCGCGAGCGGTACCCCGATCGGGTGCTCGGTCGACTCGAAAGGCGACGTTTCGGTCACCGGCTTCGATCCCGGCGTGGTCACGGTCTACGCCAAGGGGAATCCCAAGGACGGCATGACCTACAGCGGCACGGACTGCACGTACATCTGGGCGATGGGTTACGACGACAAAGATAATCTGATCGGAGTCGGCGAGAGCAGCAGCGGCGGCCACGTGGTTTGCGCGCTCTTGGCTGGATCGAAGTCGTTGATCACGCTCACGACTAAAGGCATCACGATCGATTTTCCGGGTGGCTCGATCTGGGACGGAAAGCACATTGCGCTGGGCGACCAGGAAGCCGGCGGGACGGAGCAAACCGGATTGTGGCCGTCGACGCTTTCCGGCACGACGATCAGCTCGTCAAAGGAAGTAGCGTTCAGCGCTAGCTGCTACAACGACTACGTTGACGACCCCGACCCGTTCGTCCTCGGCAAGAAGAATACGCCGATCGATAACAAGCAAGGTAAGGCTATGATCGGGCCAAATCTGTGGTGCGCGGAGGAAGGGGGCAGCGGCGGCGGCGTCAACGTTTGGCACTACCCCGCCGGGGGCAGTCCGTTTAAAAACTTTCCAGTACCCCTGAAAACCCCCACCAACGTCATCCTGAGCATAGGGAAGTAGCGCTTAGGGAGCGCTCAGGCTGACGTTGCCGGCGGCAGGGAGGAAGAGGGCCTGGTCGCTCGGTATCCTTAGCCGGAATGCGCACGACCTTACCGAGGGGCCGCGGCTCGCTTCTGGTCGCCCAGGGGTGAATCGTTTGAGAGGCGAGCACCGCATCGGTCCCGAGGGATATTCCCTCGGCGACCGCGGATTCCAAGCCGAAGCCGATCCGATGGACCGGCTGCAACTTTCCTATTTGCCGATCCGCAAGGCCTACGACCCGGCGAAAATCGCCGCTGCGGTCGCGAGCGTCGCCCTGTTGCTTGCGGTCTTCCAGCTCTTCTTTCGTTACGAATACTTGAGCGGCGGGACCGCGGTCTATCGGATCGACCGCATCACGCATCAGGTTTGTCGAGTGGTCGACGGGCTCACCGATTGCGCTCCGACGCCGAAGAAGAAGAGCTTCAGCGTCAGCACCAGCACCAGCTTCAGCACCAGCACCGCCGTTAAGTAGCTGATTCGCCGCGCGTGCCCGCAGGCGGCGGGATCGCGACCGGCTTTTGGTTTGCCGCTTTGAGCGTGGCGTTGACGGCCGAGAGCGAGGACCTCCACGCGTCATAGGCCGTGGCGCGCGACGTGTAGGTGCGCTCGAGACGCGCGTAGAGCGTTAGGCTCGCCTGTGCGAGCGGCTCGTCGCCGGTCAAGTTGAGAGCGTCTTCGTGGAGCTGTCCCGGCTTCTGAATGAAGTCCTCGAAGCTCTGCGGCGACGACGTGAGCGTTGCCACTTGCGCGTCGATGGCGTCGATCGCCGCTTGCACCTTGGCCGCGGTCGCCGCGTCGGAAGGCTTGAGCGCCGCCTTGTCGGCAACCAGTATTGCGCGCGTGTCGTGCAGGTTATTGAGCATCGTATCGATGCGATCTACGAGGTTGTAAGCGCGGCGCTGCGCCTCGAAGGCCGCCTGGTACTCCGCGGGGGTCGTGTGCGACTGCGGATCTGCGAGCTTGACTAATGGGAAACGATACGTTGTGCCGTCGAGGTGAAAGACCATCACGTAGTGGCCGGGCGGAAGGGCCGGGCCTTCGGTGGGGCCGCGGAAGAAGAACGGCGCGCTGTCGTAGCGGGCGGGTCCGTCGATCGTAAAGTCGTAGTCGAACTCGTTTTTGCCGTCGGTGCGGCTCAGCCAGTACGATTCGCCTTCTTCGCCGGTAAAGACGTCGTGTTCGCCCGCGACCCGGCGCCAAAGATGACCGTGCAAATCGTAGATCTCGATCGTCGGGCGCTTTTTGGCTTGCGCCGGCAGCCAGTAATAGAGCGTTGCGACGGCGCCACCGCCGCTCAATAAACTTGCGCCGGGCTGTTGCGCTTCAAAATCGGTGTAGTTTCCTTCGTCGTCGCGATAGCTGAGCAGATCGATCGCCGGGCGCGGACCGATGACCAGCGGCGCCGCCGGGTTCGAACATGCCGACTGCTGCACGGCGCGAATGTCGTCCATCACCCAGATGGCGCGCCCGTGCGTGGCAATGACGAGGTCGTCGAACTGCGGCTGGATGCGAATGTCGCGCACTTCGACGGCCGGCAAGTTGTTCTGGAAGCTCCGCCAGTTCGAACCGCCGTCGCACGAAATGCGAATCCCGCGGTTGGTGCCGGCGTAGACGATGTTGCGGTTGGCGGTGTCGGGGCGGACGGCGCGCACGAACTCGCCGGCCGGAATGCCGCCGGTAATCTTTTGCCACGTCGCGCCATAGTTGTGAGTGACGAAAATGTACGCGGCATCGTCGCCCATCGCGTGGCGATCGGCCGAGACGTAGGCCGTGCCGTCAACCAGCGTCGACGGGGCGACGGTTTCGACGGAACTATCGACCGCAAGGCCGGGTGGCGTCACGTTGCGCCAATGTTTCCCACCGTCGCGCGTGAGGTAGACCAGCCCATCGTCGGAGCCGGTCCAGATTTCGCCGTCGTGCCGGGCGGAGGTTTCGATGTCGAGAATCGTGCCATAGTTTTCGGCGCCCGACTCGTCTTGCGTTACCGAGTTCTTAGCGATCTGCTGTTTGGATTTGTCGTTTCGCGTGAGGTCGGGGCTGATCGCCTTCCAGTGTTTGCCGCCGTCGCTGGTTTGGAAGAGCACGTTAGCCCCGATGAAGGCGACGTGTGGATCGTAGGCAGCGAACGCAACCGGCGACTGCCAGTTGAAGCGATAGCGCGACGTGGCAAGGACGAAATCTTCCTGCGCGGTTCCGCGATACGGGCGCACGTTGGTGGATTCGTGCGAGACGCGGTCATAGACGACCAGTTCGCCGTTCTGCGAATCCGCCCAGATGAGCCGCGGGTTCGTCGGATCGGGAACCGCCCATTCACCGTCGCCTTCGACGATCTTGAACCAATCCCGATTGGTGATGCCGTCGGAGTTACCGCTAAAGGCCGGCCCGCAAAAGGCGTTGTTGTCTTGCAAGCCGGCGCAGACGAGGTACGGGGTCGTATTAGAAAGCCCGATACGATAGACTTGCCCGATCGCAATATTTCGCGAGTTCGCCCACGTAGCGCCGCCGTTGGTCGAGATCGCGATGCCACCGTCGCCGGCCAACGCCATGCGATTGCCGTCGGAGGATATCCACATGTCGTGTAGATCGGAGTGAACGCTGAAGGCCGAAAGGTTGAACTTTTCGCCGCCGTTATATGAGGTCGCGAGCAGGATGCTCACGCCGTAAACGGTTCCCGGATCGGTCGGCGAGACGCGCACGTGCGAGAAGTAGAAGGGGCGCTGGTTTGCCAGCGAATCCTTACTGACCAGCTTCCAGGTAACGCCGCCGTCGTCGGAGCGCCAGAGAATCCCGGCGGCCGATTCGACAAGCGCGTAAATGCGGTCGGGTTGCGAGGGCGCAATGGCCACGCCGATGCGGCCGATCGGCGGTACGGGAAAACCGTTGCCGGTCACTTCCTTCCACGTTTTGCCTCCGTCGCTCGAACGATAGAGCCCGTCGTCGCCGGTTCCGCCGCTGGTGATCGACCACGGGCGTCGCAAGACGTGCCACATGCCGGCGTAGATGATGTTGGGATTCTTTGGATCCATCGCCATGTCGCTCGCACCGGATTGCTCCGACAGGTAGAGCGTCTTGGAAAACGTTGCGCCGCCGTCGAACGAGACGTAGACGCCGCGCTGCGCGCTCGGCGCAAAGACGTCGCCGAGCACGGCGACGACGACGTGCTTCGGATCGGACGGATCCAAAAGAATCTTCGAGATGCCGGGTGCGTGTGGGAACGCGACGCTCTGCCACGAGCGGCCGCCGTTGGTCGAGTGGTAGAGGCCGTTCTCCTGAATCACGTCGTTGCGCGGATTGGTCTCGCCCGCGCCGACCCAGAGGTTCGTGTCGTCGTTGGGTTGCACGGCGATCGCGCCGACGCTGCTGAGATGAATGAGGTCGGAGATGTTCTGCCACGACGTGCCACCGTCGACGCTCTTCCACACGCCGCCGTCGGCGGTGCCCGCATAAAAGAGCAGCGCATGCTGGTTGCTGCCGACAACCGCGGACGCGCGGCCTTCGGGCAGCGCTGGGCCCAGCGAACGCCAGCGCATCTGCGCAATCGGCCCTTCGTCGGCGCGCGCGACCAGCGGAGCGGACAGCACAAGAATTGCGGTCGCCAGGAGCAGAAGCCTCGGGCTCATGGGCTAGTTGCCTTCGTCTTGAACGACTTTACCGTCGACCTTGACCAATACGCTGACATCTTTGCTTTGCGTCTGGAGCCAAGCGCCGTTGGTGAGTTTCCAGGTGTCCGACGAACTTGCGGAGACGTCGATATCGTGATTGCCGTCGGGCGCCTGAATCTGACCGCCGACCTTGCCGGCAACGACGGCCACGATCGTGGTGGGGTCGGACATGGTCATCGAGGTGATCGTGTTGGCGCACGTCGTGATGTGCAGTTGTTTGAGCTGCTGCTTGCCCTGTGCGATGAAGGCGTCGCGCTGCATCTGCTCGCCTTTGAAACTAATGTGCACGAAGGTGGGTGCGAGCAGCGCGTAGGCTGCCGTGAGGTTGGCGTCGGTTGGATCTTGGGAGGCGGTGCAGACCAGCGCATAATCGGCGGTGAGGGCCTTTTGCGCGGCGTCCGGTACGGGGTCCGCAGCGGCGACGAGCGGGACGGCGATGGCCGCGCACAACAGCGCGACCGCGATCTTTGGTAGCATACAACGGGACCTTTCTTCGGCGATAGCTCTCCGGAGCTACCGGAAAGCGCTCCACGATGTTTCGCCGCTCGCCCGTCGAAATTCTGTGGGGATGAAAATGCTCGCTACGCTCTCCGCGATCTTCGTTCTTCTTAGCATGGCGTCGCCGGGTGCGGCCCAAGGCTCGCCCGCGGCGCAAAACACCACCGCCCTCAAAGCCGCGCTGCAAGCCGACCTCAATGCGTACCTCAAGGCGCGCGGAGACAAGGAGCACCTCTCGTCGCTCTCGCTCTCGGTGAGTTTGGCGAAGGATGCGCCGGCCATCAACCTCACCGCGGGGACGACGCGCTACGGGTCGGGGCCACCGGTCACGCCCACGAGCCTCTATCAGATTGGGAGCAATACGAAGGCGTTCACGGCGGTCGCCATCCTGCAGCTCGAGGCCCAGGGACGGCTCTCGATCGACGCCCCCATCGGCAAATATCTTCCGCAGTATCCCGCGTACGGCAAAATAACGCTGCGACAGCTGCTGAGCATGACCGGCGGATTACCGACCTACGACGACTCGCCGGCCTGGTATGCGATGTACGTGAAGGCTCCGATGGCCGACGTCGCGACGAGCACGCTCATCAAACTCGTCTATCCGAAGTTTCAGTCAACGCCCGGCACGAAGTACGCGTACTCCAACACCGGCTACATCTTGGCGCAGGAGATCGTCGCGGCACGCAGCTCGAGCCGGAGCTTTGCCGCGGAGATCGATCGCATTATCGGCAGCCTTGGCTTGAAGAATACGTATTACACGTCGAACTTATATCCGGCACCGATCGCCAACCGCGTCGTCGCCGGATACTACGAAAACGACGACCCCGGCTTCGCGACGCTTATCGGCAAGAACGTGACCCCCGACAGCCTCTCGTGGGCGCAAGGCGCGGGCTCGATCGTCTCGACGCCGGAAGACCTCACCGTTTGGGCACGCGCACTCTATCAGGGAACGACGCTGCTGCCGCCAAAACAGAAGGCCGAACTGCTGAGCCTGATCTCGATAAAGACGGCGAAGCCGCTCGCGAAGCCAACGGCTGCCGACCCCGCCGGCTTCGGCCTCGGCGTCGCCGCGCGCTTCATGCCGGCGTTCGGTGTGTTCTGGTTCTACCAAGGGGAAACGCTCGGTTTCCGCTGCGCGCACCTCTACTTCCCCGATTCCGGTTTGGTCGTGGCGATCTTTGCCAACAGCCGGCCGACGGAGAAGAGCAGCGACATTCCGCAGCTCTTCCAGAAGATCTACGCGACGATCAAAGCCCACCCAGTGTCATCCTGAGCGGAGTCGAAGGACGAACGGGCTGCACTTCGCACAGGCGCCCAGGTGCGCGAGTTTTGTCGCCGGTGGCAGGATTCAGGCGTCCGTCTCGTGACTTAGCAAGTAGGGCGTCAGCTACTCGTTTTAAAATTACCTCACTATCTCGGCGGGAAGGACTACTTGATGAAGACTCTGATTTCGTTTGCATTGGCCGTTTGCGCGACGGCTGCCATGCTCGCAGGCTGCAGCGGCGGGGGCAGCGGGTCGCCGTCGCCGGCGCTCGGCTCGGCGGGGTTAAATGCAGCCCAGCCAGGTGCGCCTACACTTGGCCAACGTCACGACGGCTTTATGGGTCTCGTGGAAGGCATCCCACATCCGGACCACCACAAGTCGTGGCGTTCGCCGGAGCTAAAAAAGGACGTCAACGGCCGGCAGCTCTGGATCTCAGATGCCGGCACGTACGACGTGTACATTTACAACCTGCCGTCGCTCACGCAGGTGGCAACGCTGACTGGCTTCAGCCAGCCGCAAGGTGAGTGCTCTGACGGCTCGGGTGACGTTTGGATAACGAATACCGGCTATTACACCGGCACCCATGTGATCTACGAGTATTCACACGACGGCACGCTCCTGAATACATTGATGGATCCGACCGGATTGCCCGTTGGGTGCGCTTGGGACAAGACGACCGGGAACCTCGCGGTCACGAACATCTTCAATGACGGCGGCAGTCAACCGCCGGGCGAGATCTTGGTCTATCCTGGGGCGACCGGAACGCCCGCGGTATACCAGGACCCCGATCCTAACGTATACGCTTACTTTTCCGCCGGCTACGATGGGCGAGGCAACCTCTACTTCGACGTCGCCCCTTACAGCTACACCCCCGCCTACATCGATAAGCTTCCGAAGGGCGGCACCTCGGTGCACCGGATTACGATCAGCGGAGGCACCATTTACGGCCCCGGTGCGGTTCAGTGGATCTCCGCCCACGGTGGGGGGAAACTCATGGTTGAAGATAACGATTGCAGCGGCTCGTTCAGCCCCATAACCTCCTGCATCGACTACGTCGCGCTTTCACATTTAGCTGGGACGATCAGCAGTACCGCTCCCCTTAATAACTCACAGGACGTCGCAGCGTGCTCCGTCTCGCAGGTCGTCCGAAGCGGCAACAAGCTATACGCAGGGGATTACGAATTCAGCTATTCCACCGGGTTCGGCTGCGCTTCGGGATCCGAGCCCACCACCATTGACAGTTGGTCGTACCCGTTGGGCGGCAATCCGCTGAAGACAAGCGCGGCTCTGTCGTCGTCCAGCGAGCCGGACGGTACTGCAATCAGCGCCCCATAGGTGCGTTCGAGAAACTCGCTCCTTCGATAGGGAAAAGATGGTTTGCTCTGCCGCTGCCATACTTGCCGGCTGCAGCGGCGGGGCGGATCCGCCTCATGGCGCCCGGTTCTCGCCCTCGGCCGGGGCCGGCGGGCGCTCCTTCGAGTGCCTAGCGATGGAGGAGACAGGCGGTCCCTGGAGTAACCTTCCGAGCGGCGCCTATCTCTTAATTGATGGGCCCGGTCTTTAGCAAGCGAAAAAGGCTTCGCCGTCGAGTATAGGCGGGCGCTCGACGAACGAACCATGTGCCTTCGGTTAATAGCCTGACCAGTTGTTGCTCTCTCGTCAAGAGAGAATGGAGAGTTTGCGAATAATGAAGTATTTTAGTTTGGCGCTCGGCACGGCGACGCTCGTCGCGGTCCTGGCCGGCTGCAGCGGCAGCAACGGCGGATCGCAGCTTCCGTCGCCTGGCGCGATGCAGTTGACCGCGTTCCACCGCACCGACTCGGGCACGCGGCATTCCGGACCGGACGGGAATCCCGCCAGATGGGTGATGTACGTCTATTGTGCTAGCAACTCGATTTGCCCGCACAACACGTCGAGCTACTATGGCCTCATCACTTTTTACCTCAAGCCCTTGCAATATACGGCCCTCTTGGTTACCAAAGACCCTACTCTGACGGGTGACCTCACCAGTGCAACGCTCACCGATCAAGTGAATGTCACGCACAACGGAAAGACTGCGAAGTATGGTGATTTCGTCTATCAGGGCGAACCCAGTTGCAGTGGTGGACCTGCCGCGAGCGCGCGCTTCTTCTTTACTTCGGGCGGCCTTTTCCAATATACACATTACTGGTGGTCCAACCCGGAGAGCTGGACGTTGGCTCAGCAAGGAACCGCCTCGCAGATACAGCAGGCGGTTGACGACCCTGCCGATTGGTCTGATTGGAACGGCCAGCCTGGAACTGCGAATCCGAAGAAGTTTGCCGGCGCTATCAAGAACGTCACGATGGTCGGGCTCTCGTTCGGCGGCGGCTGTTTCTTCGAGAACGGCGTAACCGTCACCGGACCGAAGAACGCCATCTTCAACAGCACCTTCACGGAATAGGGCCGTCACTCGTTAACTCTCGGCGTTTTGTGCCGCCGCAGTCGTAACAACCGGCTGCGGCGGCAATCGTCGTCCGAACTCTATCCATTAATGTGAACGCTCGTGGCTGATAGCCTGGGCCGTTTCAATATCAGCTGAGACGACGGGACGCCGCTAAAGCAAAGAACCGCACCGGAGGTTTTAGCAAACGTGGCTTTGGTTATGTCGCGGGGTCGATTAGTGTGAAGCCAAATGGCACGCCGAATAGGCGCAGGCGAGTCGCCGTTGTTGGGGCAGGTTACGTTGGCCTGGTGACGGGGGCGTGCTTAGCCGAACTCGGCAACTCGGTCGTTTGCCTCGATAACGACGCTCGCAAAATAGCGGCGCTGCTTCGTGGGGAGTTGCCCTTCCACGAGCCCCAACTGCTCGAGATGATCGCGAATAATCATCACGCCGGCCGGCTTGCTTTTTCTGAAGATATCGAAGCAGGCGTACGCGATTCGGGAATCGTCTTCATCGCGGTCGGGACGCCGAAGGACCACGATGACAGCGCCGACCTTTCGGCGATATGGAATACGGCCGCGACCATCGCACGCGATCTGGTGGGGCCGAAAATTATTGTGCTGAAATCGACCGTGCCGGTCGAGACCAGCGAGATGTTCTCGGCAATCATCGCCGAGAACGCCGTGAACCCGCACCAAATCGATGTCGTGAGCAATCCGGAGTTTCTTCGCGAAGGGTCGGCGATCGCCGACTTCATGCACCCCGACCGCATCGTCATTGGGACGAGCAGCCCGCAAGCCGAGGCGACGATGCGCGACTTATACGCGCCGCTCGACGCGCCGTTCGTCATCACCGACGTGCGGACGAGCGAGATGATCAAGTACGCGGCCAACGCGTTCTTAGCCACGAAGATTTCGTTCATGAACGAGATCGCGAATATCTGCGAGCTCGTCGGCGTCGACGTCAAGGCCGTCGCTAAGGGCATCGGCTCCGATCGCCGCATCGGGACTCACAATATGAGTCCGGGAATCGGCTACGGCGGCTCTTGCTTTCCAAAGGACCTCCGAGCGCTCGAGAAGACGGCTGAGGGCCGGACCTACGACGCGGCGCTCTTGCGCTCGGTCGACGCCGTGAATCGCGCTCAGGTTCCGCGTGCTCTGGCGAGGATTGAGCAAGCGTTGGGTGGTTCGGTCGAGGGGAAGACCGTCTGCGTCCTCGGGCTGGCGTTCAAGCCGCACACCTCCGACGTCCGCGACGCGCCCGCGCTGCATCTCATCGAGTCGCTCATTGCTTCCGGCGCCACGGTCACCGCGCACGATCCGATCGCGATCGAGGGGGCGCGCGCAAAAACCGGCAGCGACGTCAGGTATTGTTCGCAGATGTACGAAGCGATCAACGGCTGCGACGCGCTAGTACTGGCGACCGAATGGGAAGAGTACGCGGGCATCAACTTCCGGATGGTGCGCAAGCTCATGCGCGGGAACGTCATATTCGACGGTCGCAACATTTTCGACGCCGACGAAGTCGTCAATGAAGGGCTGCGCTACGTCGGTGTGGGTCGCGCCAAGGAACCCGGGGCTCCATCTCGCACACCCCAAGCCGCGCGAGAAACGATCCCTATCTAGCAGTACTTGTTGACGACGTCGACGGTCGCGGTTCCAACGGCCACGCCGCTAGCAGTGACGCCTTCAAAGACGACCCACGCTCGCGATCGGAAGGGCGTAAACAACTCCAGGGCCTTCCACGCTCACCGTGCCCGCGCGCCCATAAAACGAAAAGCGCGGCCTATTTCCCGCGCTACTGCAAGCGAAGGAAATGATGGATATGAAAACGGCCCCGCGAAGTCGCGAAGCCGTTTCAAGGGAGTTTGAGTTTCTTTTACTGCCAGCTGATGACGACAAGGCCGTTATGTGCCGACTGTTTCCACCCTTGCCAGAAGCGCACATCGGTGGCCTTGCGCTCGGCGTACGACGATCCGCCGCCGCCTCCACCGCCGCCGCCATAGTACCCGCTGTAGTAGGCTCCGCCCGACCCTCCGCCGCCGCCGCCGTAGTAGCCGCCACCTCCGCCACCCCCGGAGCCGCCGCACTCGCGCGAGGCTCCGTTGGCGCCGGCGCCGCCTTCCCCGAGCGCTCCGTCGTCGCCCGCAAGCCCGGCACAGCCGTCACCTGAGCCTTCGCCGCCTCCGGCCCCGCCGCTATTCTGCGTGCCGCCTCCCCCGCCGCCGCCGGAGTAGCGGGAGCCGTGGCCGGAACCGTAGGGGGAAAAACTGCCTTTGGCGCCGGTGCCACCGGTCTTTCCGCCGCCTTTGCCTCCCGCTCCAAAGGGTTGATAGTAGTTGCCGCCGCCCTGGCCGCCTCCGCCGCCGGCCACGAGAATGCGGTTCGCCAGCCCGTCACCGCCCTCTCGTACATCTGAGGCGCCGCCTCCGCCGTAACCGTTGTTATCTTCGTAGCTGCCGCCGGAGCCACCGCCGTTAAAGCCGCCGGTCGACTCCGAAGCGTCACCGCCGACGTACACCACCAGCGTCTCGCCCGGCGTCACCGGGATAACGGCATGCACACGCCCGCCGTCGGCTATGTGCTTACCCGCGCCCTTTGCGCCCCGAGCAACGGCCGAGATTTCTGTCACGCCCGCCGGCACCGTGAAATCCTGCGCCGCGCCAGTGTAATAAAAGGATTTATGGTTCGGAAGAGAGTTTGGGGCCACGCTCGGCACGCCGCCGTTACTGGGCTGGCCGCCGCATCCCGCGAGCATGGCAACGGCCGCGTAAACACCTAAAGCATGACGCGCTAAACGGAAATCAATCATCAGGATGCTCCTCTTCAGCCCACCGGTTCGACAGCGGCTAGGCGATACCGGCCCTTTTTAGCGCGACGCCGCGCGTCCCAAGCTCTTCGTTTACGCTCGCGTACTGCGACCCGATCGGGACGGGCGTGCCGCGTAGGTACGCTGTTGCCCTTGCTGAACTCATCTGCCAAAAGCAACGAGCCCACCGTTGTAAGGCGGGCCCGTTTTGCGATGCTTTCAGCGTAGCCGTTTCACGGCGATAGCGAGAAGACGGTTCCGGCAGCGTTCGCGCCCCCAAAATTGGTCGTACCGTAGAGTGTGCCCTTGACGTCGATGAGTCCCGCAAGCGGGTACGCGCCGTCGCCAGAGCCGCCGAAGCTGTGGAGCACAGTCTCGGTGCCGGACATACTCACCGCAAAAACAGTTCCGCAAGCGAAGGAGGGACTGCAGTTCGCGCCCGCGCTTGCAGTCGTACCGTAGAGCGTACTGTTGACGTTGATGAGGCCCGCTTGCGGGAATGCGCCGTCGCTCGAGCCGCCGAAGCTGTGGAGCACAGTCTCGGTGCCGGAGGTCGTGATAGCGAAAACCGTTCCACATCCCGCGTTGCACCCCTTAACCGTATCGCCCCCAAAACTGGTGGTGCCGTAGAGCGTACCCTTGGCGTTGGTGAGGCCCGCGTTGGGGCGTGCTCCGTCCTCCGTCCCGCCTTTGAAACTGTAGAGCACGGTTTCCTTGCCGGACGTTGTGATCGCGAATACCGTTCCCTCGTTGCTCGCGCCACCAAGCGTGGTCGTCCCATAAAGCGTGCCCTTGACGTTGATGAGCTCCGCCACGGGGTATATACCGTCTCCCGAGCCGCCAAAACTATGGAGCACGGTTTCCTTGCCGGACGGCGTGATCGTAAACACTGTGCCGCATCCACCCATCGAGTTGCAGTTTGCGCCCCCGCCACTGGCAGTACCGTAGAGCGTGCCGTTAACGTTGATGAGGCCCGCGTCCGGTCCTGTACCGTCTCCCGAGTCTTTCCCGAAACTGTAGAGCAGGGTTTCCTTGCCGGACGTCGCGATTGCAAACACCGTGCCACAACCGGGTTTAGCGCAACTCGGGCCCCCATAATAGGTCGTGCCGTAAAGCGTGCCGTTCACGTTGAGGAGGCCCGCATACGGGTACGTGCCGCCCGGTTTGCTGGGGAAGCTATGGAGCACGGCTTCCGCGCCGGACGTCGTGATCGAGAAGACTGTGCCGCAACCTTCACGTCTGGTACACCGGTCGCCGCCACCGATGGAGGTCGTGCCGTAGAGCGTGCCGTTGACGTTGATGAGGGTAGCCTCCGGGTGCGCGCCGTCCTCGGTGCCGCCTTTGAAGCTGTAGAGCACGCTGTACGCGGGACGCACGTGCGTTCGTTCCGCCGTGACTCCGCCAGGCGATGGGCTAAACGGCGCGCTGCCTCCGCCGCAACCTGCGAGCATCGCGACGGCCGCGCCCGTGCATATGACAGACCGTAAAGCGCTCATGAGCCTCTTTCCTTATCTTACGCCCGGCGGCGGAGCCGAGCACGCGAACGATCAGGCCAAACTACTTATTCGAAGGCGCGAAACCTGCGGCCGTAACTCCGAGGAAATCGACGTTGCTAAGAAAGGTAGATTTACCGCCCGCGACCGCGTTGACCCACCCGCAGAAATCCGCGACCGCGAAGCCGCTGCCGGAGGCGTTGAAACCGCCGATATTCGGCGCTCCGCATTCGTCGACGTGGCTCTGATTCGTAACGCCATACACCGTCGGCGTACTCGACGGCGTGATCGGAAGGGTGTACTTGTAGATCGTCCGGTTATACGTGTCGGTAACCATGGCGGTATTGCCGGCGATATAAATACTCGCAGGGCCGCTACCCGGAAGCACGCCCGGTGAAACCGCGACGGTGAGGTTCGGGTTACCCGTTGATACGCCGGTGACCTCGGCAATCCCCGACGCGCAATAGCCGCTGTAGTAGTAGAAGCATCCGTCAAACACCGTCCAAACATTGCCCGAACCGTCGACATCGAAATTCGTGACGGTGTTCACGTTGATGCAGTTGCTCGAACAGCCTGCCGGCCAGTTACCCATAACGTTGGAGTAGACCGGCTGCGCCGATGGGCTCGCGAAGTATTCCCAGCCGGTGCCATACTCTTGCGTGCAAAACGATCCGCTGATGTAAACGCACGGCGTCGTCGTTAAGTCGCCGACGTAAACTCCGCCCTTCCCGTCGGGAGCCACGTCGTCGCCGTACGCGTACCAAGATTGGCAACCGCTCAGGTTACTCGGGCAAGCGCCTTTATACGTGCCGACGAGCGCGCCGGTGTTGCTGTACTCCTCGGCACTGCCCCAGGCATTCGAGCCGTTGTACCACGTGGCGCACGAGACCCACGCGTTTCCGTTTCCGTCGACCTTCATACCGCCGCCGATGCTGCAGTTATTTTGGTAGACGTCGATAGCATACACGTCCCTATGCCCGTTGGCCGGCGTGCCGATGAGCCAGTCGTAGCTGCTGAGAGCCCAGAGCCCAACTGTCCCGAGATCCTTCCTCACGGAATGCTGGTGGAACGATTTGCGGTGCTCGAAGTTGTGGAGCCACTTTTTCATGAACCAGCGTGGGGCGGGACCCGGCATCTTGCCGTCGGCAAACCATTTCAGCATACCCTTGTAGCTCGTTTGCGGTGGCGGCAACTGGAAGTCACTCCGAACGCCATCGCCGAACGCTCGGCTTTGCGTGATGCCCGAACTCGGAAGCGTCGAACATCCGGCGATCAATGCGACTGAGACGCCGCACATGGCGGCCACAAACCATAAACGCACGATACGAGTTACTCCTTAATACGACTGAACGCAGGTTCCCGTGGCATTGCTGAACATCGGCTGCATCGTAAATGAATAGCGTCCGAACGGATCGTTTGCGATGTCTTCCCATGCGCAAACGTCGCCGATCTCGTTGCCGTAGCCGTCAACCCAACCCGAGCCCGGCACCGGGTCGGTAGCCGATTCGCCTTCTTCGTGGCCCTCGATGATCGTGACGCCTTCATCGAGCGCTTTCTCGTCTCTGGGGCGCACCTTGAGAAAATCCGAGCCGCAGAACGAACCCGCATCCGGCTGGTACGGAAAATTTGTGTACGAAATGTAGTTACTGTTGTAGTACACCGCGCCGTGATAGGCGCAGTACTGGTGCCAAAATCCGTTGCTATTGCGTCCGGACGGCGTCGCCACGACGTACGAGCCGTTCGGATCGTATCCGAACGTCGCGATGCTGTCGATTGCCTGCTGCGCGATTTGCGCGTCGGTGGGAGAGTACGGTTCGTGGTTATTGTCCATCCAGACGCCGCCAAGCTGCGACGTTGGATTCGTAACGTAGGTCTTGGTGGATCCGGACATCTCGTAGTATTGTGTGTAGATGTTGTTGTGACCGCTGCCGCCCATGTTGCCGATGTACCTTTCCAGCAAAGGCATTAGGCCGTCCGGATCGCCGTATTTCTGATATCCCCAAAAAATGAGATAGACTTTGGGGCTCACGAGGACGGGCCCGTTTCCGTACACCATGACGTCCGCGGGGCTCGTTGCGTGCTTGCTCCTCATTCCGCGCGGTAGCATATAATGCGGTTGGTGATACAGCACGCCGTCTTTCCATATCCATCCCGGTCCGAGTGGTACTTGTGAGCGCGATTGCTGTGTCGCGACCGGCGCCGTGCCGCCGTTCGTCGCGCAGCCGGCTAACACGGCGATTGCGACGGCGCCTAGTAGAGCGCAGAAGAGACGTGGGTGTAATTGCATTTCGGAAACCTCGAAAAAAGAGCAACCAACGGCCAGCGGCAATAAAAGCCTTCCGTTTAGGCGGCTTCCGCTCGGTCTCTTGTGCCTCCTCCCTGCGGCCAGCGCGCCCTCGACCACAGTCGCGCGGTCTTTAGCATCGGCTACGTCGTCGCGGGTCACGATTTGACCGCCGGTCGGCGTCCACGTCCTGGGGCAATGTCGCTTGGCAAAGAGCAATAGTGAGCGCAATTACCGGACAGTCCGCGGTATTTGAGAGGCCTTTTAGGAGCTTGTCAAACTTACCGGCGACCTCACGCGACGTTTCCTGGATCGTGCGACATCCCCGAGGCAGTCCCATCCGTTCGGACACTTGCCCCTTTTGCAGAGGCCGCGGGCTATGACATTTGCCAGCATCAGTCGGTCATCTCACGCGAACGAACTTGTCGCCAGGTTTGTCGCATCGGTGGCCCGCAACGCCCGCCCGCCACTGCATGAAGCCGATTTAGCAGCGCGCCCAGGATTCCGCGTCGTGCGGCCTGCCCGCTGGCGCCGAGAGATCGGCGAAGTTCACGTCGGGGAACTCGCGTTGAAGCTGAGCGCCGACTTCCGCGAACGTCAAGTCGTCCTGCAAGCGCTGATGTCTTGCGCGGCTGTTGATGCGTTGCCTAAGCGCGGTGTCCGTCCATCTCTGTGCGCGGTGTTCGCTCTCGACCGATTGCAGCCCCTTAGACGGTTTCTGTCGAGGCGCCTGAGCGGGCTGCCCCGAATCATCTCCACCGGGAAGACTTCAGCCTTAAGGAGGCAGGGATGAGGATTTTAGGGTTTGGTCGCTACGCGCTTACGAGCTGCGTGGTCGTTGCAACGCTCGCGGGGTGCGGCGGATCGCAGCCGCCGACCGGTGCGCTGGGCGCGATGCCGCAGAGCGCGGCGACCGCTTCGGCTGCGATAGCCCGTCCCTGCATCTATTTGCTTAGTATGACTCAGGCGTCGGACCTCAGCGACTTGCAAATCGACGCGCGAAAATGCTACATCTACATCAACGACACGGCGAACATGAGCTACTCCACGATCACCGCGGCCAGCATTCTCTACGCAGGGGCACCTCCGAACGAGATGGGAGCGCGCTTCCCCGAGGCGACACCCGCTCCCGGGCCTGTTGTAAGCGACCCCTGTCGGACGATCCGTGGCTGCAAGTATCTGACGAAGCATCCACCGGCAACGTCCGGATGTTCGCCTGGAAACTTCAACGAAAACGGTCAAACTATCGGATCCCCCGGACGGGTGACGTGCTTCAGCGCGCTGACGATCAGCGGTGAAAACGAAACGGTCTGCGGGCTCATAGAGATCACCGGCAGCCAACTGCACCTAAACGACTCGGGCATTACCTCGTGCAGCAGTGGCGTCACGTTTGCCATGAGTAGCAATACCGACGACACAAACTTCAGCGGTGCCCATCTAACGCTCTCGGCTCCACAGGCCGGAAACTACAAGGACGTGCTCTTTTATCGCGTCAAATCGCAGAGCGCGGGCATCGATTTCAGCAGCTGCACTTGCGACTTGACGGGAATACTCTACTTCCCAACGACGCCTGTCGATTACACGGGCACGGGCTGCAACTATCAACTCTTGATCTTTGGGCAAGCGAACCTCAGTAACAGGTCGCGTCTCTGTCTTCGGGCCGCCGTATAACGCTATCGGCGCCAGGCGAGGCGGTGCCCTCGCGCCTCTGCCCCTCTGCACGGCTTCGCGAAGGCGAGGCCGTGTTTGCTTAGCGGAGACGGGAGCGAATAGCAGACTTTCATGCGCGTGTAGAAGCCCCGTCTCTGGCAGCCTACTGGCAGTCTGACGCCCGCGAGTGCTGCTCTCGCTGAATGCCCTTCAGGAACTCCCCGAACTTGTCGGCGACCTCGGACGCGGTTTCGTCGAAGTAGTGCGCGTAGCGGGAAATGGTACGGGTATTCGCGTGACCGAGTGCTTTGCTCGCCACGAGCATCGGAACGCCAAGTGCGCCCATGATCGACGCGGCCGAATGCCGGAGGCCATAAAGAGTAATGCTCGGCACCTTCGCCTTCTTGAGTAACGGCAACTAGACTCCGAACCGGCGTGCCTTAGAATCCCTTATTACATTGGCTTCTGATGGTGGGCGGTATAAGGATTGAACTTATGACCTCTTCCGTGTCAAGGAAGCGCTCTCCCACTGAGCTAACCGCCCCAACGCCGAGCTAGCGTCCGCACATACGAGGTTCGCATCGGCGGGTTTCGTCCCTTCCGGAAGCGCCATCGAGTCGAAAGGTTTCGTTTGACAGAGCGCGGTTACTCGTGGTAACGTTTCGCCATATTACTCGCACGCCATAAAGGAGGCACGATGATTAATAACCGTCAGCTTTCCTCGACCACGCCGAATGCCGGCGTTGGCTCGCCGTGCGTTGGACCTTCGGAGAACAGACTGACTTAACACGACGTCGGTCGCTCAAAATCTTCGAAGGCCTCCGCCGCGATCGGGGGCCTTTTCAATTCGGTTCTTTTACACAATTCTTTCAAATTACGAGGCAAATCATGGACCATTGGATTCTCCGGGAAACCCGGATCCGCCGTGACGATGCCTTCGAAAACGCCCGCTGCCGCCGGCTCTCGCGACTTGCTGCAAGCGGACGAAGTAGGAGGGTTCGCATCCGCATCGCCGACGGCGCACAGGCCGTCAGCGACGCGCTGGCCGCGCTCGCGCGTGGCCTGAGAAACGGCGAAACCATATAACGCTCAAGGGAAATCGGCGCGTTCAAGCTGCGTGTCGGCGCCCTCCCACTCTCTCGTGAAGCGTGCGCGCATCGTTGCAGCCGCAGCGCTTTGGCCGTCTGCGGCGAGCGCGGAGGCTAAACCGTAGAGGGCGCGCGGATCGTTCGGATAGAGGGCGAGCGTTTGCGTGAAGGCTGCCATCGCTTCGGGAGCGTCGCCGCGGCGCAACTCGAAAAATCCCAGCGCCTCCTGCGCGGGCAAAAACGGAATGAGCTCGCCGCTAAAGTCGGCCTGCTGATTGCGGACTGCATCCGCAATCCAGGTGCGAGCTTCGGCGAGTCGGCCATTTGCCTCAGCTTCGCGGGCCAGAAACAGCTGCGGAAGATACCCACCTGCCGAAGGCTCCGGGATCGAACGCGTCGCAGTCGCGGCGGCCTCCGCGTTGCGTCCGATATGCAGCGCCACAAGTCCGCGCACGGCAGGATTGCCGTACGCGGAGTCGGGCGTGAAGTACGCCTCAGAATACCGACCGAATCGAAGCGCGGTGAGCGCCTCGAAGCGCGCGTCGTAGACGCTATCCATTCGCGCGGACCAGAGCTGCGCCGTCGCGTAGTTTCCCAGCATCATTGCGGCGGAGTACGCGACTGCCACGTCGTGTTTCTGATAGCGAAGCACGTGTTCCGCGTCGTCGCCGGTGGCTTCGAGTTGGAGAAGAAGTGCGTAGGCGCGTCCGCTCGAGGCTAGCGTGGCGCGGTAGTCTCCCGTTTCGATCCAGTAGTGCGCCGGCATGTGCGCGAGGTGCTCCGCTTGCGGTGGGAATACGGCGGCATCGAGGCGGCGGGCGCACGGCAATGCCGGAAGGCGGTCCGGCGCGAGATCGTAGAGATGAATGCACAAGTGGTTGGCCATCACGTTCGTCGGGTCGTCGCGTAGGACGCCGGCATCAAGTTCCAGCGCCGTCCGCGATTCGTCGCTGGCAAGGCGGCCGTTCTGCCAAGTGAGTCCGCCATGTTCCAGCAGCGCTTCAGCAGCCAGGAGCCGTGCGTTCTCGTCGTTCGACGATTGCGCAAAAGCCGCCATCGCTTGCCGGTAGGCGCCGTCGTCGCCGTTCCAATCTTTGAACGTGCCCGCGTAGCGCAGCGCCATGATCGTGACGAACTTGCGTTCCCGCTCGGAGTCGGCGGCGGACAGCGCGACGGCGTGCTGGATGGCCAGCTGCCCCACGGCAAACTGCACTGACGTCATCGGCGTGTTGAGGTCGGGCCCATTGGCCAGGGCGCTTCCCCAGAAGGCTATCGCCAGGCCGGGCTCGCGCGCAGCGGCCTCACCGAATGCCCGGGCGGCCGCCCCGCCATCGTACGCGTAATAAAGGAAGAGGCCGCGGTCGATTGCGGCCTGCGCTCGCGGATCGTTGGTCGAAACGGGAAAGTGAACCGAGGCGGCCGACGCCAACACGGCAGCGACGACGATCGTGGGCAGGGTCACGTCACGTCTTTCTCCAAAGAGCGGTGACCGGCACGGGCGCGTAGCTCAGTGGGAGAGCATCCGCTTCACACGCGGGGGGTCGTTGGTTCAATCCCAACCGTGCCCAGGTTGCCTTTCTGCCAAGAGTCGCTGTGATTTTCAGGCTGACGCTTGCCAATGCACTCGGAACCCCGCGCATGGTCGCTTCGTGGTATAGTATCCAATGTTCAAGTACAGAATCCATCGACGTGCAACCGTGTCGGTCAGTTTAGCATTTTCGGTTCAAAACCGTTCGGGTTGGATTTGGAGCAACGCGGGAACTAGGGGAGAACAGCCATGATCGGTTCAACACCGTTCAGGATTTCGACGGGCTAATCGCCAATAGCGCTACCGGGCCTATGGGGTCCAGACTTCAGAGGCATGATTGTGAGAATCTTATCACCTTCCGCTTGTTCAGTTTTTGCGGCCTTGATTGCGCTGTGCGGATGCGGAGGCGCGCAGCCTCCGACCGGCGCAGGTTCGCAAACTGCGACGAGCCAGGGGACGGCCCGCGCCGCAAAGGTAGCGGGGCGGGCGACCGGAAGCGACCTTATTTACGCGACGGGTGGCTGCGGGGGTGCCTGCGTCATATCCTATCCAAGTGGCCAAACCGCAGACAGCATTACCATTAGCGGGGGCGTAGGCGGGGACTGCTCGGATTCCGCAGGCAATGTCTTCATTGCCAACAACAGTCAAGTTCTCGAATACGCCCATGGTGGGACAACTCCAATCGCTACTCTGAGCCTTTCGGGCGATAATGCTACGGGGTGTGCCATCGACGCCACAACCGGGAATCTCGCAGTCGTGTACAGGGGCAGCGGTGCTGACGTAGCCGTCTTCCCGGACGCTCAGGGTCAGCCGACGCTGTATTCTTCCGGACTAGACTCGGAGTTCTGCGGCTACGACGGCGATGGCAATCTCTTCGTCTCCGGCTACAATAGCGATAAGCCCGGCCTTTCCGAATTACCGAAAGGCTCTGGCGGCTTTTTAACTCTCTCAATAAATGGCAAGCTTGGCAATCCTGGCAGGGTCCAATGGGATGGAAAGTATGTTACGTATGAGAGCCGAACTGCTGGCAGCGTCAAAATCTCGCGCTTGACAATTTCAGGCTCGTCAGCCACCGTAGTGGGCGCGACCCGCTTCAAAGGCGGTGTTAAAAGTGCTTATGAGTCATGGATTTACGGCAACCGGATTATCGTGCCGTACTCCACCCATGGACAATATGGCAATAAAATCGGCGTCTGGGCATATCCTGGCGGGGGTAAGGCGGTTGTTCGTACATTTCAGAAGTATCCAAAGAATTGGAGTTTCCAGGCCGTAACGCTTAGCGTCGCTCAGAACTGACTCTTGCGCTACGCGAACCGCAGTGGCCCGCGCCGACTAGCTCGCGAACGGTCGGCTTGCGGGCGCGAGGCACCTGGCGCGGCGAGACGGGTTGCGGGTCCTTTTGGGGGGGGCGTCAGCGGCCCAAGGCGGCTCGATGTCAAAGCCACCCTGTAGGAAAACTCACAGATGGTTTTTGCAACGGGATTGAACCTATAGAGGACCTATGGTAGACTGCCGGAATGGTTTTGGAGCAACCGGTTTTTGAGGTTGAGCACGTCAGTTAGCTGACAAGAAAGTCAATAGTGACAAGACTTTTTTGCGGACACGCTACACGTAAAGGTCAAAGCCCAAACGTGCCCACCATCTCCGGAGTTGGCGTTCGCGTCTTGGCGCTGTAGCTCAGTTGGTTAGAGCGTCGCCCTGTCACGGCGAAGGTCGTGGGTTCGAGCCCCATCAGCGTCGCCAGCGTCACGAGCGCATCGCGGTTCACGAATAAAATCGGAACATGCGGTGCGCTCGACAAATCGGTGCGCCAAGGTAGCTCAGTCGGTAGAGCACGCGCCTGAAAAGCGCGGTGTCGCGCGTTCGATTCGCGCCCTTGGCACACGAGGCCCGCATTTGCGGACCTCTTACGTTTGAAGCGATGCTAGCGCAGCGTGCGGTCGAAAAACTCGATCGTGCGCTGCCACGCTGTTTCCGCATGCTCCCGATGATAGTGTCCCAGGCCTCCTTTGCCGAGTCGCCCGTATTGTAAAAGCCGTGCTTGGCGTCGTAGCGGTGAAACTCGTATGCCGCACCGTTGCCGGCTCTGAGCTTGTTTTCGATGGCATCGACGCCCTGGATCGGTGAAGAAGCCGTCCTCGAGTGCCCAATGCCCTTGAATCGGGACACCGATCGCCGCCGGATCGCCGGCCTCGGCCGGTGGATATCCGTACCAGATGCTTGCCGCATCGAACCGCACGCCGTGCATGACGCTGAGCATCGCTAGCGCGCCGCCCATGCAGAAACCCATGACGCCGACGCGCTGGCGCCTCGCTCGCGCAGATAATCGGCCGCGCCGGCGGCATCTTGCGTTGCGGCATCGTTGAAGTCGAGTCCCTCCATCAGATGCGTTGCTTCGTCGCCTTTCGCGGCATGACGCCCGCGATACAGGTCCGGCACGACGACGTTGAACCCGTGCGAAGCAAGGCGATCGGCGGTGGCCGTGATGCGATCGTCGAGTCCCCACCACTCCTCGAAAAGAACGATGCCGGGATGCGCGATCCGTTGCGGAGCCGGCGCGAAGATAGCCCGGGCGCGGTCTTTCCGTCGGGTCGACGAACTCGATCATCGACCCATCAGCGGCGCTCCGCCACCCCGACTTCTTCGGCATCTTGACGATCGAGATTCTCCATGCGCTCCCTCAGCAGCCATTCATTGGCCGCGCGAACGTCTTGCTGGTCGACGCGTCGCGTGAACCAAGCGTAGAGCAGCTCGTCGGTTCGGTGCGCTCCAGCGCTTCATCGAACTCTGCGCGGGGTGACCCTCCAGCGCTCCATCACGCCTTGGTCCATCGGGCAGGGATAGATGTAATCGTGAATCGTTCCGGCGAGCCGACGCGCGCCTTTATCGGCCAGCGCGAAGCAACCAGAGCGCGTCGCCCATCGCCTCGCGGCCACGGCGCGGAAAGGTCTTTCCATCGCGAAAATCTGTAGGCATGCGCCTTATAATGCGCGTGGGTGACGGCGGGTTGCGCCGCGAGCCAGCGAACGGTGCGTACGTCATGCAGGAGCCAAAACGGCCAGCTGCGCCGCGGAGCCGCGATGGCACGCATCGCTAGCCGTGTTGGCGAGCCATGCTGCTCTACATTACGCTTCCGCCTCGGTTGACGATCGGCCCCGTTTGGGCCGCGCCGACGATCGTTTTGCTGCTGCTCATCCCGCTCTTGATCTTTGTGCCGCGCCGCGTACATGCGACACTCGGCGCGACGCGCTTCTTGAGCATTTTGCTCATCGCCATCGTGAATTTCTTCAATCTCGCCTCGGTGCTGCTGCTGATCGTCGGCGCTCTTTCACCCCGAGAGAGCGACCACGCATTCGGCTGGCATCGTTGTTGCGCACGGGTGCTCAGATCTGGGTCACGAACATTCTCGTCTTCGCGCTCTGGTTCTGGGAGCTCGACGGCGACGGCCCGGATGCGCGCGCTCATGCCAGTTCGGCGACGGAAGTTGAGAACGCCGACTTTCTTTTCCCGCAGATGCAGCTGGCCATCGCAGGCGAGACGGGGCGCCCTGCATCGATCCGCTTTGGAAGCCGCAGTTCTACGATTATCTCTACCTGTCGTTCACGATTCGACGGCCTTTAGTCCGGCCGACGTCATGCCGCTGAGCCGCTGGGCCAAAGTGCTGATGACCGTGGAGGCGTTGATCTCGCTCATCACCGTCGCGATCGTGCTCGCGCGCTCGATCAGCGTGATCTCGTAGGCCGAACGGCGGTCCCGGGTTGTAGGACGCAGTGGAGGACGCTCGAACCGGAAGGGTCGCCTGGCGCGCGGGTATGATGTAATGGCAGCCTGCGACCTTCCCAAGGTTGATGCGTGGGTTCGATTCCCACTACCCGCTCCACGCACACAGGGCGACGTAGCCAAGTGGTAAGGCAGGGCTCTGCAAAAGCCCCATTCGGCAGTTCGAATCTGCCCGTCGCCTTAAATTTCCCACATGACGCGCATCGCCGTCGTCGGCGCCGGCGCGATCGGCGGATTTCTGGCCGCCGCGCTTGCGCGGGCCGGCGTCCCTGTCGCGGTCGTGGCGCGCGGCGAGCACCTCGCGGCCATCCGCCGCGACGGCTTGACGCGTCGAGAGCGATCTCGGCAGCTTTACCGTCCCGGTCGCAGTCAAGCGACGATCTGCGCACGCTCGGCGACTTCGATGTCCTGCTGCTGACCTTCAAGGCGCATCAATGGCCGGCGTTTCTGCCGCAGCTCGCACCGTTCGCCGGCACCGCTACGACGCTTCGTTACGCTGCAAAACGGCGTGCCGTTCTGGTACGTGCGCGAGCCGCCGCTGCGCAGCGTCGATCCCGGGGGAACGATCGGCGACCTCTTCCCCGACGACGCGTCGTCGGTGGAGTCGTGCACGTCTCCGGAGAGCATCGTCGCGCCGGGGCGCATCCGGCAGAGCGGCGGGCTGCGCTACGTCTTCGGCGACCCCGGGGCGGTTGCGGCGGTCGCTGCGCCGAGCTCGTGGACGCTGTTGCGCGACGCCGGACTCGCCGCCGAGCCGGACGCGAAATTCGTCAGACGGTCTGGCTTAAGCTCGTGAACAATGCCGGCCTCAACCCGGTCAGCGTCTTGCGGCAGCTTGACGATCAAACCGATGCTGGAAGACGCGCAGGCGCGCGACGAGGTCCGGCGCCTTATGATGGAGGCGCTGCGCGTCGGGCAAGCGATGGAGTCGTGGCGAGGTTGACGTCGACGCGAGCATCGAGTATGCGGCACGGCTCGATGACGTGAAGACTTCGATGTTGCAAGACTACGAGCACGGCCGGCCGCTCGAGATCGATCCGATCCTGGGAGCAGTCTCGAACTGGGCGAACGATACGGCGTCGAAACGCCGGAAGTGCGCGAAAGCCTATGCGGCCCGCCAAGCGGCTCAGCGCGGGTCGCCGATATGATCGCGCAGGATTCGCCACAGGTCGACATTGGCGATCTCGAGCGGCGTCGGGCCCAAGAGTGCGGCACTCTTTCGTGAGTTGGGCATCGATACCGCCGAGGCGCTGCTGGATTATCTCCCGTTCCGCTACGACGATTTGCGCTTCCCTACGCCGGCCGCGCGACTGGGTGAAGCGGGAGGCGAGGAGAACGCGGTCGGGCACGGTCATCGCCGTCAAAGAACGCCGCGTGCGCGGGCTGGAGATCGTGGAGCTGCAGTTGCGCGACGATGCCGGCGATCTCGTTCGCCGCAAAATGGATCGGCCGCAATCGTTATGTCGTACGGCCGCTTTCGCGAGGGAATGCGCCTTTTCGTGCGCGGCCGCGTGGAGCGAATCTTCTCCGGACCGGTCGTGAGCGTCACGCAGCACGCAGTGCTCGGCGAGGACCAAGAGCTATCGCGGCGAACTCGTTCCGGTTTATCGCGCGAGCAAGGATCTTGCCACGCGCAAGATCGCGATGGTCGTGAAGAAGAACCTTGCGCGCTTGCTCGAGCTCGCTCCGCCCGACCCGTTGCCACCGGCGCTTGGCAGCGCAACGCGGCACTACGCTCCGTCCGCGGACGCCTACCGCGCGATTCACGCGCCGCGAGACGCCGGAGGAAGCGCAGCGCGCGCGCGAGCGATTTGTCTTCGCAGAGTTTCTCGGCATTAGCCACCGGCGCGCAGCTGCGCCGCGCCGAGCGCGAGACGCGATCACGATGCGCGGCGCTTCGACGTCCCTGCCGGACCTGTTCGAACGGCTTGAAGCGACCCTGCCGTTTGCGCTGACCGGCGCGCAGCGCCGGGTGATCCGCGAGATCTGGGACGATTTGCGGCGCGACGTTCCGATGAACCGGCTCTTGCAGGGCGACGTCGGCAGCGGCAAGACGCTGGTTGCGGCGGCGGCGGTGCTGCTGGCGGCCGCAAACGGCATGCAGTCGGCTTTGATGGCACCGACCGAACTGCTGGCCTGGCAGCACGCGAGCAAGCTGGCACCGCTGCTGCAGCCGTTCGGCCTTGGCGTTGAGGCGGTCTTCGGCAGCCAAAGCGCGCGCTCGCGCCGCGGCGCGATCGAGAAGCTCGCCAGCGGCGAGGCGTCGTTGGCCGTCGGCACGCACGCGTTGCTCACCGAAGGCGTCGATTTTGAGCGGCTCGGGCTGGTCGATCATCGACGAGCAACATCGCTTTGGCGTCGAACAACGCGCGCGGTTGCGCGGCAAGGGTTCTCGCCGCACACGCTGCACATGACGGCCACGCCGATTCCGCGAACGCTGGCACAATCGGTCTACGCCGATCTCGATATCTCGCTCATCGACGAGCTGCCGCCTGACCGCACGCCGATCGAGACGTTTGCGGTTCGCACGAGCCGCTTGGAGCCGCGTCTACGACTTCGTTCGCAAGAACGTCGCCGACGGCCGTCAAGCGTATATCGTCGCGCCGGCCATCGAGGAGGGCGAGAACGAACTGACGAGCGCTATCGCCGAGGCCGAGCGGCTGCAGCCGCGACGTCTTTCCCGATCTGCGGCTGGGGCTGCTGCACGGGCGGCTGGCGTCGCGCGAGAAGGAGCAGATCATGGGCAGCTTCGTTCGCGGCGAAATCGACGTGCTGGTTTCGACGACGGTCGTCGAAGTCGGCGTGGACGTCGCGAACGCAACGGTGATGGTCGTTCTGGACGCGCATCGCTACGGGCTGGCGCAGCTCCACCAGTTACGCGGACGCGTCGGCCGAGGGGCCGCGAAGTCGTTTTGCATCTTCGTCTACCCCGACGATGTGGACAGCGACCGGCTCGGGATCTTGACGCAGCTCCACCGACGGCTTCGAGATTGCCGACGAGGATTTGCGGCTGCGCGGCCCGGGCCAGCTTTCGGGAACGATCCAGTCGGGGGCCGCAGACCTGCGTTTCGGCGATTTGGTGCGCGACATTGACGTCTATCGCTCCGCCAAAGCGGCTGCCGCGCAGATCGTCGCCGGCGATCCGGCGCTGGCACGTCCGGAACACGCCGGGCTTCGAGCCGTGCTTGCCGCCCAGCCCAGTACGCGCGCGCTGCTGCTTTCGTCGTGAGGGTTCACCGCCCGCGGCGCGAATAGCGCCGCCAATGCATAAGCCGGGCATCTTCATTGCGGCCGCGACGGCCGTGCTCTTTCGCCTGCTGGCAGCGGGGGCGACCGCAGCCCCGACCCGACGTCGCGCGCGCGACGCTCTCAAACGGCTTGCGGGTTATCGTCGTGCGCAACGCGCTGGCGCCGGTCGTTACGACGGTTCTCAACTACGAAGCCGGCTCCGACGAACAGTGGATTCCGGGCCTCGCCCACGCGACCGAACACATGATGTTTCGCGGAAGCGCCACGCTGTCGTCCTCTCAACTGATGGATGCGGTCGGAATTACCGGCGGCGACTTCGATGCCGACACGACGCCCACGGTCACGCAGTATTACTTTACCGTTCCGTCGGCCTATCTCGATATCGCGCTGCGGGCCGAGCGGTCGCGCGCCACCGGCCTGTTGATGTCGCAGAAACTGTGGGGCCAAGAGCGCGGAGCGATCACGCAAGAGGTGCAGCAAGATCAAAGCGACGCGTTCTATCGGCTGTTCGTGAAGATGCAGGGCCGCCTGATCGGCGGCACGCCGTACGCGAAGAATACGCTGGGCACCGTCTCCGATTTCGCCAATAAGGTGAGCAGCACGCAGTTGCTGCGCTTTTACCACGACTGGTACCACCCCAACAATGCGGTCTACATTATTACCGGCGACGTCGATCCCGCGCAGACCGTCGCCGAGGTGCGCCGGCTCTTTGGCGATATTCCGGAAGCCAAACTTCCCGCGCGCGAACCGGTACGTCTGCAGCCGCTGCGAGCCGCGATCTTTCACGATAAGTCGGACCAGGCGTATACCGCCGTCGCGTTGGGCTATCGCTTTCCCGGCTACGACAGCCCCGACTACGCGGCCGGGCAAATTTTGGGTGACGTGCTCTCGAGCGCGCGCAGCAACCTGGGCGGTATGGCCTACACGGGACAAGCGTTGGGCGCCGGCTTCGAGGCGGAAGCCTTTCCCAAAGCCGGCCTCGGCATAGCGTTTGCCGCCGTTCCGGTCAGTGTGCCGCCGGCGACCGCGGACCGCGAAGTGCGCGGGATTCTGGACGGCTACAAGCGGACCGGAGTCCCGGACGAACTCGTCGAGGCTGCCAAGCTGCGCGAAATTTCGCAGCTCGAGTTCAATGCGAACTCGATCGAAGGCCTGGCTCTGGAGTGGAGCCAAGCCGTTGCCGTGCAAGGGCTCTCGTCGCCCGACGACATGGTCGAGCAGTATCGAGCGAGTCACCGCCGCCGACGTCAACCGAGTCTTGCGAACCTACGTCGACAACCGGCGGGCCGTCGTCGTCTACGCCGTTCCGCAAAACGCCGGCGCGCCGCGGGCGAGCGGCCAGCTGGCCAAAGAGAACAACGAGATTCCGCCGAGCTCGCACGAGCCGCTGCCGAGCTGGGCTCAGCACGTTCTCGATAATCTGCAGGTGCCGCAGCAGACGATATCGCCCACCGACATGACGCTGCCCAACGGCATTCGCTTGATCGTGCAGCCGGAAAGCATCTCGCACACCGTCGTCGTCGCGGGGGAAATCGAAAGCAACGAAGACCTTCAAGTGCCGGCCGAACAAGAAGGGGTTGCCGACGTGACCGAGGGCCTCTTGCCCTTCGGAACGACGACCTACGACCGCATCGCATTCCAAACCGAGCTCGACAAGATTGCGGCGTCGACCGAGGCGGGAACCAGTTTCGGGCTCGACGTCCTGTCGTCGCAGTTCGACCGCGGAATGCAACTGCTCGCAGACGAGGAGCTTCATCCCGCCTTTCGGCCGGCGGATTTTGCGGTCGTGCAACAACAGACCGGAGGTGCGCTTGCCGGAGAGATGACCACGCCACAGCATCTGGCGGACGTCGCGTTAAACAAAGCCCTCTATCCGCCCGGCGATCCGGAGCAGCGGTTTGCCACGCCGAAGAGCGTCGGCGCGTTGACGCTGGCCGACGTCAAGAGCTGGTTCGCAACGGCCTATCGTCCCGACCTCACGACGATCGTCGTCATCGGCGATACGACGCCTGAGGCGGCGAAGGCGATCGTTGAAAAATATTTTGGAGCCTGGAGTGCGAGGGGGCCGAAACCCAGCATCGATCTTCCAGCCGTTCCGCTGAACGCCGCAAGCCAGATCGAGGTTCCGGCGACGGGACGCGTGCAATCTTCCGTGCGTCTGATGGAAACGGTCGATCTGGTTCGCACGGATCCCGCCTGGCCGCGTGCTGCAGCTCGCTAATAGCGTCCTGACCGGCGGATTCTACTCGTCGCTGCTGTTTCACGATCTGCGCGAAGTTCATGGGTATGCGTATACGATCGAGAGCCGCTTCGCCGCTGGACAAGACTCGCGGGACGTTCGGTTTGGACTACGGCTGCGATCCGCAAAACGTCGTGCCGGCCGAGTCGCAGATTCAGGCCGTCTTGGCGCGGCTGCAGCGCGAGCCGATCGAGCCCGACCGGCTGCTGCGCGCCAAGGCCTTGCTGATGGGCGAGGTTCCGATCCGCGAGGCGAGTTACGACGGCGTTACCGGCCAGCTGCTCAAGTATGCGTCGCTCGATCTGCCACTCGATCAGAACGTCATCGATGCGCGCGCGCAGCTCGACGCGACGCAGGAGAGCGTTCGAGCCGCCTTGGCCAAATACGTTCGGCCGCTCGGTTTCGTGCGCGTCGTAACGGGGCCGGGGCCGCGCTAGTGGCGGGTCGCTAGCCCATGGATGCCGATCCGCGGCATCGGATTCGATCTGGACCACACGCTCGCGATCGACAACCACCTCGAGCGCGTCTGCTTTCTGCGACTGCTCCAGAGTGTGGCGTCGCGAGGTGGCCGGAGCCTGGGTACGCTGGCCGATGAAATCGATTCCGTCGATCGTCTGCTGGCCCGTCAGCGCAGCGGCGCGATCACGATTGACGAAACGGTGCGGCTTTTCGTCAGCGGAGCGTGGTTTGACGCAACGGCGACTGGTTTGTCGAAGCGTTCCGGAAGATGGCCGTGGAGAGCGTCGAGGAGTTCGTCGTACCGCTCCCTGGAGTCGAGCAGACAATGGAAGCGCTGCAAAAGCGAGGAATCCTGCGTAGCCGTGCTGACCAACGGTTGGGATCCCTTGCAGACGCGTAAGGCGGAGCGGGCGGGTTTTCGCGGGCAGGTTCTGGTGTGTAGCGAGATCGGCGAGCGCAAGCCCGCGGCGAAGGCCTTCGAGCGTCTCCTGCGCGCCCTAGGCACGGAGCCGCAGCAAACTTGCTATGTCGGAGACGACCCGCGCGACGACGTCGCCGGAGCCCAGCATGCCGGTCTTCAGGCAGTATGGGTCGACTGGGAAGGCCGTGAATACCCCGCCGACTTGCCGCCGCCCGCTCATACGATCCACAATCTCGTGGAACTGCCGGCGGTCGTTCCGCAGTGCGCAGGCGCGTCGTGATCGGCCGCGGGGTTCTCGCATGCATCGCCTGCCTCGTTGTTTGCACTGCGGCGACGCCGCCCCCAAGCTACCAAGGAAAGCTCGTCGATCTCGAGCGGCGCTATACGATGTGGGGCCTGCAAGAGAATCCTTCGGCCGCAACCGATGCCGGGATTCACACGTACGATTCGCTGCTTGCGGACTATTCGCGGGCTACGCAAGCTGCGGAGATGACGAAGCTGCGCCAGTACCGCAACGAGCTGGCCGCGCTCGAGCCTCCGGCGGGCGCGACCGCGCATGAGCGCGTTGACTACCTGCTGATCCGCTCGAATATCGAGGGCGACTGGTGGGGTCGAACGGTTCTGCGAGGTTTGCAGCGCAACCCCAGCGTGTACGAAGGCGAATGCAGCAACGGGATCTTCTCGATCGTCAAGCGCCAGTACGCCACCGACGAAGTCCGCGTGCACGCCGCGATCGCGCGGCTGCGCGCCTGTCCCGCGTGCTGGAGCAAGGACGAGCCAATCTCACGCAGCCCGTTGCGGAGTTTGCGCAGATTGCGTCGGAGGATATTCGCGACGGCGACTCGCTTTACACGACGACGCTGGACGACATCGCGCGCGATACGTCGCCCTCCACCCGCGCCGAACTCACGCAGGCACAAGGTGTCGCGCTGAAGGCCTTGCATGCCTACCGAAGCTGGCTCGACACGCACATGAGCGGCTTTGCCGCGGGCGGTTTCGCGGTGGGGCGCAAGCAGTACGATTGGTATCTCCGGCGCGTGTTGTTGCTGCCGTTCAACTCCGCGCAGGTTGCCGAAATCGGTCGCTTGGAGCTAGCGAGAGACCGGGCGTTAGAAACCTGGGAAGCCAGCCGTGACGCGCACGAGCCGCCCGCCTCGCCGCCGCCGGCCTTTGCGTCGAAGGAAGCGTTTCTCGCCTACTACGAGCGCAGCCTCGCGCGCTTGATCTCGTTCATCAACACCCGCGAGATCGTCGATATCCCGCCGTATATCGGTCCGTTTCACATCGTCGAAGTTCCTAAAGCGCTGGCGGCGACCTATCCCGGCGGCTTCATGAATCCGCCGCAGATGTTTTCCAGCGATTCGCAGGGGTTCTATTTCGTTCCGGATTTTAGTTCGGCGAATCAAAGCTTTTTCGTCGCGCAGGCGCGCCAGTCGGTTTTGCCGCTGCTCGGCCACGAAGGGATTCCGGGGCATTTCATGCAGTTCACCTACGCCTATCACAACCCCGACTTCGTCCGCCACGTGCAAGGCGACGGCGTATTCGCCGAAGGCTGGGCCTTTTACGGTGAAGAGATGCTGATGCGCGAAGGCCTGTACGAAGACGATCCGGGGGCTCGCCGGCAGGTGATTCACTTGATGCGGCACCGCGCGACCCGAATCGGCGTCGACGTCGGCTTGGCGACCGGCGCGATGACGTTGCCGCAAGCGATTTCATACTTTGAAAAGAACGCCGGCATCGATGCCGACACCGCGCGGGGTGAAGCCACGCGCTTCGCGATGGGTCCCGGACAAGCCATCGACTATCTCGTCGGGAAGACGCAGATCGAAACGCTGTTAGGGCTCGTGCGCGACCGCGAGGGCGACGGGTTTTCGTTGCGGCATTTTCACGACCAGTTGCTCTCCTACGGCACGGTCCCATATTCCACGATTCGCTACGAGTGGCTGGGCGACGATTCGTGGCTTGCGCCGTCGCTGCAGCCGCTCGCGCCGCAGGAATTTTAGGAGTAGCGTGCCGCGGATCACCGGTGGATCGCTCGGAAGCCGAAAGCTTCGCTCGCCGAAGGGCACGCACGTACGCCCGACGCCGGGGCGCGTCAAGGAGTCGCTTTTTTCGATCCTGATGAATCGCCTCGACGGCGCCGCGGTCTTGGATCTTTTCGCGGGCACGGGCGCGATCGGCTTTGAAGCGGCGTCACGCGGCGCCAGCCGCGTCGTCGCGGTGGAAGGGCAGCGTGACGTTGCCAACGCGATCGAAGAAGCGGTCAAGCAGCTGGGCATCGGGGATGTGGTAACCGTTTTTCAGGCACCCGCGGAGCGCGCTCTCTACCGCCTCGAAGGTCCGTTTGACATCGTCTATCTCGACCCGCCGTACGCCGACCCGGTGCCGTTGCAGCTCTTCGGCCTGATGCTCGAGCGCAAATTGCTCGCTCCTGAAGCGATCGTGGTATACGAACACGCCGCCAAGCGAATCCTGCCGCAGATACCCGGGTATCGCTCGGTGCGCGAAGAAGTCTACGGCGATGTCGGCCTGGCCTTCCTAACGCCGGAATCTTGACGAACGGCAAGCTCGAGCGCGTGACCCGCGCCGTCTACCCTGGATCGTTCGATCCGCCTACGAACGGTCACTTGGACGTGATCGAGCGTGCCGCGGGATGTTTCGGCGAGCTTATCGTCGCCATCGTCGTTAATCCACAGAAGCGCGCGCCGATGTTCTCGCTGGAAGAGCGGGTTGCGATGCTCAAGGCCAGCGTCGCGCGCGTTACCGGAGTGCGCGTCGAGCACTTTCGCGGCCTTCTCGCCGATTACGTGAAGGCGGCTGAAGCCGACGTCATCGTGAAGGGCCTGCGGGTCGTCTCCGATTTCGAGAGCGAAATGTCGGCCGCGATGATGAACCGCTCGCTTTCCGACGTCGATACGCTTTTCTTGATGGCGGATCACGAGTACTCGTTCGTCAGCTCCAGCCTCGTCAAAGAGGTGTTCTTTCTCGGCGGCGACGTCGCCGCTCTCGTGCCCGAACCTGTTCTTCGCGTGATGGCGGAGAAACGCAACAGCTTGCAACGGAGGTAATAATGTCGGTTTATCGCGTGCTGGACAAACTCGAGGCCTACGTTCACGAAGGAACGTGGTTGCCGGCTGGTTATCGCATCCTTTCGGAGGAGCGGCTGATCGAACTCCTCGAGAAGATCAGGGCCTCGTTGCCCGAGGAAGTCGGACGGGCCAAAGCAATCGCCCGATCGCACGATAGCATGATGCGCGCGGCGCAAGAGAAGGCGCAGGCGATCGTCGACGAAGCCGCCAGCAAGCACGAAGAACTGCTCGAAGACAATGAAATCGTTAAGCGCGCTCGCACGACGTCCGACGTTTTACTGCGTGAGGCCGAGGAAAAGGCGCGCAAAGTTCGCGAAGGCGCCGACCGCTATGCCGCCGACGTGCTGGTCGAAATGGAGACGCGCCTGTTTGGTGCGCTGGGAGCGGTCCGTAAGGGGAAGCAAGTGCTCGAAGGGCAGCGCCAAAACGCGGAGCGCCCGCTGGAAGAAGCCGCTGCGAAGAGCAAGCGCGCGGCCTTCGACTTGCAGACCGCCGCGGACGAAACCGCCGCGTTGGAATCGGTTAGCCAATAGCTGTCTGAGCAGGCCGCTTTGCGGGCATAAGTGTAGGCATGAAACAGCTTGCAACCATGCTCGCGCTCGCCGGAATGCTGAGCGCGCCGGCTCTGAGCGATCAACTCGGCGGCATCTCCGGTACGGTCGTCGATGCAAAGACCGGCCAGCCGATGGCGCACGCGACGCTCTATTATTATCGAAGCCCGTATCTGGAAAACGGACCGAACCACATCCTCACCCTTCAAACGAACAGCCACGGCAACTTCAGCGACATTACGCTGAACCCGGGCCGCTATATCGTGATGGCTCGATTCCCCGGTAAGGTCGAAGGATGCGCCGTCGATGACGTGATGGGCGGCGAGGTTACGCACATGCGCATCCAGATCGGTCACGATGCCATCATGTGCACCGGACCGCGCGTCCATTCCGCGCTCGTGGATCCGAACGCGACGGCGGACGTCTACCGGATCTAGTTCGTTAGACTGGCGGTGCCGCGACGTTTGCGGCAAACGCCTCGAGTCTCGGGCGGTCGATTGCGCGCACGCGCCCACGATCGAGTTCGAGGGCGCCCGCGTTTTTGAGACGTAGCAGCGCGCGCGCCGCCATGTCGCGCACGGTGCCGGCGGCGGCTGCGATCTGCGCCTGAGAGAGGTTCTCGACGCCGGGCAGCCCGGGCGCCATGCCGACCGACGCGCGCGCGTAGCCCAGCAAGAACTTGGCGACGCGCTGCAGCACGTGGGCGAAGGCCAGGTCGGCGATCGTGTCGATCGAGCGCCGCCGAGCTTGCGACGAGGCGATCAAAAATCCAAGCGCGAGCTCCGCGTCGCTGCGCGCGGCGTGAAGAACCGCTTCGCTGGGAAGCGTCACGATTGTCGCGTCAGTCAAGGCTTCGGCACGCGTCGTCGCGCCGCCGCCGTCGAACGTGCCGCTCTCGTTGAGCGTATCGTGCGTCAAGCGTTCCCCGATGGTGTGCGTCTTGCCGTCGGGCGAGAGTAAGGTGTAGATGACCTTGCCGTTCTTGACGATCCCCAGGTACGGCCACACCTCGCCTTCGTCGAAGATCGTCTCGCCGGCTTTATAGGTTCGCTCGCTCATCTGGCCCGCCAGCTCCTTGATCGTGCTGGCCTTGGCCGAAGTAAACGCGGCGACGTAGGTCAGGAAAGCCTCGCCGTCGGCGTTTTCATCGATTCGTTCGAGCCGGACGGTCCACCGGTTGGCCCCAAGATTGCGCGCGTCCCACGAAAAGCGCGCGGGGCGCAGTTGCGCCATCTCGTTGCGAAGGGCGCGAGGGTCGGTCTCTTCGGTAATCTCCAAGGCGCTTCCGATCGGAAGCTTGTCGAAAGTCTCGAGGATCAGCGCCGTCCTGGTCGCAGGAACCAGCGACCGGGCATCGAGCGTGATCGCGACGGGTCGGTTCATGGGCATACTTCGGCGGTCTTAGGGACGCTCCGTGACGGCGCCTGCCGGGACGCGCAACCGTTACGGATTAGCCGCGGTCCAGCAATTCGATGCAGGACACCGATATCGTCATTCTTGCCGGAGTTCGCACGCCGTTCGGCAATCTCGGCGGCGAACTGGCGAGCCTCACGGCCACCGATCTGGCCGTCGCGGCCGCCGAAGCCGCGATCGAGCGCAGCGGAGTGCCCAAGGAGCAGATCGACGAAGTGGTCTTCGGGAACGTGATTCAGAGTAGCGCCGACGCGATCTACCTCGCGCGCCACGTCGGTTTGCGGGCTGGGCTGCCGATCGGCGTGCCCGCCCTGAACGTCAACCGGCTGTGCGGCTCGGGGTTGCAAGCGATTCTGTCGGCGGCGCAATCGCTGGCGCTGGGCACCGCGAGCTATGCATTGGCGGGTGGGACCGAAAACATGAGCCAGGCGCCGCACGTGGTTCGAGGCGCGCGCCAAGGCTTTCGGCTGGGGCAGAACGTCGCGTTCGAAGACTCGCTGTGGACCGCGCTGATCGATTCGTACGGTAACACGCCGATGGCCATTACTGCGGAAAACCTTGCCAAGAAATACGGCATATCCCGCGCGGAGTGCGATGAGTTTGCGCTCGCGAGCCAGGAGCGCGCGCTGGCCGCGCAGAGCAGCGGCTACTTCGCCGACGAGATCGTCGCGGTTGAGGTTCCGGGGCCGAAAGGCTCGACCGTACGCGTTGAAAAAGACGAAGGCCCGCGAGCGGGCTTGACGATGGAGAAGCTCGGGAAGCTGCCCGCGCGCTTCGTCAAAGACGGCGTCGTGACGCCCGGAAATGCCAGCGGAATTACCGACGGTGCCGCGGCCGTCGTTCTGACGACGGCAAAACGCGCCCGCGAAGATGGTTTGCAATGGATGGGACGGCTGGTCTCCGCCGGCGTCGTCGGCGTCGATCCGTCGATCATGGGAATTGGTCCCGCGTTTGCGATTCCGAAAGCGCTCGAACGCGGCGGCGTCTCCGCCGGCGACCTCGCCGTCATGGAAATCAACGAGGCCTTTGCGCCGCAGGTGATCGCATGTCTGCGCGAGATGGGTGATTCGACAGGCTCAGCACAGGCTGCGAACCTGAATCCTCACGGCGGCGCGATTGCGCTCGGACATCCGCTGGGCGCGTCGGGTGCGCGGCTCGCGATCACGGCGCTTCACGAGTTACGGCGGCGCGGCGGCGGCTACGCTATCGCGTCGGCGTGCATCGGCGGCGGGCAAGGCATCGCGGCTCTCTTCCACGCGGAGTAGCGCCTCGACGCGCAAACTTTTTACTGCCGGACGATTCTGGGACGCGCTGGCGATCCTCGTTATCGGCTTTGCAATCTGGAAGATCTTCGTAGCGCCGCGCTCGTTTGAGCGGGCCGGCGCGCATCCCGCGCCGGCCGCGGTCTACCAGCGGCTCGGTGGTGGCGCTTTTCGTGTTGCCGACGAGCGCGGCCGCGTGCTGTTCCTGGATTTCTATGCGAGTTGGTGCGAGCCGTGCAAGCTGGAGCTTCCGCTGGTCGAGGCGTGGTCGCGGGCGCATCCTGCCGCGACGGTCGTGCCGATCGACGTCGGTGAAGAGCGACCAATCGCCGCCGCTTTCGCGCGGAAATACCGCTTACAAAACGTCGCGCTCGATCCGGAAAGCAGCGCGCGCGCGCTCTTTTCAGTGGAAGGTTTTCCGTCGGTCGTCGTCATCGATCGCAGCGGATTCGTCCGCGCAAAATGGGAGGGGCTCAACCCCGCTATCGCACTCGCAATGAGCAACGCGCTGTCTTCGCTCCAACGTTAGCGGCCGGCGCCGTTAACGGCCTTTCCAGGCGGGTTTGCGCTTTTCTAAGAATGCGCTCGTGCCTTCTTTGATGTCTTCGGTATCGACCAGCGTGCCGAACTCGAGTGCTTCGAGTTCCAGCCCGTCGTCGATCGAAAGGTGGGCGCCGTTGTTGATGACGCGTTTGCAGGCGGCAATGGCTAAAGGCGCCTTGGACGCGATGAGCGTTGCAATTCGCTTTGCCTCGTTCAGCAGTTCGCCGGCGGGGAACACGCGAGTGACGAGGCCAATCCGAAGCGCCTCCTGCGCGTCGATGATTTCGCCGGTTAGACAGAGATGGGTTGCCACGCCTTTGCCGGCGAGTCGCGTCAAACGTTGCGAGCCGCCGTAACCCGGAATCAGTCCGAGGTTGACCTCCGGCTGGCCGAACTTCGCGTTCTCGCTGGCGACGCGGATGTCGCCGGCCATGGCGATCTCGCAGCCGCCGCCGAGAGCGAACCCGTTGATCGCCATTACGACGGGCTTGCTAAGACGCTCTATCTGGCGCGTGAGAGCCTGGCCGGTGCGAGCTTTGTCGGCTCCCGAGCCGGCCGATGCCAACGCGTTGAGTTCCGAGATATCGGCGCCGGCGGCGAAGGCCTTCTCTCCCGACCCGGTGATGACGACGGCGCGGACTTTAGCGTTGTGCTCCATATCGCGCAGCGCCGTCGAAAGCTCGTCCAAAAGCTGCGACCGCAAAGCGTTGAGAACGGTCGGACGGTTGAGCGTAATAACGCCGAGCGGCTCTTCGATTTCGACCAGGATATCTTCAAATGGCATGTTCAACCTTATGATTTGATAAAGGATGCAGGTTCCTTCGTTGGATTGCGGGGAAGTGCCCCCTCCTAAACTAGCGGTAAATGTCCATGGAGGTGAGGGTGGCGGTGCGCACGGCGTATCATGAGGCACTGGAAGGAACCAGACTCGATGTCGTTCGACTTGGAGCGTTGGTGAGCGATGCGATTCGCGTCGCAGTCGACGCGCTCGACAATCGCGATGCTTCCGCGGGCGCGCGCGTCGTCGCCGGCGACGACACGATCGACGATCTTCGGCGGCGCATCGAGGCGCACTGCATCGAGCTTATCTGGCGGCAACAGCCCGTAGCGGGCGAGCTGCGCGAGATTGCGGCCATGTTGGAAATCGCCACCGATCTCGAGCGCGTCGGCGATTATGCCGTCGACATTTCGAAGAACGCCATCAAACTCTCCGATCAGCCGATGCGGCCGCAGAAGGTTGAAATCGATCGCATTGCCAGCGTCGCGCACGGGCTCTTGCTCGACGCGATGCGCGCCTATACGGAGCGAGACCCCAACCTCGCAAGTATCGTGATCGACCGGGACGACGAAGTAGACAAACTCTACAAACGCAGCATCAAACTGTTGCAGGCCGAGATGCGCGCCGATCCGGAGATCATCCGTCCCGGAACGCGGTATCTCTTCGTTCTGGCATCGCTCGAGCGCGTCGGCGACCGCGCCGGCAATATCGCTTGGCACACAAAGGACATGATCGGCGCCGAGTGAGCACGCCGCTTAGTCGCAGCGAGTTTGGAGTTACGCAGAAGTACGTCTACTTGAATCACGCCGCCGCCGGCGTACTGCCCGCTTCGACTGTCGCCGCGATCGAGCAGTTCGTCCGCGCACACGCCGATGAGGGCGTTCTGGGCACGTTTCCGTACGATTTGAAGATGCCGGAGTATCGCGCGAAGATCGGCGGCTTCATCGGCGCGAGCGGATCGGAGATTGCAACGCTCCTCAATACCGGCGCCGGCGCGAACACGCTTGCGCTCGGAATCGATTGGAGACCGGGCGACGAGGTCATACTCGGCGATAATGAGTTCCCTGCCAACGTGATTCCCTGGCTTGGCTTGCGCCGTCGCGGCGTCGACGTCCGATTGCTGCCGATGCGAGACGGGCGGTTGACGCCCGAACGCTTAGAACGCGAACTCTCGCCGCGAACCCGTGTCGTAACGGTGTCATGGGTTTCGTACGCCGACGGCTATCGCCACGACCTGGCGGGTCTGGCCGCGGTGGCGCATGAAGCGGAGGCGCTGCTCTGCGTGGACGCGATGCAAGGATTGGGTGTTTTGCCGCTCGACGTTCGTGCCCTCGATATTGATGCTCTCTACGCCGGCGGGGCAAAGTGGATGCTTGGGTTGCACGGCGCGGCGTTTCTCTACGTGAGCCCGGCGCTGAGTGAGCGCCTGGCGGTTGCGACGCCCGGATGGCGATCGCTCGCCGATATGTGGGACTTTCACAACTACGATCAGCCCTTCTCGCCCGAGGCGCTGCGCTTTGAGAGCGGGACACCCAACCTGCTCGGGACGCTCTCGCTGGCCTGCGCGATCGAACTTTTCGAGCGCAGCGGACAGCGGGCCATCGCGGAGCACGTTTTAGCTTTGACCGACCGGCTTTATGAAGGACTTATCGCTCTGGATGCAGATTTCTCCACGCTGCGCGGACCGAGTTGCTCGTCCGGCATCGTTACCTTTAGCATCCCAGGCATCGACAGCATGGCGCTCGGACGAGCGCTGGAGAACCAAGGCATCGTGACGACCAATCGCATCGGCGGCATTCGCGTCTCGCCGCATGGCTACAATACGATCGAAGAGATCGACGTTTTGCTAAACGCGGTCGCGCGTCAAGCGCGCGCGAAAGTACCGGTTTAAACATTGATAGCGGCATTCGTGCTCGCGGCGGTTGCAACGACCGCTACGTTTCCCGCGCCCGGCGCGTACAACTATACGGCTTCGATGGCCGGACAACCGATCGGGCAGTGGAACGTGACCGTCAAGCGGAGCGACTCCGCGACCGAGATCGACGAAAACTCGTGGGCGACCGTCATGGGGATGACGCTTTCGGCGAAGGCGACGCTCGCGCTCGCGCCGGATCTTTCGCCGGCGAGCTATGTGGGCAACTATCGCGCGGCCGGCCAGAACGTCGCGGTTACCGTTGCGCTAACTGGAGCTTCGGCGACGATCACCGGCACGCAGAGCAACGCTGCCCGCTCGGTAGCGCTCGTGCCGGATACGCATCACTTCGCGGTGATCGAACCGGGTTTGCTCGCGGGTCTCTTCGCACTACCGGCGCAACTGGCCGCGTGGAACGAGTCGACGGTGACGTGGCTTTCGCCGGTTACCGGTTCGACGCAGCCGCTAACGAAATCGGTGGCAGCCCCTCCGGCGCGACCTTCCGGCGTCCCCGCGCAAGATGTCGAGCTTTCACTGACGGGGGCGACCCCGGCTACGATCTGGTACGACCCGGCCAGCTTCATACCGGATCGAATCGAGATTCCGTCGCAGAACGCGGTCCTCACCCGCGTGCGCTAGCCAGCTTTATCCTGAGCCCTACGGTTCCTCGAGCGCGAGCGCGATTGCGGCTTCGGGTGTGAGTGCGGCGCCCTCGGCGGCCACCCGCAAGAGTTCGTCGGGCGCAAAGGTTTCGCGCAGGAGTGCGGTGAGGCGGTCGTGCGTCGTCGTCTCGGTAAACTCGCGGGGCGATCCGTGTCGCTCGAAGGCGGCGTCAGCGTAGCCTTCGAGTTCGGCCGCGCGCAAACGATCGCCGCGTAGTGCGAAGACGAGCGCTAGATGCTCGATCGCAATCGCGACGCGGGGATAGTCTGGCTCACGCGCAGCAAAGAGCGCGATCGACTCGCGAGCCGCCGCGACAGCTCCAGGAGTGTCGTCCACGGCGACGAGATAACCCGCGAGGTTGTTGAGCAGCAAGGCGAGCGAGTTCTTAGCACCGGGCCGCGCCGCCGGAAGCGTCTCGCGAACGATCGCAATCGCTCGCTGCGTCTCACCGCGCGCGTGTTCGACCTCCGCAAGGTTGAGCGCCGCAATCTGCTGGCCCTCGGCGGTTCCGAGCGAGCGTACCTCCCTGCGAAGCTGCTCGAACATACGCGCTGCCCTCTCAAGGTCGCCGCGAAACCGGCTGAGATGTGCGCGCGCCGCGATCAACGAAAGGCGAAGATATGGCGACGCCCCCGGGGTCGCTTCGGCTTCCGCTAGCGCCTGATCCGCGTCATCAAACCGCTGGAGGTATGTCGCCGCCATCCCATAGACGTTCAGCGCCCATGCGAGTGAAGAGGTGTTATTGGCTGCCCGCGCCTGCTCGACGGCTTGCGTCGCCACGCAAAATGCGCGTACCTTGTGCCCGGAATCGGCGAGCACGTGCGCCGATGCGGTCAACAGCACAGCGCGCAGCCGCGACTGAACCGCCGGGAGCGCGGCGAGATACGCCTCCCAGCGTGCCATAGCTTCGGCATCGAGCCCGATGCTTCGCCAACTCACGCCAAGGTTGGCGAGCAGCTCAGCGCCGTCAACGACGTCCACGCGGACCAACGCGCAGTCGAGCGCCGAACGCACATCCTCCAGTTCAATCTGCAACGCCGCAATGAGATCGGCAGTTCGTATGGCCCGCGCGCTTTCTTCGTGCAGCTCATGGAAGCGGTCGCGGAGGTAGCGGAGGTGGCTACCCGCGATCAGATCGCGCTCGCCCGCAGCGGCGAGCTTCTCCAGCGCATAGGCGCGAGTGGATTCGAGCAGCCGGTATCGCACCGCGTCGCCCTGTTCGGCGAGCACCAGCGACTTATCGATCAGGGACGCCAGCACGTCGAACACGTCGAGTTCATGAAAGCTCTCATCGCCGCAGCCGACCGCAACCGCTCCCTCGAGCGCAAAGCCGTTGACGAAGATCCCCAGCCGCCGGAAGAGCACCCGCTCGCGCTCGTCGAGCAGGTCGTGGCTCCAGTCGATCAGCGCGCGTAGCGTCTGCTGACGTGGCAGCACGTCGCGGCCGCCGCCCGTTAGCACGCGCAACCGCTCATCGAGCCGGTCGCGCAGTTTTCTGACGCCCAGCATATTCACCCGCGCCGTCGCCAGCTCGATCGCCAATGGAATGCCGTCCAGGCGCCTGCAGATCTCGGCGATAACCGGCTCGTTCTCGCCGGTGAGCGCAAACGTGGCGCTCGCGGCAAGCGCGCGCTCGACGAAGAGCGCGACTCCGGTCGGCAGATCGAGCGACGGCACCTGATAGGCCGCTTCCCCGGCGACTGCCAGCCCTTGGCGGCTCGACGCCAGCACTTTGACCTTCGGCGCAGCGTGCAGGATGGCAGAGATTACGAGCGCGGCGGGCTCGAGCAGGTGCTCGCAATTGTCAAAGACCAGGAGCGCGTCTTTACCCTTGAGCGCACGCGCAAGACTCTCGACCGGATCGCCTTCGGATGGGAGCGTGATGCCGAGTGCCGCCGCAACGGTCGTGGGGATGTACTCGCCCTTATTCAGCGGTGCGAGTTCGACAAACCACACACCGTCGCCCGAGGCGTCGATCAGATCGGCTGCAACGTGCAAGGAGAGGCGCGTCTTGCCGACGCCGCCCGAGCCGACCAGCGTCACCAATCGGTGCTGCTCGATCAGCGCGGTGATATCGGCGATCTCGGTCTCGCGGCCGATAAACGAGGTCACCTGTGCCGGCAAGTTGTTCGAGGAGTGTTCGAGCGAACGTAGCGGTGGGAAGTCGTCGATCAGATCGGGTGCCAGCAGCTGGTGGACGCGTTCGCGCTGCGCAAGATCCTTGAGCTGGTGCTCGCCGAGATCGCGCAGGCCGCACTCCCGTGGCAACTCAGCTCGGATTAACTCCGTGCAGGCACTCGAGAGCAGCACTTGACCGCCGTGGCCGACCGCCAGTAAACGCGCGACGCGATTGACTGCTGGGCCGAAGTAGTCGCCGTCGCGTTCGTCGGCGCTTCCAGCGTGCAGCGCCATGCGCACGCGCAGTCCCTGAACCGCCGAGAAATCTTCGTCGGCCAGCGCGCGCTGAACGTCGAGCGCCGCGGCGATTGCATCCAGCGCCGTTGCGAAGGCTGCGCAGAACTCGTCGCCGACCGTTTTAAAGACGTACGCGCCGCGGGCTTCCATCGCTGCGCGCATCAGCGCATCGTGGCGTGCGAGTGCGGCGGCCATTGCTTCGCGGTCGCGCTCCCAGCGCACGGTGCTGCCTTCGATATCCGAAAACAAGAACGTGACCGTGCCGGTCGGACGCATTAGTCAGCTTCGGTTGGCTAAGACGAAAAGGTTCACACTAACGGCGGCGGCTTTCACAATTCAGCGAAATTCGTATGGGCTAACGTAGTGACCTGCGCGATAAGGAACGAGGCCCGCTCGATGCGGGCCTCGTGAGGGGTTGAAGGCGTTACGGCGGCGGCTACTCGGTCGCTACGCCGATATCGGCCGATAGGCACCCGCTCGACGCGCACGCCTTGACGACCTGATGATATTTGTACTTGCCGAGGCTGGACTTAAGCGCGGTCGTCTCGGTGATCGTGTCGAGCGTCGGATCGCCGGAAGCCGGATCGAACGCTCCGTTGAGCTTGTGAAACACCTTTCCCACTCTGGTGTAGAAGATGCTGCTCCACGTATACGACGGCAGCGAGCTCGAGCACGACGTCACGATCCGGCCGTTCTCGACGCACAGACCAACGTCGGCCCCACTGGGCTGGCTGACGGTCACGCAGGCAAGATCGGACTTCGGACATTTTGCATCCGGCTGCGCGCCGAGGTTGAGCGAATATCCGGCTTGCGCCGGGGTCGTCTGGGGGGTATATGCCCCGCTGGTCGTCTGCCCGGAGCAGGCGACGAGCCCTGCGGCCAGGATGAGCGCCGGCACCGAGCACCGGCGAAGCGTCGTTGCGTTCATTATTACTGAAATCTCCTGAAAGGGCGTAGGTTTTGTCGACGCTATCGTAGCAGCCGGGCCGTACGCAAACGTCCAGGCGGTCTCCAACGGGTGACGCGTGCCTCCGATGGGTAGCCTCGTTTGCGTACCGTTAGCCTGCGACGAGCTCTCTGTGCCGAACCCGCTTACGCACCGACGCACCGATTTCGTCCTCGGCCAGCTCGCGATCATACTGCATCTGAATGCCGAGCCAGAACTCGACGGAGGTCCCGAAGTACTCCGCTAGCGCGATCGCCGTTTCGGCTGAAATGCCGCGGCGTTCGCGGATCATATCGCCGATGCGCGTTGCCGGCAGCGCCAGGTCGGTCGCGAGAGCATTTGCGCTCAGACCAAACGGCTTCATGAACTCCTCGCGCAGGATCTCTCCCGGATGAGTCGGTGGAATCTTCCTAGCCACGTTCGCTCCTTTCTGTTTAGTGGTAATCGGTAATCTCGACGTCGTGCGCCCCGTCTTGGCGCCAGATGAAGCAAATCCGATACTGCGCGTTGATGCGGATTGAATGCTGGCCTTGCCGGTTGCCCTTGAGGGTCTCGAGGCGATTGCCTGGAGGAGACCGCAGGTCTTTGATGCTCCCAGCGTTGTGCAGCATGACAAGCTTGCGACGGGCGATCTATATAACGTCGTTCGTTATATGTCAAACGTCAAACGCTGGAGCTGGCGCCCTTCGGCTACGCCCGTTCGCGCAAAATCGACGAGGTCATAACCGCGTCGGTCATGCCGTGGATGAGCTTCTTGTCCGCCGGCGCAACCGTCGCCAAAACTCCACCCAGCACCACGCTTTCCTCACCGGTCACGAAATAATACGGGCAGAGCCTCACCCGGCCTTCGTACTCGCGAATCTCGTCGCGCTCCCGGTCGAAATAGCTCTGGCGAATCAGCTTGCCCTTGTGAAACCGCTGCAAGATGTAGGGCGTCCGCTCGTACGAGGTCAACGCGATCTCGATCGCCGAGTTCCATTCCTCGCGCGTCAGATCGTCACCGATCTTTACACCGCGCGAACCCCAGGCGAGCTGCGAGAAGCCTGAGGGTTTGATGACGTACGCGCGCTCGCTCTTCGGCAACGCATTCAACTGGCGGAAGTCCGAGACGGGTGCGCCGCCGGCCTCCAAGCCCGCGACGACGCCTTGCGGCGGCATCTGGCGCGGATCCATCACCCAGGTCTTCGGGAAGAGGTTGAGCAGGCGGTCGAAGACGTCCTTGCCCAGCTCGTTGCGCCACAACGTCGCAAGTGCGTGGTGGTGAAGCAGCGCGAACGCCAACTTTTCTTCGAGCGAGGCCTTCGGCGCGGGCACGATTCGTACTCGATTGTGACGTGCGGCGTAGAGCATCAGTTCTTGTTTGGGCACGTTGAACAGATCGAACAGCTCGAAGTTGCGGTAGATCGCGTCGAGCCGCGCCTCGCGCCCGTCTTCGTGGCGAATGAAGAGGCCGTCTTCGCTAAATGTGACTTCCTGCGGAGCGCGCACCCACGCATCGGCAAGGCCTAAGCGGCGCAACGCGTCGGCAAGCCAGGACATCTCGTTGCGGTAATCGGCGGACTCCTCGGATACGACGATCGCGACCGTCGGGTGCTCGACCCCGGTTACGTGGCGCAACATCGCCGCGAAGCCGATCGGAATCCCGTGATCGCCGCCCGCGCTCTCGTGACCGAGTTGGCAATACGCTTCCGTCATGGCGCCGAGGAACCCCATTCCGCCGGGGATGCTGTCGAGTTCGGTCGCCGCAAAACCGTCGGCAGTGATGATCAGATCGGGGCGGATGACTCCTGGGACGTCTTGCTTGAACCGGTTCTGGCGCTGCAGCTTGACGACTTGCTCGGGCTTCCCTTGGTCGAGATACTCCGCAATGAATCCGGGCGCCGTTCCGCGCACGCTGCGATTATAGAGATTGTTGAGCGACCGATAGAAGCGAAGAAGATCGGTACCGAGGCTTTCGATGCTGTCGAGTTGCTGCTTGGACAATGCAAACGGCTCGGGGCTGACGCGCCATGCGATACGTTCGGTTTCGTCTTGAACTCGGAAGAGGCCGGGCGGTATCGCTTCGTAGAGGTAGCGCGCTTGCTCACGAGCCGTGAGATTTGGGATGGTTGCCGTGCAGGGCATAGGGAAAATGAACTCTCCTCTAGCGACAGCCGTCGGGGATCTTGGAGCTGCTGAAGGCAATGTAGCGGCGGCGCATACTTTGGCTTAGAGCGGGCGGAGCGGCCTCGTGGTTGCAGTTGGGCGCGCTGGAGCGGAGCCGAGGCTCACTTAATCGTGATCGCCCCGGGCGTCAGCAGCGCCCCCTCGACGTGTACCAGCCCTTGGACGTAGGCCAGCGTGAGATGCAGCGTTCCCCGCAGGCCGATCTGTGTAAGGTCCAAACTTTCCAAGACTCGAGAGACGCCTTCGCCGGCAAGAAAGTGCAGTTCGATCGCGCGCCGCAGCGAACGGCCTGGCGCCGAATAGGTGGCAACCACCGGGACGATAATTTCCTGGGTCCCCGTGGAACGCGGCGCTGCCGTAACGCAGTAGGAGATGGTCACCGGCGTGCCTTGGACGGTAAGCGCCTCCACCGTGCACTGGGCGGCATCGGCGTTGCCGGCGGTCAGAGCCGCCGAGGCAATCAAGAGCGCCAACGCTCCGGTCATCGAACGGTTTTTCATCATTGTTAAAGCCCCGGTACGGGTCGACCGTATCCCCGTCGAAGGAAGATTCTATGCAAATTCGGCTGCTTGCCTTCGCAAGCCTGCGCGAGATCCTCCAATCGCCCGAACGGAGCCTCAGCCTGCCTGATGGGGCCCGAGTCGGCGACGCGCAAAAACTCCTTGAAGAACAGTTCCCGGCGCTGGCGCCGCATCGTTCGTCGATGCGAATCGCGCGTAACGGACGGCTCGTCGACTCCGACGGCACGCTATGCGACGGCGACGAGATTGCGCTCTTCCCCCCGGTGGGCGGTGGATAGCCAACGCTTCAGCATCGTGCGGGGACCCGTCGACCCGCGGGGCTTTGAAAACGTCGCCGGCCCGGGCCAGGGTGCGCTCGTGACGTTCTTGGGTATCGTCCGCAACACGGCGCACGACGGACGGGCGGTGGCCGGCCTGTCGTACGAAGCTTACGAAGCGATGGCGTGCAGCGAGTTCAAAGCGATCGATGCGCAAGCGCGCGAACGTTTCGGCGACGTGCGCCTTTGGATCGCGCATGCGGTCGGCGAACTTGCCGTTGGCGAGGTCGCCGTCGCGGTTGCGGCTACGGCCGAACATCGCGCCGCGGCATTCGATGCGTGCCGCTTTGCGATCGATCAACTCAAAGAGCGCGCGCCGATTTGGAAAAAGGAACGCTACGCCGACGGCAGCGCGCAATGGAGAGCCAACAAGAACGATGAGTAAGGTCGAACTTTTGCACCTCGATGCGCAGCGCAATCCACTTGCCGTCCTAAAGTACGAGCCCCGCCGGCCGCGCCGCGTCTGCGTGGTCGCCGGGCATGGCTACTCTTCGAGCAAACAGAACCTCGATTTTCTCGCCTCGTTTCTCGCAAGCCACGGTTTGGGCGTCTATAGCCTCGACTTTCCCGGACATAAACTCGGGGCGAGCGGTGGCGAACTGCGCGGCGTCGACGATTGCGTCGAAGCGATGTTCCGTGTCGTTGCCTTTGTCCGCGAACGCTCCGACGACGCAATCTACACGCTGGGGCACAGCATGGGCGGAATGACCGCGATCTTCACCGCCGCACTCGATGCAAACGTTCGGGGTACCGTCGCGATCGCTACCGGCTACGGCCGGCCGACCTCGTTGGAAGCGTTGCGCAAGGTGGGCGTCTCCGACTTTCGCTCGTCATACGTCGTCGGGGTTACGTTGCCGGAGCTAGTGGCCGGCGTAGAAGCGCGGTATGACGAGCTGTTGCCGCGGCTGGCGGGCAGGTCCGCTCTGTATATCGCGGCAGGCCGCGATGCGATGGTCAGTCCGCGAAGCGTGCGCGAGCTTTACGGGCGCGCGCCGGAGCCGAAGACCTTGGCAACGATCGACAGCGATCATACTTACGCAGCGGAGCACTCGCGCGCGGCCGTCTTGGAGTGGTTCGACGAGCGGCATCCGGCGCTCGAGCGCTCGGAAAACCGTCCGCAGTGAACGGGGCGGAGCGGCGGCGCTACAGCCGCCATTTGCTGATCCCCGAAGTCGGATTACGCGGTCAAGAGCGGCTCGCCGCCGCAAAGGTGCTCGTCGTGGGTGCCGGAGGACTGGGTTCGCCGGCATTGCAGTATCTGGCCGCAGCCGGCGTTGGTCGGATCGGCGTTGTCGACGACGACGCGGTTGACGAAACGAACCTGCAGCGGCAGACGATCTTTACTACGGCCGACGTCGGCGCCAACAAGGCCGTCGTGGCGGCAGCGCGGTTGTACGCCCTTAATCCGCACGTTGCCGTCGATGCGTTCCCTGTTCGGCTCGATGAAGGGAACGCAAGGCAACTCGTGGGCGGCTACGACGTGGTGCTCGACTGCACCGATCGCTTCCCGACCCGCTATTTGATCAACGATGCGTGCTACTTGGAGAAGAAGATCGACGTCTATGCCTCGATCTTTCGATTCGATGGACAGCTGAGCGTGCTCTGCGCGCCCGGCGGTCCGTGCTATCGCTGCCTCTACCCGCAAGCACCGCCCGAAGAGCTGACGCCGACGTGCGCCGACGGCGGCGTCCTGGGCGCGCTCGCCGGACTCGTCGGCGCATGGCAGGCCGGAGAGGCGCTTAAGGTCGTTCTCGGGATTGGAGAGCCGCTGGTCGGGCGGCTGCTGCTCGTCGATAGCCTTGCGGCCCGCGTGCGCGACCTGCGCTTCGACCGCGAACCCGAGTGTGCGCTCTGCGGTGCGCATCCGACGCTTACCAGTATCGAAAAGCACGTATACGAACCGGTCGCAGCGCAAAGCGGCGTCGCGGAGATCGAAGCGGACCGGCTCGACGAAGCGCTGCGCGAGGCGACCCTACTCGACGTTCGGGAACCGCACGAAGCCGTGCTGGGTTCGGTAGCCGGCGCCGTGCAAATTCCCGCGTCCCAGCTCGACGAGCGGATGTCCGAGCTCGATAGCGCCGTCCGCTACATCGTCGCCTGCCGCGTCGGCGTAAAATCGCTCTGGGCCGTGCGCCGTTTGCGGGAAGCCGGATTCGAGCGTCTGCTGCATTTGCGCGGAGGGTTACTCGCGTACGCCGCGCGCCAAGAAGACTTCGAGTTTTTCTGACCGTGATGCAGCACAAGCCTTTTGGAACGACCGGGGTGGATCTTCCGGTAATTGGTCAGGGCACGTGGAATATGCCGGAGAGCGGTTCTGCGCGCCGGGATGCGCAACGCGCGATCGTGCGTGGGATCGAGTTGGGAATGACGCATCTCGATACGGCTGAGATGTACGGCGCCGGAGCCGTCGAGCAGTTTTTGGGAGAGGCGATCCGGGGCATTCCACGCGAGAAGCTTTTTATCACGACGAAAGTACTGCCGAGCAACGCGACCTACCAAGGAACGTTGGACGCGGCGCAGCGCAGCCTCGAACGTCTCCGTTGCGATTATTTGGACCTGTACTTGCTCCACTGGCCGGGTGCGCATCCACTCGAAGAGACGATGCGAGCCCTTGAAGCCTTAGTGGAACGGGGAACGACGCGCTTCGTCGGCGTCAGCAACTTCGAGCCCGATGAAATGCTCGAGGCGGCATCCTACCTGCGCGCCGTTCCATTGGCGTGCAATCAAGTGCTCTATCATCTGGGCGAACGGGGTGTCGAGCACGAGCTGATTCCGGTTGCGCGCCAACGCGGAATCGCGATCGTAGCGTACACGCCCTTTGGCCGCGGAGGCTTCTTGCGCACGGCAAAGGGGCGCGGCGTGTTGGAGAGCATTGCGCGCAAGCACGGTGCCACGCCCAGGCAGATCGTCCTTGCATTTCTCACCCGGGAGCCCAACGTGTTTGCAATCCCAAAAGCCGCGCAGGTGGCCCATGTACAAGAGAATGCCGCAGCGGGATCGTTGACTTTGGAACCTGGCGATATCGTTGCGATCGACGAAGCCTTCCCGCGCGGAAGGCCGGGGCCGTTGGCGACGTTGTGAGCGAAGCGATAAAGCAACTTGCGGTCCGCACCGCGCTCGAGTTGGGCGCCGGCGCGGTTCGCATTACGAGCGCGCGCGCCGATGAAGAGTCCCGCCGCCGAATGCAGGCGGCTTTCGCTCGCCGGGATTTTCTTTGCTGGAGCTACGACGACGAGTACGCCCGGCGCGCGACCGATCCCGGCGAGCTGTGCAGCGGCGCGCGCAGCGTTATCTGCATCGCGCTTCCGTATGCGACGGCGGGCCCGCGCTCCGGACCGTTGCGCGGCCGCGTCTCGAACTACGCCTGGTCGGCCGATTACCACCGGCGATTGCGCGCGCTGCTCGATGCGGTCGCGCGTACGATCGATGAGGCCGCTGGTGAGCGGGTCACGACCGTCGCCTGCGATACGCGGCCGTTGGCCGAGCGGGCGCTGGCGGCACGCGCGGGCCTGGGATGGATCGGCAAGCACACAAACCTGATCTCACCCGGATTGGGCTCGTTCGTCTTTCTCGGCGAAGTCGTCTCGACGCTGGAACTGCCGCCCGACGAACCAATCGCGAAGAGCTGCGGCAGTTGCGCGCGCTGCGTTGAGGCCTGTCCGACGCAGGCGCTGCGCGGCGATTATACGATCGATGCCAACCGTTGCATCTCAGATCTCACGCAGAGCACCGGCGCGATCCCGGTTTCGATGCGCCCGTTGATCGGCGACTGGGTGTGGGGCTGCGATCTCTGCCAGCTCGTCTGTCCCCCGACGCGCGAGGCCGGGCCCCAGGGCGGTGCCCAGTGGGCCCCGCTCGACCCGGAAGCCGGCCGGCCCGCGCTGGTCGATCTGCTGCGGCTGCGCAGCAGCACCTTCAAGAAGCGCTTTGAACAAACGGCGATGGGCTGGCGGGGCGCCGCGGTGCTGCGGCGCAACGCCGCCGTCGCGCTGGGAAACGCCCTCGACCGGGCGGCGGTCGGGCCCTTGGCCGAGAGCCTGCGCGACGACCCCCACCCGATGGTCCGCGGACATGCGGCCTGGGCGCTGGGCCGAATCGGCTCCCCCGCGGCGCTAGCAGCTCTGCGCGGGCGGTCGAACGTGGAAGCAAGCGACGAGGTCCGCGCCGAGATTTCAATGGCGCTTCAACCCTTTCACAGCTACCCTGGGGTATGCTCGACGAGATGAACCGGTTCACCACACCAATCGCCTGCCTCTTGGCCGCCATCTTGTGCGCCGCGGCGCCAGGTCCCACCGCACCGACGGGCGGCCTGCTCGACCGCATGGCCTCGCTCAACCCCAACCTTCACGCCTTTACGGCAACGCTGCGCGCCCACGTATCCATGAAGTCGTTTCCGTTCCTCTCGGCGGATCTGGTCGGAACGTATTACTACAAGCAGCCGGATAAGTATAAGGTCGCCTTCACCAGCGGCGTACCCGTGGTCGCGCAGCAGTTCGACAAGCTCTACGCGCATATCGAGCCGCCGTCGCGATGGCGCGACCTCTACACCGTGACGATCGTCTCCGACGACGGCGCGACGACCACGTTCCGGCTCGTGCCGCTAAAGCGCGGAAACGTCGAACATATCGATGCAACCGCCGACGATCGCACGGCAACGGTCCTAACGCTGCGGTGGAACTACTACAACGGCGGCGAGGCCGAGATGACCAATCACTACGGTCACCAGGGCGGCAACCTCGTCGTTGCCTCGCAAACCGGGCACGTGAGCGAGCCGGGGTACGTCGCCGACATCAGCTCGACGATCGACGACTATAAACTGAATCCGACGCTATCCGATGATATCTTCGCAGGCGATTAGGCCAACGCCGACGATCTCGCTGGTTGACGGATTCAGCCGGCCGATCACCTATCTGCGCATATCCGTTACGGACAAGTGCAACCTGCGCTGCGTCTATTGCATGCCGGAGTCGGGCCTGCCGTGGCTGCGGCGCGACGAGATTCTGAGCTATGAGGAGATCGCCGAGATCGTGCGGGCCGCGGCAACCGTCGGCGTGCGAACCATTCGCTTGACCGGCGGCGAGCCGCTGGTCAGGAAAGAGTTGAGCGGACTCGTTGCCGCACTCGCGGCGATCCCGGGAATCGAGGACATCGCGCTCTCTACCAACGGACTACTCTTGGAAGAGCAGATTGGTGGCCTGGCTGCGGCGGGATTGCGCCGCGTCAATCTTTCACTCGATACGTTACAGCCCGATCGCTTTGAAGTCATCGCGCGCCGGCCCGGCTTGGATCTCGTGCTGCGCGGTCTCGACGCGGCAATCCGTGCCGGCCTGGCACCGGTAAAGTTGAACTGCGTCGTCATGCGCGGTCAGAACGACGGCGAGCTCGTGGAGTTCGCGATGCTGACGAAAGATCGGCCGGTCTTCGTGCGCTTCATCGAAGTGATGCCGGTCCACGAGAACCTCGAACTGCAGCGCGATGCCTACGTTTCGTCCGACGAAATCTTGGAACGGATCTCGGCGGCCTTGCCGCTGCAAGCGGTGCCGGGCCCGCAGGGCAACGGCCCCGCACGATATTTTGCCTTTCCCGGCGCGATGGGCGCGGTCGGCGTGATCAGTCCGCTCTCGCACGACTATTGCGATACCTGTAACCGCGTGCGCCTGACGGCCGACGGGCGCCTGCGGCTCTGTCTTTTTGGCGACTACGCGCTCGATCTGCGAACCCCGCTGCGTGCCGGCGCGGGCACGGACGAGCTCGCCGCCCTTTTGCGCTCGGCAATGCTGATTAAGCCGGCGCGCCATCACCTTCGCCTCGGCGAGACCTCCTCGCGAATGCGGGCCTTCTCGGAGATCGGCGGTTGAGGTTGGCGGCCGCGGCCGTCACAATGACCGAGGTTTCGCCGTTGTCCAGGGTAGAGGAGACATGGCGAGCTCCGGAATGAGAAGTACGTTGGAAACATCGGTTGCGGTGGATCGAACCGCGATCGCGCAAAGACGAACCGAAGTATTAGTGCTCGAGCACCAAACCAAGCTCGCGCGCTACCTTCGCCGCATGGTTGGCGACGCCGAGGTCGCGCTCGATCTGACCCAGGACGTTTTTCTCTCGGCGTATCGCACGCTGCAAGCCGACCCGGCGCGGGAGCTGCGCGTGGGCTGGCTCTATCGCGCCGCAACCAACGCCGCGATCTCATTCATGCGTCGCCGAAAGATCCTGCACGTGCTTCCGCTCGATCGCGACCTGGATCGCAATGCGTGGCGGGTCGACGAGCACGGCGCCGAGTCGGTCGATTTGCAGGCGGCCCTAGCGCGCTTGCCGGTGGAACAGACGGCGGCGCTCCTGATGACGAGCTATGCCGGATACTCGTCGTCGGAGGCGGCGCAAATTCTCGGCACCAGCGCGGATGCCGTTCGGCAGCGGGTCTGCCGCGCGATGAAAACATTGCGCCACGTAATGAATGAGGATTCGAAGTCGTGAAAGTTGCTTCAAACTGTGCTACGGCCGAGATACTGGCCGGCGCGATCGCTCTCGGCGAGGCCGGCGACGAGCAGCGCCATGCCTATAGAGAACATCTCTCGACGTGCCGCCACTGCCTTACGGCAATCGGCGGCGAGCGCGAGATCGAGCGGGTCATCAGTATCGTCGCCCAAGCGCGCGATCAGGAGCGCTGGCAGCCGGACCTGCGGAGAGCCCGAGCACGGGTCCCGAACCGCCAATACGCCTGGAAATGGGGCGCGGGCCTGGCCGTTGCGGCGACTTTCGCCGTCGCGATCGTTGCGACGCAGCGCCACGCTCCCGTGGTCGTGCATAGCGTGGAGACGCAGGACCTGGGACCCGTCGCGGCACTTAGCACGCAGACGTTTCCGCGGCGCGAGCAGCGCGCGGAGTCGTTGGCGTTTACCGGCGCGCAAGCCGCGCGCTCGACGATAACCTTCGAAGTGCGGCTCGACGCACGCGGCAAGCCGGTGCGATGCACGGTGATCAAGCACTCCGGCCGGGCATCGCTCGATGCGGCCGTCTGCAATGCGGTGATGCGAGCGCACTAGCCTCTCGGCCCCGTCCCGGGGGAAGCTGAGCGCGCGACCGAAGTCGCCCCCATGCCGGAAAGGCCGTTCATCTATCGCTTTTCAACCGACCTGCGTCTCGAGGATCATGCCGGCTTAGCTGCGGCGGCTTCGCGCGGCGGCGTTCTTCCGGCAATCGTGATCGACGATGCGCTCGCGTCGCGCTTAAAAGCCTCGCCGCGCCGGGCCGCGTTCTTCTGTTCTGCCGTTGCGGCGCTCGCCTCGGAGCTGGGAGAGATGGGAAGCCGGCTCGTGGTTCGCCGCGGACCGGCGGCAAAGATCATCGCCGAACTCGCGCGTGCAACCGGGGCGGACGGGGCGGCGTGGAGTGCTTCCTACGACGCGCAGGGGATCCGGGACGACCGGCGACTGCAGTCCGAGTTGGAAGAGGCCGGTCTTACCGCACTTCTCGTGCACGACGCTCCCGTTATTCCGCCCGAGGAGGGCGCCGCGGCGCGCGGTGCGGACGGGGCCGGCTACCGCGCGTTCGCGCCTTACTTCGAGCGCTGGTGGAAGCTTGGAATCGCTTCATATGAGAACCCGCTCTTGCTGCGTTTCATCGCGAGCGAAGCGGGCGACGAAGCTTTGCCGCACCCAGGCGAGTTTGGATCCGGCGAAGAGGGTTCGGCAGCGAGCCCGCAAGCGGCGAGCATACTCTTAGAGCGTTTCCTGGATGACCGCGCCGCGCAGTACGGCGCTGCGAGCGCGATTCCGTCCGAGAACGGAACGTCGCAACTCTCCGCGCACATATCCTTGGGAACGATCTCGGCACGAACGATTGCACGCAGAGTGCGCGAACGGCTCGGCGATCCGTTCTCCCTGGGTGAGGAGCGCGTTTCGCTCCGACTCTTTCTGCGTGCGCTCGCGCGGCGCGATTTTTTCTTACAGCTTTCGTGGTTCTATCCGGACGCCACCGAGGCGGCGCTGCAAGAGAAGATGGCGGGGTTTGCGCTGGCGCAGGACCATCCGGCGCTCGACGCCTGGCGCGCCGGCAAAACCGGCTATCCGCTCGTCGACGCCGGAATCCGCCAGCTGCATCAAACGGGGTGGATGCACCCGCACGTGCGCGCAGTGGCAGCCTCGCTCTTGTGCTTCGATCTATCGGTGGACTGGCGCGTGGGCCGCGAGGAATGGAATCGCTGGCTCGTCGAGGACGATCCGGCGGTGGCTACTGGTAATTGGCAGTGGATCGCGGGGGTCGGCGCCGACATGGCGCAGTTTCCAAGAATTTATAATCCCGAACGCCAACGGCGGCGATTCGATCCCGACGGCGCGTACGTGCGACGCTGGATTCCGGAGTTGCGCCATATCCCGCGCGAAGCTTGGCACGGCCGCACGGACGATTCACCACAGTTGTCGCTACCGCTTTTCGAGCGGGATGCCTACCCGCAACCGGTCGTCGACCACGCCGTTGCCGCGCGGGCGTTTCTCACGCGCTATCGCGCGTTCGTATCGCCGTGAGGCATGCGCTCGTCAAGCCAACTCGTAACGACCGGAATGCGGATGTCGTCGCCGTTCCACGTCTTGATGCCGTAGTAGACGCTCGCGACTAAGAAAAGCGGGAGGAGAAAGGGCACGAGCACGCCGGCGGAGATTCCGAGAAAGGGTACCTCAGCGACGAGTGAGAGAAGCGCCCAAAAGCCAAAGAAGGCGACGTTGAATCCGAGTGCCTGAAAGGCTTGGCGTCGCAAATTTCGAGATTGCTTGCGATCCAGGAGCGCGATGAGCGCGAGCGGCCAGAGCGGGTAACCGAGCGCGACCAAGGCGCGCGATTCCGCGGAATCCGAGGGTGCGACGATGGTAGCTGGGCCGCGTACGCTCGCCGGCGCCGGGCGCGGCGGAACCTGGCCCGGAATTTGCTGGCGCGTCGCCGTAGCCGCCTCGACCTTCGCGGCAAGACGACAACTGGGGCAGCCGCCGCGTTCGTCGCGGCAGGTCGCGCAGATTGACTTCCCGCACTCGGCGCACGGCGCAACCGACGGGACGTTGGAGTGGAAGTAACAGTCCATGTAAGTTGTGCGATCCTCCTGGGTCATGCATCTCCACGTACCGTGTCGCGCGGCGGGAGGTTTCACTGCGCGGCGGCGGCAAGCCCCTACGGCGGATGAATTCCCGCTCGATTCTCTACCGTCTGGCTCGCGAGGCCCGGCCGTACTACGCGCGTCTCGCCGTTGCGATGGCGATGGGAGTTTTGGCCGGCGTTCTCTCGATCGTTCCTCCGCTCGCGTTTCGCATCATCATCAACGACGTGCTCATCCCGGCACGGGGACACGCCCCCGACTTACGGGCGCTCTATCTGGCCTTGGGCCTGACGTCCGTCGCGCTCGTGCTGGGGAATGCCGCGATCTACGGCCAGACCTACATGACGGCCTGGAGCGGCCAGAACTTGGTGGCCCGCCTGCGCGTCCGGCTCTTCGCGCGCTTGCTGAACTTGCCGCTCGGCGAGTTCGCAAAGTGGCGTCCCGGAGAGCTGATCGCGCGGTTCTCCACCGACCTTCAAATGATGATCGACGCGGTGAGCGTCTCGGTTCCGCAACTCGTCGTCGCGCTCGCGACCTTCATCTCGTCGTTCGCGACGATGATCTACCTCGATTGGCTTTTGACGCTGTCGCTGGTGCTCGTCGCCCCGATCGTCTCGTTTGCAGTCTCCAACTTTCAGCGGCTGATCTCCGCGAGCACGCATCTGGCGCAGCGGCGGATCGCCGACCTCACCGCCAACCTCTCCGAGGTTCTTCAAGGCCAGCGAGTGGTCAAATCCTTCGGGAGAGAGGAGTTCGAAGTCGACCGCTTTCGCACCCGGAATGACGATTTCTTCGGCGCGTACATGAAGTTGACGCAGTTCATCCAAACGCAGCCGTTGGTCGTCTCGACGATCATGGTGGCGGCGGTCGTCGCGATCATGTGGCTCTCGGTGCGGGAGGTCTTGGTCGGCCGGCTCGATACCGGTCGCGTCTTCATGTTTTGGGGGCTGCTTGTCAACTTGATGAATCCGATGAATCGCGTGGCGGCGTTCTTCGGGGACATTAGCAAGGCGATCGTCGGCGCCGGGCGCGTCTTCGAGTTGCTCGACCTTCCCGTCGAGGTGCGCGATCCTCCCAATGCGATCGCGATGCCCAGCGTACGAGGGCAACTCGACTACATTGACGTGACGTTCCGCTACGGAGCGGACGAACCGCCCGCGCTCAATTGCATCAACGCCTCGATTGCAGCGGGCGAGATCGTTGCGCTCGTCGGTCCCTCGGGCGCCGGCAAGACGACGATCGTCAACTTAGTCCCGCGCTTTTACCAGCCGCAGGAAGGCAGCCTCCGGCTCGACGGATTCGACATCGCGGACGTGCGGCTCTCCGACTTGCGCCGTGCGATTGCAATCGTGCCGCAAGACGTGCAGCTCTTCCGCGGCTCGATACTCGAAAACATCCGTTACGGGCGTCTCGAGGCAAGCGATGAAGAAGTCTACGCCGCGGCGCGCGATGCCAACGTCGAAGAGTTCGTCCGCGCTTTTCCCGACGGTTATGCCACGGAGGTCGGCGAGCGGGGAATGCGGCTTTCCGGTGGCGAGCGCCAGCGGATCGCAATTGCGCGGGCGGTGCTGCGAAATCCGCGGATCCTGATCCTCGACGAGGCGACCAGTTCGCTCGACACTCACTCCGAGGCCCTAATCGAGGAGGCCCTCGATCGCTTACTGCGCGGCCGCACGACGCTGATGATTGCCCACCGTCTCTCGACGGTCCGGCGGGCACACAAAGTGCTTTACATCGAAGCAGGCCGTGTCGTTGAGGTCGGGACGCACGACGAGCTGCTTGCCAAGGGTGGTGCCTACGCTCGCCTGCACGCGGCGCAGTTTTCGGCTAGGACACTCTGACGAAAAGGTCCGCAGACCGGGGACCCAAAACTATGGATGCGAAAAAAAGCAACTGAGGTTAATATCGTTAACCTCCCAGAAAGGAAATCCAGTTGAACCAGGGATTCACCGTATGGCTCACCGGTCTTTCCGGTGCGGGCAAGAGTACTATCGCGGAACGGCTCGGGCCGGAGCTGAGAGTCCGCGGCCGCAACGTCGAAGTGCTCGACGGCGACGAGGTCCGAACGCATCTCTCCAAGGGGCTCGGATTTAGCCGAGAAGACCGCGACATCAATATCGGTCGGATCTCGTTCGTGGCCTCGCTGCTCGTCAAGCACGGCGCCGCCGTGATCACCGCCGCCATTTCCCCGTACGCGCTGGCAAGAGCCGAGGCGCGCCAGCGCATCGGTAGCGACCAGTTCGTTGAAGTCTACGTGCGCTGTTCCTTGAACGAGCTCACTCGCCGCGACGTCAAAGGGCTTTACGCTAAGGCGATCGCAGGCGAGCTCAAACACTTCACCGGCGTCTCCGATCCGTACGAAGCCCCCGAGAATCCCGACGTGGTCGTCGACAGCGAGCTCGAAGCAGTCGAAGAGAGCGTCTCGAAAATCCTTGCCGAACTCGAACGTCGCGGTCTCGTACCGGCCGGCGCGAAGGTGGCGTCATGATCGCCCCACATGGCGGCAAGCTCGTCAATCGAACCGTCGACTCTCCGGAAGCCGAGCGCGCGTTGCGCGAGGAGAGCAAAGGCCTTCGTAGACTTACGCTTACCGGTCGAGAACTCAACGATCTTGCCCTGATCGCCAACGGCGCGCTCAGCCCGCTCGAAGGCTTCATGTCTCGTAAAGATTACGAGAGCGTCGTCGAGCGAATGCGCCTAGCAAACGGGTTGGCGTGGAGCATTCCGGTCGTTTTGGGAGTGACTCGCGAAGAGGCGCCTAGCTTGGGCTCGCGCGCCGCACTTTACGATGGTGAAGGGAACCTTCGCGGCGTTATGGATGTCGAGGAGGTCTTCGACTACGACAAGCAACGCGAAGCGCGCAACGTCTATTTAACCGACGAGGCGAAGCACCCGGGCGTCGCCGCGCTCTACGAGCGCAAAGACGTGCTAGTCGCGGGGCCGGTGACGGTGTTGGCAGGCGAACGCGATCCCGAGAACCTCTCTCCCAGCGAATGCCGTGCCGAGTTCGAACGTCGCGGCTGGAAGACCATCGTCGGCTTCCAGACGCGCAATCCGGTTCATCGGGCTCACGAGTACATTCAGAAATGCGCGCTGGAGACGGTCGACGGATTGCTGCTCCACCCACTGGTTGGTGAGACCAAGAGCGACGACATTCCGGCAGACGTCCGCATGCGGTGCTATCGCGCCCTCCTGGAGAACTACTATCCGTCCAGTCGCGTGCAGCTAAGCACGCTAAAGGCGGCGATGCGTTATGCCGGGCCGCGCGAGGCGATCTTTCATGCGATCATGCGGAAGAATCACGGCTGCACGCACTTCATCGTGGGCCGCGATCACGCCGGTGTGGGGAGCTACTACGGAACCTACGACGCGCAGAAGATGTTCGACAACTTCACGCCCGAAGAGTTGGGCATCACCCCGCTCAAGTTCGAAAACAGCTTCTACTGCAAGCGCTGTGAAGGGATGGGTTCGCAGAAGACGTGCAGCCACGATCCGACGCACCACGTCACGCTCAGCGGGACGCAAGTGCGCGAGATGCTACGTGCCGGGCAGCTTCCTCCTGTGGAGTTCTCGCGGCCGGAGGTTGCGCAGATCCTGATCGAAGCGTCGCGCGAAACTGCTAAGGCTTAGGGCTCCTAAGGAGTTACGCGGCATTCTGAGGAGCGGGTGCACGGCGCTGATGGAGCGCAAAACGGTTACCTTCGGGATCGCTCGCAAAGCAGGTCACGCATGCGGGAAACTCGTGCACCTCGCCGACCTCGACGCCGCTGGCTTTGAGGCGTTCGCGCATCGCGCCCATGTCGTCGACTTCGAAGGCCGCGCCGGTCGAAGCCCCGGGCTTAAATCCCAGACCTTCGCCGTTGCCGATTCCGAAGGTCGTGCTCCCAACGTTGAACTCGATCCAATGATCGCCAAAGGAGTCGCCGGCTTGCAGCCCGAGTACGTCACGATAAAAGTCGCGCGCCCGCGGCACGTCTCTTACGGAATAGGCAAAGAATGCAATGTCCTTGATCATGTAGCTCCTCCCGACGCGTTACGGAATTCCGTACGGGTCGGGCGGCTACCTTTTGGCGCAGGCGCGCGAATCGAGTCACGCGAAGCACGGCGCGAAGCCAAGGAGGGCGGCGATGCTGGTGCTCAGCCGTAAAACCAATCAATCGATTATGATCGGCGACGCGATTCGCGTAATCGTCGTGGGGTTCGACGGCGACCAAGTGAAGCTCGGCATCGAGGCGCCGCGCGACGTTCCGGTGCACCGTTTCGAGATTTTCCAGGAGATCCACCACGCCGGTTCTTCGGAGGGCGCAGCCGGCGCCTCGGGGGACGGGGACGGACTCCGGAGCTCATAGAATGTTAATCAAGGTCTCTGGAGTGGCCTTACTTACGGGAGCTTTACCGCTTGAATCTTAGCTACGTCGTCGTTGGGTTCGTCGTCGGCGCGTGTACGGCGTACAGCGGCGTTGGCGCGGGCGCGATTACGACGCCGCTCCTCATCTTCCTTGGCGTTTCGACCTCGAAGGCAATCGGATCCGACCTGCTTTTCGCCTTGGGTACCCGGCTCGTAGCGATGATCGCGCACGTTCAAAAGCGGACGGTGCAAGTCTCGGTGCTCTGGCGTCTCTCCCTCGGCGGATTTCCGGCGGCCATCATCGGCGTAATCCTCAGCGCGCAGTTGCACAAGATGCTGGACATCCACCAGTTGGAAAGCATTCTGCGGTTGGCAGTCGCGGCTGCGCTGGTAGTCTCTGCCGCCGGCATCATCTTCAACCGCCGGCTTGCGCGCGATCAAACGAGCGAAACGTCCACCGAACTTCCAACGTTGCGCCTTGCCGCGATCGGGTTTTTCGTCGGACTCACCGTCAGCATCACTTCGATCGGCGCCGGCTCGTTGACGCTCCCGCTCCTGCTGCTGGCTGCGCCGGTCGTGGCATTGCGGCGTTTGGTCGGAACCGACCTCGCATTTGCCGTCGTCGTGCTCGTGCCGTCTTTGATTGGGCACTGGCAGCTCGGCGACGTCAATCCGTCAATTGCCGGGTCGCTGCTCCTCGGATCGATTCCCGGCGTTTTCGTCGGATCGCATTTCGTCACACGGCTCCCGGAACGCTGGTTCCGCGGCGCCCTAGCCGGCGTGCTCGTCGTCGTGGCGCTGGCGCTATCTATTCCTATTCATCACGCCTAGCGACCTCGTTCTTTGCGTTCTCGCGCGACGAGCTGGTTTGCGCGGAAGAGGCTTTCGAACGTGCCGGCGTCGCTCCACCAGCCTTCCATAATGTCGTAGCGAAGCTCGCCGTCTTGCAGATACCGGTTGTTGACATCGGTGATTTCGAGTTCGCCGCGCGCCGAGGGCGATAGCGCGCGAATATAGTCGAAGACGCGCGCGTCGTACATATAGATGCCCGTAACCGCATACGAGCTCTTGGGCTGCGCGGGCTTCTCTTCGATTGCGACGATGCGCTCGCCGTCGAAGGCCGCTACCCCGAAGCGACGCGCGTCGTCGACCTGTTTGAGGAGGATTCGGGCCCCGGGGCCTTGCTCGCGAAACTTGGCAACGTAGGGCGCGATGTTCTCTTGGATGATATTGTCACCGAGCACGACCACGACCGGGCCACCTTCGGCGAAGTGCTCGCAGAGGCGCAGCGCGTCGGCGATTCCGCCTTCGCCTTCCTGATAGGTATAGTAAATATCGCGCAGGCCAAACTCCGCACCGTTGCCGAGGAGCCGGAGAAACTCGCCCGCCGAATTTCCGCCGGTCACGATCATGATCTCCACGATGCCGGCCGAGCAGAGCGTCTCCAGCGGATAGTAGATCATCGGTTTGTCGTAGACCGGCAGCAGATGTTTGTTGGTCACTTTCGTCAGCGGTCGTAACCGCGTGCCGAGCCCGCCCGCCAAGATGATCCCCTTGAGGGCCTTCGGCGCGTCAGGCCGGTGCATGCTCGCCTTTCAATGGGCGCCACCACGCTTCGTTGGCGCGGTACCAGGAAATCGTGCCGGCAATCCCCTCGTCAAACCCCACCCGCGGCCTCCACCCCAGCGAGTGCAGCCGCGAGCTGTCGAGCGCATATCGGCGGTCGTGTCCCAGCCGGTCGGCGACGTGCGCGACGTGGCGCTCCATCGAACGCCCGCATGCGCCGACGAGTACGCGGGTCAGCTCGAGGTTGGTCAGCGACGATCCACCCCCGGCGTTGTAGACGCTGCCCGCCGCGCCGTGCTCGAGGACGTGCAGCACCGCGCGCGCGTGGTCTTCGACGTAGAGCCAGTTGCGGATTTGTAACCCGTCGCCATAGACCGGTACGCTCCGGTCGTCGAGCAAGTTGGTAATGAAGAGCGGAACGATCTTTTCGGGATACTGATTTGGGCCGTAGGTGTTGCTTCCACGGGTGATGACGACGGGGACTCCATAGGTCGCGTGATAGGCGAGCGCCAGCAAGTCGGCTGCAGCTTTACTGGCAGCATATGGGCTTCGTGGCCGCAGCGGGTCGCTCTCGATGGACTCGCCCTGGGCGACCTCGCCGTAAACCTCATCGGTCGAGACTTGGACGAGACGCGCGACCCGGCCCCGGCGCACGGTTTCGAGGAGCACCTGCATGCCCAAGGTGTCGGTGCGGAGGAAGGCCTCGGGATCCTCGATCGAGCGGTCGACGTGGGTCTCGGCGGCGAAGTTTATGACGGCATCGGCCTTGGCGCCAATCGCCTCGTGCACGGCCGCCGGATCGCAGATATCGCCCCGCAGAAAGCGGTAACGGGGCGCTTGCTCGAGGTCGCGGAGGTTCGCCGGGTTTCCGGCGTAGGTCATCGCGTCCAGGTTGACGATCTCGAGCCCGGGGCGCTCGTGCAGCGCGAGGCGAATGAAGTGCGAGCCGATAAAGCCCAGACCCCCCGTAACCACCCAGCGCATGCCGCGGCGCTTTCGGTTCGCCGTCCGAGCGTGCCTTGGAGGGGCGGCCAGGCCATGCTATAATCGCGCGGCTGTCCCTTACTTCACCTCGCAGGGAGGCGGGGTGTTCATGACTCCATCGAGGTCCGCCAGCGCAGGATGGGCGGCGGGCAGGAGCCAGAAAGGTTAACCTATGACCGTCGTCACCATGCGCGAGCTCTTGGAGGCGGGCGTCCACTTCGGACACCAAACCCGTCGCTGGAACCCGAAGATGAAGCCGTACATTTTTCAAGAGCGCAACGGCATTTACATTATCGACCTCGCGCTTACCGTACAGAAACTTCGAGAGACCTACGAAGCCGTCAGGCAACTGGCTCGCGCGGGCAAAGTGATTCTCTTCGTTGGGACAAAGAAGCAGGCCGCCGAAGTCGTGCGCGAAGAGGCCGAGCGTGCCGGTACGTTCTTCGTCAATCAGCGCTGGTTGGGGGGCACCCTCACCAACTTTGCAACGATTCAGAAGCGCATCGCCCGCCTGCGCGAGCTCGAGAACATGAAGCTTCAGGGCGACTTCGAACGGCTGCCGAAAAAAGAAGTTGCCACTCTCCAGGACGAGATGAACCGGCTGGAGCGCTTTCTCGGCGGCATCAAGGACATGCACCGCCTGCCCGACGCGCTCTTCATCGTCGATCCGAAGAAGGAACGCATCGCCGTTTTGGAAGCGCGCAAACTCAAGATTCCGATTATTGCGGTGATCGACACCAACTGCGATCCCGACGAGATCGACTATCCAATCCCAGGCAACGACGATGCGATCCGCGCCGTGAAGCTGATGGTCGGCAAGATCGCCGATGCGATTATCGAGGGTAGGACCGAGAGCGAGAGCGCGTACGATCAAGTGGAATACGAAGCCTCACCGGAGGCGCTCGAAGACGAGGCTCCCGTAACGATGGCGGAGGCGGGGCTTTGATTTCCTATCAACCCAAAGCCGAAGAGATCAAAGCGCTGCGCGAAGCGACCAGCGCGCCGATGATGGACTGCCGCAAAGCGCTGCTCGACGCCGTGGGCGACGTGGATCGGGCCAAAACGCTGCTGCTCGAGCGTGGCGCCGCACAGGCCGCCAAGAAGGCCGAACGCGTGGCTGACGAAGGCCTCGTCACCAGCTACGTGCATTCCGGCGGGAAGATCGGAGTCTTGGTCGAGGTCAACAGCGAGACCGATTTCGTGGCTCGCAACCCGCGCTTTTCGGAGCTCTCGCGCGACATCGCGATGCATATCGCCGCGATGTCGCCGCAGTATCTCGATCGCGAGAGCGTCCCGAGCGAGATCGTGGACCGCTTGCGCGAGGAGTTTGCCGCCGGCGTACCGTCGGGAAAGTCCGCCGAGGTCGGCGAGAAGATCGTGGCCGGCAAGCTGAACAAATGGTTCGAAGAGCACTGCCTGCTCGACCAGACCTTCGTGAAGGACGATAGCGTGACGGTCGGAGACTTGATCCATCGTTCGATCGGAGCGCTCGGCGAGCGAATTCGGGTCCGGCGTTTCGCCAGATACGCCCTCGGTGATTGAACGCGACCGGCCGCGATACTCTCGCGTGCTGCTGAAGATTTCAGGTGAAGCGTTCGCCGGCGGCTCGAACAGCGTTGACGTCACCACGACGCATGCGATGGCGGCGCAGATTGCCGACGTAAGCCGCGACGGCGTCTCCGTGGCGATCGTCGTCGGCGGAGGCAACATTTGGCGTGGAAAGGTGCACGAAGAGGCGGGCATGGACCGCCCCACCGCCGATTACATGGGAATGCTGGCGACCGTGATCAACGCCCTGGCGTTGCAGGATGCGCTCGAGCGCATGGGTGTGGCGTCGCGCGTCCAAACCGCGATCGCGATGCACCAGATCGCCGAGCCGTATATTCGGCGGCGCGCGATTCGTCATTTGGAGAAGGGGCGCGTCGTCATTTTCGCGGGCGGAACGGGCAACCCATACTTCACCACCGACACGACGGCGGCGCTGCGGGCGGTGGAAGTTGACGCCGAAGCGATCCTCAAGGCGACCAAGGTCGACGGTATCTACTCGGCCGACCCGAAGAAAGATCCGCTGGCCACGCGCTTCGAACGCCTCGACTATATGGACGTGTTACAGCTCGGGCTGGAAGTGATGGACTCGACCTCCATGGCGTTGTGCATGGATAACTCGGTTCCGGTCATCGTCTTCGATATGGCAGTTCCGGGTAACATTCGCCGCGTCATCTGGGGTGATGCGATCGGAACCTACGTGGGGCGGCAGACCGCGCCGGTCGGCGCAAGGAGCGTGTGAGCGATGGCGAGCAGCGATTTCAAAGAGATCGAATCGAAGATGCACAAATGCGTGGAGGCGACTCGCGGCGAGTTCGCGGCAATTCGCACCGGCCGCGCGTCGCCGGCACTGCTCGATCGTCTCGTGGTAGAGGCGTACGGTCAGCCGGCGCCGCTCAAACAGGTCGCCGGAGTCTCGATCCCGGATTCGCGCACCCTGATGATCACGGCCTGGGACAAGGGCGTCGTTTCGGAGATTCGCAAAGCGATCGAAAAAAGCGATCTCGGCCTGACGCCCAACGTCGACGGCACCGCCATCCGCCTCGTGATACCGCCGTTGAACGAAGAGCGTCGTCGCGACCTCGCGAAGCTGGTCAAGAAGAAAGGCGAGGACGGCCGAATCGCCGTTCGCAACGTGCGGCACCACGCCCACGACGAGCTAAAGAACGAGCTGAAGTCGCACGCGATCACCGAAGACGACAATAAGCGGATGCAAGACACGCTTCAGAAGCTTACGGACAAGTACGTCAAAGAGATCGATGGCCTAGTCGTGGCCAAAGAAAAAGAGATCATGGAAGTGTGACCGAGGAGCTGGTACTCGTTCCGGAGATGCAAGCGCGGCGCGCGCTGCGCAATCACGCTCTACGGCTGCACGTGCTCGCTCCTCACGGGGCTTGGCTCGGCTGTGGGGCTTTGCGCGTCCTTCGCTTGAAGATACTCGAGGACCAGTCGGCGGAGATCGTAGCCGGCTACGAGTCGTATCGGCCCGCATGACGACGTCGTTGGCGCAGGCGCGCACCGCGGCGCTGGGTTCGGGTTCCGTGCCGCGCCACGTAGCCATCATCATGGACGGCAATCGCCGCTGGGCTAAATCGCGGGGCCTCCCCGCGATCGAAGGGCATCGCCGCGGCATGGTGGCGCTTCGCCACGTGACGCGAGCTGCCAGCGATTTCGGCATCCGGGTGCTCACCGTCTACGGCTTCTCGACTGAAAACTGGAATCGCTCGGCAGGCGAGATCTCGCTGCTCTTCGAGCTGTGCGTTGCGTTCGCGCGCAACGAGCTGCTCGAGCTTCAGCGCAACGGCGTGCGCGTGCGCGTGATCGGCGAGTGGGAGTCGCTCCCCTCCGCCCCGCGCGCCGCGCTTGCCGATCTGCAGGCGCAAACTGCTGGGAACACCGGGCTGCTGCTGAATCTGGCGGTGAACTATAGCTCGCATGCGGAGCTCCTGGGCGCAGTCCGGGGCATCGCGCAGGATGTTGCCTCCGGAAACCTGGCACCCGATGCGATCGACGAGAACGCCATCCGGCGCTACCTCTACACGGCAGATCTCCCGGAGCTCGACCTGCTGATTCGGGCCGGCGGCGAGCGGCGGCTTTCGAACTTTCTTCTATACCAAGCGGCATACGCCGAGCTCGTGATGTGTGACGTTTATTGGCCGGACTTCTCGAAGGACGATCTCGCGCGAGCGCTGGTAGAGTTTGCGCAGCGGGAGCGGCGGTTCGGCGGGACTTGAGCCGGCGTCGGGTCGTGGTCGGCCTGATCGTCGCGGCGATCGGGCTTTTCTGTGTATTTTTCCCGTGGGCGTTCTACGGACTCTTGCTGGTCATCGGACTTGCGAGCATCTACGAGTTCAACTATCTCTGCTCGATCAAAGGGCAGCCGTTGGAGTACCCGGTTGCGGTGCTCGGCGTCGTTGCGTACATCGCCATGGCCGTCTTCGGAGTGCTCCACAACTGGGAAGGCGTGCTCCTGGCGGGAATCGTAATCGCGGCCTTTTCGATTGGGATGTATGGCGAGCAGAAGGGCTACTTTGCGCGCACCGCTTACACCCTGCTCGCCGTCATCTATATCGGGAAGCTCCTCACCTACTTCGTTTTCATCCGTCAGATCGCCGGCAACGGGATGTGGCTGACGCTCTACGTCATCGTCATCATCGTGCTGACGGATACCTTCGGGATGCTCGTCGGGTCAACGATTGGGCGGCATCCGCTCACGCGAATCTCGCCGAGCAAGACCGTCGAAGGGTCGATCGGTTCGCTGGTCGTCGCCACCGTATTTGCCATCGGCGCTACGTGGTTTGCGCCGCTGCATCTGCAGTGGTGGCAGGGCGCCGCGCTGGGTAGCGCAACCTGCATCGCGGCCCAGATCGGAGATTTGGTGGAATCGGCCTTTAAGCGCGATGCAGGCGTAAAGGACGCCGGCGCCATGATCGTGGGCCACGGCGGCGTTTTGGACCGCTTCGATTCCTATCTGCTCGGCGGCGTGGTCTTCTTTGCAACGCTGCATCTGCTGGGGATCCTGCAGCTTCCATGAGCGCCCCTAAGCGAGTAGCGATACTGGGATCGACGGGTTCGATCGGCACGCAAGCGCTCGACGTGATCGCTGCGCATCCGGAACGCTTCGAAGTCGTCGGGCTCGCCGCAGGACGCAACGAAGGGCTGCTGCGCGAGCAAGTGCAGCGATTCGGGGCGCGAGTCGCGACGACGATCGCCGACGGCCCCGAGGGACTGCTGCGCGTTGCCGTGTCGAGCGAGCCCGACATCGTTCTCGCTGCGACGGATGGGTCCGTGGCCTTCGAGGCCATCTTCGCGGCCGTCGAACGCGGCATCGACATCGCGGTTGCCAACAAAGAACTCATCGTCTCGGCAGGTGCGCTGCTCGTCGAGTCGGCGCAGCGCAGCGGCGCCCGGCTTCTACCGGTCGATAGCGAGCACAGCGCGATATTCCAGTGTTTGGCCGGGGAAGAGCGCGAGAGCATCGCTAGCATCGTGCTCACGGCCTCCGGCGGGCCGTTCTGGCGCACGTCTCGCGAAGAGATGGAGCGTGCGGATCTAAAGGACGCACTCGCGCACCCGACGTGGCGAATGGGCACGAAAAACACGATCGATTCGGCGACGATGATGAACAAGGGTCTGGAAGTGATCGAAGCCAGCCGTCTCTTCGGCTTCCCGGGGGATCAAATACGGATTGTCGTTCATCCCCAGTCAATTGCGCATGGCTTCGTGATTTTTGCCGACGGCAGCGTAAAGTCGCAGCTCGCGGCTCCGGACATGCGCCTCCCAATCGGCTACGCCCTCGCTTACCCCAAACGACTATCGTCGTTTGGGGGCGCAAAGCCCGGGGAGTTCGCTTTAACAGGCGCTCCGCCACATGTGGCTGCGCGCCCCCCACGGGCCGAGCCCGCGGGGTCCCCCATTCCTCACAATGATGTTTTGCAAATATTGGGGGCGAAGCAAGGAGAGGTCGCCTTGCGGTACGATTTCGAGGCGCCCGATCCGGTCCGTTTCCCCTGCGTCGCCCTAGCATACGAAGCGCTGGCTCGAGGCGGTACGGCGCCGGCCGTACTCTCGGCCGCAAACGAGGTGGCGGTGGATGCGTTTGTCCAGGGTAAGATTGCCTTCGGGAAGATTTCGGCGGTTATCGAAGAGACCATGGAGCGAACGCGCCCGGCGCAGGCCAACCTCGAAGGAGTTCGTTCGGCCGACCGGGAGGCCCGAGTAAATGCGCAGGCAATTGTTGAAGGAATCGAAAGGTCGTCGAATCGTTGAATCTGCTCGCCGTCGTCACCCTGGTCGGATTCGAAAAGGTCGCCACATTTGTGGTGATGCTTTCGGTGTTGATCGTCTTACACGAGCTCGGTCACTTCGTCTTGGCACGCCGAAACGGCGTGCGAGTCAACGAGTTCGCGGTTGGATTCGGTCCACGCTTAGCGTCGTGGACGAGCCCGCGCAGTGGAACGCAGTATTCCTTGCGCGCTTTCCCGATCGGTGGCTTCTGTGCGATGGAGGGCGAAGACGGCAAGGTCTCTGAGGCCGAGCAGCAACGCAGCTTTCGCGCGCACCCCGCCGACGCGCAGACCAACTTTCAGGCGAAGTCACCGTGGCGGCGCCTTGCGATCATCCTGGCCGGACCGGCCGCCAACTTTCTGCTGTGTTACGCGATCTTGTTGGTCGCAGCGTTAGTCTTCGGTGTAGCGAGCGATAAAACGAACCAGCCGGTGGTCGGCGAAGTGATTTCCGGGTCACCCGCGCAGACCGGCGGCATCCGCCCGGGCGATCGCATTCTAGCCATCAACGGCGTTCCGATGACGACCGGGAAGAAACTGGTCGACACGATCCACGGTGCGCTGGGCAAGCGGCTCGATCTCGTCTATCTGCGCAACGGCATCCGAACGAAGATTTACGTTTCGCCGCGGCCCTGTCCACCACAAGTAGGGCGTAATTTCGGCTGCATCGGTTTTTCCCCGGTTCCGGAGTTCGAGCGCGTCGGATTCGTTGCCGCGGTACGCGAAAGTGGCGAACATTTTGTCGCGATTGCCGATGAAACAGTCGGGAGCATCGTGCTGATCGTGACGCAGTTTGCGAAGTATTCGCCGCAGATTGCCGGCCCGATCGGCATGGGGCAGGCGGCGGCGACCGTCCAGGATTGGGGCTGGGGGCCGTACCTTTCGTTCGCCGCGACGATTTCGTTTGCGCTCGGGCTCTTCAATCTGCTGCCCATTCCCGCGCTCGACGGCGGGCGCGCGGCGTTCATCATCGCCGAGCTGATTCGCGGGCGCCCGGTGGATCCGGAGAAAGAGGCGATGGTTCACCTGGCGGGCTTTGCAGCGCTGATCGCCTTGGTCATGCTCGTCGCTTTCCACGACATCACGCGCATCGTCAAAGGCCAGGGGGTGCTGTAATGCTTCGACTCCGCCGCAAGAGCAAGCCGATCTTTCTCCAGAACAAGACGGGTAAGGCCGATGCAAAGAGCGTCTGGATTGGCGGCGACCACCCCGTCGTCGTGCAGTCGATGACGACGACCGACACCGCCGACGCGGATAAGACGCTCGAACAAATTTACGGCCTTGCGATGGAAGGCTGCGAGGTGGTGCGCGTCACGGTCAAGGACCCGCCCGATGCTGCGGGTTTGCCGGCGATCGTGCATCGTTCGCCGGTTCCGATCGTGGCGGACATCCATTTCGACCACAAGATGGCGCTGGCTGCTATCGAAGCCGGCGTTGCCAAGCTACGCTTGAACCCCGGCAACATTCGCGATCCCAAGAAGGTAGCGGAGGTCGTTACTGCGGCGAAGGCGCGGGGCATCCCCATCCGCGTCGGCGTCAATATGGGTTCGCTGGCACCCGACTTGGAAAAATCACTGGGCCATACCGCCGAAGCGATGGTGCTCTCGGCGCTGCGCCACGTCGAAATGCTCGAAGAACACGGGCATACCGACATTGCGATCTCGCTCAAAGCGCACGACGTTGCCACAACGGTCGGAGCCTACCGCCTGATGGACCAGCGTTTGCGCGAGCGCGCGACGCCCTATGCGCTGCACCTCGGCATTACCGAAGCCGGCCTGTTGCGCGACGGCACGATCAAGTCGTCGATTGGCCTCGGGATTCTGCTGTGGGAAGGCATCGGCGATACGATTCGAGTCTCGCTGGCGGACGACCCGATCGAAGAAGTTCCCGTCTGTTGGGGAATTCTCAAATCGCTGGGCCTGCGCGAGAAAGGGTTTGAAATCACCGCGTGCCCGTCGTGCGGACGCGCCGAAATTTCGGTGCTCGAGCTGGGCCGCGCCGTCGAGGCGATCGCGAAGTCGTATAGCGCGCCGGTGAAGGTCGCGGTGATGGGTTGCGTCGTCAACGGTCCGGGTGAGTCGAAGATGGCCGACGTCGGCGTTGCCGGGGGCAAGGGCAAGGGCGCGATCTATCGCGCCGGCGAGTTGGTCGGAACCTATCCGGAGAGCGACCTGCTCGGGATGCTGCGGCTGGAGATCGAAAAGGTCATCGCCGAGAAGTACCCCGCCTACCTCGACGAGATCGGCGGCGCTCCGGCTGCCGCGAAATCGGCGATATGAAAGGCCGAGTCACCGAGCTGTACGGCGGTTTGGCTTGGCAGAGCCTCGGACTCGTTGCGCTCTGCGCGCTCTTCGCGGCGTCGTTGCTGGCCTTTTCCCGGCCGATCGTGATGCTGGTCGACGGCGAGCGCGTCGATACCGACGTGCCGCCAGTAACGACCGCAAACGCGAAGGCGTTCGTCCCGTTGCGCTCGGTCGCCGACGCATTGGGCGCCGAGACCGAGGTCGACGTCAAGGCGGGCACGATCAGCGTCATTCTAGGGAGTCAAACGCTTACGCTGCGCGTCGGCGACCAGCATGCGACGGTGAACGGCATGCCGCTTACGCTCAAGCACGCGCCGTTTCGCGTCCGCGGCCGAGTGCTGATTTCGCTGGACGCCGTCGCCCGGGCGCTCAACGTGCGCGCGAGATACAACTCTCGCGAAGCACGTATCGAGGTAGTAACTCCCGGCATCGGCCAGGCGCCGAGTCCAAACAGCGCCGAGCCGCACTGATGGAGCGTTAAAGCTCGCTGATGCCTTCGGGCTCTTCGACCGGAACGACGTTGTCGGGATTTGACTTGCGGAAACCGTAACAGAAGAAGAAGATCAGTCCGCAGACGAGCGCGATAACGAACCACGTCCACGTCGCGCGCGAAAGGCCGAAGACCGCCAGGAAGAGCGAACAGACGATCCCCAAGATTGGAAAGAGCGGCACGAACGGCACGCGGAAGCTGCGTGGAATATCCGGCTTGCGGTGGCGCAGATAGAGCACGCCGGCGCAAACGACGGTAAAGGCGATCAAGGTGCCGATATTGACCAAGTTGAGCAGGTTGTTGAGCGGCACGATCAGAGCGAGAACCGCCACGGCGACCCCGGTGATCATCGTGGTAACCAGCGGCGTCTTGAAGCGCGGGTTGACCGCCGCAACGATCGGCGGCAGCATGCCGTCGCGCGCCATCACGTAGAAGATGCGCGACTGGCCGAGCAGCGATGCAAGCGCGACACTCGTCGTTCCGGCCAGGACGCCGATGGTGATGACCCAAGTGAGCCACGGCATGTGCAGCGGCGCGAGCGCATAGACCAGAGGATTCTTGATCGGAACCTGGCTCCACGGCACGGCACCCACGAGGACGATTGCCGTCGCGCAGTAGATGAGGGTGCCGATTGCAAGTGCGCCGATGACGCCGACGGGGACGTCGAACTGCGGGTTCTTACACTCTTCGGCCGTCGTCGTCGCCGTGTCGAAACCGATGTAGCTGAAAAAAACGTAGGCACCGATGGCGATGATGCCATAGGGCTGAGCGGAGGACGAGTAGTCGGCCATCCCTCCGAAGGGGCGCAGCGTTCCCCAGCCGACCGGGTTGAAGTTGTGCAGATTGGCCCCGTGAAATAGGAACAGGCCCGCGACGACGAAAACGATGAGCGCCGAGATTTTCAACACGACGAAGGTGTTGTTCACCGTGGCCGTTTCGCGAATGCCAACGGAGAGCAGAACGCTCAACCCGATCACAAAGAACGCGGCGACGAAGTCGTACTGCGAATGGAGCAGATCCCAACTCGACGGCAGCCACCACGCGCCGTGAACGATGAGGTTCGATTCCTGCGCCCAGGCAGGCAACGCGAAGCCGATGCTTTTGAGAACGTCTTGGATTGCCGCGGAGAACTGCTGCGCAACCGGGGCGGCGCTGATGCCGTACTCGAAAATGAGTGCGAAACCGATGATCCATGCGAAGAGCTTGCCCATCGTCGCGTACGCATAGGTATAGGCGCTGCCGGCGACCGGAACCATGGCGCCCAGCTCCGCATAGCAGAGTGCCGCAAAGAACGAGGTGAGGCCGGCGAGCAAATACGAGATGATGACCGCTGGGCCGGCGCCTTTAACGCCGGTCCCAATCGTCGTGAAGATGCCGCCGCCGATCATCGTTCCCAGGCCGATCGCCACGAGATCCTTGGCGGTCAAGGCCCGGCGCAGAATCTTGCGCTTCCCGAGCTCGCGCAGCTTATCGACGTTGGTCGTTGCGAACAGCGTAGAGAAGAACGACATTCCGCGCTCGGTTCGCACTAGGAGGCGGCCACCCCTCGGTTCCCTATTCGGGAGGCCGGCTCGCCGGGTTCCAGAGATGCTCGGTGTCGTGCAGCGCGTCGTTGATCCAACGAGCCCAGACGAAGAGCGCGTCGGAGAGCCGGTTCAAATAGCGTAACGATTCGGGCGAAACGTCGTCATCTTCGTCGAGCAGTGCCACCACCAGACGCTCCGCTCGCCGGCAAATCGTGCGCGCGAAGTGAAGGTAAGCGCCGGGAAGCGAGCCGCCGGGATGAATGAAGTTTGCGAGCGGGGGAAGTTCGCTTTGCGCCTGATCGATCGCGCGTTCGAGCATCTGCGCGTCCGCGGCTTCAACGCGGGGCAGGCCCTCGCGGCGATCCGGCGATAGCGTCGCCAAATCGGTGCCGAGATTGAAGAGCCTGTCCTGCGTCCACGCAAGCCAGCCGTCAAGGCAAGCCGCCCGGGCATGGCTTTGCAGAATCGGTCGCAACGACGCACGCGCGACCCCGATTGCGCTGGAAAGCTCGTCAACCGTGCCATACGTCGCGATGCGCGGCGCGCTTTTCTTCACGCGCCGGCCGCCGACGAGACCCGTCGTCCCTCCGTCGCCGGTGCGGGTGTAGATTCGGGTGAGTTTCGGCATACGAAGGCTGTTCGAGCGCCGCAGCGAAACCGCCCCGGTCATGTCGGAAGCGCTCGCCGGAGGCGCCGTCAAGGAGATCCCTCCAAAATCGGCCGACCTTTCCGCTTGGTATACTGCCGTGTGTCTACGGGCTCAACTGGTCTCGTACTCACCGGTGAGGGGATGCGTGGTTCTGCGTCCCCACGGGTTCGGAATGTGGGAGAACCTGCAGCGAGAGCTCGACGCGCGCTTTAAGGCGACCGGCCACGAGAACGCATACTTTCCGTTGCTCATACCTGAGAGTCTCTTGATTCGCGAGGCCGAGCACGTCGAGGGTTTCGCTCCGGAGGTCGCGTGGGTGACTCAAGGCGGCAACGAGGTATTGACGGAACGCCTCGCGATTCGCCCGACGTCGGAAGCGATCATCGGAACGATGTACGCGCAGTGGATCGAGTCGTACCGGGACCTGCCGATTCTGATCAATCAATGGGCGAACGTACTGCGGTGGGAGAAGGCTACGCGGCCCTTCCTTCGCACGATGGAGTTTCTCTGGCAGGAGGGCCACACCGCTCACGCCACCGCGCAAGAGGCGCGCGAGGAGACGTTGCGCATCCTCGCTCTCTATCGGGATTTTGCCGAGAACGTCGCGGCGCTGCCGGTCTACTCGGGCGCAAAGAGCGCCAGCGAACGCTTTCCCGGCGCGGTTGAGACCTTCTCGATCGAAGCGCTGATGCCCGATGGTAAGGCGTTGCAGTCGGGGACGTCGCACGACTTGGGCCAGAACTTTGCCAAAGCCTACGACATCAAGTTTGCCGACGCGGACCAGACCATCAAGTACGTGTATACGACCTCGTGGGGCATCTCGTGGCGAATGCTCGGAGCGCTCATCATGGCACACGGCGACGATCGAGGGCTTCGCATTCCTCCAAAGCTGGCTCCTACTCAAGCGGTTTTCATACCAATCGTTCGTTCCGGCGACGACCGGGCGATCGAAGTCTGCCGCGAGCTGGCGCGGAAATTGACCGCCGCGGGCTTCCGGGTGCGGGTGGACGAGCGCGACGAACAGCCCGGTTGGAAGTATAGCGAATGGGATCTGCGCGGAGTTCCGGTTCGAATAGAAATCGGCCCACGCGACGTCGACGCAGGCACCGCCGTGCTCGCGCGGCGAGATCGAAGTAAAGGGGACGACGGCCAGCGGCAAAGCGTAGCGCTCACCGAGGTCGAACCCACCCTGCGCCGCCTGCTGGAGGAAATTCAGGCTTCCCTGTACGCGCAGGCACGGGAGTTTTTGCTGGAACGCACGATCGCCACGACGGACCGAACTGAATTTTTGGAGCTCTGCAGCACGCGAGCCGGGATGATCGATATTCCGTGGTGCGAGCGCAAGGAATGTGAAGCGGAAGTCAAGCGCGCGACCACGGCGACGACGCGCGTCGTCCGGGAGTTGCAGGAGGGTGACGTTCGGTGCGTCGCCTGCGGCGAACCGGCAAAGGCCAGGGCATATTTTGCGCAGTCGTACTAAGGCCGCCGTCTTCACGGTGCTCGCGTTTATGACGGCGAGTTCGATCGCACGCGCGTACGCGCCGAGCGTCGCCGATCTCGACGCAACGGCGCGCGCCGTCGGCAACCGGCGCGATATCGCCGAGAGTATCGGCCGGGCAATCTTCCGGACGCAGTGGCCCGCGGAGGTCAACCAAGTCTCGGCCAACGAGCTGGATCGACATTTAATCGTCGGAGTTCGAATTTGGGGAGTGAAGTTTCACCATCCGCTGACCCGCGCGGACTTCGTCGATGAAATCGTCTCGCTGACGGAAAATATCTTCTCGGCCGCCCCGGCCGCCGAAGAGATAGATTTCTGGGCGGCGGTTCCGATCGACGTGACCAAAGGCGAGATCGTTAGCGGCGACCTGGCGAGGCCGACGTCTCGTACGGTCTTCAGTTTGACCGTTCTGCGCAGCGAAAGCGCGCAGTCGATGCGCGGGCGCGCCATGGACGGGAGCGACGGCGTCTTCTGGGATGCGCAATGGGCACACGACGCCTTTAAGCCCGAAACGTGAGCTTCGCAAGTGTATAACAAGACGATCCTCCCCAGCGGTCTCCGGGTGCTGACCGAAGCGATGCCTGGCGTGCGTTCGGCGACGGTGGGCATCTGGGCGGACGTCGGTTCGGCGGTCGAGACCCACGAGCGCCGCGGAATCTCGCACTTGGTCGAGCACATGCTCTTTAAGGGTACGCCGCGCCGCAGCGCGCGAGAGATCGCCGAAACGATGGATGGCGTCGGCGGCAACATGAACGCCTTTACCGATAAAGAGGCGACGTGTTACTACGCGAAGGTCATCGATCGTCACGTACCGCTGGCTCTCGACGTGTTGTCCGATATGTTTCTGCACCCGCTATTCGATTCGAAGGCGTTTGCCAAGGAACAACAGGTGATCCTGGAAGAGATCAAGATGTACGAGGACTCGCCGGAAGACTTGATCCACGATCTCTTCTTGCAGACGATGTGGAGCGGTTCGAGTTTGGGCGAACCCACGATTGGATTCGAGGAGACCGTTTTAGCCGCGAGCCCACAGGACTTGCGCGCGCATATGCGGGCGCACTACGCGCCGAACTGCGTCGTTGTGGCCGCCGCGGGCAACGTCGAGCACGATCGCTTCGTCGAGATGGTGGCCGAGCGTTTTGCCGAGTTCGAAGGCTCGTGCGTTTTGCCTGCACCGGATGCCCCGGCAACGACCCCGGCGCGGCACGTTCGCTTCAAAGACGGCGAGCAAGCCCACCTCGTTCTCGGAAGCCGCGGTTTGGACGTCGCCGACGAACGCAGGTATTCGCTTTTGGTCCTGGATACGGTTTTAGGCGGGGGCATGTCGAGCCGCCTCTTCCAAGAGATCCGCGAGAAGCGCGGGTTGGTCTATACCGTCTACTCGTTCCAAGCCGCGTACCGGCGTGCCGGCCTCTTCGGGATCTATGCCGGCGCGTCGCCCAAAAACGTTCAGTCGTGCATCGATTTGATCGTCGAGCAGCTCGCTGCCGCACGGTCGATGCCGATCGGGAACGACGAGTTTCGGCTTGCGCAGGAGCACATCAAGGGCAGCCTCACCCTGCAGCTGGAGTCCACCTCGAGCCGGATGATTCGTTTGGGCCGCAACGAGTTTGCGCTCGGGCGGCACGTCGACTCCGAGGAAGTCGAACGGCGCATCGACGCGGTCACCGCCAGCGACGTCCAGCAGCTCGCGCAGGAGCTTTTGCTCGAAGAGAATCTCGGGCTGTGCATTATCGGTCCGGTCGACGAATCTGCTATCGATTGGAGCCGTACCGCCGCGTAATGCTGGCCTCGGCGACGCCGCATCTGTGGTCGGGGAAGCTCATCGGCGCGATGGCGATCACGTTTATCGTCCAGGGTGTGACGATTGGAGCTTATGCGGCGCGGCTGGCCGGCGTGCAGACCAAACGCATCGCGACGTCGATTTCACTCTTCAATCTCTTCGTGACGACCGGGCGGCTCGCCAATCTCTTCATGGCCTTTTTCGTCGGACCGCTCTCCGACGTGGCCGGCAACGCGGTCGCCAACGTCGCGGGCTGGCACCACGTCTTCGAGCTCCAGCTGCGCCTCATCGTCTTCGCCGGAACGTGCGGCATGATCGTCTTCTCACTATTCCTGCCGATGTTCACCTACCTCTTTCGTCGCGGCGTGCACTCGTTTGAGGCGCGAGGATCCGTACCGCACTCGCTGCTGCGGCTCGGCGCACCGGCGGTCATCCGCGACGTCCTTCGCTCGGAGCGCCTGCCCGGGCTTGCCGAGCTGCGCTCCTTTAATTGGCGTGCCGTTCCCAAGCGGTTGCTGATCTTCAATACGGTCGTGATGTGCGTCTACGCAATCGGCGTCCAAGCATCGTACCTTGCGTCGGTTCTCGACGGCGGTGTCGCCCGTACCGCGATCGGCCTTTCCGGGGTCATCAACGGGGTCGGCACCATTGCCTTCACGCTCTTCGTCGACCCCACGTCGTCGATGATCACCGACCAGGCAATCCACGGTAAGCGCACCGTCCAGGAGGTTCGCTCCATGGTGTTCTATCTCTCGCTGACGGCCATCATAGGATCGCTGCTCTCGCAAGCGATCCTCTATCCGGCGGCCGTCGTCATCGAGGTGGTTGCCCGATTTGCGGGTCAGATTCATTTTTAAACCGGTAGCCGCGCTCTGCGCGGCGTTAGTGCTGAGCGGTTGCGCCGGCTCGATCGAACGCTGGATCGTAAACACGCGCGTCCACCAGGGCGACGCCGCGTTAGCTCAAGGAAGTGTCCGCGACGCGTCGACTTCGTACCGTCTGGCGCTGCGCGTCGACCCCAACGACTCCCGCGCACAGGCCGGATTCGTCAAGGCGGCGGCCGAGCTGGCGAGGCTCGAGTTTAGCCGCGGCAGTTTCGACGATGCGCTGGCCACGGTTGACGGCGGACTCGCCGTCGATCCGCAAAGCGCCGCGCTCGCCGCCTTGAAAGCGACGATCGACCAGGCGAAGCTCAAGCGCGAAATCGTTGTGTCGAACTATCCGACCTTCCGGGCCGCGGGCCTGGAGATCGCGCGCGCGTATCAACAGCTCGACGCGACCAACGCGCTGCTGCGACGCGACCTGCGGCGCTTCGGCTACACGTTCGACACCGACGAGCTGACGGCGGCCATCAAACGGAGTTACGAACTCGAACTCGAGGTTGCCAAGGATACCAATCGACTGATCGTTTACCGGCAGCTCGTTTCGTCGGGCGTGCCGGAGGTACCGTCGCAGTCGACGACCTTCGGCGCCGCGTCGCTGCTGCCGCTGCCATAATCGGGATGAAACGATGATCGCTTGGCTCGAATCGCTGCCCACTCTAGCCGCCGGTTTTCTGATCGTCGGAGGGTTCGTTCTTTCGACGCTTGCGATGGGTTATTTGGTCGCCACGTATACGTCGCGAGAGATCCGCCAGGAGCACAACGATCGCGCCGGCTTCATCCTCGCAGTCATCGGGGTCGTCTACGCCGTTTTGCTGGCCTTCGTTGCAATCGGGACGTGGGAACGATTCAACCAGGCCGAGGCGCGAAGTTACGAGGAAGCGGAAGCCCTTGCGACGGTCTATCGCGATGCGGAGTCCTTTCCGCACCCCGAAAAGTTGCAGGCGATGCTACAAGCGTACGTTCGTTCCGTGATTGATGACGAATGGCCTCAGATGCGCCTCGGCGAACGAGGGACGGCATCAAGTAGCTTTCTGGAGGCGGCCGACCGGTACGTCCGTCACTTACCCGTCCCCTCGGCCGGCGCTGCAAACGTTCACGCGCAGATGCTCGAGGCGATGAACACGGCTTTGGGGGACCGGGAGACGCGCCTGACGATCGACTTCATCGGGATCAATAGCATCATGTGGAGCGTGCTGGTCGCCGGCGCGTATATTACCGTCGCCTTCACCTATCTCTTCGGCTTCGAGCGCAGGGTGATGCAGCAGCTGATGATTGGAGGGCTGAGCTTAACGATCGGCTTGGTGTTGTTCCTCGTCGTCGGCTTAGACTATCCGTTCCGCGGAAGCATCGCGGTCGGGCCCGACGCGTTTCGTGCGTTGCTCGATTACTGGCACGTCAACCCCGGCGATTCGGCAGACGCCTCGCGCATCGAGGAAGGCCCGGCCTAACCCAGCGCGTTCGGCCTTGCGGAAAGCTCGCCAGAACTGCATCGCGCTCGCCGATGCTTCGCCGGGAACGTCTGGTAGACCGGCCAGCCGCCCGGCGTCGTCGTCACGGGAAAGCGATGTAGCCAGGCGCATAGCTCGAGGTTGTGCCGCAAGCGATGGTCCTCGACCGCGATGAAATAACGCGCGCCTTTGGCGATCGCGCTCTCTTCGTCGAACGGAGTCCAAAGCAGCGGGTCTTCCTCCCACCCGAAGCGATCGATGTAATACTGCACGTCGGCGCCGTAGTGTCCGATCACGACGAGCGCGCCGCGGCGGCAGCGTGCGATCGAGTTCGACCGCGTTGCGATAGGCCTGCGCGTTGTAGCGTAATAGTGCGCCGCAACCGCAGCGCGGCTGGTAGCAGCGCGACCAGCGCCGACGAAGGGGACCAGCGCCACCAGCGCGTAGCGGGCGGCCGGCGCCGCATCGACCCCGCGGACGACGGCCACATAGCGTGCGAGCATCCCACCGATGACGACGGCACGAGCGGCAAGAGCAGAGAAAGATAGTAGTCGACGCGCTCGACGGTCACGACGACGAAGACGTAGACGAGTCCGCCCGCGAGCCAGCCCCACAGCAGCGCCTTGCTGCGCGCCGTATCCAGGGCAGGCGACGAAGGCCGCGATCGCCAGCAAAAACGGACGTTCGACCGAGCATCGTCGTCGCGCAGCATCCCCAGCGCGCAGACGGAACTGCGTGAGACTTGGCGAGGAACGCCGCGAGGCTGGTGAACGCGCTTGCGAGCGCGGGAAGGACGTGGAGCCGTGTGATGCCGCTGGCCCAATGCCACTCGGCGTAGGACGAGACGCGGCGGTCGTACAGCCACACCAGCGCAGCGGGAAGAACGAGAAGCGTCGCGATGGCGGCCGGCGCCATCGCTTTGACGCGCGCGCAAGCGATCCCAGACCGGGCCGCCAAGCGGAATCAACCCCAGAACCGCGACGGGCTTTGCGAGATACGCGAGCGAGAGCAGCGCGGCGTCCGCGCCAATCCCCGTGCTGCGAGGCGTTCGGTCTCAGCAGCAGCGCGCGACGGCGTAGAGCGCGGCGGTCAGGAAAAAGACCATCGCGTAATCGGGCATGAACGTTCGCCCGTAGTACACGCTGCCCGGAAAGATCGCGTAGAAGAACGCCGCGATCAACCGGCGAGCGCGCTGGCGAAAAGCCAGCGCGCCAAAAACGCGATGACGACGACGGTCCCGACGCTGAACGCTAACGCGATCAGGCGGCCGAACACCTCGTGGACGCCGAAACTCTTGTCGAGCGACGCGGCCAGGAACGGCACGATTTGAAGCTCGAGCTCGACGTAGTTCGGCGGCGGCCCGTTGTAGTCGTCTGCGGGTACATGATGTTGAACTGAGCTCGGCGAAGTTGCGCGCGATCGCGGCGGTGTCGCCTTGCCGCCAGCCCGGATGATCCAGGATCGGGTTGCCGAATGCCGTTCAACCGCAAGGCGAGCCCGATCGCGAGACACGACGAGCAGGCCGGCGACCCAAGCGCTAGCACGGAGCGGCAAGTCCATTAAGTGACGATGCCGAACGTCCAATACTTGTTCATGAAGAAGTTCACCACGTGCCGGAGAGCGTCGCGACGAACCACGTCGTTGTGCCCGTGACCGAGCTCACAGTGCTGCACCACTGCGACGACGACAGGCCCGACGATCAGCGCGATCGCCGAGACGGTCAGAAACTGCGCGCCTTCGACGAACGGCGTTGTCCGGTCGAGCGGAACGTCCAAATCCGGTTGAGGATAGTAGTTGGAGACGCCGCCGGCGATGAAACGCGATCGAGTAAAGATCGCCGTAATCCACGGATGAGCGTGGTTGGTGTTTCGACGCGCTGGAGCAGCGTGAAGACGATAAGTTTACGACGATACCCGAGGCGCCGACGATTCCGAACTTGACGAATTGGCGGACCCCGCGGCGCGCGGAAAGTGCTGCTAGCGCGTACGCAACCCAGTACCAATCGGCGAAGAGTACGGTGAACAAGCCCAGCAGCGGCAGCGAAAACGCGAGGATCACGTTGTTGACCCACGGACGTTCGCCCCAGCGCGCGAGAATGGCGAACATCGGGAAGAGGACGAGCGCGAAGCGCGGCATCGACATCAGGCTTGACGTCGACATCGGCACCAGGATGGAGAGCGCCATATAGGCGATGTAGGAAGGGCGCAGACTGTGCCAGCCGGCCAGCGAGGACGCCGATCATCAGGAGCGTGAACGCGAGCTCGAGCGATTCGTGCGCGGCCGTCGCGCCGCCGGCATGCAGCGATCTTTGCGAAGGCGTTGATCATACTGACCCAGGGCGGAGCGAGATGCCGGTTCCAGTGGATTTGAACGTGTGAGAAGTAAAGCGGATCGGCGCGCAGGACCCAGAGATAGGCCATATACGCGGCCAGTCCCAGCGGAATGAGCGCCGCGGCGAAGACGCCATAGCGATCCGATGTTTTGCGGGGACTTTCGTACGACCGACCACTCCATCAGGAAGGGGACGAGCAACAGGACTCCCTCGACGCGGGTCAGCGCCGCCAAAAATCCGATAAACCCGGCAATCCACCACCTGTGCTCGCGCATGTAGTAAAACGACGCCACCGTCAGCATGAAGAAGAGCGACTCGGTATAGACGGCCGTAAAATAGACCGCCGTCGGAAAGATCGAAACGTAAAAGATCGCCCGGCGCGCGACGGCGCGATCGTACTCGTGCTCGAGCAGCTTGTAGAGGTAGAGCAGCCCGAGAAAAAAGGATGCGCTCGAGATGAGCAGCCCGGCGATCAGGTGGTTTCCGGCCAGGACCCCCACGAGCCGGATGAGCAGCGGATAGAGCGGAAAAAAGGCCATGTCGGTGCCTTGGTAGCCCTGCGTCGCGATGTCGAGATAGTGCACGGCGTCCCAGCGACCCCAGACGGCAAGCAAAACGTGCGACGATTCTTGCACGTGCGTGCCCGCGCGTTGTCCGATGATGACCGCCGCCAGTTCTGCAATGACGACGATCGCAATCCGGGTGGCGGCAAAATCGATTAAGACCTCGCGAACGGTTTGATTGAAGCGCGCGGCGATCAGGACCTTGCCGATGCAGAACAGCCCGCCCGCGATAACGAAGAGGCGCGCGCCGTGGGTTAGCTGCGACGACGAAACGAAGGTGAGCCACAGCAAGAGAAACGGCGGCCAGGTGAGCGCGTCGTACCGGAGGGAACGCGCGAGCGTTATCGCCGCCCGGTGGGAGAGATAGCGCGAGTATCCCAACCACGCAGCGATTGCAAACGCCATGCCGGCGAGCATCGCGCCGATCAGGCCGATTTCGCCGGCGGTGCCCTGCAGGCCGGGGACGAAAAATGCGTACCACCCGAAAAAGCCCAGCGTCAACCCGGAAAGCGCAACTGCAACCGGCGCCGCCCAGCCCGCAATCAAGAGATCGCCAAGCCGTAAAGCTCGCCGATGCGCTGAAGCAGAGAGATTGGTTCCCGCCGACACGGCTAAACGTCTTTAACAGGAAATGAGCCGCTTCCCTTTGTAGGCCACGAGCAGATGAGAAGATGCTGATGAAGGAGCCCAGTAAGCGTCACGATCTGATCGTGGTCGGGGCGGGGTCGGGCGGCTATGCCGCCGCGCGCACGGCGCGCGACTTCGGCTGCGACGTTGCACTGATAGACCCCGGCCCGCTCGGCGGTCTTTGCATTTTACGCGGCTGCATGCCCAGCAAAGCCCTCCTGGCTTCGAGCGATGCGCTCCAGGATGCGCGCGACGCGGACGCGCTCGGCATCGAGGCGGGGCTGATAGAGATCGACCTGCCGTTCATTGCTGCTCGCAAGCGGGTTCTCGTCAAGGAGTTCGCCGACTATCGCATCGAGGGGATACACGCGTTCCCGCTTTACTCCGGCGCGGCGCGCTTTCTCTCCCCGGAGCAGCTCCTGGTCGGGGAGAACACGGTGCTCGAGGCCAAACGATTTGTGATTGCGACCGGCAGCAACGTGAGCGAGAGCACGCTGCCGGGCTTGACCGCTACCGGCTACGTCGACAGCGATGCGGTCCTCGAGTTCGAGCGGATTCCCAAGTCCGTGGTCGTGCTGGGCGGCGGCTACACGGCCTGCGAACTGGGACAGTTTCTCGCGCGAATGGGTGCGCGCACGACGCTTTTAATTCGCAGCGGTCATCTGCTGACGCACAGCGACGACGATGTCGGAAACGCGCTCACGAAGTATTTCGTCGAAGAAGGAATCGAGGTCGTCGCGCGCGCGAGGCTGACCGAAGTACTGCGGCGCGGTGAGGAAAAGGTCGTGCGCTACAGTCGCGACGACGGCGAGCACGAGGCTGTGGGCGAGGAGATCTTCTACGCTCTCGGGCGCGTGCCAAACGTGACGGGTTTAGGCTTGGAGCTCGCCGGAATCGAGTACGATCCCGCCGGTGGAATTGTCGTGGACGCGACGATGCGCACGAGCAACCCGGACGTCTTTGCCGTCGGCGACGTTACCGGCGAGTATATGCTGGTCCACGTCGCAATCTATCAGGGCGAGGTTGCCGCGCGAAACGCCTGCCTGGAGGGCGTGGAGCGCGCCGACTACCGCCTCGTGGGCGCGCACACGATCTTTACCGACCCGCAGATCGCCGCGGTCGGAATGAGCGAAAAAGATCTTCGGCGCGACGGCATCGCCTACGTTAGCGGGCGGTACGACTTTGCCGAGCACGGTAAAGCGCAGTGCCTGGCCAAGACGAAAGGATTCGTCAAGATGATGGCCGACCGCCAGAGCGGCCGCATTCTTGGCGCAGCGATCGTGGGACCTCAGGCATCCGAGCTGATTCACGAGATCATCGTGGCAATGAACTTCGAAGCGACGGTCGATCAGTTTATGCGCATTCCGCACCTGCACCCGACGCTGGCGGAGATCTGGACCTATCCCGCTGAGATCTGCGCGGCGCAACTCGGCAAGAAGATTCCGGGCGACGAGCAGGTGGAACTGGCGACGAGCGTCCCCGGTGGCTGAAGCCGCCGCACTGCGAGTCGCGATCGTGCAAATGAAGCCCGAGAAAGGGCAGTATCGCACCAACCTTCGCTCTGCCGGCGAAGCGTTCGCTCAGCTCGCTGCGAATTCGCCAAACCTGGTCGTGCTGCCCGAGGCTGCGATGACCGGATACTTTCTCGAAGGCGGGGTCTACGAGCTGGCCGTAACGGCGCAGGGCTTTGCCCGCGACCTCGCGGCGACGTGGCGTGAAGCCGGCGGACAAACGGCCGATCTCGTCGCGGGATTTTTTGAAAACGACGACGGGAACTATTACAATAGCGCCGTTTACGTTCGCGTGGAGCCGCGCTCCGAACGAATCGTGCACGTCCACCGCAAGATGTTTTTGCCGACGTACGGCGTCTTCGACGAAGAGCGCTTTCTGTCACGCGGCCGCCATCTCGGCGTCTTCGAGACGGAGTTCGGGAGAATGGCGCTGCTGGTCTGCGAGGACGCCTGCCACGCGATCTCCGCGACGCTGGCCGCGGTAAAGGGCGCTCGAGTCCTCATCGTGCCGAGCGCTTCGCCCGGACGCGGAATCGAAGCGGAAGGCGAGCTGGCGAGCATCACGCAATGGCGCGACACGCTGCGATTGGCGGCAATGGAGCACGGCGTGTTCGTTATCTACGCCGGCCTCACGGGATTCGAGGGCGGCAAGGGAATGACGGGCTCGTCGTTTATCGTCGATCCGCGGGGGAGCATTCTCGTGCAGGGGCCGGCAACGGAGGCCTGCATCATTCGAGCGGATCTCGATTTGGGCGAGATCGACCGCGCGCGAGCGACGTTGCCGCTGCTGGGAGATCTCGCGGCGGTCTTGCCGAACCTGTTACTCGATCCGGAACTTCCTTTGCCGCGAGGCGCACGTGACGCTGCCGATTGTTGAGCCGAACGCCGCGCTCTTGGAACCGCCGGGTCTCAATCCGGCGGTCACCGCAGACTGGCTGGTCGCGTTTTTGCGCGACGAACTCGTTCTGCGCAGAAAGATCCCGCGAGCCGTGATCGGGCTTTCGGGCGGCGTGGATTCCGCGGTGACGGCGTTTCTGTGCGCCCGAGCCTTGGGACCGCAGAACGTCTACGCCATCCGCATGCCGTATCGGTCCTCGAATCGGTCGAGCTTGACCGACGCGGCCCTCGTTGTGGAGGCGACGGGAATCCATTGCGAGACGATCGATATCAGCGCGGCCGTCGACGGGTATCTGCAGTCTGCGCCGGATGCCGATGCCCGCCGCCGCGGCAACGTCATGGCGCGCACGCGGATGGTCGTGCTGTTCGATCAATCCGCGAAGTTCGACGCGCTGCCGATCGGTACGGGAAACAAAACGGAGCGTCTCCTGGGATATTTCACCTGGCATGCGGACGACGCGCCGCCGCTCAATCCCATCGGCGACCTCTTCAAGAGTCAAGTTTGGGCGCTGGCGCGTTATCTCGGCGTGCCAAAGCCGTTAATCGAGAAGGCACCCAGCGCCGATCTCGAGGCGGACCAAACCGACGAAGCCGACCTCGGAATCAGCTATGCGCGCGCCGACGCGATTCTCGCGTGCCTCTTGGAGGGTTACTCCGATGCGTCCACGATCGAACGAGGCTTTAAAAAGGAAGAAGTCGAGCTCGTGCGCCGGCGCGTCGACTCGACGCACTGGAAACGGCATCTTCCCACGACGGCCATGCTGAGCAACACGGCGATCAACGAGTTCTACCTTCGCCCGGTCGACTATTGATGTTGCGCAGGCCGTTCTTTCCGGTCAGCCTCAACCTGGAAAGGCGGAGCTGCGTCGTGATCGGTGCCGCGGACGACCCGGAGGCGATCGCAAAAGCCGCCGCGCTGGAGGAGTCGGGCGCGCGCGTGCGCCGGATCTGCGACGTCGCCGGCTTGCGCGACGAGGATGTGAGCGACGCGTTCTTTGTGATCTCGACGCCCCAGGACACAGCGCTTTCGGCGCGTCTGCGCGAGCTTGCAGATCGCCATCGTTTTTTGCTCTGCTGCATCGATCAGCCGCGATACGGATTCGTTGCCATGGCCGCGATCGCGAAGGCCGGCCCCGTTCGCGTCGCGATCTCGACGGCGGGACTCGCGCCGCGCGTCGGCAAGGCGCTCAAGAATGCGCTTCAACGGGCGATGGACGGGCGATTTGCGCGCTTCATCGAGAACCTGGCGCAACAGCGAGAACGCGTCCGAGCCGAGCACCCGGCTCCGGAAAGCTCGCCGTTGCGGCGCGCCGCGATGATCGAAGCGGCTCGCGGCTTTCGTGCCGACGTGCGCTTCGAGTATCCCGCGTGGTTCGAGCAGCACGATGCCGAGCGTTGAGATCGTTGCCGTCGGCACGGAGTTGCTGCTCGGCCAGCTGGTGGACACGAACACTCCGTTTATCGCCGGCGAACTCGCACGCGCCGGCATTAACGTTCACTCGACCCGGTGCGTTGGCGACAACCGCGAGCGGATCGCCGCAGCGATTCGAACGTCGCTTTCCCGGGCCGACGGCATCGTTATGACGGGCGGCCTCGGCCCGACGGTCGACGATCTCACGCGCGAGGCGGTCTGCAGCGCACTCGGCGTTGAAACGGAACTGTACGAGCCCGCGTTGCGAGCGATGGAAACGATCTTCGCGAAGTTCGGGCGGCCGATGCGGGAGAACAATATCAAACAAGCGGAGCTGCCTGCCGGCAGCCGGCCGCTCGACAATCCGCGGGGTACGGCGCCGGGTTTCATTGCGTTTGGAAGCGGGAAGCAGTTCGTGGCGTGCATGCCGGGCGTGCCTCGCGAGATGAAGCCGATGCTCGTCGAGCAGGTCGTGCCGTTTTTGCGCGAACGGTTCGGGGCCCACGAAACGATCGTTACGCGCGTCATCCACACCATCGGTCTGGGCGAGTCCGAAATCGACTACCGCATCGGAGATCTCTTCCGATCGTGTGAGAATCCAAAAATCGCCGTACTCGCGCACGAGTTTCGCGCGGACGTGAAGATCATGGCCAAAGCACCGGACGCCGCGCAAGCCGAAGCGATGATCGCCCCGCTTCAGAAGGAGTTGGTTCGCCGGCTCGAAGACGGCGTCTTCGGTTACGATGCGGACACGCCGGCGAGCGCGGCGTTAGCCCTGCTGGCGTCGCGGCATCGGCGCCTGGCGCTCGCCGAATCGTGCACGGGTGGCCGCATCGCGGCCGCGCTTACGAGCGTGCCGGGCTCGTCGAAAACGTTCGTGGGCGCCGTCGTTGCGTACGCCGACTCGGTGAAGCTTTCGCAACTTCACGTGGATGCGGCGACGCTGCAGGGCGACGGCGCGGTGAGCGAGGAGGCGGCGCGCCAGATGGCGCGCGGGGCGCGCACGCATCTGGGTGCCGGCGTTGCGCTGGCGACGACGGGTATTGCCGGACCGGACGGCGGCACGCCGGAAAAGCCGGTCGGCCTGGTGTTCTTTGCGCTCGACGACGGCACGCAACGCTCGCGCGCGTGGACCTTTCGCTTCGAGGGCGACCGTGAGACGATTCAGCGGCGCGCGACGACGACGGCGCTCAACCTGCTGTGGCGATATGCGCGCGGCGATCAGGAACCGTAACCGACTGCCGCCAGCGCCTTCTGCGTAGCCAAGGCTTCCTCGAAAGACGGAAGTGCGTTTGCCTTACCTTCTATCCGCTTGACGAACTCGTCGTAGAGTTCCATCAAGAGCGGCACGTTGGCGCCGAGGCTTTCGAACGCGCTATACGGTGAGGGCTTGCACGTCAACTCATCGGTTTGATCGGCGTCGACCGTGTAGAGCGTGAGCTCCGCCAGCGACGGCCCGCTGGCAACGGCGGTACGCTTCTCGCCGTGCAGGGCGCAGGTGTAGCTCTCGACGGCGGTCGTGCCGTCGGCGGTGAGCCGCGCCACGAAGCCGTTGCCGTAGTCGACGAGCGCGAAGGCGCCGTCGTCCACCGTCGATTGAAACTTCCCGCGATCGTCTTCTCGCTGCGCATTCGCGGTTCGGCGAAGCCCGACGGCCGCTGCGGGTACGTAGTTTCCGAGCCAGCTCGCCTGATCGATCAGGTGCGAAAGCACCGCGCCGGCCAAGCCGCCGCCGCGCTGCGCGTCGAACCACCAACTGCGCGGACGGTGCTCGCCGCGGCGCAGCGACGAGCGTAATAGCGTGATCTCGAGATTGCGAAGGTCTCCAAGGTGCCGGTTCGCGGCCAACTCCTTGAGCGCTTGAATTTGAGGGATGAAGCGAAATTCGTGCGCGACGCCGCAGGCGGTTCCGGCGGCGTTTGCCGCATCGAACATGGCTTGCGCGTCGGCGACGCCGAGCGCGAACGGTTTCTCGCAGAGCACGTGTTTGCCGGCCGCGAGCGCTGCCAGGACGTTGCCGGCGTGAGCGAACGGAGGCGAGGCAACGGTGACGGCGTCGAGGGAACAGCCGGCCAGCATCTCGTCGCACGACGTAAATGCGTAAGGGAGATTGGCTTCACGAGCGATCGTGGCGGCAGTCGACGGTGAGGCGATCGCCACAACCTCGAACCGAGGATGATTGCGCAGCGCCGGCAGGTGCGCGATGGCGCCGAACCCCGCGCCGACGATTCCGATCCGTAAACGTTTCACGATTGCGTGTTATGCCGTTTCCTCGATGGCGACCTTGAGGATTTCGAGCGCTCGCGCGAGCTGCTCTTCGCCGATCACCAACGGCGGCGAAATCGCGACGACCTCGCCCCCGGTCCCGGATTGCAGGAAGATCGCGCCTCCGCGCAGCGCCCGTCTGACGACCGATGCCGCCAACGCTGCGTCGCGAAAGGCGATGCCCCAGAGGAAACCGCGGCCGCGTACCTCGACAATGCCGTTACTCGAGCTAAGCTCGCGCAGGCGCGAGCCCAGCTCGCTGCCGAGCCGGCGCGCTCGCGCGGGAAGCTGCAAGCGCTCGATCTCGTCGATCGTGGCGACCGCCGCGGCGCAGCCGAGCGGATGTCCAAGGTAGGTCGAGGTGTGAAGCGCCTCGCCGCTCGAGATCGGCCAGGCGTCCATGACCTCCGATCGCCCGGCGGCGGCGCTGATGGGAAAACCGGAGCCCATCGCTTTACCGATGCAGAGGATATCCGGGACGACGCCTTCGCGTTCGACGGCAAACCACGCCCCTGTGCGCCCGAAACCGGTGAAAATTTCGTCGACGATCATCACGATGCGGCGCTCGTCGCAGATCGCTCGCAGCTCGCGAAGGTAGCCCCGCGGCGGCAGAACAATGCCCGCGCGTCCTTGGATCGGCTCCACGACGAGCGCCGCGATGTCGTTTCGTTCGCAGAGCCGGCGTTGCGCCTCCGAAGCGGCCTCTCGAACGTCAATCTCGCCGTTCGCTCTTGGATAATCGAGCAACAGCGGTTCGGCGGCGAGTGCCGCGGAGAACGGTGCGCGAAAGCGCTCGATTCCCCCGACGGCGAGCGCGCCGAACGAAAGACCGTGATAACCGCCTCGATACGCTGCGAAGCGCGCCTTTCCGGTATACAGCATGGCTGTCTTCAGTGCGGCTTCGATCGCCTCGGAGCCGGTGGTAGCCAGGAATATACGATCGAGGTCCCTCGGCAGGATTTGCGACAGACGTTCGAAGAGGCTGACGCGGACTGCCGACGGATGCACGTCGCCCATGCCGTGCACCAGGCGCTCGACTTGCTCGAGCACCGCGGCGGTGACGCGCGGATTGCAATGGCCGGCATTCGCGACGCCGAATGCCGCGGTGCAATCGATATATCGGTTGCCGTCGACGTCGGTTACCGTCGCGCCGTTCGCCGACTCCCAGAAGACGGGACAGTCGTCGCTTAAGTAAGTGACGTTGCGCGATTCGTGCACGCGCAGCAGCGAAGCAAGGCGCTTGCTGCGCGGGCCGGGCACGCTCTCGACGAGCCGTTCCAAATCGTGCAAGCTCACGTTTCGTCCGAAACCCAACGAACGAACTCGGCGATGCGCGGCCGCCCTCCGTGAAAGACTCCAAGCGGCGGGGCTTGGAGCGAGCCGAATGCGGCGATCCGTGACGCGCCCAAACTTGCTGCAATCGTGCGAAGCCCCGCGTCGGCGTGCGCGACCGCGAACGCTTCAAGCGTGACGCCGTGCCGTTGCAAATAGGCAACGGCGGCGCTGGGTGCCGCGACCGAATAGACGCTCAACGCACGGGGAAGCAACAGCGGCGGCTCGTCGAAGGGAGGGTCCAAGAGCAACAGATAACTCGACCGAGCGTCGGTAAATATTTGCTGCCCGGGCGCCATTCGAAAGCTCGCGGTATCGCGTGCCATTGAAAGCCGCGCCGACGATCGTGCCGATGCCGTCGCGGGAAACTCGGCCACGGCTTGCTCGATCGCGGCGCGCAACATCTCGCAGAAACCAGACGGTGAAACCTTTGCGCCGCGCTCGATGAAAAGCGCGCGCAGCGATAGACAACCTTCGCCGTCATAGAGCAACATATCGCGGGCAGCTCCGCGAGCGGCCGTTTCGGCGATTGCCGGCACCGCGAGCGATTGCAGCGTAAGATAGCCGGCGCTGAGTTTCGACGGATATGCGATTAAACGGGTCTGAGAGTGCAACGCGCCGCCGATTGCCGCCAGCGTTCGATCGCTGCCGAAGGCTACGACGGAATCGAAAGCATCGAGGTCGACCGCGTCGCTCTCTCCCAACCAGGGCCGGGCGGCAACGGCGTCGCTCAACTGGGCGAGCATCTCGGTAAGCGTCGCAAAGAACGCAGCCACCAGATGGTCTTCACGGTCTTTTACGAGGACCTCGCATTTCGCGCACAGGGCAAAAATTGCCGGTACGAGCGCAACGCCGATTGTGGTTCGGCTGGAGATGACGCAGACACGCCCGACGGGTAGGGCGCGCATCGCGCCGCGAACGCCCGTGTCGACAAAACCGTCCAAGACCTCCAGCGAGCCGAGCTCACGGCTGATAACCGCGGCGATGGCATCGCCGCCCAGCGAACGAAAAAGCCGGTCGAATGCATACTCGACCACGGGCGCCGAATACCCGGTTCGGGCGCTGACCGCGTCCACCGCTCGACGGCGCGGCGCATAGCGCGAATCGCTCCAAGCAGAAGCCGCGCGAGCCACGGCGTCGATGATGGAACGAACCGGCGGAGCCTTAACCATCATTTCATCTCTTCATGGGTATGAGAGCCGACTCCCCGAGGTCCCGGCACGCGCCGCGGCAAAGGAACTCGAAAATGTCTCGCGCCTGGGCTTCGCGCTTCTTTTTCTCAGTCGTCGCCGTAATGGCGCTGGCGGCGCTCGTGAGCGGTACCGCCTGCACGCGCTGGGGTAAGGCGAGTGCCATACCGGCGACGGTAGCACCGATCACGGCGCTCTACGTCAATCCAACGACGGGGAGCGATTCCAGCGGCAACGGAAGCATAACCAAGCCGTACAGGACGTTGACGAAGGCCGTCGAGGTGCTTTCCTCGTCGAAGCTCTCCTCTTCGATCACGATTAATCTGTCCAGCGGCGACTATACGGCGGCGAACGGCGAAAAGTTCCCCATCGTGATTCCTACGGGCGTAACGCTTACCGGGATGAACTTTGGCTCCGGCCCGCGCCGCGGTACGTTTATCGATGGTTTTGGGCAAGACACCCTCTTCGAGGAGCTGGTGCACGCCCCGCCGCGAAGTGCGTTTACGACGCTCGAAATTGCCCCGGGCATCAAGGTTTCGATGAACGAAATGTACCTCGGCGCCTCCACGCTGAAGCTTCCGAGCTCGCACGCGTCGTATTGGTCGCTTGACGTTCTCGGTGACTTGAACGCCACGCTTTCCGGCTTTGGCGCCGGCATCGTTTCCTTGGCGCCTTCCGCGAGCGGCGCACTGCTCGCGGGCGGCACTTTGGACTGCTCCTCCTGTGAAATTCAAGGCAACGATTTTGGCCTCGGCGCACTCTCCGTAACGGTGCCCGTGTCGACGTCGTACCCCTCCGCATCGCCCTCGGCGTACCCCTCTTCAACGCCCACGAGCGTGCCGTCGGCGCCCACGGTGACCTTAAGTCACGCCAACGGCGACAGCACGATCGCGGCGAAAGTCGTGGATCTCGTTACGGATGGAAGCGTTGGCGTGACGGTCTCGGGGGAGACGTTCGAGCGCGGCAGGTACGCATTCGCAGACTCGTTGCAACCGATCATTTACGTTCAGGTGCCGGGAATCGTTGATTTTGGCGGCGGCCTTAATGCCTCGCCCGGCGGCAACATCTTTCTTGGAGCGCGCCTGTCTGAGATTTCGATCGTTCGCAGCAATGAAACGATCAGCGCATTGGACGATACCTGGAATCCGTCGCAGCAGGGGGCCAGCCGGAGTGGCCAATACAGAACGATGTTTACTTTCAAGGCGGGTGCTCACGGCAAGAACGTTACGATTCTCCGCAATGCGGCCGGATCGACGGTGATGGTTGGGCCCGCAGTCGTACCGACGCCCACGATCACCCCTTCGTCGTCGCCGAGCCCGACGTAGTCCTTAGTCCCGCGGGAAAGCCAGCGTCTCGATGCTCGACATGCTTCAGAAAATCTACAACGCGAAGGCCGCGCTGCTCGAAATCGAGCAGGCACGCGAGCCCTACGAGAATATTCGCGCGCGCGCATTAGCCCGGGTTGGCGAACGGCGCGGCTTCCTGGTCGCGCTGCAACGAGCGCCGGGCGGCGCGATCGTCGCAGAGATCAAGCGCGCGTCGCCGTCGGCCGGCTTGATCGCGCGAAGCTTCGATCCCGTCGCGATCGCACGGGGCTACGACGATGCGGGAAGTGATGCAATCAGCGTTCTCACCGAGCGCGACCACTTTCTTGGTGAGCTGTCGTACCTCGATGAGGTGAGGGCCGCGACATCGCGTCCGCTCTTGCGCAAGGATTTCATTTGGACGCGGTATCACGTCGCGCAATCGGCCGCCTATGGAGCCGATTGCGTACTCTTGATCGTCGCCGGCATGGACGACGGAGCGCTGCGCGAGTGCCTCGGCGAGGCCCGGGAATATTCGCTGGACGTTCTCGTAGAGGTGCACGATTCGCGGGATCTGGAACGCGCGCTGGCGGCGGACGTGCGGCTGCTCGGCATCAACAACCGGAACCTGCGAACCCTGGAAACCGACCTGGCCGTCAGCGAGCACCTGCTTCCAAAGGTTCCCCCGGAGGTCTTTGCCATCAGCGAGAGCGGCATGCGCGACGCCTCCGACGTTGCTCGGCTGCGGGCCGCCGGCGCCCGCGGCTTCCTCATCGGTGAGGCGCTGATGCATTCGGCGAACCCAAAGGCGCTGATCGCGACGCTGCGCGACGTCAGTCGCGCAAGGCCTCAGGTTGACGGGCTGGTAGTATAGAGGGATGACGACGACAGCAGAAAAGCCGCGCACCGAGGTCTCCCCCTTCAAGAATGAGGTCGTCAAAGATTTTAAGGATCCCGCCGACGTCGCCGCAATGGAGGCGGCGCTCGCCCGGCTCGCGGATCGGGTTGGGATGCACTACCCACTTGTGATTGGCGGTCGCCGGGTGGAGACGAGCAAACGCATCCGCTCGCTCAATCCGGCCGACCCTGCGCAGGTCGTCGGGAGCGTCAGCTCCGCATCGAAGGCCGAGGCACTCGAGGCCATCGAGGCCTCGGCGAAAGCCTTCGAATCTTGGAAGTACCTGTCGCTGCCCCAACGCGCCGAGTATATCTTTCGCGCCGCAGAACTGTTGCGCCGGCGGCGCTTCGATTACGATTCGCTCTTAGTCTTGGAAGTCGGAAAGAGCTGGGTCGAAGCCGACGGCGACATCGCCGAGGCGATCGACTTTCTGGAGTTCTATGCGCGCGAGGCACTCCGCTACGCGGTTGAACAGCCCGTCGTTCCGATTGCCGGCGAGCGCAACGAACTGGTCTACATTCCGCTGGGCGTCGGCGCGGTGATTCCTCCGTGGAACTTTGCGGGCGCCATCATGATGGGCATGACGGCCGCCGCGATCGTCAGCGGCAACACGGTCGTCCTCAAACCGTCGAGCGATGCGGCAATCATCGCAGCTTGGTTCGTCGATCTGCTGGAGGAGGCCGGCGTACCGGCCGGCGTCGTCAACTTCATTCCCGGCTCCGGAAGCGAAATCGGCGATCTCATCGTGACGCATCCGCAGATTCGCTTCATCTCGTTTACCGGATCGAAGGAGATCGGGCTGCGCATCAACGAGCTAGCCGCTAAACCGCAGGCCGGCCAAAAGTGGATCAAACGAGTCGTTGCCGAGATGGGCGGCAAAGATTCGATTATCGTCTCCGCCGACGCGGACCTCGACGCCGCGGTCGAGGGCGTTGCGGTTTCGGCGTTTGGATTTCAGGGTCAGAAGTGCTCGGCGTGTTCCCGCGCCATCGTCGAGGAACCGATCTACGACGAGTTCCTCCAGCGACTCAAACGCCGCGTCGATCAGATCGGCGTTGGCGACCCGCGGGATCGCGCGAACTATATGGGCCCCGTCATCAACGAGAGCGCCCTTGTCTCGATCATGAGTTACATCGAAAAGGGTCAGACGGAAGGCCGGTTGATTTCCGGTGGCGAGCGCGTAGGCTCGGGCGGCTACTACGTCGCGCCGACGGTAATTGCCGACGTAGCCCCCGACGCGACGATCGCGCAAGAGGAGATCTTCGGACCCGTCCTGGCGGTGATCAAAGCCAAAGATTTCGACGACGCCATGGCGATCGCCAACAACACGGAGTTCGGTCTGACCGGCTCGCTGTACACGACCGACGAGGCGAAGATCAAGCGCGCGCGCGACGACTTCTTCGTCGGAAACCTCTACTTCAACCGAAAGAGCACCGGCGCGTACGTCGGCGTGCATCCCTTCGGCGGCTTCAACATGTCGGGCACCGACAGCAAGGCGGGAGGCCGTGACTACCTGCTACTCTTCATGCAAGCCAAAACGATCTCCCGAAAGCTCTGATTTCGTCCAGGGCGTTGTCGCGTCGGGCCTCGATTACGCCATAAGTAAACTTCGGCCCGCCGCTCCTAGCGCTGAACGAAATCGGCGAACTTCTCCGCGGGGTCCTGGCGGAAGCAGATTTCGAGTTTGTTGCCGTCGGCGTCTTCGAAGAAGGCGGCGTAGTAGAAGGGGGTGTACTCTTCGCAGACGTGCGGGGGCTCAAAGGCTAAGGCCCCGGCCAAGCGAGCGATTTCGGCGAGCCGGTCGACGTCGAAGCGATCGGCCGCCCGCAGCGCGATCCGCGTCCCGTTCGGCCGGTGGTGCGGATCTAGATCGAGGCCCAAGAAGGGCTCCGACCGGTTGCTTCCGGGGCGGTAATAGCAGATCGACTCGGAATCCGCGACGATCTGCGAGAAACCCATGGCCGGCAGTAGTGTGTCGTAGAGCAGGCGGGTTTTGGTCAAGTCGGAGACGCGAAGGTCGATATGATCGTAAAGCATGATCACTTTTTCGATTTAGGCTCGTTTAAGCGAAGTCTTCCTTGACACGCCACTAGGGCGGCGCTATGATAGCCGTCGTGCCCCGACTGACTCTAAGTCGTTTGGGGAACCCCGTAGCGTTCACAGGCGGTCGCCGCCCAGCGCGGTCGGTCCGCTTTTGGGTCGCTTTGGGGTGTCGTCGTTCCTTGAAAACTGAACAGTGCAGCAAGCGTGTAAGTCTGTGGGTCTCCGACCTCGCAAGACAACGCCTTAACGGGTAGCGTCTTCGAGTCGCGAGATTTCGTACAATTACAAGAGATTAGAGCCTGTATTGAAGGCTCCATAGATTTTTATGGAGAGTTTGATCCTGGCTCAGGACTAACGCTGGCGGCGTGCCTAACACATGCAAGTCGAACGGGGTAGCAATACCCAGTGGCAGACGGGTGAGTAACACGTGGTCAACCTACCTCTGTGTGGGGGATAACTAGCCGAAAGGTTAGCTAATACCGCATACGATCGTTTTGAGGCATCTCGAGACGATGAAAGGAGCAATCCGCACGGAGAGGGGACTGCGTCCCATTAGTTAGTTGGTGGGGTAACGGCCTACCAAGACTCCGATGGGTAGCTGGCTTGAGAGAGCGACCAGCCACACTGGAACTGAGAAACGGTCCAGACTCCTACGGGAGGCAGCAGTGAGGAATTTTCCGCAATGGGCGAAAGCCTGACGGAGCGACGCCGCGTGTGGGATGAAGGCCTTCGGGTCGTAAACCACTGTCGAAGGGGACGATATTGACGGTACCCTTGGAGGAAGCCCCGGCTAACTACGTGCCAGCAGCCGCGGTAAGACGTAGGGGGCAAGCGTTGTCCGGAATTATTGGGCGTAAAGCGCTCGTAGGTGGATCGGCAAGTCCGCAAGCAAAGCCCTGAGCTCAACTCAGGAATCCGTGTGGAAACTGCCGACCTTGAGGTAATCAGAGGATGATGGAATTCCCGGTGTAGCGGTGAAATGCGTAGATATCGGGAGGAACACCAGTGGCGAAGGCGATCATCTGGGGTTAACCTGACACTGAGGAGCGAAAGCTAGGGGAGCAAACGGGATTAGATACCCCGGTAGTCCTAGCCGTAAACGATGGACACTAGGTGTAGGTGGTATCGACTCCATCTGTGCCGCAGTTAACACAATAAGTGTCCCGCCTGGGGAGTACGGCCGCAAGGTTAAAACTCAAAGGAATTGACGGGGGCCCGCACAAGCGGTGGAGCATGTGGTTTAATTCGACGCAACGCGAAGAACCTTACCGGGGCTTGACATCCTGCGCTATCCTAGGAGACTAGGTTTCCGGGCAACCGGACGCAGAGACAGGTGCTGCATGGCTGTCGTCAGCTCGTGCCGTGAGGTGTTGGGTTAAGTCCCGCAACGAGCGCAACCCTTGCCGTGTGTTGGTCGTAAGATCTCTCACGCGGGACCGCCGGTGACAAGCCGGAGGAAGGTGGGGATGACGTCAAGTCAGCATGGCCCTTACGTCCCGGGCTACACACGTGCTACAATGGGAGGGACAACGAGTCGCGAACCCGCGAGGGCAAGCTAATCTCACAAACCCTCTCTCAGTTCGGATTGAAGGCTGCAACTCGCCTTCATGAAGTCGGAATCGCTAGTAACCGTAGATCAGCTACGCTGCGGTGAATACGTTCCCGGGCCTTGTACACACCGCCCGTCACGTCACCTGAGTTTAGTGTACCCGAAGCCGCCCGTGCAACCGCAAGGAGCAAGGCGTCTAAGGTATGCTAGGTAAGGGGGACGAAGTCGTAACAAGGTAGCCGTATCGGAAGGTGCGGCTGGATCACCTCCTTTCTAAGGAGTACATGTCATCGGATCGTGCTTGCACGATGGCGATGACGTACATTCTAAGTCGACCACAGATAAAGCCGCCAAACCCAGGAGTCTACCGATCACCTCGATCGTAAGGCCGGAAGTTTGGAGGCGTCACGCACTGCACTGTTCAGCTTTGAGGGAACGGCCCTCGCATTAGTTCGACGCTTTGCGTTCGACTAATCGGCGAGATCGTTCTCGAAAGGCCATTACCACGTTTGTTCTCGTTCGGCGTTTTCAAGGAAATCGCCATCGAGCGCAGCGGCCGGCGAGGAACGAGCGGACGAAGTTTACTACGGTAAATGAGTCCGCGAGTGACGAAGCCGGCGATGGCGAGTTCCTTGAAAACTGTATAGAGAAGAACTTTCATGTGTCACGAAACACATGAGAGCGGCCATCAAGCTTTCCGTGCTTGATGGTGCAATTTTGCGTAATTTAACGTTAGTAAAAACTTAATAAGGGCATGCAGGTGGATACCTTGGTTCCACAGGCGATGAAGGACGTGCAAAGCTGCGAAAAGCGTCGGGGAGCTGCTAAGAAGCGATGATCCGGCGATATCCGAATGGGGCAACCCCCATGCCGTCATGGGCATGGACACCACGATGAATTCAATAGTCGTGAGTGAGCACACCCGGTGAACTGAAACATCTAAGTAGCCGGAGGAAAAGACATCAAACGAGATTCCCCTAGTAGTGGCGAGCGAACAGGGAAGAGCCTAAACCGTTCATGTGCAAGCGTTCGGGCGTTGCATGAACGGGGTTGTACGGCAGCCATCTCGGAGCCGAATCTCCGAGCGCGAGTCAAAAAATCGATCGTTAGTAGAAGCCGGCTGGAAAGCCGCACCATAGAGGGTGAAAGTCCCGTAGACAAAAGCGACCGATCTCGCGGAGCTGTTCGTGAGTAGGGCGGGGCACGGGAAACCCCGTTTGAAACCGGGAGGACCATCTTCCAAGGCTAAATATTCTGTGGAAACCGATAGCGAAAAAGTACCGTGAGGGAAAGGTGAAAAGAACCCCTGAAGGGGAGTGAAATAGAACATGAAACCGCGTGCCTACAAACCGTGAAAGGCCCATGCGCAAGCAAGGCTGATCGCGTGCCTATTGAAGAATGAACCTGCGAGTTACTTGTAACGGGCTTGGTTAAGGTGTTGAGCCGGAGCCGTAGCGAAAGCGAGTCTGAATAGGGCGTTCGTCCGTTGCAGTAGACCCGAAACCGAGTGATCTATCCATGGCCAGGGTGAAGCGTGATTAACCTCACGTGGAGGCCCGAACCTGTTGTTGTTGAAAAAACATTGGATGAGCTGTGGATAGGGGTGAAAAGCCAATCGAACTCGGAGATAGCTGGTTCTCCCCGAAATAGTTTTAGGACTAGCGTTGTGCGTTAACCCGCGGGGGTAGAGCACTGACAGGGCTAGGGGTCTTACCGGATTACCGAACCCAATCAAACTCCGAATACCGCGGCGAACTGCACAGCAGTCAGACTGTGGGGGATAAGCTCCATGGTCAAAAGGGAAACAGCCCAGATCAACAGCTAAGGTCCCTAATCGATGCTCAGTGGTAAAGGAGGTCTCGTCGCTCAGACAACTAGGAGGTTGGCTTAGAAGCAGCCACCCTTGAAAGAGTGCGTAATAGCTCACTAGTCGAGTGATGGGGCGCCGAAAATCCAACGGGGCTCAAGCATCGAACCGAAGCTTTGGGATTACTAAAATAATCGGTAGGGGAGCGTTGTGGCGTAGGCCGAAGCACGACCGTAAGGACGTGTGGACGAACCACAAGTGCGAATGCAGGTATAAGTAGCGACAAATGCGGGTGGGAACCCCGCACGCCGGAAGTCTAAGGTTTCCTGAGCAACGTCAATCGTCTCAGGGTGAGTCGGGAGCTAAGCCGAGGCTGAGAAGCGTAGGCGATGCACAAGCAGTTCATATTCTGCTACCACCGACGACCGTTTAGACTTGAGCGAACAATGTCATGACCTACGGGACGTGGCATCGTTAGCTCAGGTCTATGAGCCGAAGGGATGACGCAGGAGGATAGATCAGCGCGCCGATGGATGTGCGCGTCCAAGTTGGTAGGCGGTGTTGTAGGTAAATCCGCAACACGTTAACGCCGAGAGACAAATGCGAGGCTCTTCGGAGCCGAAGTGATCGACTCCACGCTGCCAAGAAAAGTCCCTAGGTAGATCGTAGGTGCCCGTACCGTAAACCGACACAGGTAGACTGGCAGAGCATGCTAAGGCGACGAGAGAATCCCTGTTAAGGAACTCGGCAAATTAACCCCGTAACTTAGGGAGAAGGGGTGCCTCCTTTGGTCTAGTGTTTACCACGAAAGCTGAGGGAGGCGGCACAAAATAGGCCCAAGCGACTGTTTAACAAAAACACAGGTCTCTGCGAACGCGAAAGCGGACGTATAGGGGCTGACTCCTGCCCGGTGCTGGAAGGTTAAAGGGAGTCGTCAGCGCAAGCGAAGCGGCGAACTGAAGCCCCAGTAAACGGCGGCGGTAACTATAACCGTCCTAAGGTGACATATCGTTGCCTCATCGCACGGAGACGTGCGAACGACAACCTGGCTATATGCGGGAACATCCTTAGAGCTCAACCTACTCGGTGCCACGTCGGCGCCAGTAACAATGGTTGAGATTGGACAATCCGCAGGAAACCTCGAAGAGGGGGATCCTCAGAGACTATATGCCAGGCATCCAAAGTAAGGATGCTAAGCGATGCAACTCAATCCAGATTGGGTGGTTGGATTTGTCGACGGAGAAGGATGCTTTTTCGTCGGAATTCAGAGAAACCCAACGGTAAGGATCGGATTCCAAGTCATTCCGGAACTCCGCGTCGTTCAACATAAACGTGATTTGGACGTGCTCCACGGCCTGAAGAGCTTCTTCGGGTTTGGACGCGTCTGCCAAAATCACGATGATCGATGGGAGTACCGGGTTCGGCGTCTCGACCATCTTCATGAGATCGCCGTTTTTTTCAAGAGCCACAAGCTCAAAACGAAAAAACGGATTGACTTTCAGAGATTTTCGGACGTTCTGAGAATAATGGCGGAGGGCCGGCACTTAACTAATGATGGATTGAACGAGATCGCGCGAATCGCAAGCCTTATGAACACCTGCAATCGTCCGCGGTTGAAGGCGTTAATGGATGAAGATAGAGTCCAGTCCGGCGTGAAAGCGTCGGAGGAAACTGAGCGAAATTCCTTGTCGGGTAAGTTCCGACCTGCACGAATGGAGTAACGACTTGGGCACTGTCTCAATGGGGAACTCGGCGAAATTGCAGTACCAGTGAAGATGCTGGTTACCCGCAGCAGGACGGAAAGACCCCATGAAGCTTTACTGTATCCTGATCTTGGGTTCTGAGATTGTCTGTACAGGATAGGTGGGAGCCTACGATCCGGCGGCGCTAGTCGTCGGGGAGGCAACGTTGGGATACCACCCTGATGATCTTGGGATTCTAACTAGCCGCCATAATCTGGTGGTAGGACATGGTCAGGTGGGCAGTTTGACTGGGGCGGTCGCCTCCTAAAGAGTAACGGAGGCGCCCAAAGGTTCCCTCAGGACGGTCAGAAACCGTTCGTACAGAGTGCATAGGCATAAGGGAGCTTAACTGCGAGACGGACAGGTCGAGCAGATGCGAAAGCAGGGCTAAGTGATCCGGCGGTTCCGAATGGAAGGGCCGTCGCTTATCGGATAAAAGCTACTCTGGGGATAACAGGCTTATCTCCCCCAAGAGTCAAGTAGGGCTCCTCGCTCGAGCGATCGAGCGATGAACAGTGGCTCATATCGGTGAAACCCTTTACAAAGGGCAATACCGAGGGAAGAGAGTTTGTCGTAGAGACATTGTTTGGCCGTCGGGCTCGAGCGACACCGTTCAACTCCCATCAATGGGAGCTGATAATCGGATCGTTGCTCGGTGACGCGACGTTGCTGAAGACCACTTCAGGCTATTGTTTCCGCGTCCATCACGGGCGCCGGCAGCAAGACCTAGTGGATTGGAAGTATACCGTACTCGCGGATTTCGTGCGAACGGTGCCACGGACGTCTGGAAATGGATACTATTTTCGGACGGTGAGCCATCCAGAACTTGCGGAACTCCGCAAGCTATTCTACTCTGGCGAGAGGAAGATCGCGCCGCTCAAGCTGCTTTCGAGCAGTCTGACCGCGTTCGGTCTCGCCGTGTGGATTATGGATGACGGTGCAGCTGAAGGCAAACAGCTGCGCCTGAACACTCAAAGCTTTTCGGCCGAAGAGGCTGCAGAGCTTACCGGTCTCATACGAGCTAAATTCGGCATTATAATGACGATCAATATGGACAAGAATCGACCACGACTTCGCTGCGGTGCGGCAAGCATGGGACGTCTGGTTCACTTGGTTCGTCCACATACGTTGCCGAGTATGCTATACAAGCTCTCCCTGTAACGACTTCTCGTTTGCCGACGAGAGATGGACGTGCTGCGCCGAAGGGCGCAAATCTATCGCGTTCATAACACGCCACCATCTCGAAAGAGATGAAGGTATAGTCTGCGCTGCAAGTGATTGCAGAACGCCACATCGACGGGGAGGTTTGGCACCTCGATGTCGGATCGTCGCATCCTGGGGCTGTAGTTGGTCCCAAGGGTTGGGCTGTTCGCCCATTAAAGCGGTACGCGATCTGGGTTCAGAACGTCGTGAGACAGTTCGGTCCCTATCCGCTGTGGGCGTAGGAGATTTGAGGAGATTGGACCCTAGTACGAGAGGACCGGGTCGAACGAACCGCTGGTGAACCGGTTGTTCCGCCAGGAGCATAGCCGGGTAGCTAAGTTCGGATCAGATAAACGCTGAAAGCATATAAGCGTGAAACTGACTCCAAGATGAGATCTCAATCCCGTAAGGGTGAAGAGTCGTGGTAGACTACCACGTTGATAGGCCGGAGGTGGAAGCGCTGCAAGGCGTGGAGCTGACCGGTACTAATCGCTCGGAAGTTTTAACTAACTACGCAACGCTCTCGTGGCACTGGAAGTTCTTCTCTGTACAGCTTCGCAAGTTTCCCGGCGCGATCGGCTCGAGCTCCGGCTCGCCATCGCGGCGGGATCCAAGTTTCTGGCGCCCATGGCGGCGGGGTCCCACCCGTTCCCATCCCGAACACGGCAGTTAAGCCCGCCAGCGCCGATGATAGTCGGGCCGCAGGGCCCCTCGAAAGTAGGACGGCGCCAGATTTTTTTCCAACGATAGAGGCGCGTCGCTTAGCGACGGGCCTCTATCGCTTTACGGGGCCTCGGCATAAAGACTACTCGAGCGCGGCATTTTCGAACTGGTTGCGAAACTCGGCGGGTTTGAGGTTCGTCTGCGCGGCAAGCTCCTCTAAGCGTTCCGGGTTGCTGAAATCCTGCGGCTCGAGTCGCACCATGTAATCTCGCGCGACGCGATAGAGTTCGGAGGACGTATCCACTTGGCGCGTCCGGATTCGTCCCGTTGCAGGATCGAGCAGATCTTCCAACTTGATCGGCTCCACGCGGCCACCCGACAGCGCGATGAGCGCTCCACTGCCGCCGCCCACCAGATAACGAACCGCGCCAAAGCCAAGCGTGCGAGTGTAGTCGACGTCGAAGGGGACCGGCTTCGCGCAACGCAGCTCGTAGCCGATGTCCTTTGTATGGACGACCGAGTTGACGCCGATCTCGCTCAGACGCTTGCGCACGGCATCGCGCAGGACGGTGCCGAGCGGAATTTCAGCCAGCGGAACGTGCCCGAAGGAATCGCGCCCGAGATTTCCCGCCGAGCTAACGAGGTCGTCCCCAACGCGCTCCGCGATCCCTTCGGCGACGACGGCGACGCCGTACTCGCGCCCCAGCGCGCGTTGCTTCACCATCGAGCCGACGATCGTGTCGGTAACCGACGCGAGCGAGGTCTTCTCTGGAAACTCCTCGGGCAGAACCGCAACCGTAGCGCCGGCGGCTTTACACATGCCCAGCGAAAGCGAACCGGACTTTCGCCCCATGCAGATGACGAGGTACCAGCGCCCCGTCGTTCGCGCATCCTCCATCAGGGTCTCTACGATCCCCGTTCCGACCGAGCGCGCGGTCTCGTAACCGAATGTCGGCGCGTCGTCGGGGAGCGGCAGATCGTTGTCGATCGTCTTGGGGACCGTTGCAATGCCGATGCGGCCTTGGGTGCGTTCGGCGATCTTGGCCGCGCCGTACGTCGTGTCGTCGCCACCGATGCAGACCAAGTACCGAATTCCCAATCCATCGAGCGCGGTGACGCAGCGCTCGAGCGTGCCTTTGTCTTTAGCGGGATTCGTCCGCGACGTGCGCAGGATCGAGCCGCCGGTCGCGTGGATGCGCGAGACGTGGTCGAATGTCAGCTCGACGGTTTTTGGACGGGCACCGGCGGCAAGGTCGCGATAACCGTCGTAAATGCCGATCGCGCGCAAGTCGCACTTGAAACCTTCGATCGCTGCCGCCGCGATGACGCCGTTGATTCCCGGCGCCGGGCCGCCGCCGACCAAGATCGCCAGCGTGTCACCCATGGGCTAACTCCGATCCGGATGGAGTGGCCGGATGCGATAGATCTTGCCCGACGCATCGTCCGCGACGAAGAGACTCCCCTTCGGACCTATCGCGATGCCCGTCGGGCGGCCGATTCGATTTCGGCAGCCGATTTGAAAGCCTGAAAGAAAATCCGTCCATTGTGCGTTCGGATTCTGCCAATCTACCGGCTTCACCGGCCGATCGCCGTCCATCGGGACGAAAACGACGCGAGGCGGGGCCGCGAAACAGCCGCCGGCGTCCCTGTGCCAGGAACCGTGCACCGCGGCGAAGAGTCCGCCGTGATATTGCGCCGGGAAGACGTACGCGCCGCGCTCGTGCTTGGGATAAAACGTGGCACCGATGATCGTCGAGTACGCCGGAAGCTCGACGAGCGGTTCGACGGTGGCGGAGCAGTCGTAACCGGACCAGTAGACGTGCCGGTTCTCCTCGCATTCGGGCCAGCCATAATCGGCGTCGCCGCGGTGTGCCGAAAGGTTGTCGAGAAACTCGTAAGGGTGCCCGAACGGAAGATCGTCTTGTCCGGCACCGCCGACCCAAAGCGAACCGGTCTCTTGATTGACGGTCAACGCGATGGCGTTGCGAATGCGCTTGGCACGCTGCGTTAGGTCGAAGCCGTCGGGATTCATGACGGAGACCGCGGCTCGCGTTGGATCGACTTCCGTACACGGGCTCTTTCCGCCGTCAACGGTTGCGTTGCACGAGGAGCCTGCGGCGGCGTATAGGCGACCGCCGGCGTAGGCGACGGACGTCGTCGTATGAATGTCGCCGTCCGTCCCCGGTACGATCGACCCGGTGCGAACGTCTGCGATTCGCCGAACATTGCGGGCCTGCGCTTCGCCGCGGTAAGCGATGGCCCAAACGTGGTTCGTTGTGGCAACGAAGATTTCGGATCGGGAAGGCGCAAAAGCAACGCCGGCCGCGCCCTCGTCGGCGACCGTTGCAAAAACCTGCGGAGTATCGGCGCGTCCTTCCGCATCGGGAACGACGTACACGTCGTGCCCCAGCGTTCCAACGATCAGGCTTCCGTTCGGAAGCGCAACGAGTTCGCGCGCTTCCGGGACGCTCGCGATCGTTTCGATCAGAAATCCGTTCGGAACGCGAAGGGTCGCTAGTTGCGTTGCAGCGCCGGCGTGCGTACTGCAGCTGCTGGCAGCGAGCGCTGCGACTAGCAAGAGAAGAAAATCAAAGACTCCCGAACGCATCGCCTTTCCTTGCACTGGGAGTCTTATACCGAACGAAACCGGAAGGCTATGCCGGCGGTTGTCCCTGTCCCGGCGGCGGTCCCTGGTCCTGCGGACCCTGCGGGCCTTGGTCCGGCGGCGGTCCCTGACCCTGCGGACCTTGATCCGGCGGGCCACCCTGGTACTGCGGGCCGCCTTGCTGCGGGCCGCCCTGGTCTTGCGGGCCACCTTGGTCTTGCGGGCCTGGACCCTGCTGTTGTTGATATCCGCCCTGCTGCTGCGTCTGTCCGCGACGCTGTTGCATTTGCTCGCGGTGCGCGCGCATCTGCTCGCGATACTGACTCTGTTGGTCGCTGTTGAGCACGCTTAAGATCTGACGTCGCAGGTCGCGGCTCGCCTCGCGATCGCGAGGACTTCCTTGCGGATGAGCCTGCGAATACTGACCGATCATCGACTGTATGCGCTGCTGCTGGTCGCCGGAAAGGTTGAGCTTCCCAAGGCGTTTCATCCAGCCGTGTTGCAGTTTCGCTTGGCTGGGGGTCGTGCGCTGGGCCGAGACGCCCTGTGGCTGACTTTGCTGGGCGTAGGCGCCGAGCGGCATTGCGAGCGCGACTGCTAGCGCGCCCGCTGCCAAAAAGGTAATCTTCATGGGCACGATCTTACGCTCTGCGGTTCAAAGGCGCCTGAAGGCTCGATTAGGACCGGGCAAGCGGCTTTATCGCGACCGCCAAGACCGCCTCGGAGACGTGGGCTACGAAGCGCTGAAAGTTATCGTAGAAGAGTTGCGACAGCTTGCGTGCTTGCTCGTCGTAGGCAGCTTTGTCGGCCCATGCATTGCGCGGATTGAGGACTTCGTTGGGCACGCCTGGCACGCTCTTCGGAACGCGCAAACCGAAAAAGCGCTCGGTTTCGTATTCGTCGGGAATGCGGCCTTCGATCGCGGCGTTGACCATCGCTCGCGTGTGGGCGATCGCCATGCGGTGGCCGACGCCGTACGGTCCGCCGGTCCAGCCGGTATTGACGAGCCAGCAATCGACGTCGTGCTCGTCGATCTTTCGTCCGAGCAACCGTGCATAGGTCGTCGGGTGATGCACCATAAACGGCGCGCCGAAGCAGGTGGAAAACGTCGCTTGCGGTTCGCTGACGCCGCGTTCGGTGCCGGCGACCTTGGCCGTGTAGCCCGAAAGAAAATGATACATCGCTTGCTCGCGCGAGAGCCTCGAGATCGGCGGCAGAACGCCGAAAGCGTCGGCCGTTAGCATGACGATCGTGTTTGGGTGGCCGGCTTTGCTGCCCGGTACGACGTTGGGAATGAACTCCAGCGGATAGGCGGAGCGAGTGTTCTCCGTCTTCGCATCGGAGTCCACGTCGAGTTGACGCGACCGTTCGTCGTACACAACGTTTTCGATCACCGTCGAAAAGCGGTTGGTCGCCGCCCAAATCTCGGGCTCTGCGCTGGCAGAAAGGCGAATGACTTTCGCGTAGCAGCCGCCTTCGAAGTTGAACACGCCATCCGCCGACCAGCCGTGCTCGTCGTCGCCGATCAACGGCCGGCTCGAATCCGACGACAGGGTCGTTTTGCCCGTGCCGGAGAGTCCGAAGAGGACCGCGACATCACCGCGCTGCCCGACGTTGGCCGAGCAGTGCATCGGCAGCGTTTCGCGCAGCGGCAAGAGATAGTTCATAACGGTAAAGACCGATTTCTTGATCTCCCCCGCATAGCGCGTGCCACCGATCAAAATCATGCGCTGCGCGAAGTTCACCAAGATGAACGTTCCCGAGCGCGTTCCGTCACGTTCGGGGTCGGCCTGGAAGAGCGCCGCGTCCACGACGGTAAACTCCGGAACGAAGTTGGGCTGCGGCGTGGGCGGCGTAATGAAGAGGTGTCGCGCAAAGAGGTTGTGCCACGCTAGTTCGGTGTAGACGCGCAGCGGCACGCGGTACCGCTCGTCGGCACCGGCAAAGCAGTCGAGAGAATAAACCTCTCGCTCTGAGAGATAGGCGGCCACCCGCTCGAAAAGCGCATCGAAGCGATCGGCGTCAATCGCTTGGTTCGTCTCGCCCCAATCGATGTGCGCTTCGCTCGAGGGCTCCCGAACGAAGAACTTATCCTTCGGTGACCGGCCGGTATGCGGGCGCGTGTCGACGATGAGCTGTCCGCAGGGGCCCAGGACTCCTTCGCCTCGAGCGATTGCGTGTTCGATCAGCGCGGGAGCCGATAGATTCTCCCAGAGCTTGACGACCTTGAGCTTTTCCGGAAGCGAAAGAATGACGATCCCTCCTCTATGCCTGCCACTGCCAGGCTCCCTATACTGCTTTCCCACGCCGCGCAGGCGAGCCTGCAGGCCGCCGTTTCGCGGAGTCCAAAGCAGGAAGCATGCGGTGGATGCTATTGGTCCCGGTCCTTGCGGTTTTACCCTTTCATTTTGGATTCTTTGCGTCGGGCCCGCTGGACGCGATCACGGACGTCGCGGGCGTCCGGGTTGCGCATCTGACAAAAATCGTAGGCGACGATATACGAACGGGCGCGACCGCCATTCTACCCAACGCCGACCCATGGGATAGCAAGGTTTCCGCTGCGTTCTTTGCTTTCAACGGCAACGGTGAAATGACGGGAACGCATTGGATCGAGGAATCCGGCTATCTCGAAGAACCGGTCGTTTTGACCGATACGCTCGACATCGGGCGAGCGGCCGACGGCGTCGTGAGTTGGGTGATCGAGCAGCATCCCGCCGTGGGCAGGGGCGATGACGTTCCACTTCCCGTCGTGGCCGAATGCGACGACGGTTTCCTCAACGATATCCAGGCCCGAGCGGTCACCGCCGACGACGTCGTTCGGCTTCTCGACTCCGCGACGCCCGGGCAGTTCGCTCGCGGAAGCGTCGGCGCCGGCACCGGAATGAACGCATTTGGTTTTCGCGGCGGCATCGGTTCGGCGTCGCGCGTTCTGCCCGCGGACCTCGGAGGATATCACGTCGGCGTGCTGGTGAACGACAATACGGGCAGCAGCCGAAGGCAACTGCGCATTTTGGGCATTCCCGTGGGGGAGAAACTGCTCAGCGACTTTCGGCCCGTCGTTCCGAAGCGGATGGCGCTAAAAGGGCGTCTCGGGCAAGGAAGCATCGTGATCGTCATCGCGACCGACGCACCGCTGGATAGCCGTCAGCTGCGCGCCGTCACCTTGCGCGCGGCCATGGGAATGGCCCGAGTCGGCCTCACGTCGTCGGTCGGCAGCGGCGATCTCATCCTCGCATTTTCTACGACGCACGTCTTCCCACGCATTGCCGACTTCACCGTCGCGTCGCCAAAGGAGCCGATCCTCGAAGACGACGATACGTTGGACGCGCTCTACACCGCGACGGCTGAGGCAACGGAAGCCTCGATTTACGACGCACTCTTTGAGGCGAGGACGATGACGGGGCGCAGAGGCGCGACCGTCTACGCACTGCCGGTCCCAAGCGTGCTGCAGATGCTGCAAGCGGCTCACGCCATTCCTTAACCCGTCAGCGTGAGCCACCCGATCTTCGCTAGCGCAAGTAGAGATTTTGTGTATTCGAGTTCGCACAGCGCCAGGCCGATCTCGGCTTGATTTCCGTGGGTGAAGAACCACGGCGGTTTTAGCCGGCGCGACGGCGGGACAAACGGCGCGTACAGCACGGACTTTTGGCTGGATGAAAAGAGCCGGCTATTGTGCACGACGCCGGTACCGCTGCGGATGTGATCCGGCGTATTTCCCGGATAAGCGCCCCAGGGTAATGCTGGGAGCAAGAAGCCGACGCCGCTCCAAATGTTGACCCCAATGCAGCCATAGCGCAGCGTGGCGACGGCCTCGTCCACCGCGCGGCGATGCTCGCGCATCGCGCGCGCATCGACGATCATACTGGCGGCAAGATTGCCCGCCAGCCGGTCGTTGCAAAAGGCAACCGCATTCCGAAGATAGCTCTCCACGTCGCTGCCAGGGACGGTTACGACCGCCAGCAACGGGCAAAACGCTTCCGTGTTAAAGAGCGCCTCGCCGGCGTCGCAGGCATTGGTTTCCACGATTATTTGCGCGGCGGCCACTCGGCCGGTGCTCAGCGCCCCGTACCGTTGCTCCGCACCGGGATAAGAAGCGCCGCGGTGCGGTGCGGATTCAAAGACGCGCCGGAGTTCGGCAAGGAATGCGGTTCGCCGGCTCCACTGCTCCGGTAGAACCAGAACCTGCAGCGCGATGCAGTTAAAGCCGCCGTTATGAAGCTTGGCGGTCGCAAGATGCTCCGCTTGAAAGCGCAGCTCCCTATCGCTCCACGCTCCCGGAACGACGATTGCCGGGCTCACGTTGCCCAACTCGCTGGTCATCGGCTTATGAGCGGCGTTGGCGCCCGCAATCGCGTCGTACGTCGCCTGGCCGCCCGTGAGATGGATTTCGTCGACCGCCGGATGCGTGCAGAGATAACGGCCAACCTCGGCTCCGCCGTACGCGAAGCGTAGGTAGCCGCCGTCGACCAAGGGCGCGAGCGCATCTTCAAAGATCGGTCCGAGGTCCTCAAAGAGCGGGTGAACCTTGAGCATGCACGCGCAGCCCTCGGCCGCGAGTTTGTAAAGCACGTCCAGCGGTCCGATGGACGTGATGTTTCCGGCCGCGAGAACGAGGCAGACGCGCGCCGGCGGATTGGGCCGGCGGTACCACGTTGCCATCGTCCCGGGCAGCGTCTCGCGCGTGACACCGGGTTGCATCCAAACCTCGGCGCGCAGGCCGATCTGGAGAAAGCGATCGTACGCGGCGGCCGGGAAGACGTCGACCACGAGCTGGCCGTCCGGGCGCGACCGTATGCGTCGCGTCTCCAATACGGGCGAGCCGCGACGTTCGATTTGCGCCAGCGTCTCGACGTAGGCATTCAGGTGCGCGAGGACGGCCCACGGCCCGGTCATTGCTTCCTCGCCGGCGACCGAGGTCTCGGCGACGCCTTTCAGTTGCGCCGCCCTCTGCGTCCAACGCCGGGCGTTACGGCTGGTCGAGCGACGGCAGGCCGACAGGACGGCAGCTTTCCGGCCCACCGGCAGTAAGGCCCAGTCGCTCGCACCGGCCCGCAGTGCCTGCAGGCCGGTATCGAGATTCTCTGCTAGGAGTTTATGCTCACCATCCACTGTACGCCGAACCGGTCGGTAAGCGCTCCGAACTTGCCGCCCCAAAAGGCATCCGCCAGCGGCATGTCCACGGTCCCGCCTTGCGCCAGAGCGGCAAAGACGCGCTCGCCTTCGGCCGCGTCGCTGGTCGCCAACGAGAGCGCGATGTCGTCCTCACCGTCGGGGCCGCTTCCGGGCCGTCCGTCGGAGGCCATGAACTTTACGTCGCCGGCGACGAAACTCGCATGCATGACCTTATTGCGAAAATCCGGCTCGACGTTCGATTCCATCGGCGAACCCTCGAAGCGATTGATGCCGACGATTTCTCCGCGCAGACACTCCTTGTAAAAATTCAACGCTTCCTCGCACCGTCCGTGGAAGAAGAGGTACGGTTCCAGTTGCATTACCTTCTACGCTCCTTTCGGTCGCGCAGCTTCGCCGCCGGCGGGTGCGGCTCCGTCACGCGCCGCCTGCTTCGCAGGTTCGTTCGCGTCGCTTACGGTAAACGTTAGGGTGCCTTGTTCCCGGACGTGCGCGTGAGCCAGTTCGTCCATTTACACGTCCACTCGGAGTACTCGCTCCTCGACGGCGCCTGCCGGATCGACCGCCTTTGCCGCCGAGCTGCCGAGGAAGGCGCGACGGCGGTGGCGCTGACCGATCACGGCGTGATGTACGGCGCGATGGAGTTTTACTACGCCGCGCGAGAGTTCGGTCTCACGCCGATCCTCGGCTGTGAGGCGTACCTGGCGCCGCGGGGACGGCTGGATCGCAGCGCGCGGGAAGAAGCTCACGTAACGCTGCTCGCAGCCGACCTCGTCGGCTACCGAAATCTGGTTGCGCTGGTATCGAAAGGGTTCCTGGAGGGCTACTATTATAAGCCGCGGATCGATCTGGAGCTTCTCGAAAAGCATAACGAGGGCCTGATCGTCCTCTCCGGCTGCATGTCGGGGCTCGTCGCCGCACCGCTGCTGCGCGGAGACGAAGCGGCGGCGCGGGAGAATGCCAAAACGTACCGCGAGATCTTCGGCGACCGCTTTTACATCGAAGTGATGCGCCACGGCATGCCCGAGCAGGATGCGATCAACGGCGGCCTCGTGCGAATTGCGCGCGATCTCGGCGTGCCAATCGTCGCAACCAACGATTCGCACTACCTCGAGCAAAAGGACGCTTCGGCGCACGACGTGCTGCTTTGCATCGGAACGGGGAAGACGGTCTCCGATACCAACCGGATGAAGTTCTACTCCGATCAGTTCTATTTGAAGTCCCCCGACGAGATGCACGAGCTTTGGAGCGATCTTCCCGAAGCCTGCGAAAACACGGTGAAGATCGCCCAGCGAGTCGATATTCGCATCCCGGAAAAGATCTTTCATCTGCCGCAGTTCGACGTTCCGCAAGATGCCGGAACACCCGAGAAGAGCGACGCGGACTACTTGCGCGAGCTTTGCGAGCACGGCGTGGTCGAACGCTACGGCAAGGAGCGCGTCGCTACCGACCCGTCGCTGCGCGAGCGCCTGGAATACGAACTAGCGGTCATCACCAAGATGGGATTCTCTTCGTATTTTTTGATCGTGTGGGACTTCATCAAGTACGCGCGCGACCGCGGCATTCCGGTGGGGCCGGGTCGCGGCTCGGCGGTCGGCTCGCTGGTCGCCTACTGCCTGCAAATCACCGATCTGGATCCGCTGCGCTTCAACCTGTTGTTCGAACGCTTTTTGAATCCCGAGCGGATCTCGATGCCCGACATCGACACGGATTTCTGCGTCGAGCGGCGCGACGAAGTGATCGCGTACGTCACGGAAAAATACGGCAAGGATCGCGTCGCGCAAATCGTGACCTTCGGAACGATGGCGGCGCGCGCCGCGATTCGCGATGCAGGCCGAGCGCTCGGCGTGCCGCTGCCCGACGTCGACCGGATCGCGAAGCTCGTGCCGTCGGGCCCTGGAGGTTTGACCATCTCGCGGGCGATCGAACAGATCCCCGAGCTCAACTCGATTTACGCGACTCGTCCGGATATCCGCAAGCTGTTGGATACGGCAAAAGAGATCGAGGGATTGGCACGCAATGCCGGGACGCACGCGGCCGGGGTCGTCATTTCGGCCGGGCCGTTGATCGAATACACGCCGCTGGTTCGATTTGGCGACGGCGGCATCAATACCCAGTACGACATGGACTGGATCGAGCGAATCGGCCTGCTCAAGATGGACTTTCTCGGTCTGCGCAACCTGACGGTGATGGAAAATGCCGTGCGCGAGATCCGGCGCACGGTCGACGAGACCTTCGACCTCTCCAAGATTCCGATCGACGACGCAAAGACGTTCGAGATGTTGGCCCGCGGCGAGACGATGGGCGTCTTTCAACTCGAGTCCGAGGGCATGAAACGCGTCTGCGCGGATCTGCAGCCCTCGCGTTTCGAAGATATCGTGGCGTTGGTTGCGCTCTACCGCCCGGGTCCGATGGACTGGATTCCGCAATACATTGCCAACAAGCACGGGCGTTCGACGCCGCAGTATCTGCACCCCAAGCTCGAGCCGATTCTCGCCGAGACCTACGGAACCGCCGTCTATCAAGAACAGGCGATGCAGATGGCCCGGGAGATTGCGGGCTTCACGATGAGCGAGGCCGACGAGCTGCGCAAGGTCATGGGGAAGAAGCAGAAGGAGAAGATTCCGTTCTACCAAGAGAAGTTCGTCTCCGGAGCGATTGCAACGTCGGGCATCGATCGCGCGCTGGCGGAACGAATCTTTCATTTCGTCGAGCCCTTTGCCGGATACGGCTTCAACAAATCGCACGCGGCGGCGTACGCGTGGATCGCGCTGCAAACCGCGTTCTTAAAGGCCAACCACCCGCTGCAGTATTTGGCGGCCTTGATGGCGTCGGTGAAAGACAAGACCGACAAGCTCGTCGAGTACATCGACGAAGCCAAGAAGCTGCAGATCGACGTGCTGCCGCCGGACGTGAACGAGTCGCTCGTCGACTTTGCGGTCGTGGGGAGCGCGATTCGATTCGGGTTGGCGGCGATTAAGGGCGTCGGCGAGGGCGCCGTCCGGGCGATCATCCAAGCTCGCGACACGGATGGGCGTTTTAGCGATCTCTTCGACCTGGCCTCGCGTGTCGACGCCAGGCACGTTAACCGCCGGGTGCTCGAGGCGCTGATCAAATGCGGCGCGCTCGACGGCCTCGCCGGGAACCGTTCGCAAAACCTCGCGGCGCTGGACACGGCACTCGAACTGGCAGCCCGGACGACGCGCGACGCCGAGTTGGGCCAAGTCTCGCTCTTCGGCGGCCTCACCACCGAGTCGGCGCCGCTTGTACCGAAGCTTCCGAGGTTGCGGCCCCGACGACGCGCGAGATGTTAGCGTGGGAGCGTGAGACGCTCGGAATGTTCGTCTCCGGCCATCCGCTCGCCGAACTCGTCCCGGCACTGCCGCCGCGCCGGCGCGATGCCGCTGCGAGAGTTGGCAAAGCAGCAAGAGGACGCCCAGGTCACGATTGCCGGAACGGTGACCGCAGTTCGGCGCAGCCTCACGAAGTCGGGTCAGCAAATCTTGATCGCGCAGCTCGCGGATACGACGGGCTTCAGCGACGTCGTGCTGTTTTCGAAGGCATACGCGCAGTTTACCAACCTGTTCGAGCCCGATGCGATTCTAATCGTCAAAGGACGTCTCCGATTGCGCGAACGTCCCGGCGCGGCGCCCGGCGACGAACCCAACGTCGAGCTTTCGGTCGCGGCGAATGAGGTCTCGACCTTCGTGCCGCCACCGGCATCGGCCATCGCCGCCGATGCGAGCGGCTGGCACGTGGACGTAACGCATCGCGAGCAGATCGACCGGCTGGCGCGTTTGATCGACGAATGGCCGGGTGAGGTGCCGGTGGTCATGCACGTGCAAGGCCGCTCGCAACGCGTCGCGCGCGCCATCGCCGGCGACGCGCGGGTTCGCGGCGAGCTCGAGCGGATCTTCGCGCCCAGCGGCGTGCGCCAAGGCAACCTGGACGCCTACGGGTGAAAGTCGTTCGGGCCAACGACCAAGGCGCGCTGGCCGGCGTGCTCGATGCCGGCTGGAGCATGCCGGCGGCCGTCGTCGACGAGGTTGCGGCTATCATCGAAGACGTCGCGATGCGCGGGGACGACGCTTTGCTGGAGCATACGCGCCGGTTCGACTGCGAGGGTTTTCAACTATCCGACCTGCGCGTGGCGATTCCGATGCTCGAGAGCGCGCGTTCGCTCGTTCCGCCGGAAATCGGCGGCCGCACTGGAGCTGGAAAAAGAACGCCTGTCGCGTTTTCATCGGCGCCAGCGGCAGCCCGACATCGAATATGTGGAAGAAGACGGAACGCGCTACGCGCTGGTTCGCAGGCCCTTGCGTTCGATCGCGGTCTATGCGCCGCGCTCGGGCGCGCCGACCTCGATTCTGATGGGCGCGATTCCGGCAAAGATTGCCGGAGTGTCGCGAATCGCCGTGCTCTCGCCGCCGAACTCGGCCGGATTCGCCGCGCCGCTGCTCTTCGCGTGCGCGCTTTGCGGCGTCGACGAGCTGTACGCGCGTCGGCGGCGCCGCGGCGATTGCGGCCGGCGGCGTTCGGAACGCGATCGATCCAGCGGTCGACAAGATCGTCGGGCGCGGCGGTCGTTGGACGACCGAAGCCAAGCGGCAAGTCTTTGGCCGATGCGGAGTCGACGCGCTTGCCGGGCCTCCGGAGGTTCTGGTCGTCGCCGATGAGGGCGCCAACAGCGAGTACATCGTGGGCGAGCTTCTCTCCAGTCGCCGAGCTTCCCGGAGTGACGCGGCTGGCCGTGCTCTCCGAATCGCGGCCGCTGCTGGACGCGGTCGCTCAGCTCATCGATACGCTCGACCTGCGAACGTTGGAGCGCAGCGACTTCGTCAGCAGTGCGATCTCGCAGAACTGCCGCCTGATCGCGGCCGCATCGCGCGACGAGCTCTTCGATCTCCTCAATCGCTTTGCGCCCGCCGTATTTGTGCCTGCAGGTGCGCGACGCTTGGGAATACTTGGAGAGGGTTTTTGCCGCGCGGGACCGTCTTTATCGGCGATGCGACGCCGTTGGTCAGCGGGGAGCATCTGGCCGGAACCAACCGGGTCGCGCCGACCTCGGGCACGGCGCGTTTCTCGTCGAGTCTCTGCTGGCCGATTTCACGCGTACGCTTCAGCGTCGTTGAAAATAGCGCCGATCGGATGACGATCGATGCGCGAGCGTTAGCGGGCTTGGCCGATGCCGACGACCTTCCCCACCACGCGCAAGCGGCTCGAATGCGCTTCGGAAGTTGATTCGTCTCGTCGCCTTCGACGTCGACGGAACGCTGGTCGGCCGCGACCTTTCCATTGCGAAGCCCGTCCGGCTCGCGATCGAGCGGATGACCGAGGCCGGAATCGCCGGCTGCCTCGTAACCGGGCGCATGTATCGAGCGACGCTGCCGTTCGCGCGGGAGTTGGGTTTCGACGCCCCGTTGATCTGCTACCAGGGTGCGGCGATCATCGATCCCGCGTCGGATGAAGTTCTACAACACGCGGCGCTCGACAACGAGATCGTACGAGAGCTGGCGACGATGGCGGAGCGCGACGGCATGCACCTCCAGCTCTATCGCAACGACGAGTACTACTGCGAGGCGCGCAACCGTTTCTCCGATCTCTATGCATCGCTGGCGATGACCGAGCCCGTCGTCGTGCCGTCGTTGCGCGAAGCCTTTGCCTATAGCCCCGCAACGAAAGGCGTCGTGGTCGCCGATGCGTCCGACGCGGCGGCATATGCCGAAAAGCTCCACGCTGCGCTGGGAGATCGAGCGTACGTCACGCGCAGCCTGCCGGAGTTCGTGGAAGTGCTCGATCCGACCGTCGATAAGGGCGCCGCACTTCGATTCGTGGCGGCGCGTCTTGGCGTACCGATGGAAGCGACGGCGGCCATCGGCGATTCCTGGAACGATGCCCCGCTGCTTGCAGCCGCCGGTTTGGGGATTGCAATGGGGTCGGCACCGCCGGAACTGCGAGCGGTTGCCGACGCCGTCGTCGCCGACCTCGAACACGATGGCGTGGCCGAAGCAATCGAACGCTACGTGATGCCGTGAGCGGCAGCTACCGCAAATCGAAAAGGGTAAAGCGTTCTGCGGCGGCGCGCATTCGGCCGTTTTGGATTCTGATCGCGCTCGCCGGCGTAGTCTCCGTGGCCGCCGGCGCCTTCTTGGCGATGTGGTCCGGCTTCGATGCAAGGCAAGTTGCGGTTAGCGGCAACCGGCGCGTACCGAGCAGTGAAATCCTACGCGTAGCAAATATTCCGGCGAACCGAAGCATCTGGCTAGACAACACCAAGACGATCGCCGCTCGCATTCGCACGATTCCGTTGATCGGCACGGTCTCGATTCACCGGCTGCCGCCGGCCTCGTTCACGATTGCCGTGAGCGAACGGGTGCCTTTCGCGACTCTGACGAGCGACGGTCAGACCGTCGTCGTCGACCGCGCGTTGCGAGTCCTTTCGCCGGCGACGGGCAGCGAACAGTTGCCGTCGTTTGTGCTGTCGTTGCACCGCAGCCTCGCACCAGGTACGTTCGTGAGCACGCGCGACGCGTTGGTTTTGCGCGACGTCTATACGACGATGGTTTCCACTGGACTGACTCCGACGGCGCTGACCCTCGACCGGTACGGCGACGTCGTCGCAAGCATCGCCGGCGGCCCGCGTTTACTCCTCGGCGAGCCTAACGACCTTGGGCAGAAAGTGCGTTTGATCAACGCCATTCTGGCGCAGGTCGTGCGGCGTCAACTCAGCGTTTCGGCCGTCGACGTGCGCGCGCCGGCGACGCCGGTCGTGGTCTATCGCTGAGCAGCCGCCGGCTACCAGCTGAAGACGACCAGACCGTTATCTGCCGGCTGTTTCCACCCTTGCCACATCTTCACGCCGGTGGCGCGAGACTCAGCGTAACCGGACCCGCCCCCGCCTCCGCCGCCGTCGGAAACGTAACTGCTGTAGGACGAACAACCCCCGCCACCGCCGCCACCGCCGTAATAGCCGCCACCGCCGCCGCCACCGCCGGCGACGTAGTAAAAACCGTTCGGACTGCCGCTGCCGCCGGCACCTCCGGTGCCAAGCTCGCCATTACCGCCGGTATTTCCATAACTCCCGAAACATCTGGTGCCGCCCCCGCCACCGGAACCGCCGGCGCTCGGCGTGCCGCCGCCACCGCCCTCGCCGCATTGCGCGTAGCTTGCGGGACCGCCGGTGCCACCCCCGCCGATGCGTCCGCCTCCCTTTCCACCGATTGGCGCGGGGCAGCCATAACCGTCGGCCAAACCACCTTCGCCACCAGCGCCGCCGGCGACAACGATGCGATCCGAGAGCCCGTCGCCGCCCTCGCGCACGTCGGAGGCGCCGCCGCCGCCATAGCCGTCCTGTCCGCTGGGGGTGCTAGATCCGCCGTCGCTGCCGCCATTGAAGCCGCCGGTCGCTCCGGAAGCGTCGCCGCCGACGTAGACGAGCAGCTTCTCTCCCGGGGTGACCGGGATAACAGCATGAATGCGCCCGCCAAAGGCCTCGGGGGCCGCGGCGCTGTGAGCGCCGTGTGCGCCGCGAGCAATGACCTTGAGCTGCGTCACGCCCGCCGGAACCTTGAAGTTCTGCGCTCCGCCCGTGTAATAAAACGACTTGTGGTTAGGAAACGAGTCAGAGACGGCGTTGCTTGGCACGACGCCATTACCGGCGCGCCCGCCGCACCCGGCAAGCATGGCAACGACCGCACAAACGCCCAAAGGATAACCTGCTAAACGGAAACCAATCATCTGCCCGCTCCTATCGACCTCGTAACGGTTCGACTGTAGGTTGTCGTTCCCCTAAAGAGTTAGGGTGCAACGGCGATTTGTTGAGAGGTTCGCTAGTGGCTCGTGAGATCGAGGTAGACCATCACGGTTCCCTGGATGAGCGAAACCTTGATCTGGTCGGACGGCTGTATCTTTGAAAAGTCGACCGTCGAGCGTCCGGCAACCAACGTCGTCTGCGAGCCGTTGTCCATGACGACCTCGACGTGCTTGGAATCAACGATCTTTTCTACTTTTACGGTATAGGTGCCGTCGGGAATTGCCGTTGAGCTGACGGTCGCTGCGTGGACGGCGACCGGACCGAGCAACGAAAAGGTGACGACGAGCAAAGAAAGCGTGCGTTTCAAGGGCGAGCTCCCAACGGATGAATAGTGTACTTAATGAAGCATAATACCCGAACTTCGGCTTCGCTTCTAGAGGCGCTGCCGAGGTTTAACCAGTTCTTTTGTGCACAGCCTCTCCACATCTTTGCCGGGGTTGTCCTCAAGGAGATGGCGCCGGGCCCGCTAAGGCTTGGCAATCCGTCCGGCCCCGTCCATCCCTAGTAGGAGTCGGGCGGTCGAACCACAATATGTTGTGGCAAACCCAGGCATTCTAGGATAGGTGGCGGAGCGCATGAAGCACGAGACCGTTTGCGGGCTCGATATCGGAACGACCAAGACGTGTATGGTCGTTGCGACGAACGGCCCGGCCGGTCTCGAGATCGTCGGATTCGGTGAAGCTCCGACGCTCGGGATGCGCAAGGGCGTCGTCGTCGACCTCGACGAGACGATCAAGTCGATCGAGGCGGCGACCGAGAGGGCCGAGCGAATGGCAGGGATCCACTTTAGCGAGGCTGTGGTCGGCATCACCGGCGACCATATTCGAAGTACGAACAACCGCGCGGTCGTCGCGGTTTCCGGTGAAGACCGCGAAGTCACCGCGGGCGACGTCCGGCGCGTCATCGACGCCAGCAAGATCATCAATCTGCCCAGCGACCGGCAGATCATCCACGCGCTCCCGCGCTATTTCACGGTCGACGGCCAAGAGGGCGTTAACGATCCGATCGGCATGTCCGGCGGCCGGCTGGAAGTCGACACGCACATCGTCACCGGCAGCACGAGCTTCATCACCAACGTCCTCAAGTGCGTCGAACGCGCGGGGCTGGAGACGCAAGGCGTCGTCTTCGAGCCGCTTGCAAGCTCCGCCGCGACGCTGCTGCAGGAGGAGAAGCAGGTCGGCGTCGTGCTTCTGGACATCGGCGGCGGCACGACCGACATCGCCGTCTACTCGCTCGGCAGCGCGATCTACACGGCCACGATCCCCGTCGGCGGCAACGTCCTAACCAGCGACGTCTCGCTCGGGTTGAAGACGACGCTTTCGGAGGCGGAAGACGTCAAGAAGCGCTTGGGCGCCGGCGAAAACGGCGCCGCCTTCAGCGTTCGCACGCTCGACGGCCGAGCAACGCGCGAGCACGCTACGGCCGAGTTGCGGCACATCATCGTGCCGCGCGTCCTGGAGACTTTGCGGATGGCTCGGCAAAAGATCGTCGAGAACGTGCCGCGCGATCTCGTTCTCGGCGAAGTCGTGCTTACCGGCGGCGGCGCGCTCTTGCCCGGTATCGAACCGCTCGCCGAGGAAGTTTTCGAAATTACCCGTTCGCGTCGGGACGGCGAACTCGATCGGCGGCTTGACCGACGCGATGACGATGCCGCAATACTCAACGGCAATAGGACTCGTCGTCTTTGGCACTAATGGAGCCGGTGACGATGCATCGCACGTGAGACGACGCAGCGGAATCTTTCCTCGAATCCAGCGATGGTTGGCGGATTTATGGACTTAAACTTCTTTCCGACGGAGGAACCCAAAGAAATGGCTGACGCACGACGTTCTGTATCGGAGCCTGAGCACGCCGCGACGATCAAGGTGATCGGGATTGGCGGCGGCGGTTGTAATGCGGTCAATCGCATGCTGACCGGCGGTTTGGCCGGCGTAGACTTCTTTGCGGTCAACTCCGACGTGCAGGCGCTGCGCGGCTCTCTAACCGAGAACCGCGTGCACATCGGAGGCGGTCAAACGCGCGGCCTGGGCGCGGGCGCGAACCCCACGCTCGGACGCGAAGCGGCCGAAGCTTCTCGCGAAGATCTTTCGCTGATCCTGGAGGGCGCCGATTTAGTCTTTCTGACCGCAGGCATGGGCGGCGGTACGGGAACCGGCGCCGCGCCCGTGATTGCGGAACTGGCGCGAGAGTCGGGCGCGTTGACGATCGCCGTCGTCACCAAGCCGTTTGCCTTTGAAGGGCGAAAGCGCATGCAGGTCGCCGAGAACGGAATCGCCGAGCTGGAAAGCAAGGTCGATACCTTGATCACGATCCCCAACGAGCGCATCCTTCAGGTCATCGAGAAGAAGACTCCGCTCAACGAGGCATTTTCGTTTGCCGACGACATCTTGCGTCAAGGGATCGCCGGCATCACCGATCTGATCACGCAGCCCGGACTGATTAACCTGGATTTTGCCGACGTCAAGACGATTATGAGCGACGCGGGCTCGGCGATGATGGGCATCGGCGAGGGTAGCGGCGAGCACCGCGCCGCCGACGCCGCGCAAAAAGCGATCGCGTCGCCGCTGCTCGAAACGACGGTCGAAGGGGCGCAGGGCGTCATCTTCAACATCACCGGCGGCCCCGACATGGCGATGTACGAAGTCAACGAGGCGGCCGAGATGATCAGCCGCGCCGTCGACTCCGACGCTCAGATCATCTTCGGCGCGTCGATCGATCCGACGATGACCGGAAAAGTTCGCGTGACCGTTCTTGCTGCGGGCTTCGGGCCGCGGCGTGGCAATCGCGCGCAGAGCTTCGCATTCGAAACGAGCAAGCTGGACGCCGTCGCGCCCGTGAGCATGGACGACATCGACGTTCCGGCATTCCTGCGGTACCGCGGCTAAGGCGTAGAAGGAGCCGGCCGGGCTCTCGATCGTGGCCTACAGCGCGCGCGTGTTGCTGGACTCGACGAGTCCGGCCGGAATCCGTCTGACCACGCTGGAGGTTACGTTTCCGCGCTTCGTTCTCGCCGAATTTAACACGCATCGCCAATTCTGCCTCGACGGCGACACGGAGCTCTACTTCGACCTTCCGTCGCGGCAAAACGCGAGCACGAAGCGCTTCGCGATGACGATTCGCGAGTTTTTTGAGAAGTGGCATCGTGGCGCTGTGGACCAGGAGGCGCCGCAAAGCCGGCTGGCGGCAATGAACTTGCGCTCGTGCAACGAGGAAACGGGCGAAATCTGCCATACCCACGTCCGCGATGTTTCCTACTCTGGGCAGAAAGCCGTCTTTCGCACCACCCTCGCGAACGGGCAACAAATCCAATCCTCAAAGGACCACCGGTTTCTAACTAAGGATGGCTGGCAGAGCCTTGAGGATGCCGTAGGCCTCTCGTTAAGCCCGGGAGACATCGCAATATGGAACCGGAGCGCCGATCTGGCCGTGAACGGAATCGCAGCAACGAATGTTGCCTCGGCCGGCGACAGGGCTATTGTGCGGCATTTCGTTGCCGTCGACTCGATCGAGTATGCCGGGATTCGGGAGACGTACGATATCGAAGTGGAGGGTCCGTACCATAATTTCGTGGCGAACGGCTTTATCGTTCACAACTCCAGAAACAGCGCGAGTTCGCGCGCAATTCCGACTGCGAAGCTGATCGAGCGCGTTCTCAAAGACCCCGCGGTTCCGTTGGAGTGGGGAAAGAACAAGGCCGGAATGTCGGCCAGCGACGTGTTACCCGGCGATGTCGCGCAGGAGGCGGAGCGAACCTGGCTGAGCGCGCGGGATGCGGCTGTAGCGCACGCGCAACGCCTGTTGGCGCTCGACGTGCACAAACAGGAGCTGAACCGTCTCCTGGAGCCGTTTCTGTGGCACACGGTGATCGTGAGCGCGACCGAGTGGCAAAACTTTTTCGAGCTGCGCTGCGCACCCAACGCGCAGCCGGAGATTCGGGCGGCGGCGCTCTTGATGCTCGAGGCGCGAAACGCGAGCGTTCCGCAAGCGCTCGACTATGGTGAGTGGCACACGCCGCTCCTGCAGCCCGACGAGAGCGCGCTGGACCTTGAGACGCGGCGGCGCGTCTCCGCCGCTCGCTGTGCGCGCGTCTCGTACCTGACGCACCAAGGCGTGCGCGAGATCGAACGCGACCTCGAGTTGTACGACCGCTTGCGCAGCGATCGTCACTTGAGCCCGTTCGAGCACGTGGCGACGCCCGCGCCGGACGGCGCGTTTCAGGCGAACTTTCGCGGTTGGATTCAGATGCGCCGCGAGATCGAAGCCGCGATCGCTAAGGACGCCAACAGCGCTCCCCAGGCCGGCACTTTGATCGCAAACCATAAGGGGTCGTGAGTGCTGCGTAGCGCGGTGTAGTCGCGCCACTCGAGCGAAACGAGCTCGCCGGCCGCGTAGATTGCCGGCATCGCCGCGGGCACCGGCAGTCTGGGCGGCGCAAGTTCGAAGCAATAGATTGCCGCCGCGATCGCGCAGAACGCAATCAGACTCGCGCGTAGCTCGAGTCGCAACTGAACTAGGATCGTCGCAACGACCAGCAAGCTTGCGAGAAAGAGCTGCTTTGCTCCCCACACTGCAATCCAGGGAACCGCCAACAAGCAGAGGGCGGCGGTTGCAATCGTGCGCCGGCGCCCCGTCGTCTCCCACGCCAAGAGCGTGACCGCTGGGATGGCAAAGCAGAGCTCCTCCTGATGGAGAAATGTGCCGCCGATCGCGGAGCAGAGCGCGGGAACGAAGACGAGCAACGCGCGCCGCCGCAACTGCGCGCTCGTGCGGGGCGCGATGACGAGCGCAGCAATCAGGAGGAGCACGTATGAAGCAGCCCCCGCCACGCGCGCGACCGCCGACGGTACGCCCAGGGTGGCTAGCGCCGACGTAAGGCTATACTGAAACGGAAACAGCAACTCCGACTGCGAGTGCGCCGGCAGCACTGCGACAAGGTACTCCAGCACGCCTTTGGGTCCGGCGATCGCACACGCGAGTGCGAGCAAACCCGCAAGCCCCGCGGCGACCGCCCAGCGCGCACGCGGCACGAACAGAAAAGTCGCGACGACCACCGGAAGGCCGACGATTGGTTCGATAGCGGTCAGCGCCGCCAGAACTCCGGCAAGCCGGTCGCGGCCGCGCTCGAGCGCGAGGCCGCAGAGCACGAGAGCCAGCAGTGCAAATGGCGCGATTTGAGCGGTATTGAGTTCGACATAGCCGGTTGAAAGCGCGAAAACGGCAAGCGCAAGCGCGAGCGGAACGCCGATTGCAGATAGCGCAATCGCAGACAGCACCACGGCCAGAACGATTGCCGTCGCGTCGATCGCTCGCGCGATCGAAAAGTTGGCGCGCGCGAGTGCCATGAACGGTACGAAGTCGTAGGGCGGCTGCGGAGCCGGTACGGCGATCGCTGGATTGCCGGCAAAGAGCTTGCCGCGGAAGCTCGCGCCCGTGTTAAACTGGTGCTCGCAGGCGTGCAACGGTTCGTAGGTGTACGGGCTTGCGCCGCGATCGAACGCCAGCCCCGCGCAATAGAAGTCGGCAAACTCGTCCATCGTTCGCCACGGCAGTGCCGCGCCGAGACGGCTGAAATCGCGCAGCGCCGCGACGCCGAGCGCGAGCAATAGCAGTACGAGGACGAATCGGCGATATCGCTGCGGAATCACGCCGGCGGCTTCGCGGCTGGGCCCTGAAGAGCCCGGAAGCCGGCAACGAGCAGGCCGCCCAGGGCCGCCCACGTCGGAATCTTGATTGCGAGCCACGGCAGCGGAGCGGTCCGCAGCGCGATGACGTAAGCGCGCCACGCCTGCTGCGCGAGATCGCCTGGACGTGTCGCCATCGCAGTAAGTGCCGCAAACGGCGCGGGCGGCCAAAGTTCGAAGCAATAGATCGCCGCGGCAATAGCGGTGAAGGCCCCAATGGAGACTGCCGGCGTAAGCCCTTGGCGAACGAGAATCGCCGCAACCACGAACAGGCTCGAGAGAAAAAGCTTCTTGGTGATCCACACGTCGATCCAGGGAACGGCAAGCAGGCAAAGCGCGAGCGTTGCGATCGTTCGCGACGCGCCGCGCGAGTACGTCGCCAGAACCAGCGCCGCGGGCACCGCGATGGCAAGATCCACCATGTGGACGTACGCGCCGCCCACGACGCTGCACGCGGCAGGGAGATAGGCCACCAGTTCGCGGCGCTGCAACGTCGTTGCAAGTCTCGACCCCAGCCAGATCCCCACGGCGAGCAACGCAACATACGACAGCTGCCCGGCGGCGAGCGCAGCGCCTTGCGGTAGACCAGCGGTGACCAAGAGATACGTAAGGCTGTATTGGTAGGCATAACCCGCCTCGGCCGCTGCTTGTGCCGGCAGCACGCCACTGAGATATTCGATCGCTCCGGGCAAGCCGACGACAAGCACTCCAGCGACCGCCATGAGAACCCCGGTAACGACCGCTGCGGGCCGGCTTCGCGGAACGAGCAGCATCACGGAGAGCCAGACCGGCAGGCCTAGATGTGGCTCGATCATTGTCAGCGCCGCGAGCGCCCCGGCGAGCGCGTTGCGGCCTTGCGCGAGCGCCACGCCGCAGAGGACCAGCGCTAGCAACGCAAAGGGGACGATCTGCCCGGCATCGAGCAGCAGGTAGCCGGCCGGGAGGACGAGCGCCGGCAGCGCGAGCTCGAACGGAATCCCAATGAGGGCAAGGCCGAGGATCGCCACCGCTACGGCAAGCACGATGGCAATCGCATCGATCGTTCGGGCGGCCGGAAAACCGATCCGCGCCGCTAGCTCAAATGCCGGCAGGTCGTAGGGCGGGATCGGGGCCGGAACGATCCTGTTCGGATCGCGGCGATACGCGTCGCTTTTATTGAGGCGGTGCTCGCACGAATGCAGCGGCTCGTAGCGGTACGGGTCGGCATGCCGGTCGACCGCCTCGCCGGCGCAGTAAAAGTCCTGGAAGTCGTAGAGCCGGTGCCAGGGGAGGGCGTCGCCGATCCTGGCGAAGTCGCGCAGCGCAGCGATTCCAAGCAAACCGAATGCAAAGATCAGAACGATCTTTCGCGCCGTCATTCTGGCGGGCCGTTCGACGCGCGACGGGGCGTTTACCGCAACGTTCTCGCAGGTAGTGCCCAGACTCCCGGAGGTCAGGACATCTGCGCGCATCGAGTTTAGAACGTATTGCGCTTTGCGCAGAGCTGGTATATAAACGTTCACACTGGCTGCCGCGGTCCTCCGGCATCCAGATGGTGTCTTCCAAACGAAGCTGAGGTTGGGTGTGGCTCTTCGCTTTCGTACAACGCCGTTTAGGCGTTTCGTTCCTATTGCGCGCAGCGTCTGTCCGCCGCCATCGCAGCCGGCGCAAGTGCCGGTCGATCGCGACGGTGCGGTCGTTGCGTATTGGTACCTCTGCCGGCGAGCGGCGCGGCGCTTCATGCGCCGTGGACTCGATCGCGCGGATCTCGAGCAGGTTGCGGCGATCGGCTTGATCAAGGCGATCGATCGCTACGATCGCACGCAAAGCGCGCCCTTCGAGGCGTATGCCTGGCTTCTCGTGGTCGGCGAGCTGATGCATTACGTTCGCGACAGCGAGCGATTCTTGCGGGCGCCCCGCGCGGTTCGCGAGCTGGACCGCCGCTGGAGCGCGGCGGAACGCGAGCTTTGGGCGTTGCTCGGGCGCGAGCCCAAGGAGAGCGACGTTGCGGAGGTCCTGGACGCAACGCCGGCCGACGTTCGCGAAATCCGCTCGTATCGCGCCACCAATCATATGATCTCCTTCGAAGTCCTGGGCAACTCCGAGCAACGGACGCCGCCCTGCGGCATCGACGACGTGGTGGATCGCTTGACTGTGGAGCGCATCCTTGCGGCTCTGTCACCCTTGGAGCGACAGATCGTGCGATCGATCCATTTAGACGGCGTGACCGTGGTCGAACTGGCGCGACGGCTGAACTATTCGCGGCGGCACGTGACGCGCTTACATCGCGCAGCTATCGACCGCTTGAAAAGCTCGTGCTGCGGCTAAGGACTCGCGAAGTGAAGTAGCGGCCCGGGCCTTCGCCGAAGCCAGCCCTTCTGATGTTTACCTACCTTACGGCGGGCGAATCGCACGGCCCGGCGCTCGTGGGGATCCTCGACGGAATTCCCGCGCATCTGCGCCTCGACATTGCCGCGATCGACGAAACGCTCGCGCGGCGGCAGGGTGGATACGGCCGTGGCGCGCGGATGAAGATCGAACACGATCAGGTCGAGTTTCTGGCCGGCGTTCGCGGCGGTGAGACGCTTGGTTCGCCGATTGCCGCCGTGGTGCACAACCGCGACTATTTGACGCCTAAAGTGCGCGCGTTGATGGATCCGATCAGCGGCGCCGGCGATCCGCTGACCAATCCGCGGCCGGGACACGCCGACTATGCCGGCGCGTTGAAGTATCGCCAGCGCGACCTGCGTAACGTCCTCGAGCGAGCGAGTGCGCGCGAAACCGCGATGCGGGTCTGTCTCGGAGCGATCTGCGCGCAGTTTCTCGAGGCCCTTGGCATCGTGACTCGCAGTTGCGTCGTTCGCATTGGTGAAGTCGAAGCCGCCGGCCTGGACGACTGGAATCAGGCCGACGTGGAGGCCAGCGACGTTCGCTGCCCGGACCGCGAGGCGGCGATGCGAATGATCGAAAGCATCGACGGGGCTAAGAGCGCCGGCGATACGCTTGGAGGTCAGTTTCTCATTCGCATCGACGGCCTGCCGGTCGGGGTGGGCAGCAACCGGCAACCGGCGCAGCGGCTCGATGGAGTATTGGCGGGTGCGCTGATGGGAATGCAGACGGTGCGAGCCGTGGAGATCGGTCTCGGCATTGCGGCCGGCGCAACGCCCGGTTCGCAGGCTCACGACGCGTTTGCGCTCGACGGCGACAGCGTCGTGCGGCGCAGCAATCGGGCCGGCGGCATCGAGGGCGGCATGAGCAACGGCGAACCGATCGTACTGCGCGTCTCGGTAAAGCCGATTCCGACGCTGATGAAAGCGCTGCCGTCGGTCAACCTGCACGAGAAGACCGATGCGCCTGCGACGATCGTGCGCAGCGACGTCTGCGTCGTACCGGCGGCGGCGATCGTGGCCGAAGCGATGGTCCGGCTGGCACTGACGGGACCCGTGCTGGAAAAATACGGGGGCGATTCGCTCGAAGAGACGCTCGACAATCTCGCGCGGAGCACGCAAGCCTCGGCGGAGCTTTTTTCCCGGAATCTCGGCTCGAACGTGAAGTGAAGCGCCACGTGGCGCTCGTCGGATTCATGGGGACCGGCAAATCTACGATCGGGCGCAAGCTCGCGCGGGAACTGGGGTGCGCCTTCTTTGACACCGACGATCTCATCGTCCGCACGCATGGAGCGATTGCCGAGATCTTTTCAAGCCAAGGTGAAGCGGCATTCCGCCGCTACGAGCAAGAGGCAATCGGGAACGTGCTGAGCGGCGCCGATGCGGGCGTCGTGGCGCTCGGAGGCGGGGCCTTGACGATCGCCGAGAACCGCGCCTTGTTAGAAGAGCGCGCGCATCGCATCTTTCTGCGCTCTTCGCCCGAGCAAATTCTGCGGCGCCTGCGGCGAAGCCGCGAGCGCCGTCCGCTTCTGGGCCCGCGCCCGACGCTGGCACAAATCCGCGAACTCTACGACGCGCGCTTGGCGCATTACGTGAATGTGGACCACATCGTCGAAGCGCGGCGCTTGAGCGACCGGGCAATCCTCGACGACATTTTACAGTGGCTAAACGAAAAGAAGATCGCGCTTTAGAGCGCAACGACGACCTCGGCTATCCGATATTCGTCGCGCAAAATGTGCGCGACGAACTCTTAGCATTCGTTCGATTGAGGGGCCGGCCTAGTGCGATCTTGTGCGATGCCAACCGGCACGTTCGCGCCGTAGCAGAAGAAATGGCGCAAGCGGCCGGCGAGATTCCGGTCTTGCGATTTACGCTGGGGGAATCGCGCAAGCGCTTATCGACCGTCGAGCGCGTGCTCGATGCAATGGCCGGCGCGGGCGTCGAGCGGGGCTCGCTGGTCTTGGGCGTAGGCGGCGGCGTTGCCGGCGATCTCTTCGGCTTTGCCTGCGCGATCTATATGCGCGGCATTCGGTACGCCCACGTCGCAACATCGCTCGTGGCGATGGTCGACGCCGCCATCGGCGGGAAAACCGGCGTCGATCTGCGCGAAGGGAAGAACCTCGCAGGCTGTTTTCACGATCCCATCGCCGTGTTCTGCGGGATTGACGCGCTGGAGACGCTTCCGGTAGAAGCCTTTCGCGAGGGCCTCGCCGAGATCATCAAAGCCGCCATCATTGAGGGCGGCGACCTTTTCGATCTCTTGGAGGAACTCGCGCCGCATCCGGTGCGCCGTTGGCCATGGCTCGAGCTGCTTCCGGCAGCGATCAAAGTGAAGACGATGGCCGTGGCCGACGACCGGCTCGAAGCGGGCGCGCGCGCAACCTTGAATCTGGGGCACACCTTCGCTCATGGGATCGAGCTCGCGTCGAACTATTCCATCACGCACGGAAAGGCGGTCGCGATCGGCCTGCGGGCGGCGGGGCTCTTGGCGTTGCGAACGGGCCGGTTTAGCCGCGACGAGCATCTGCGCATCCTGACGTTGCTGACGCTCGTCGGACTCCCGCTGCAAACGTCGCTGGCACCGGATGCAATCTTCACCGCGATGCGCAGCGATAAGAAGAAGAGCGGAGGGCGCTTGCGTTTCGTCTTGCCGAGAGCGATCGGCGACGTGGAATATGGCGTCGAATGCGCGGATCGCACCGTGCGAGCCGTGCTCCAACGCCTGGCGCTTCCCCCCGAGAACGTTCGTGCGCGCCGTTGATGCGCTGCCGGCCATTCGCTCGTCTCGATTCGATCTGCCGCTTACCTACGATGCGGGCACCTTGGACCTGGCCGTTGGGGACGTCGTACGGATCCCGCTGGGTAAGCGCGACGTTCTCGGGTTCGTCGTTTCGCCGGTTCGCGAAGTCGCGGACTCCCCGGGAACGCTCAAAGAGGTTCGCGAGCGCCTAGAGGTACCGCAAGCCTTCGACGAAACGGGGTTGCGGCTTGCGCGATTCGTAGCCGAGCAATATCTTTGCACCCTCGGTGAGGCCCTCGGGGCCGTGGTGCTTGGCGGGGCGATCCCTCGCATGCGCGACTCGCTCGTTCGCACGCAAGCGCAAGCAGCTCCGGCGCGATATCCGTCGGTTCCTCAACGACTGCTTCGCTTGATTTGGGAAGAGTTCGACGAAAGTTTTACCCTCGAATCGCTGTTACGCCATCCCGAAGCCCGTCGCGCCGCCGATCGAACGGCGTTGCTCGCGCACGTAAGAACGCTCGTGCGCGCCGGCAGTCTGCACCGCGTGCGACGAGTCGTAGAGCCGCGCGTCAGCCAGCGCCGCCGGCGAGCGCTGGTGCCCGCAGAGGGTCACGTCGAGGGGAAGAAGGCAGAAGCGTTAGCCGGCTTTGTGCGAGCGCAGCCCGGCGTCGGCCGCGCCGAAGCACTCCTAGCCGGCTACAGCAACGGTGTGATCGCGCGCGCAATCAAGGCCGGTGCGGTGCGCGAAGTCACGCTCCCAGCGCATCGCGCGCGGGCCGCAAATCCATCGCCGGAGCCGGTGTTGCTGCCAACGCCCGAACAGGCTTCGGTGCTGCAATACGTCGAAGCGGCGCTGGCTCGGCGACGTTTTGAAACCGCGCTTCTTTACGGTGTAACGGGAAGCGGTAAGACGTACGTGTATGTCGAGGCAATTCAGCACGTGCTGCGCGCCGGGGGGCGAGCGATCGTCTTGGTGCCCGAGATATCGCTCACGCCGCAAACCGCCGCGCGCTTCGAAGCCGCCTTCGGCGACCGCGTGGCCGTGCTGCATTCGGCGCTCTCCGAGCGCGAGCGCTTCGATGCCTGGGTCGCCTGCACGCGCGGTGAGGTAGACGTGGTCGTCGGGGCTCGCAGCGCGGTCTTCGCGCCCTTGCGAGATGTGCGTTTGATTATCGTCGACGAATCGCACGATCCGTCGTACAAGCAAGAAGTGGTGCCTCGTTATCATGCGGTAGCGGTCGCCACGGCGAGAATGCGCCTCGAGGGTGGAATGCTGCTGCTCGGCAGCGCCACGCCTTCGCTCGAAAGCTACGCTGCGGCGCAGCAAGGCCGCATCGCGCTGTTGCAGATGCGGGAACGCGCCACCGCACAGCCGCTTCCCGCCGTCCAGATCGTCGATCTGCGTTCGGAGTTCGAAAGCGGCAACCGCGCGATCTTTAGCGATGCGCTCGTACAGGCGTTGGGCGACCGGCTCGAGCGCAACGAGAAGAGCATTCTCTTCGTCAACCGCCGCGGAAGCGCCGGCTCGCTGATTTGCCGCACTTGTGGGACCTCGCCGCATTGCCCGCGGTGCAGCATCGCGCTCTCCGTGCATCGTGGCGAGGGGCTCTTGCGCTGCCACTATTGCGATTTTCAGATGCCGATCCTAACGGTGTGCCCGACGTGCGGCGCCAAAAGCATCGCGGCGCTCGGCATCGGGACGGAGCGGGTCGCCGATGAGGTCGCACGGCTCTATCCGCATGCGCGCGTCTTGCGAATGGATTCGGATACAACCACGCGCGTCGGCGACCATGCGCGGATCCTCTCGGCGTTCGCAGGCGGCGGCGACGTCTTGGTCGGAACGCAAATGGTGGCCAAGGGTCTCGACTACCCGACGGTAACGCTGGCCGGGGTCGTTGCAGCCGATCTTGGTTTGAATCAACCGGACTTCCGCGCCGCCGAACGCAGCTTTGCCCTGATCGCGCAGGTCTGTGGACGCAGCGGGCGCGGCCGCCGCGGCGAGGCGATCGTGCAGACATACTCACCGGAACATCCGGCGATTGCCTTTGCGGCGCAGCACGACTACGATGGCTTTGCAGCGCTCGAACTGCGCGAGCGCACCGAGCTTGGTTTTCCTCCGGCTCGCCGGCTGATCTACGTCGGCGTCATCGGACGCGATCGCGCGCGCGTAATTAACGCGGCCTCGCGATACGCCGAGATGCTGCGAGAGGCCGGTCTCGCCGAAGTGCTCGGGCCTGCGCCGTACCCGGTCGCGCGCGTAAATGAGGAATGGCGTTACCGAATTGCGCTGAAGACCACGAAGTTAAAACCGCTGAGGGCCTTTATTCGGGAACGGCTGCTTGCCGCAGCCCGCGCCGATGCCAAGACTCGCTTAGCGATCAACGTGGATCCGTAAAGGGAGCTACTTCTTGGCTTTGCTGGACTTCTTGGCAGTCTTGGCCGGCGCGATTGCGGCGCGCTTCATTGCCTTGGCCAGGCGCGACTTCTTGCGCGCTGCCTTGTTCGGATGAATGATTCCCTTGCCGGCTGCCTTATCGTAGGCGCTTTCGGCCACGAGCGCGGCGGCATTCTCCGTCGAGTCGACGGCTCGCTTAAAGAGCGTCTTTAGACGATTCTTTTCACTCTTATTGCGCGTTTCGCGTTTTTCGGATTGCTTCGCCCATTTTACGGCGGCCTTGATATTTGGCACGGCGTGTATCATAGCAGGCTGGCGCGACGGGTGTCCAGGGCGGCGAGCAGGATTCTGCCATAACTTTCGTAGCGGCTTTGGGCGATCCGGCCGGCCGCGACCGCTTCCTTGACGGCACAGTCGGGCTCCTGGAGATGGGTGCAATCCGTGAAGCGGCAGGCGGCGACCAGCGGCCGCAGCTCTCTGAAGCTGTAGGCCAGCCGCCCAGGCTCGACCTTGCCAAGGCCAAATTCGTTGACGCCCGGGCTATCGATCAGGAATCCGTTCGGCGTCCGGTAGAGCCGGGCGGAAGTCGTCGTCTGGCGGCCCAGACCTTGACGGGAGACCTCGCCCACGACCGACTCGCCCCCGAGCGCGCGAAAGATCGTGCTCTTCCCGACACCCGAGTTTCCCACGAGCAGTGCGTGCCGGTCGCGCAAGATGTTCCGGAGGGGGTCGATCTCACCGCTTTTGGGGTTAATCGCCACGCTTGGATACTTTAGGCCGCCGTAAAGCTCGAGCAACTCGCGCGATAGCGCCGGCTCGGCAAGGTCCGGCTTGGTAAAGACGACGGCGGCCTCGATCTCTTCCAATTCGGCAAATGCGAGGAGCTGGTCGAGTGTCGGCAGGCGGGGAGCCGGGCTAGCAAGCGCGGTGACGGCAACGAGCAAGTCGACGTTGGCGGCGATCGTCTTGGTGCGACCGGTTGCGCTGCGTCGCTCGAGCGTGCCGATGCGCGGGTCGATGCGTTCGACGACGGTTTGTCCGTCCTCGAGAATCTTGACGTGCACGACGTCTCCGGGAACCGGCATGGAGCGTCGTCCCGTCATGCGTCGCAGTTGCGCGATTCGCGGCACCGTCTCGCCATCGATCGATATCCATGCGGAGTTCTTTCCGGTGGAGACGACGAACGCTCGATGTAACGTGGGCTACCTTACCATCAGCAGTCCGGGGAGCCCGGACGATTCACGACGTGATGCGATCGAAGCCATCGCGCGAGTTCGAGGCGGCCGCGCGATGTGGCGGATCAATCCGTCCGCAGGACGTTCGTACGCACTGCTCGAGCTGCCGGACGGCTTCGATCCCAGTGAAATTCCAATCGCTCCGGGAGAAGTCGTATACCAGACGGCAGTCATTGCCTGGGCAGTTTTCCCTACGGTTCCCGAAGCCTTGCCGCAACTTTACGAAGCTCTGGGCGGAACGGGCCGCCCGCGGGGCGTTCTTGCTTGCCGCCCCTGTCCACAAGGTGCGATCGTGGAATGGGACCCCGATTCCGGCGGCATCGAGATCGTGATGAAGGTCGTGGACGTCGAGCTTCGCCGCTTCTGTAGCGGGCGGCGGGCCGAGCTGCTGTCGCCCTTGACCCCGGCACTATCGGCCAAGATTGCCGCTTCCGGCGTGGCGGCCCCGGAAATAGCAGCAGATCGTATTTTGGAACTCCTGGTCGATGTTTAGCACGATCGCGCAATACGTCACCGTCTCCGACGTCGTCGACGTCATCGCGACGAGCATTCTGATCTACTACGTGTTGCTGCTGATTCGCGGGACGCGGGCGGTGCAAATCTTGATCGGCATTCTCGTGCTGGTCGGACTACTCGGCATCGCGACGCTGTTTCATCTCAACCTCCTGGGGACCATCTTGCGCCTACTGGTCGTCGGCGTGTTGGTTGCGATCCCGATTGTCTTTCAGCCCGAGCTTCGGCGCGCGTTGGAGCAGATCGGGCGCGGCGGCCTCTTTCGAATGACGGGCGATGAAACCGAGCCGTGGCCCGGCCGTCCGGAAGACCGAACGATCGCGGCGCTCGCGCGAGCCGCGTTCTTTCTGAGCGAAAACCGTCGTGGTGCTTTGATCGTGATCGAGCAGCAGAGCGGCCTGCGAGAGATTTGCGAGACCGGCACGTTTTTGCACGCAGAGGTTTCCGAAGAGCTGCTGCTGACGATTTTTACCCCGGCTTCTCCGCTGCACGACGGTGCGGTCGTCGTGCATGAAAGCCGCATCGAAGCCGCGGGGTGCCTGCTCCCGCTGGCCGATCGCGCGCTGACCGGCGTGCGTTTAGGGACGCGGCATCGAGCTGCCCTTGGGTTGAGCGAACAGACCGATGCCGTGGTGCTCGTCGTCTCGGAGGAGAACGCGAGCATTCGAATTGCGCGAGCCGGAAAGCTCTCGCGGCCCGTCGATGACGAGCAACGTCTGACCAAGATGCTTCTGGCGGTAACGCGACCGCCTCGGCGCGAAGGGCGCCGGCCAAACGATTTAATCGCACACCTGCGGGCCCGGCTGCGAGCGCCGCGCGAACGTTCTAAACCGCGCGTTTCCTGGACCGACCTCTAGCACCCGATGGATTTACTTCGCAAGAACTTCGGGCTCAAGCTGCTGGCGGTGGCACTCGCGATCGTCGGTTGGGCATATTTTCGCTTCGCCACCAATCCACTTCTTGCCAGCGGGCAGGTAGACCAGCAGCTCTCCGTCCCGATCGTGTCGGTAAACTTGCCGTCGGGTTACGTCGCGCATTTTACCGACCGCGAGGCCCTGGTCACCGTGGCGACCAAACGCGGTGAGCCCGGCATCAAGCCCGAGGAGATCAAAGCGGTTCTGAACCTGTCGAATAAAGGTGAAGGAATCTATAACGTTCCCGTACAGCTCGTCGCGCCCGAAGTCGCCGTGCAAAGCCTGAGCCCAGCCTCGGTTACCTTGACAATCGAGCGGCTCGAGGACCGCGCCTTTCCGATCGTGGTGCATTACATGGGCTCGCTTTCGCGCGGCATCGTCGTGAACGCGGTGCGCGTTCGTCCGAGCGTTGCGACGGTGCGTGTAGCGACCTCCGCGCAAATTTCCGGAGTGCACGTCGACGTAGAGTTGCCGAGCGAGCCAAAGACGATCGACGAGATGGTGCGGCCGATTGCCGTCGATGCTTCGGGCGGCGAGATTACCAGCGCCTCGGTGTCACCGGATCTCGTACGCGTGCAGATGCGGTTCGTGCCCGCCGTCGCCAAGTGAGTCCGCTCTTCGGAACCGACGGCGTACGCGGCGTCGCAAACAGCGAGCTGACTCCGGAGTTGGCCTTTCGCATCGGCCGCGCCGCCGCCACCGTACTGCACGACGGCGGGGAGAAAGAACGCCCGTTCATCGTCGGACGGGATACTCGGGTCTCCGGCAGCATGTTGGAGGCGGCGATCGTCGCCGGCATCACCTCGGTGGGCAGCGACGCACTCTTGATTGGTGTCGTTCCCACGCCGGCGGTGGCCTGCGTCGCACGTCAAACCGGCGCGGCCGCGGGCGTGGTAATCAGCGCCTCGCACAATCCCGTCGCCGATAACGGCATCAAGTTCTTCGCAGGCGATGGTTTCAAGCTGTCCGACGACATCGAGCGGCGGATCGAAGCTGCGATCGATTCTCCAGACCTTCCACGACCGGTTGGAACCGCGGTGGGCGTGGCGCGCTCTGCCATGAATTTAGCGCGGCACTACTATCACGAGCTTTACGCGGGCGAACCGGATCTGCATGGGCTGCAAGTGATCGTCGATGCCGGTTTTGGGGCGGCCTACGGGATCGCGCCCTACGTGTTGCGCAAGCTCGGCGCGGACGTCGTCGAGCTCAACTGCGAAGATGACGGCTCTCGAATCAACGTCGAGTGCGGCACGACGGACCTGCGGCAACTGCAAGCCGCGGTACGCAGCCGCAACGCGAGCGGTACCGGCCGCGCCGTGGGCGTCGCTTTTGACGGCGACGCGGACCGCGCGCTCTTCGTCGACGAGACGGGCGCAGCCGTTAGCGGCGACCACGTGCTGTTCGCCATCGGGTGTGCCATGCACGCGCGCCGGGAGTTGGCCGGCGATACGATCGTTGCGACGGTGATGAGCAACATCGGCTTCGAGCGCGCGCTGCGAAACCACGGCATCGCATTGATCCGAACGCACGGTCGGCGACCGATTCGTGCTGGAGCGGATGCGGGAGGGCGGTTATACACTGGGCGGAGAGCAATCGGGCCATCTGATCGATCTTCGTTACAACACGACCGGCGACGGTCCAAGAACGGCCGTTACGCTGTTTGGTATCGTTGTGGCCGCGCAAACGCGGCTGCGCGATCTCGTGACCGAGGTTCAAGTTGCGCCTCAGGTTCTCGTGAACGTGCGCAGCAACGGCGACGGGGTCTTAACTGCAGAATCGGTGCGCGATGCAATCGCCGCAGCACAAGCCGATCTCGGCGCTTCGGGCCGGCTCTTGATCCGGCACTCCGGAACCGAGCCGCTGATTCGCGTTATGGCCGAAGGCGAGGACCGGGCGCAGATCGAGCGCGTCGCCGGTCGGGTTGCTTTACAAATCGAGCGGGAGGTCAGGCGCTTAGCCCCGCCGTAAGGCCTTAAAATCCGGAAACGGAGAGCTCGGGAGGGCGCGCCAGCGGAACGCCGAAGCGCCCGGTATCAAGGGTCTTCCGAAGAGCTAAAAGGTCTCGTCGGGGGCACTCGTGCCTAATGAAAGGTCACTGAGTCGGGACATGTGTCCCGAGCGGGGGATATCCCGGTAGGGGTGAGTGGGCCGGTCGGCCCTAGGGCGAATCTTTCCCGCCCGAACCCGTCAACTAACCCCGCAAGTGTCGTGAAAGAGGAGCGATTTCTTGCGTCACGCGTTAGCTATTGGGGCATTTGCCCTACTTGTTTCGGGCTTAGGTGCTATTGCCCAAGCCGATACCGCGTCCACCGTCCAGTACACCGGAGCCTCCAGCAGCTCGGCCAACGCTCAAGCGCTGAGTCCCGACGTTGCGGAGTGGACCTCGCGTTTGATCATGACCACACCGGAGCGCCATCGCGGTGGCGTCGAGCGGTTTGCCGGCGGCATCCTTGCCAGAACCTCCAAGATGGCCCGCGCCCTGACCAGCAGCGCGCTGCGCTTTCTGGGCGTGCCCTATGTCTTCGGAGGCACCAGCACCTCTGGCTTTGATTGCTCGGGCTTCGTTCAGCACGTCTTCGCGATGCTGGGCGTCGGCTTACCCCGTACCGCGGACGCGCAGTACGACGTGGGCAAACCCGCGGTCGGCGGACCCCGTCCGGGAGACCTGGTCTTCTTCGATACCTATGGCGGCGTCTCGCACGTCGGCATCTACCTCGGAAAGGGCCAGTTCGTCCACGCCAGCTCGAGCCACGGAGTGATGGTGAGCCATCTTTCCGACTCGTACTGGGCGGCGCGCTATGTGGGAGCCAAACGGCTGATCGCCAGCCGCTAGAGCGTCGAGGGCGACCTCACTTGTCAGGGCAGGCTCGTCGAAGGACGGGCTTGCCGTTTGCTGCGCCATCTGCGAAGCTAAAGCGCGATGGGGTGTCGCCAAGCGGTAAGGCAGCGGACTTTGACTCCGCCATGCGTTGGTTCGAATCCAGCCACCCCAGCCACACTTGGCGCAGTCAAGGTCCGCTGCCTTACCGCAGCGGAGGCGCCTGCGCCGAAGCGGTTCTTAAACTGTTGGGGTCCCCGAACTGCGCAGCAGTTTGGGGAAAGAGGCAGCGGACTTTTGACTCCGCCATGCGTTGGTTCGAATCCAGCCACCCCAGCGATTCCCTTCGCGGGCCAATAGATAGGAAGGCCGTGTAATGGCGCGCGCGCTGCACATTACCAATGGCGACGGGGCGCTCTACCTTCTTGGTAAGGCGGGTATATTAGGAACGCACCTCGCATGGCGCGACGCGCTCAACGACGGTCCCGTGCCATTTGGATTTTCACTCGAGAAAACGAGCGAGACGCGCGCGCACTATCTTGCATCGCGGGGTTACGGCAGCCCGATCAAGCTGATCCACGACTTCGAACGGCGAGACGCGCAGGTTCGGCGCGCGGCGGAGTTTGAGGAGGTCGTGCTTTGGTTCGAACACGACCTTTACGACCAACTGCAACTGCTGCAGGCGCTGACCTCGCTCGAGGAGCTGAATCTCGAACCGGGGCGTGTCGCAACGATTCAAAGCGATCATTATCTTGCAAGCATGACCGTCGACGAGATTCTCCCGCTGCTCCCAAGGCGGCGAACCGCGACGGCGGCAATTTTTAAATCCGCGCGGCGAAACTGGGAACGCTTCACCTCCCCATCGCCCACCGAGCTTTATGCCGCGGCAGGAGAAGATGCGATCGGCCTGCCGTTCTTGCGTGCCGCGATGCAGCGGTTGTGCGAGGAGTATCCAGCGACGCGCGACGGTCTCTCGCGCTCCCAGCGTCAGACGCTTTTAGCAGTAGCCCAGGGTGCGGCACGCTCGGACGAACTCTTCACGCGCACGCAGGCGCGAGAAGAAGCCTCCTTTCATGGGCAACCGCGCATTCGGCGTCATGCTCGACGAGCTGCGCGCAGGCGAGGGAGCGCTCATCGAAGGCAACGACGGGAGCTTGGTTCTGACGCCCCTGGGCCGCCGAGTTTTGGCCGGCGATGCGGACTGGCTTGGCGAGAAGCGGATCGATCGCTGGATCGGCGGGGTCCACGTTACCCCAGAGAATCTCACCCGCTGGGACGAAGACGCCGCGCGCTTCGTATGAGCATCGCATGAATATCGTTGCGGCAATGCAAGGCCGAGCTTATTAGGGCCGCGAAAGGCGACCGCGCAGATGACACATGACGAACTAAGCATAGACCTCAAGACCGAAGATGGCGGAGAGAGGCTGGTCTTCCGGCTGCGCGGGAGCCTCGATCTCGCGACCTCGCCGGCGGTTCGGGCGGCCCTTACGGATGCGACGGAGCGCGGCAGCCACAACCTGATCGTCGATTTGACGCAGCTAGAGTTTCTCGACTCGACAGGTTTGGGCGTGCTGATCGGCGCGCATCGCCGGACGACCGAGCGCAGCAAAACCTTGGGCCTCGTTGTAAATGACGGCCCGATCTTGCGCTTGCTGAACATTACCGGCCTGATCGTCGTCTTCTCGGTCTACCGCTCGTTGGAAGACGCCCGCCGCGACCGCGATCGCGTCACCGCCGCGCTCTAGCTTTCGTACGCCTCGTCGAGCAGTTCGACGATATGTTTGACCTTCGCCGCATAACCGGCGTCCCGTAGGCCTGCCGTCACCTGCATCGCACAGCCTGGATTCGCCGTGACGACGATCGTCGCTCCGGTGCGAACGATCGCCGCTACTTTGCGCCGCTGCAGGCGCGCAGCCATGTCCGGCTCCGTTAGGTTGTAGATCCCGGCGCTTCCGCAGCAGACCGCGCTCTCGTCCATTTCCACTAATCGCGCCCCGGGAATCAATGCCAGCAGCCGGCGGGGAGCAGCCGAGACGCGCTGTGCGTGCACGAGATGACACGGTTCCTGATATGTGATCGTGGCGTCGATCGCGCGCGGCGGCCGTCCGAGGTCCATCGCATCGAGAACCTCGCTGATGTCGCGCACCCGCTTTGAGAACTCCCGCGCACGCTGCGCCCACGACGGATCTTCTGAAAGCAGTTCGTCGTAGTGTTTGAGGGCGCTGCCACAGCCGGCGGCATTCACCACGTAGACGTCCGCGCCACTCGCCTCGAAGGCGGCGATGTTCCGCTTGGCAAGTTCGCGTGCGAAGTCGGGCTCGCCGGCATGCGTTGCGATGGCGCCGCAACAACCTTGCCCGCCGGCACGATCGTTGTCAGGCCGGCGCGGCGCAGCATGCGTACCGTCGCTTCGTGAACGTTGCCGAAAGCCACCGCCATGATGCAACCGGTGTGAAGAAACGCCACGCCCTTGGCGTTGCGGGCTTCGAATCGTTGACCGCGGGCGCTAAAGAACGAAGACGGGATTCGCGGGGCCAGCTTCAGCGGCATCGCCGAGGCCGAACGACTCGCGCCAGCGACGTGAGGCGCGTCTGCTGCGCAAAGCGAAGGATGCGTGCCGCGGTGCGCATGAGCCGCAGATCGGCAAAGAGCGAGTGCAAGAGGAACGTACGCGCGAAACGGCGGCCCGGCGGCTCCGGCGGGTCGGTCTGACGGATCTGGGCGCGGGCGGTTTCGACGAGCTGTCCGTAGCGGACGCCCGACGGGCAGACGGCCTCGCATGCGCGGCAATCCAAGCACTGGGACATCTGCTCGAGAAACCCGGGGCTGCGCACGTCGAGGCGCGACTGCGCGACGTCTTTGATGAGACTAATCCGGCCGCGCGGGCCGGAGGTTTCTGTCATAGTTTCGAGATAGGTCGGGCAGGACGGCAGGCAGAGCCCGCAGCGAATGCAGGCGTTATAGATGGACGCGTCTTGCTCGATCATCGGCAGTAGTGGCTTCGCCCGCAGCGAGCGAGCTTTCCCGCCGGACCCGGCGAGCAATCAGTGGAGGCAGCGTGAAAAAACGAATTAAGGTGGCGGTGACCGGTGCGGCCGGACAGATCGGCTATGCGTTGCTCTTTCGGGTCTCGTCGGGTCAGATGTTCGGCCCCGAGACGGAGATCGAGCTGCAACTGCTGGAACTGGACGCGGCTCTGGGGACGTTGCGCGGCATCGTGATGGAACTCGAGGACTGCGCGTTTCCGTTGCTCAAGAGCGTTCGCTTCGGATCCGACGTCAACGAGGCGATGGACTCCGTGGACTGGGCGCTGCTCGTCGGCGCCGTTCCTCGCAAAGCCGACATGCAGCGTTCCGATCTCCTGCGCGTGAACGGCAAGATCTTCACCGAGCAAGGCCGCGCCATCAACGACCATGCGTCGCCGGACGCGCACGTTTTCGTCGTCGGCAATCCGGCAAATACCAACTGCCTGATCGCGATGAACAACGCGCCGCGGATCTCGCCGGACAACTTCTTCGCGATGACCTCGCTCGACGAGCTTCGCGCCCGCGCGCAGCTGGCACGCAAGGCCGGCGTCGACACGACGCAGATTGCCAACGTCGTCGTCTGGGGCAATCACTCGCAAACGCAGTTCCCCGACTTCGCCCACGCGACGATCGGCGGGCAAGCCGGCCCCGGAGCTGCTCGACCGGCCGTGGCTGGAGGACGAGTTCATAACGACCGTGCAGAATCGCGGGACGGAAGTCATCAAAGCGCGCGGCGCCTCGTCGGCTGCCTCGGCGGCCAACGCTGCCATCACCGGCGTGTACAACCTAACCCACGACACGCCACCCGACGAACAATATTCGGTCGGCCGGTACTCGCATGGCGAGTACGGAGTTGACAAGGGATTGATCTTTTCGTTCCCCTCACGCACGGAAAACGGCATCTCTCGAATCGTCGAAGGCGTTTCGCACGACGAGTTCGGCAAGCGCAAGCTTCAAGAAACGCTTGAAGAGCTGCGCAAGGAGCGCGATGCCGTAAGGGAGCTTGGCCTCATTCCCGCCTAGCGACTAACGGACTCGCCAGGCTCGCAACGAAGTACGGCTTTATGAGCGGTTCCCCGGGCAACGATCCCGACCTCGATCTTATTCACGTGAACGTTGCTTCGCCAGCCGGAGCCTATACGGTCGGCAGCATATCCTTTTTTCGTTATATCCTTCGGCTGGGTGAGCTGGGGCTGCGGCTTTCGCTGGCAGATCAAGAGGCTGTCGACGTCCTCTTAGCGATTCCGCATGCGCTGGGGCCGGAAGAAGAGGTCGCTTTTGTCTCGGGCCGCGGCTGGCGCGTCGTCCCGGCCCAAGGCGAGATGGATTGGCCGGTGCTGGAAGCGACGCCCGAGCGGCTTCATAGCGCTTTCGAACGAGCCCGAAGCTTGCTCTGGACTCACGCCGCGCGCTTCCAAGTGAGCGCCGGTGAAATTGCCTCGATCGAGGAAGAGCTCGACGCCGTCTACGGCGTCTTGATGCGCGCGCAAGCCGCCGGCGTCGCCGTCAACGTATCCTATGTAGCCTAGGCTCTCTTTGGGTGCCGGTACTTTTCGACTTCCCCCTGGTAGGCGCCGGGGGCGAGCCCATCTCGTTCGCCCGTACGATTCACTCGCACGGCGTCGCGCGCTTGCCGCCGGCAACGGTGCTGTCATCGCCGCTTCGATATATGCGTCGTTTCCGCGTCGGGAAGCGTGTGGTGGAGCTTACGTTGGAAGAACGTGACGGCAGGCTGGTCGCACAATCGCCGTCGCGGCTGGCGCGTGGCGATGCCGAACGCGCGCAAGCTCTGGTTGCAAGGATGTTTCGCTTTCACGACGATCTGGCACCCTTTTACGCCAAGATCGCCGGCGATAAATTGCTCGGGTGGGCGAGCAGCGGCGCCGGACGGATTCTTGCCAGCCCGACCGTCTTCGAGGACGTCGTCAAGACGATCTGCACGACCAACTGCGCCTGGTCGGCGACGGTTCGCATGACGACGGCGCTCGTCGAACTCGGCGGCGGCGCCTTCCCCGAACCGGAGCTTTTGGCTGCAACGCCCGAATCGTGGTATCGAGACGTCGCGCGGATGGGCTACCGCGGGCCGTACGTGCGAAGCATCGCAGCCGACGTGGTTGCCGGAAACCACGACCTTGAATTGCTGACGGATCCGGCGCGCTACTCCGATGAGGCGGCGGAAGAAACGCTCCTCGCGCTGCCGGGAATCGGTCCATACGGCGCGGCGCACGTCATGCAGTTGCTCGGGCGCCATCGGCTGCTGGTCCTCGACTCCTGGACGCGCCCAACGTATCTCCACCTCACCGGAAAGAAGCGGGCCGCCGATTCGACCATCCGGCGCGCCTTTTCACGGTACGGCGACTACGCTGGGCTTGCGTTCTGGCTTTTCCTGACGAAGGACTGGATCGAAGAAGCATAGAGGGCAAGCGGTTGCCTTTGCGATAGACTCGTAGATGCGCTGCTTGAAAGCGGTTGTCGCGACCCTCCTGGTTGCCCTCTTTCTGCCGCTTGCGGTGCAGGCGGGTACCACGGGGGCAGTCTCCGGCAGGGTCGTCGATGCCGACTCACAAGCGCCGATCGCGGGCGTGGTCGTTACTGCCCGGGCTCCGTCGCAAGCCGCGACCACGACCACCGATGCCGGCGGTACCTTCCACTTCCTCTCGCTGGCGCCCGATACGTACGTGCTGTCCTTCAGCAAGCCGCCGTACAACGCGCTCTCCCAGAGCGGCATTTCGGTCTTTGCCGATCAGAGCCAAACGGTGAGCGTGAAGATGGTGAATTTGCGCACGATCGCTCGCGTGACGTCGCAAGCCGCGAGCAGCCTCGTGAAGTCAGGCGTTACCGGCGACGTCTATTCGATCAACGCCGCGGGACAGCAAGCCGCACAAGGCTTGTCGGGCCCGGGCAGTTTGAATAACGCGTACGGCGCGATCGCCTCGGTGCCGGGCGTCTCGCTCGATTCGGGCGAGAACAGCTGGTGGCAGACCGTCCATATTCGCGGCGGCGACATCGATCAGGTCGGCTACGAGTTCGACGGTATTCCCGTCAATCGCGCCTACGATAACGCGCCGCAGACGATGCTCTCGACATTGGGAAGCCAGGAAGTTCAAGTCTATACCGGCGGCGTGCCGGCCGGCTCCGATGCGCAGGGAATCTCCGGTTACGTCAACCAGGTCATTAAGAGCGGCACGTATCCCGGCTACGCCGATGCAAATCTTGGCGTCGGCTATCCGGCCTTCTACCATCAAGCCTCGGTCGAAGCCGGCGGCTCGACGCCGGACCGAGACTTCAGCTACTACATCGGTCTGGGCGGCGCCAACCAAAGTTTTCGCTACGTCAACAACGACGACGGCTCGAACATACCGAACTCGTTCTTTTATCCGGTGAACGCGCTGCCGGGAGCCAACGGCTTCGTCTATACCGGGCCGCCGTCGCCGCTGCTCTTCACGACCGGCCTCGGATTTTCGCTGGCGACGCAGTCGCTGCGCGACAGCCTCGTCAATCTCCACTTTGGGATTCCACACCACGGCAACGGGCTGCGCGACGACGTCCAGGCGCTCTGGATGACCAGCGAAAGCCTCAACCAGTACTTCAGCTCGACCAACGATTTTGGCGCCAATATCGTCCAGGCGCTCTACGGCCCGCTCACCTTTGACGACAGCTATCTCTACCATGGAGCAACGCTGCAGCCGTTCCAGCCCAACGAGCTCACGAAGTACTTCTTTCCGAACAGTCCCCAACACGAGTTTCAAGGCCCGGTGCCGACCAATCTTCGCGATCCCAACGAGAACGGCGTGGCGGTGGAGAAGCTGCAGTACCAGCACGAGTTTAGCGCAGCCTCCTATTTGCGCTTTTACGGCTACGCGATGTACTCGACGTGGAACATCAACGGCTATAACTCGACCGCCCAGCCGTACTATGGCTGGGAGCTGCCGTACTTTTTGCCCGACCACACCTACGGCTTCAACCTAAGCTACGCCAATCAACTGAGCGCGCAGAACCTCTTGACGGCCTCGGCGAGCTACACCTATTCCGCGCTCCAGCGCTATGACGTGACGTTTTTCAGCTCGGACTGGGATATCACCAACTTCGTCGGAGCCAACGGCAAGTGCTACGATCCGTCTTCCGGATCGCAGATCGGCTGTTACGACCAGTCCCCTGGCACGCTGACCGATCCGTCGCCGCCGCCGACGTACTCTTGCCACTCAAGCCCGAAGCTGCCCGCGTGCGCCCCCGGCGTCGATCCGAAGTGGCTCGTCACGAACACGAGCTTCAACGGCGCGCTCAATCAGGCAGACCTCTGGGAGGAAGCACATGGCTAAAACGAAAGCGCGCGCAGACGTAACTGATGCCGAGATCGATGCTGCGATCGCGCGGGGAAAAGCGTTTGAACAGTACGCTCCGCGCGCTGTTAGTGCCGAGTATCGGGAAAGAGACGATACGATCGCTATCACTCTTTCAACTGGTGTCGAGCTCGCAGTACCGCGCGAGCTCCTTCAGGGTTTGAAAAGCGCCGACCCACGTGACGTGTGCCAGATAGAGATTCTCGGTCCGGGATCAACGCTTCACTGGGAAGCGCTCGATGTCGACCATGGCCTCGCGAGCTTGCTGAAGGGAGTTTTTGGCAATAGGCGCTGGATGAGCGAGATCGGCCGGCGGGGCGGTGCAGTGCGGTCAGCCGCGAAGCGCGCCGCAGCGCGCAGAAACGGTCGGAAAGGCGGACGTCCGCGAAAGGCGGCCTGATGGAGAAGCCTGAACATGTCACTTGCTCCCTCGTGAAAAAGACTGCAGTTCGCAGGCCCGGATCCGGAAGCCGTGCTGAAGTTGAACGCCGTTCCCTTTGCGTGAGTGTCGTCGAGATCATAGTGGATGGTAAGGTCCTGGAATGAGACGGAGTCGGACTCAACGCCGAAAAGAGTAAAGCCGTCGCCGGAGAGCATCACGAGCTCCGTCCCGGCACCGGTACCGCAGATCAAAATCGGCGTCGCACCGCCCGTGTTGGGGATGTTAACGGCCGAGGTTTGGGTTCCACGGCAGGCGATCTGGTAGGCGCCGTAGGGCTCGTCTCCTAAACCAAAGCTTGGAATCAGCACAATCGCCCCGCTGGGATTGCCGCTAGCCTGGGCCGCGTCAATGGCCGCTTGCAAAGCCAAGGCGTTGAGAGTGCCGTCGATATACGCAGGGCTCATGCCGCCAGCAAACGTGCTATCGAGCGCGTTGAAAATACCGGGCTGAGAAAGCAGCGTCATCGCGAGATCAGAGCTTCCGGCGGTCGGAGCGCTTCGCTGTGGATGACAGGAGCAGAGTGCTGGTCAGCCTTGCTTATTGTTACGCCGTACAGGAGAAACGCATGACCCGGGCGGCGGATGATCTTCCTTGGCCAACCGCCTGCGGGATAGTGCCAGAAATTCACGAGACCATTGCCACCGCGTACTCGGTCAGGACCGATCATCCTGCTCCCCTGTAACCAGAACTGTACGGGTTGAGCGGGGTTTAGGTTACGCGGGCTATGGAGTAATACGGGTCCGCTAACGACGCCGTTGCCGTCGGAAACCCGAATTTCGTAGATGGGCTGTGGTCCGCAGAACTTGCAAATTACGGTCGAAACTACGAGCCTTCCACCCGTCCATTGCATGCTGAACGGTCTGATGCTTTTTGTCAATGTGATGTTCGAAAAGAGGCTGGTACCGGACGGAAGTTCACCAATCGTGCCTGTCGACGTGTACGTCTCACCGTCAACATAGAGATTCCCGTCGTCATCGTATGTATCGTAATCATAAAAGCTTATCTCCGGATCGAAATAGGTGGACGGCGTTCCCTTTGCCTCTGCGAAAATTGCGACGTCGCCATAATACGTCTGCGAACCTCCGGTGCTCAAATAATTTGTGACCGCGAGGTTACCGGTCACGCGGTCGATGGCACAACCGTTTGCTAATCCCGGATCCGTGAGAGTGGCAATTGGCTGCGTTCCTCCATGCGCGTACTCATAGATGGAGCTCTGCGAAACGGAGTCGGCCGTTGGCACAAAGACGTTTCCTGCGCTGTCGGAGCACAGGCCAACGGGATATTCCGAAGGCACCGTCACGTCTCCGACCAACGCGCCCTCGGGATACGAAAAGGCCAGAAGCTGCCCCGGACGATCGTTGTCGGACACGTACAACAGGTCCATCTTCTTCGCGGCCGGCAGCACCCAGCCGTGCGAACGAGTTTGATTCCCGAGCACGAGAGGATTCCTGGCAGCGCCGGTAAGCGGCACTGCAACCTGCGTAGGGGTTGCCGAGCACCCTGCCAACAGACCGGCGACGAGCGCGAGAGGAATCGCACAAGGCAGTTTCATGAATGTCCCTTTTCCGTCACTTACCGACCATAAGAAAGTGCGTGACCCCGCCCGCGGCTTGTGCACCTTCGCCAGGCGCCAGCGTGAAGCCGCCTGACGACAGGTGTGTGTTTTGTCCGTCGATCGTCACCGTTGGACCCGTCGTCACCATATAGAACGCCGTCGGGCCGTAATACCCGTACGTGAGGCCGTTGAAGATTCCCGGTGGCGCGCTAGTTCCACTGGCGAGGATCGTGTTGACTTTACGCTCTGGCGGAGTTCCCGGCGCGGCATTGCTCAATTGCCGATCATAACAAACGTTCCGGCAAGACCGACCAACTGCGCCGTTTCCCCAGGTGCCAGCGTGAAGCCACCCGATGAAAGCGGGGTGACCTCGCCGTCGATTGTGACATTGTGCTGGGTCTCATAAAACACGGTTGGCCCATAATACTCGGCGACGGTGATGCCGTCAAAAACCCCTGACGGCGGACTCGAGGTCAACACCGGGTGCTGATCGTTGTAGCCGGCGCAATTCGTAACCTCGACTTGCACGAGCGAGGTGGCGATCGATATTGCATCGGTGTACGCGGAGTATCCCATTGCGTTGCAATCTCTCACGAAGACCCGCGTGCATCCTGTGTCGATCTTGAGCCCCGTGACGTTGCCGTAGAGATCGCAGGCCTTCACTGTCACGTCGGTTGCGGCAGCAAGGTAGAGGCCACATCCCGAGCCGGGGCTGGAATCGCCCGTGCTGCCCCTGAGCGTACAATCTTTGACCAGCACGCCCTGGGCGTCTTGGACGTATATCCCCGTGTTCTGCGTTATTTGCGGATTACTGAGGACCTCAGCGCACACCGCCCCGATGATGCGCACGTCGCTTACTGAACCGTCGGTACCTTCGATGTGGATCCCCTCGCCGGGGCTTTCGGGTTGGCCGTTGCCCGAACAGTTCACGCTGATGATCTGAATGCCGGAGCCATTGGTAATGTAGATGCCGTAGAGCTGATAGAGCGGAGTCGGATCCTGGCCGGCCTCGGACTCGAGCCCAATACAGTTCGCGCCGATGATCTGGACCTGGGTCGCCCCGCCGACAATTGAGATGCCCGCGGTCGCACCGTTGCCTGAATAATAGCCGCCGAGTATTTGAATGTTTTGTCCGACTCCGATCTGCAACCCGTAGGAAGAGGTGGAAGACATTGCGGAGTTGCCGGTCAGACTGCACGAGATGAACCGCACCGTATCGATCTGGGAGTTCGTGCCGCCGGTCATCCCAATCGCGATGCCGGGCTGCATGGCGTCGTAGCTATCGCCGGCTTGAAAATGGCAGTCCGTAAAACAGATATCTGAGACGCTTGGAACGATCACGGCGGCGGAGCCAATCGCCCCAAACATATCACAGCCTCTGACCCGCACCCCCGTGGTTGGGCTGGTCAAGCCTTGAATCTGCAGGCTGACCCCGAAGCCTCCAATTTTCGTGTCGCTTATTTTGACGTTTGACGCCCCGTCGATGACAATGCCATAGTTGGAAGCTCCGGGGTTGTGGAACCAGCTCACGATGCTTTGGCTAATAACGGTATCTTCGCAGCCGCCGGCGATTTGAACCGCGACCGAGTTTGGCAGGGTAGGCGTCGATTTGCTGTACTCGATGTAACATTCGAGCAGGCGGGCATGCTGGGTGCCGTTGAGGGCCAGTGGAAACTGGCAATCTAAAATCGAGACGCGAAAAAGACTGCAGTTCGCAGGCCCAGATCCGGAAGCCGTGCTGAAGTTGAACGCCGTTCCCATCGCGAGAGTGTCGTCGAGATCATAGTGGATGGTAAGGTCCTGGAATGAGACGGAGTCGGACTGGACGTCGAAAAGAGTGAAACCGTCGCCGGAGAGCATCACGAGCTCCGTCCCAGCACCGGTACCGCAGATCAAAATCGGCGTCGCACCGCCCGTGTTGGGGATTTTGACGGCTGAGGTTTGGGTTCCCGGGCAGGCGATCTGGTAGGCGCCGTATTGAGGATCGCCCGATTCATCGAGGGAATAGCTTGGGATCAGTACGATCGCCCCGTTCGGATTGCCGCTGGCCTGGGCTGCGTCAATGGCCGCTTGCAAGGCTAAAGCGTTGTTAACGCCGACGGCGTCTTGCGTGCTCATGCCGCCAGCAAACGTGACTGTCGAGCGCGTTGAAAATACCGGGCTGAGAAAGCAGCGTCATAGCGTCGGAGGCTTCGGCGGTTGGCGTTGCTGGCTGCGGATGGCACGAAGGGAGTGCTTGCCAGATCTCGCTCATCGTAACGCCGTACAGGCCGAACGCGTGGCCAGGACGACGGATGATTTTCTTTGGCCAACCGCCTGCGGGATAATGCCAGAAATTCACGAGGCCGTTGCCGCCGCGTACGCGGTCAGGGCCGATCAACGTGTGCCCTTGTAGCCAGAACTGCACGGCTCCATAAGGATTCATGTCATGCGGGCTATGGAGCAGGACCGGGCCGGACACTACGCCGTTGCTACCGGAGATCCGAATTTCATAGATGGGCTGCGGACCGTGCTTGCTTTGAACGTGCGCCAGGCTGGAAACGAGGAGCGAGCTTCCCGTCCATTGCATGCTAAGCGGTTCGATATCTTCCGTCAGCGTAATGTTCGAGAAGCTGCCGCTGCCGGAGGGAAGCTTTCCTATCGTGCCTGTCGATGCGGACACGTTACGGCCGTCAACGTAGAGGTTGCCGCCGCCATCGTACGCGCAGTAATTCATAATTGCTTATCTCGGGATCGAAGTACGTGGACGGCGTTCCTTTAGCGTGACGGAAAATCGCGACGTCGCCATAGTACGTCTGCGAGCCTCCCGTGCTCAAATAATTCGTGACCGCGAGGTTACCCGTCACCGGGTCGATCGCGCAGCCGTTTGCTATCGCCGGAGTCCGTCAGCGTTGCGATCGGCTGCGTTCCCGCCATGTGCGTACTCATAGATGTAGCTCTGCGAAACTGAGCCGGCCGTTGGCACAAAGACGTTTCCTGCGCTGTCGGAGCACAGGCCAACCGGATATTCCGAAGGCACCGTCACTTCTCCGACCAAGCTCGCCCTTGGGATACGAAAAGACCAGAAGCTGACCCGGAGTTCCCGTTGTCCGAAACGTAGAGCAGATCCATGCTTTTCGCGGCCGGCAGCATCCAGCCGTGCGAACGTGTTTGATTCCCGAGCACGAGAGGATTCCCGGCAGCGTGGGTAAGCGGCAATGCAACCTGCGTAGTGCTTGTCGAACACCCGGCCAACGGACCGGCAACGAGCGCGAGAAGAATCGCATAAAGCAGCTTCATGGCGTCCCCTCTACCTCACTTGCCGACCATAAGAAAGTGCGTAACCCCGCCCGCGACTTGCGCACCCTCGCCAGGCGCCAGCGTGAAGCCGCCTGACGACAGGTGCGTGTTTTGTCCGTCGATCGTCACCGTGGGGCCCGTCGTCACAATATAGAACGCCGTCGGGCCGTAATACCCGTACGTGAGGCCGTTGAAGATTCCCGGCGGCGCGCTAGTCCCATTGGCGAGGATCGTGTTGAGTTTAGGCTCTGGCGGAGTTCCCGGCGCGGCATTGCTCGATTGCCGATCATAACAAATGTTCCGGCAAGACCGACCAGCTGCGCCGTTTCTCCAGGTGCCAGCGTGAAGCCGCCCGATGAAAGCAGCGTCGCCTCGCCATCGATGCCGCGTCAATGGCTTGCTGAAGGAATGTTGCATTGTCTTGCGCTAGCGGCAAGGCTGCGGGCCCGGCTATCATGCCGTAATCCAGCACGCTAAAAATGCCCGGGGCGGAATAGTCTGTCACAGTTGGCCCTCCGAACCCCCGGCGCGGCTGACGGTACTGCGCACCCCGGCAGACGTCGCGTTCGCGCGGCTGACCGTTACGCCCGAGAGATAGTGCGCTCCGTCTGGGCGATTAATGCTCTTGGTCGGCCGCCCGCCCTTTGGGTAGTTCCAAAAATCCAGGAGGCCGGCTACGTCGCCACGGACGAGCGCGGGGCCGATGATTCTTCCATCACCCGTCCAGAACTGGTAGTTGCGGGAGCTGCGGTCGTGCTTTGTCTTGAGAATCGTCGGACCGCTGACAGTCCCCGTCGATCCCGAAACCCGGATCTGATAGATATCAATTGGGCCGCGGGGGCCGCCCGACCCGTTAGCAACCACAAAGGCTCGGTTTGCGTCGACCCACTGGATGCTGCTCGGAGCGATGTTCTCGCTGAGCGTGACATTTGTAAGGGTCCCACCTCCGTTGGGAAGCTCGGCGAGGCCTGAAGCGCTCGCGTCGTATCCATCAGCAAAAAGATTGCCTGACGCATCGTATGAGCAGAAAAGGAAAAACGGAATAGCGGAATCGGAGTATTGCGTTGGCGGAGCTTGCCCGTCCGGATAGACCACTACATCGCCGTGATAGTAGGGGGGGCCACCCGCAGATATATTGGTAACGGCGACGTTCCCGGTTGAAGGATCGACGGCGCATCCGTTTGGCCAGCCTGGATCATCTAGCGTAGCAATTGGCTCCCTTCCACCGTGAGCGTATTCCAGGATATAGCTCTGCGAGCGTGATCCAATCGACGTAACAAATACGTCGCCGGAGTTGTCGGAACAAAGACCAGCGAAATCTCCCGAGGGCACAGTGATCTCTCCAACGAGCTTTCCTTTTGGATATGAAAAGACCAAAAGTTGGTGATAATTGGAGACGTAGAGCAGATCGCTGGCTTCCGTGCCAGCTTCCATCCAGCCACGCGAACGCGTTGGGTTCTGGAACGCCAGCGGATTCGTGGCCGCGTGGGCAAGTGGCAACGCCACTCGCGTTGTGGCGGTGGAGCATCCCGTCAGGCTAGCGGACAGGCCCGCAAGAGCGATCGTAACAAAAGCTTTCATCAGGTCATCTCCGCGAGTTGATCCGAGCCAAAAACGCAGGTGTCGATCACGTGGTTTCAATTCAGTATTCGTTCTGGTTCAATGTATTCTTCCCTCGATTCTCGGTGCCGTCGAGCCGTCGAAATGACGGGATCGCTCGCCTGCAGTTCTAAAGCACCACGGGCCACGCGGATTAGCTATGCTTTGAATGCAAAGTACACCGCTCCGACGATGAGGGCGTAGCTGACGAGGTAGTTCCATTTTGGAACCTGGCCGAAGACGAGGAGCGCGAAGATCGTAAAGACGACGAGCGTGATCACTTCTTGCAAGATCTTTAGCTGCGTGAGACTGAGCGCCGTATACCCAACGCGGTTCGCGGGAACCTGAAAGCAATATTCGAAGAATGCGATTCCCCAGCTTGCGATGATGGCAATGAACAGCGGGCTCTTGGTGTTCTTCAAGTGGCCGTACCACGCGATCGTCATGAACGCGTTCGAGCAAATCAACAAAATAATGGCAACGGCGACGGGGTAGCGACTAGGAATCTGGCTCATGAGTTCTTCCTACCCCAAACCCGGCGAAGGGGAGAAGAAGGTCGCTTAACGATCGGGCATGCGGTCGCGCGGGTGGGCTTCGTCGTAGGCGCGGCGCTTGTGACCCATTGCGAGCTGCAAGTAGATGCCGGTCGTCGCCAGGCTTTCGTGGCCGAGAAGCTCGCGAACGGTTTCGAGGTCGACGCCGTTTTCGACGAGATGCGTGGCGAAAGAATGGCGCAGCGTGTGCGGGCTGGCGTGTTTTTGAATGCCGCTCACGCGATAAATGTTGCTGAAGATTCGCCAGACGTGCTGCGGAGTAAGCGCTTTGCCGCCGCGGCCTAAAAACAGCGCCGGATCGGAGCTGCGAGACCGCACCCGTAGATACGCCTCAATCGCTTCGGCGGCGGTGTGGTTGATCAATACCGTCCGTTCCTTGTTCCCCTTGCCGGTCACGCGAATCGTTCGTTCGGCGAGGTCGACGTTCGCTAGGCGCGCACCGGCGAGTTCGGCGCGGCGCATGCCGCTGGCGTAAAACAGCTCCATGATCGCCGCGTCCCGCAGTCGCGCGGCATCCGTTCGCCCGGCAAGCGAGGTTCGCAAGAGCCGCGCCGACCTCGTCGACCTTCAGCGGCGCCGGCTTGCGCTTGGCAACCGCAGGCCCGGGAATCGCCGCCGCTGGATCGTCGGCCAGCTCGCCGGTAATCTTCAAAAATCGGTACAGCGCCTTGATGGACGACAGCTTGCGGCAGACGGTCCGGCTATCGTACTTTCGAGCGTCGAACATATACGCGATGTAGCGCCGGACCTGGGTCGATTTCACGGCGCGCAGCGACGGGTCGGGGAACTCCTCGGGCCGTTCTTCGTGGCCGCGCCGCACGAACGCCGCAAACTCTTGGAGATCGCGCTCGTAGGCGGCGACCGTCAAAGGGCTGCGCTGGCGCTCGGTCAGCAAGTAAGCGGCTAGGTCCCGAACGCAGCCTTCTGCCTCTGAATGCGACATAATAAATCTTTTATCGCATTCGAGCGAGAAGCGCAAGGGGATTGGAAACCTTATTCCGGATGCCTCCCCGCCGATAGCGGCTAGAGTCGGGTTCAATTCCGGCTTTCGCAGGAAAACCCTAATTAATGCTACCATAATTCCGCTTTCCAGGGTAAACTCGGAATTAATCCATGGCGCATTACGAGAAACGCACCTGGCCCTCGATGACGGACGGCACGGGGCTGCCGCGTCGGGCGAGGCAAGGAGGCGAGTACTCCGTATACATTCCTGATCCACTCAGCAGCCGCACGTTTTCCCTTGGCGGGGTTGAAGCCGCCGACGCTGCGGATGCCGAGCGCGCCATTCTTAGACTCGATCGAACGGCTACAGCTCTTGCGGACACCGAAGCCTTGGCACGTCTGTTGCTCCGGGCCGAGTCGGTCGCGTCCTCGCATATCGAAGGCCTGGAGATCGGACCGCGCCGGCTTCTAAGAGCCGACGCCGCGAGAGATTACGGCGATGAGCCCCGGGACGTCACTGCATCTGAAGTTCTGGCTAATATCGACGCTATGGTCTATGCGATTCGGACCGTTAGCGATGGGGAATCGATCACGCCGGCTCTGCTGCGTGAAACACACCGTCTGCTGCTTCTTCCGACGTCTCTCAGCGCGCACGGCGGGCAGACTCGCACGGAGCAGAACTGGATCGGGGGCAGTTCGTATAATCCACGTTCGGCCGCATTCGTGCCCCCGCCATGGGAAATGGTGGAAGATCTCCTTAGCGACCTCTGCGACTTTTCAAACGACGATTCCCTTCCGACGGTTGCGCAAGCTGCTATCGCGCACGCTCAGTTTGAAACGATTCATCCCTTCATTGATGGTAATGGTCGCGTGGGCCGCGCCCTCATCCACTTGATCTTTCGCCGCCGGAAACTAACCACTGCGGTTTCGCCGCCCGTATCGCTTATCTTAGCGACCCGCGCGCGCGATTACATCGAAGGCCTGATGGGGACGCGCTACGTGGGTTCCCCGGAGTCGCAGAGGGCGCAAGAAGGGCTCAATCAATGGTTGGGCACGTTTGCCGCGGCATGCGCTCGTGCGGCGGAAGACGCGGAGGCGTTCGAAGAGCGAGTTCGCGCAATTCAAGACGGCTGGCGCGCACGCTTGGGTACCGTGCGCAAGCACTCCGTCGCGTTACGGCTCGTCGAGCTTCTTCCCGGAACACCGATCATTACAATCGCAGAGGCGAGAAAGCTCACGGGAGCGAGCATGTCAAGCGTGAACGATGCGATCGTACGGCTTGGTGAGGCACAGATCATCACGCCGACCGTGGTCGGGAGAAAGCGAAAGCAGGTGTATCAAGCGACCGAGATAGTGGAGGCGTTCACAGCGCTCGAACGCCAACTCACCTCTCGTGCCCAAATGAACCGCTCGAACACGTAACGATCCAGGCGGTCAGCTCGAGTTTCTTAAGGATTGCGGTCTCGTCGTATTTGGCATCGCTCGGGCACGTCTTCGTTAAGAAGCGCTGCTCGTTCGCGAAATATTCGACGTCGACGACGAGGCGGTTCTGATCCGTGTAGCGTGTGAACTGCTTGCACCAGCCTTGGGTAAAGCATTGCTCGACGACCGCGAAGTCGTACACCTTCACCAGATCTTTTACTTGGCCGTTATCGCCCTTCTGATCGGCAGTTAGGCCATCCGCGTGAGCTTGCTGCGCAACCCACGTGTCGTAGGTTAGCTGCTCGGCGTACGTCAGCGGAAAGCCGGTTCTGTTTTGATAGCCGTCGAGATTGTCGGGATCGACGCCGTCGAAGCCCTTCTTCTTGCAGAGTGCCAGGCGTGCGGCCATGATCGGTTCGAGGACCGACGTTTGGCGAACGTCGAGCCAGCGCTCGCCCTTCCAATGCCCGTCTTTATGTCCCAGTACGCTTTTGGGGAATTCTTTTGCATCGGGTCGCCAGTTTTCCCACGTACCGACGGAGATATAGCACATCACTTTGCGACCCATCCCGTGAAGTGTGCTCACGACCGACGCCTTCGTGTCGAACATGTCCAAGTCGTAGATCTGGGCGTCGACGCTGAGATCGAGCTTCCCGTCGTACTGAATTTGATAGCTCTCGCCGGCGGTAGGAATCCACCGTGACGAAGTAAGCGAAAGGCTGCCTTGGGCCAGTGGCGCACCGGGTGAGAACGGGGCGGACCCGCCGCAGCTGGCCAGGACGAGCGACCACGCGAGCGCGCAATAAGTTAGGCGTATCATTTGGGGCCAGTATACCACCGCCGGCGCAGCGAAGAGCGGCCAACGTGAGCCGGCGCCTTCTTCTCCTTCTGTTTGTCGGTCTTGGGCTCAGCGCGTGCAATGCCGCGTCCCCCTACGTCAGCACCGTCGGCGTTCTCAAACCTGGTAACACGCTCACCGTGCGAGTCGTTGGCGCGCAGTTCAGTGCCTTCGCGCCCGAGGCCCGGCAGCGCCGCGACCTCTTTACGGTCTCGGCAACCGCGCTTCCAAAGGGCGCCGCTCCGCCCCCGCCGCGGCTGCGCCCAGATGCGCACGGCGTGCTCGTAACCGCGCCCAATCCACTAGCGGCGCTTCTGGTCCGCGTGCCCGATCGCGTGAACCTCGTTATCGATTCCGAGCGCGGCGACGTGAGCGTCACCGACATTTCCGGCAATGCGCGCATCGTCGCGGGCGATGGTAACGTCACGCTCATGTTGCCGGGATACGCGCAGGCCGCGGTCGGCAAGGGAAATCTGTTGGTCACGATGGGCGCGAGCGATTGGCCGGGAACGCTGCACTTCTCGACGCAGGACGGTGACGTGCAGCTGCGGGTCCGCGCGACCGTCGGCTTCACCGTCCACTTGCACACCGACGACGGCGCGCTCTTTACCGATTTTGGCCTACACGGCGTTTCGAACGGTCACGCGGAGACCATCGATGGAAGCGTTAACGGCGGTGGGCCGCGGCGCATCGACGTTGAGTCGGGCTCGGGCGGAGTTCAGCTCTTACGTTTGCAGCCGCAGCCGTGAGCGCGCGAGCAGTGCCTCTCGCGCTTTGACCAGGCGAACCATGGCGTCGTTGTAGGGAGTCGGCGTCGCCGTCCGGCGCCCGAACGCTGCTACGGCTCCGTTGATGTGATCGATCTCGCTAGGATGGCCCGATGCCAGATCGTAGGCCATCGAACTCTTCGAATCGGCACCGAGAGCGACGACTTCGGTGACGTACTGCCATGGATTGACGAACGGGAGACTGATCTTCAGTGCCGCGGCAACGCCGGCCGTCTCTTCGGCGAGCGCTTCGGCGAGATGCGCCGCGTTGGGATCCTTGGGGATATCGCCGGCGTCGCAATCGAGAATCGCAGATAGCGCGTTGATCGAAGCGTTGACGACGAGCTTTCCCCAAAGGTGCGGCCGGATGTCGTAAACAACCGTCGCGCGCAGACCGCTACTATTGAGCAGGTCGGTAACCGTACGCGCGATCGTAGACGACGCCCTCGTCGACCCGATGATCGTATTGCCCGCTTGCGAGCTGTGGACGTGGCCCGGTTCGATCGTCTGCGACGACTCGGTGGTGATGCCCAAGATCACCGGCACTGCCCCTCCCAACGCCGTCTTGATGGCATCTTCGTTACCGACCCCGTTTTGTAGCGAGATTACGGGCGCGGTGGGATTGAGCTCGCCGGCGAAGGCGCGCAGCGCGCGCAGCGTATCCACCGCCTTGACGAACAGGAAGAGCATCTGCGAGCCATATAAATCACGGGGCCGGTCCGCAATCGCGACAAAACGCGCGGGCTCGTCGTCAACTCGCAGGCCGTCGCGTTCGACGGCGCGAGCAACCTCTGCATTGTCGTCGAGCATCGTTACGGTGCAACGGCCGGCGAGATGAAACCCGAAGAGGGTCCCCATCGCGCCGGCGCCGATGATGCCGATATTGACCGGCGGCCTGTCCACTAGAACTGATACTGCAGCCCGAACGTGTTTCGTCGCGAGGCGTGCGTGATGTCGCGCTGCCCAAAGAAGAGTTGCGCGCCGGGGGCGATCTTGAGATTCCCGTAGACGTCGATCATCGGGTAAGTGAGATCGTAGATGCGCGTTTCAAGGCCGAAGCCGTGCATCGGCTGATACTGGCCGAGCAGGCCCATTTGCGAGTAGAGGACGCCGCCGGCGAGGTGAAAGTCGCCCTTATTGCCCTCGAGCATCGCGTTCCACGTCGTATTGTTTCCGATTGCGTTGGCGCCCGCGATGACGCTGGTGCTGCCGTGCGGCAGCAGCACGAGATTGAGATCTCCCAGCGGACCTTGGCTGCTGGTCAGCACCGGATTCAAACCGGGGTTATGTTGCGGCGAGAGTCCGCTCAGCCGCACCTGAATCGCAATGAGATTGCTCGCCAGCTTGTTGAGTTGACCTTGAAGCCGCGCGCGCGCCTCCGGCGAGATCCCCGAACTCGGGGGCGCGGTGCCGTTCGGCAGCGCCTCCGGATATGGCGAGACGCTCGGCAGGACCGCTGGGATTGGCGTCGCTCCGGTGTCAACCCCGTAAACATTGCTCGTTCCTCCGAGCTGCCCTAAGAGCGAGTTCGCCTTCTGCATGACCGCGTCGAGATTCGCGACCGTGCTGCGCACTTGCGCTTGCGTTTGCGGATTACCCGTCACCGTTCGCAAATCTTTGGTAAGTGCGGCGATGGTCGCGGTCGTGTCCGCGATGCTCTGCGTCGTCGCCAGGAGATTCGTTTTGAGCCGAGGGTCGGTAGCAATACCCTGCAGTGCGCCCATTGAACGGTTGAGCGCGACGGCCGTTGAGTTAAATTGATCGAGCAAGACGCCGACCTTCTTGGAGTCGGTAGCGGCGGCGGTGTTGAGCGTCGCGGAGAGCTGCTCGACGTTGGTGCTGGCCGTCGTGAGACTGCTCTGTAAGTTTGCGCCGAACGCCAACAGCTCGTTTGAAAGCTGCCGCACCGTGCCTCTCGTCGTGATCGTCAGCGCGTTGGCGTTGTCGAGCGTCGATTGCAGCGTGTCGAGCAGATGCGGCGTACGCTTCTCCAGCAGGGCCATGACGGAGTCGAGACGCTTGATCTCGCCCTGCCCTTCGACCAGCAGGTCGCCGATGGTCGCGGCATTGCTGCCGCGCGGCTGCTCGTCGATGGGCAGAACTTCGCGCGGGAGCAATGCGATCGGCGGATTCTGCTTGGGCGGAATTATTACGACGGCGGGGGTTCCGGTGAGCGGAGCTTCGATCAGAAAGCGCGAGTTGACCGGTACGCTGATCTCGTGGTTCATCGCCAGGATCACGTCGACCGTATTATCGGGCAGGAGCTTCACCGACTCGACCGCACCCGCATCGACACCGCTGAAGTAGACTTGGGCCCCCGGCGTCAAACCCGACGCGGACTCAAAGCGAACCCCGACGCGATATCCGGTATGCCGCGTGCCGAAATCGGTGACGAGATAAAAGACTCCGAAGAGCAGGAGCAGCGCGAAAATCGTGAACGCACCGACCTGGGCCTGCTTCGTCATATTTCTCCTTATTAGTCTCCCGTCGCAAAGAGCCTAGGGAACCTCAGCGGCTCCCTATATTTGAATCGGCCCCGCCTCGGAGCCTTGGAGGAACTGCTGAACGATTGGGTTGGGGGAGTTGCGGATGCGGTCCGCGGTGTCGTAGGCGATGATCGCTCCCTCGAAGAGCATTGCGATATAGTCGGCCATCATGAAGATCGAGGGGAGGTCGTGTGAGATCACGACTGCGGTTCCGTTGAGCTTCGCGCGCAGCTTGAGAATCGTCTCGGTAATCAGCTTGCTGACGATCGGATCGAGGCCGGTCGTGGGCTCGTCGTAGAGCACCAGGGCCGGCCGAGTAACGATAGCACGCGCGAAACCCGCGCGCTTGAGCATGCCCCCGGAAAGCTCCGCGGGCAGATCGTCGTATGCGTGAGCTAGGCCCACGCTATCGAGCGCGTCGAAGACCGTTTGCCGAATCTCTGCCTGCGAGAGCTTCGTGTGCTCGCGCAGCGGAAGGGCGACGTTATCGCCGACGCTGAGGCTATCGAGCAGCGCCGCGAACTGAAATGAAAGGCCGATCTTTTGCCGCATGACGTTGATCTGCTCTTCCGATAAGTGGCACAGGTCGCGGCCGAGCACGTAGATGTGGCCTTCGTTGGGGAGCAACAGGCCGTCGAGCAGCCGTAGAATCGTCGACTTGCCGGCTCCCGAGAGCCCGATCACGCAAGTGACGGCTCCTTCGACGATGTCCAGGCTGCAGTTCTTCAACACGATGCGTTCGCCGAATGCGAGCGACACGCCGTCGACTCGCGCGATGAGACTGCGGCCGTTCGAGTTCATTTCGTTCCGAAGAGCAGAAGCGAGAGCACGAAGTTGGAGATGAAGATCAGAATGATTGCCAACACGACCGAGAACGTCGTGGACTGCCCAACTCCGGCTGCCCCGCCGCGAGTGGAGAGACCTTGATAGGCGCCGACCATGGCGATGATCGTCGCAAAAACAAAGGCCTTCATCAAGCCTTTAACCACGTCGGTAAAGTCGATTGCCTGACGGACGGACTGCATGAACTCGTGGTACGGGATATGGGCGTACTCGCGGGCGATCCAGGCACCGCCGAGAATCGAGACGACGTCAGCGAAGATCGTCAGCAGCGGCAGCATCAAGAGCAGCGCCAGTAGCCGCGGCACGACCAGGAAGCGGGACGGCTCCAGGCCCATCGAGCGCAAAGCCTCGACCTGTTCGGTCACGACCATCGACCCGATCTCGGCGGCGATCGCCGCACCCACGCGCCCGGCCACCACGACGGCTGTGAGCATCGGTCCGAGCTCGCGCACCGCGCCATACGCGACCGCTCCGCCGACGAAGCTCGAAAAGCCGTAGGCGACGGCTTGCTGCGCGGACTCGAGCGAAATCACCATGCCGGTAAAGAGCGACGTCAGCATCACGATGACCAGCGACTGCACCCCGAGCAAGGCGCACTGCGACACCGTCTCCCCGACGCGGATGCGCAAGCGTACCAGAAAGCCCAGGGACTCCGTAGTGAGCAACGTTACGCCGCCGGCGTATTCGAAAAAGTCGTTGGTCGCGCGCCCGACCCGAGCGAGAATTCTCACGGCGTCGAAGCCTCCACGCCCGCCAGCGCGCTCAACACAGACTGCGTCGCCTCGATGCGCTTGACGGCGACCCCGCGTTCGGCGGTGAGGTTGAAGACGACTTGATTGCTGCGTTCCAGGCGGCGATCCACGTCGCGCAGGTGCGCGCGCGCTTCCCGATCGAAGCCCTCAAAATACCGGCGCACGGCGTTGCGATATTCCTGCTGCGCGCCGGCGTCGACGCCGCCCTTTTCCAAAGCGGTTTCGATGGCGTGCTGGGCGCGTTTCATCGCGGGATCCGTAATGTGGAAGACCCCCACGCGCGTCACCAGATCGCGCAGAGCCGGATCAGCCGGCATCAACCGAGGAAGGAATCAGCGCCGCGCGCTGCACTTCAAAGAGCCGGCGAATGCCGCCCTCTGCGAGCGCCAGCAGCGCATCGAGCTCGTGCCGGTCAAAGGGCGCGGCTTCGGCGGTGCCTTGCAGCTCGACGAAACGGCCGGCATCGGTCATAAAGACGTTCATATCGACCAACGCCGCGCTATCCTCGTCGTAGGCGAGGTCGAGTAGCGGACGGCCGCCGACAATTCCGACGCTGATCGCCGCGACCATCGCCTGCAAAGGCCAGCGCGCGCGCTCGGCTGGGTCGAAACGCGTGCGCAGCGCCAGCTCGAGCGCCACGTACGCGCCGGTGACGGCCGCGGTCCGCGTTCCGCCGTCGGCTTGAATAACGTCGCAGTCAAGCCAGACCGTCCGCTCGCCCAGCTTCGCCGTATCCGTTACCGCGCGCAGGGCACGCCCGATGATGCGCTGGATTTCATGCGTTCGCCCGCCCAACCGTCCTTTGGAGGCTTCACGCTGCGTGCGCTCCTGCGTAGCGCGCGGCAGCATCGCGTACTCGGCGGTCACCCAACCGAGCCCGCGCCCTTTCATCCAGACCGGAACGCGATCCTCGACCGAGGCGGCGCAGAGGACGCGCGTATTCCCCAGGCTGATCAGCGCGCTGCCTTCAGCGTATTTTAGGAAGCCCGGTTCGATCGAGACTGGCCGCAACTCGTCGGGCGCTCGTCGGTCGGAGCGAATCATGAGTGCGTCCGACTACTCGACGGTGACGGTTTTGGCCAGGTTGCGCGGCTGATCGACGTCTTTGCCCTCGATGTCGGCGATGTGGTAGGCCAGCAGTTGCAGCGGGATCACGTTGACGATCGGCGAGAGAAGCTCGTGAACTCTCGGAACCCAAAAGACGTGGTCGGCCACGCTCTTTGCGTCGGCGTCCCCCAGATTCGCGACGACGATCACGGGGGCTTCGCGCGCCTTTGACTCCATGAGATTTGACAGCATCTTCTCCCGAACGCGGTCCTCGGTTACGATGCCGACCACGGGAACGCTCGAATCGAGCAAGGCAATCGGACCGTGTTTCATCTCGCCGGCCGGATAGCCCTCAGCGTGAATGTACGAAATCTCCTTGAGCTTCAGGGCGCCTTCGAGCGCGGTTGGGAAGTTCACGTATCGGCCGATGAACAGCACGCTCTGCGATTTGCGAATTTCGCGAGCCACGCGGCGAATTTCATCCGAGGTGTTGAGAACGACGTCGACGGCTGCCGGAAGCAGCTTCGTCCCGTCGGCGATGGCGCGCAGGCTCGCCTCGTCTGCAGTTCCCCGCAAACGCGCGAGGTAGAGCGCGAAGAGCGTCAATGCGGCTACCTGGGAGATGTAGGTTTTGGTCGCGGCCACGCCGATCTCCGGGCCGCCGCGCGTAAAGAGCATGCCGTCCGCCAGCCGAGTCAAATGGGATCCGAGCACGTTGCAGATTCCCAAAACGCCGCAGCCGGACTGTTTTGCAATCCGGACGGCTTCGATGGTGTCCGCGGTCTCGCCCGACTGCGACATCGCAATAACCAGCGTCGTCGGATCGATGACCGGATCGCCGTAACGGAACTCGCTGGCCAGCTCCATTTCGACGGGCAGATGCACGAGCGACCGCAGCAGATACATGCCGACCAAACCGGCATGATAGGCGGTGCCACAACCGGTGATGGCGATCTTGCTGAGCCCTTCGAGCCGCTCGGCCGTTATGGCCCCCAGCTCGGCGCCGAGGTGCACGTCCCCGAGGTCGTCGATGCGGCCGGTCAGCGTCTCTTTGATGACCTGCGGCTGCTCGAAAATTTCCTTGAGCATGAAGTGCTTGAAGCCGCTCTTTTCGGCGGAGCCTGGGTCCCAAGTAACGGAAATGGGCTCGCGCTCGATGCGCGATCCGGCATAGTCGGTCAAGCGAAATCCGTCACGGCCCACGACCGCGATCTCGCCCTCTTGGAGAATGACTTCACGGCGGGTGTACGGCAGAATCGCCGGCGTATCGGAGGCGACGTACATCTCGCCCTCGCCGATGCCGATCACCAGCGGGCTCGCACCGTTGCGCGCAAAGACCAGGTGCTCGGGATCGTCGCTAGAGATTACCCCAAGCGCGTAGGCTCCGCGAACCTCCCGGAGCGTGCGGCGCACGGCCTCTTCCAGATTCCCGTCGTAGTGCAGCTCGATGAGGTGAGCCAGCACTTCGGTGTCGGTTTGGCTCCGAAAGACGTGACCGCGCTCGCCGAGACGCGCGCGAAGCGACGCGTAGTTTTCGATGATGCCGTTGTGAACGACGGCGATCCGCTCGGTGCAATCCAAATGCGGATGCGCGTTGGCATCCGAGGGGGGGCCGTGCGTCGCCCAGCGAGTGTGGCCGATCCCGACGGCACCCGCGAGCGCCTCGCCGTTGCTCAGGCGCTCGGCAAGGCGCGAGAGCTTCCCCTCTGCCTTGGTGCCGGCCAGCTTACCCGAGGCGTCGATGACCGCGATGCCGGCGCTGTCATAACCGCGGTACTCGAGGCGCCGCAGCGAGTCGAGGATGATTGGGACGCTGTCGCGCTGGCCGATATATCCGACGATCCCGCACATGTCAGCCTATTTGATTCCCTCGCGGGTTCGCCGGTACTCGATCTTTCCGTCGGCAATTTCGTCGAGTGCGATCGAGACGGGCTTGTTGGGGTTGATGGTTTCGCGATCGACGAGCGGTTCGCTCGCGAAGTACTCGCGGCGATCGGTCGCGGGAAGCTGCTGCACGCGAATCCAGTTGTTCAACTGCCGGGCGCGCTTGGTAACGATATTGACGAGACTGAACTTCGAGTCTGCGTGCTCTAAGAGTGCGTCGAGGTCGCCGAATACGGACTTCGTCATGTTGCCTTTCGTTATGACGACTCGACGCGCCGAATCGAGTCGTCCGGGTAGCGGTGAATGCGAAAGCGCTCCGCCTGTAAAATTGCCTCGAGGTCGCGAACCGCCTGCTCGGGGCGATCCTGCTCGTTGACGACGATATAATCGAACTGGCGGATGAACTTCATCTCGCGAGTCGCAATTTCGAGCCGGCGAGCGATCTCCTCGTTCGTCTCGGTTCGGCGCGCGAGCAACCGCTCGCGAAGATTCGAGAAACGATCCGGAACGACGAAGATCAACACCGCGTCCGGAAACGCCGCCCGAATGGCCAGCGCGCCGTTGACCTCGGGCTTCATGATGACGTCGTAGCCCTCGGTCAGACTCCGCTCGATGTAATCCCGCGGAGTCCCGTAAAGGTTGCCGTTGTACTCGCGCGACTCCAAAAGACCGCCGCCGTCGCGCAGCCGGCCAAACTCCAGCCGCGAGACGAAGAAGTAGTGCTCGCCGGCCTGCTCCTCGGGGCGAGGCTCGCGCGTCGTCACCGAAACCGAGTACCGCAGGCTCGGCCGGCGCCCTCGGAGGGCCACGACGAGCGTGTCCTTCCCGGCCCCGGACGGCCCCGAGACCACAAACAGGAGACCCGGCCCCGTGATCAACGCAGGACCCCCTTCACGCCGGGCGCGCCTATGACCTCGAATTCTCTCAGCAGAGCACGTTTTGCATGGCCGAGATAACGCTGGCGTCGGGCTGCGCGCCGGCGGGGAGCGAATAACGGGTCCGCACGGCCACACCGTCGTGGACGGCGAACCCCTCCCTCAATGCCGAACCCCCTCGTAATGAAAGGGTCGCGACGCCTGCCGCACCCGGGCAGGGCGGAAAAGGGTCGCTGCTGCTCAGTTTTCCACCGGGGTTGTGCAGCAGCGTGTCGATCGCAACGGCCGATGCCAGATCTTGCAACGACCCCGGGAAGGCCTTTCGGCTGTATGAGTACTCCTCACGAGCGGCGCCGCTGCCGCGGGTCCACGCATCGCTTGAGCCCGGAATCGCCGTCCAGCCCTTGGGTGCCGGCGAGGCACCGCTACAAGCCGTCAGCACGATGGCGATGAGGGCGATTCTCTTATTCACGCCGGGAAACGTTTGATGCGGACCGATTGGGTCCTTATCGCCCGGCTGGCGCGCGAGCTCGAAGAGCGGCTGCGCGGCGATCGCATCCAAGATGCCGGTCTGCTGCCCGACGGCCGAACGGCGCTCGTGTTTCGGCATGGAAGCGAACGTAGCGTCTTGGCGATCGACCTCTTCTCCTCGCCGCCGCTCGTAACGCTCGAAGATGGCGAACTGGGCATCTTGGAAGAGCCCGGGTTCGTCCGAACGCTGGCGCGCTCGCTCAAAGGGATGACCCTCGCGAGCGTTGCCTCGCGCCATTTTGACCGGCTGCTGCGCTTTCGCTTTTCAGCGCGCTCGCGTTTTGGAGTCGGCGAGGAGCTCGAGCTTTATCTCGAGTTGGTTCCGCGGTTCGGGAATATCGTGCTGGTGAAGGGCGAGACCGTCGTTGGAGCCCACAAGGAGTTTAGTCCGGCGGAGAACCCGCGGCGCGCGATTACAGCGGGCTCAGCGTACGCCCTACCACCGCTGCCCGAGAATCCCCGCACGATCGACGATCCGCCGGAAGGCTCGGTGCTGGAGCTTCTGGCTCGCGCGCGCGACGAGCAAACGCGCCATGTGCAACACGCACGCGATGTTCGTCGCCGCGATGCGCTATTACGCCGCTTGAGCGACCGCGAGCGCAAACTGCGCGACGAACTAGCAGAGCTCTCCAACAAGCGCGCCGGGGCAGTGCGGCGCGAGGATCTGCGCGCGCAAGGCGAGGGTATCTTTGCAACCTTGCACACGCTGGCGCCCGAAGAGCGCGAAGCCGCGAAAGAACTCGCCGGCAAACTCTTCACCGAATATAAGAAGCTGGGCAGCAGCCTGCCGCATATCGCCGAGCGCGAGCGCGTCGTTGCGGGCGCGTTGCAAATTGTCGACACCTTGCGATGGGAGGCCGAACGTGCCGGAAGCGAGGATCTCCAGGACGTCGAGACGGCGGTTGACGAGATGCAGCGCCGCCGGCGCGTCGCCCCGCCTCCTGCGGCGCGCAAACGAAAGCGGCGGATGCTCGAGCTGCGTACGCCGACGGGCTCGCGCATCGTTGTCGGCCGGTCGCCGGTCGAGAATGCCGAGCTGACATTTCACCTCGCGCGGCCCGACGATCTCTGGTTTCACGCCCAAGGGGTTCCGGGCGCGCACGTGATTCTTTCACGCGACGATCGAGGGCGAGTCCCCGACGAAGACCTGGAGGCTGCGGCATCGCTGGCGGCCTTTTATTCAAAGGCTCAGGCGGCCGCGTCGGCCGCTGTGGACTATACGCTGCGCAAGCACGTACGCAAACAACGCGCCGCACCGCCCGGCCTGGTCTGGTATACGCACGCGAAAACGATCGTTACGCAACCGAAGTCGATCGAAGGGCTGGCGAAAGCTTAGGAGGACACGGCGGCATAACGCGCAACCTGGGCCCAATCGCACCACGAATCCGAGGAGGGGTTACGTTGAAAAATCCATTGGACTCGCTCTGGGGCACCGTCATTAGCGGCTTCATTTTAACCGCGGTTCTCTGGGTTATCGCCAGAGCGATCGTTTCTCACGCAATTGGAGCGGGCGCATGAGCAGCTCGAACGATTGGATCTTTCGCTGGGTTCACATCATGGCCGGCATCATGTGGATCGGCTTGCTTTACTTCTTTAACTTCGTCAACGCCGCTGCAGTAAAAGAGGCGACGGCGGCCGGCGAAGCGGGCCCGATCTCAAAATACATCATGCCGCGAGCGCTTCTCTATTTTCGCTGGGGAGCGGTCGTTACGTGGATCTTCGGCGCTGCGCTGCTGGCGAACTTTCCCGGGCCGGCCGGCACGAACGGCTTCGTCGCCGCGTTCACGTTCCAGGGCGTCATGGCCCCGATCGGTTTTGGAGCGTGGCTCGGGACGATCATGCTGCTCAACGTCTGGGGCGTGATCTGGCCAAACCAAAAGAAGCTGCTGGGCATCGTGCCGGCCACCGATGAGGAAAAAGCCAAAGCCCGGCGCGCCGGCTTCATCGCCTCGCGCGTGAATACGATGCTTTCGATTCCGATGCTCTTCTTTATGGCAACCGGACCATCATCAATGTCTCAAGGAATCTACCACTAGGAATGATGGAAGCTCTGATTTAGTTCAGATCGAGGTCGGCGAGGGGTGAGGTTTACTACGGTAAATGAACCCCGAGCCGACGAAGAGCTGGGCTAAATCAGAGCTTCCAAGTTAGGATGATTTTGCCGATGTGCGCGCTCGACTCCAGTCGAGCGTGCGCGTCGGCGGCGCGTTCGAAGGGATAGACGCGGTCGATCACCGGAACGATGGGATCGCGTTTGGGCAGCAGCGGCCAAATGCGCTCCTCGAGTTCGTGTGCGATTGCCGCCTTCTCTTGTGCCGTGCGGGGACGCAGGCTGGAGGCTAGAATTGTAGCCCGGCGGGCAAAGAGCCGGCGGAGATCGAGCTGGACCCGTTGCCCACCAGGCATCGCCACGCAGGCGATCCGGCCGTCCAGTGCGAGGCACTCGAGATCTCGCGCGATATAGTCGCCCCCGACGATGTCGACGACGACGTTCACGCCGCGACCCATGGTAAGGCGCTCGATTTCCGTGACGAAATCGCTCGTGCGATAGTCGATTGCGGCCGTGGCTCCCAGCCGCACGCACGCCTCGCATTTCTCTGCGCTGCCGGCGGTTGCAAACGCCCGCGCACCCAGCGCCGTGGCAAACATAATTGCGGTGGTGCCGATTCCGCTGGTACCGCCGTGTACGAGCACCGATTCACCGGCGCGCAATCTGGCGCGGGTGAACAGGTTGTCGTAGACGGTGAAGGCATTTTCCGGAAGCGACGCCGCCTCTGTCGTGCTCCAACCCTCGGGCACCGGCAGGACCTGTCCCTGCGGAACGGCGACGTACTCGGCATAGCCGCCGCCGTTGGTCAGCGCGCAGACGCGGTCCCCGACATGCCAGCGCGTAACGCGCTCGCCAACTGCGGCGATGGTTCCGGCAACCTCGAGGCCGAGAATCGGCGATGCGCCGGGCGGCGGGGGATAGTTTCCTTGACGCTGCATGACGTCGGCATGCGTGACGCCGGCCGCTTCGACTGCAATTAGCGCGTCGTCGGGGCCCGGCTGCGGCGCCGGCATTTGCTCGAGCTTCAGTACCTCCGGTCCGCCGGGAGCGTCGAAGGTAACGAAGCGCATCGCTTTAGATAGGCCGCTTAATAGACGGCGTTGGGTTCGTCGACGACGCCGGCAGGTTTCAAAAGGCCGTTCGCGCTTCCGAGCGACGAGACGATCTTTCCGGTCTTGTAGTCGATCACCGCTACCAAGTCCGCGTCTTTGTCGGCCACGAAAACCAGCGAGCCGGTTTTGTCGATCGCTAAGCGTGATGGCGACGACCAGTGCGATCCGAGCTTTCTCGCGACTTTCTCAAAGGGCGGCTTGACGACGTCGACCGCGCCTGGGTCGGAGGAGTCGCAGACGATCAGATTGCCATGTTTGTCGAGTACCATCCCGCCGGCGTAACCCAACGTGATGCCGAGCCGCTTTCCATGGCAACCGCTTAAGCCGCCGGCGAACTCGACGATCCGTCCGCCCGTGTTCGAGTCGCTGGCAACAAACACGTCACCGCCTGGGTCGACTGCAACGCTCGACACGAGGCCCGGCTGGGTGCACGAATTTACGACCTTGTTGCTCGCCTGCGCATACTCGTTGACGAACTGCCCGTCAAAGTCGGCCTCGTACACGTTGCCGTCGCCGTCGACGCTTACGCTGACCGGCTCGACCATATGCGCGTCGTAGCGAAACTTCGGGCGAGCGGAGCCGTACGCGTACTCCGTGATATCACCGCCCAGAAAGTTCGCGACGTAAAGATTGCCGGCCCCGTCGAGGAACAGGCCTTCGGGCCCTTCGATCCCTCGCGAAATCGCGCCGACCTTTTGGTACGAGCCGTTTGCGAAGACTTCGACTTCGCCGGCGCGCTGGTCGCTGACGTAGAGGTAATCCAACATCTTTCCGCTTGCGTGCGGGCCTTGTACCGTCGCGCCGGCGGCCGTCACCGGCGGCTGCATCTGGGAGCACCCGGCGATCGTTGCCGCGCCTAGCCATATCGATGCCGCGCTGCGGCAGAGCTGAGAAATCCTCATAACGCGCACCTTCTTCTTCGGGCGCTCCTAATCATGGCGCCCCGTGAGGAACATGGCGTCGCCGAACGAGTAAAACCGGTATTTGCGCGCGATCGCTTCGCGATAGGCGTCCAACACGCGTTGGCGCCCGGCAAAGGCGCTGACCAGTGCGAGCAGCGTCGAGCGCGGCAGGTGAAAGTTGGTAACCATTGCCCCGGCAACCTCAAAGCGAAAGCCGGGACGAATGAAAATGTCGGTGACGTGTTCGCCGGGCTTAATGCAACCATAACGCTGAAAGTTTCCCTCGAGCGCGCGCACCACCGTCGTCCCCACCGCGACGATCCGGCGCCCCGCCACTCGAGCGGCTTCGATCGCCGCCGCCGCTGGTTCGCCGATGGCGTACGATTCGGCGTGCATCACGTGGTCGTCGAGCCGCTCGGCAGTCACGGGGCGAAACGTGCCGAGCCCCACGTCGAGCGTCAGACGCACGATCTCGATGCCGCTCTCCTGGATTTCGCGCAGCAGTTCGGGCGAAAAGTGGAGCGAGGCCGTCGGTGCCGCGACGCTGCCCGGAACGCGCGCGAAGACGGTCTGGTATCGCTGCGCCGCCTCGGCCGTCTCGTTATGAATGTACGGCGGCAGCGGCATTTTGCCGGCGACGTCGAGAAACGTCTCTAACGGCAACGTGAGCGAGAACTCGATCTCGCGCATCCCGTCGGGCAGAACCTTTGTTACCTTGGCCTCACCGAACTCACCGAAGCGGACGTGGTCGCCGTCGCGCAGTCGCCGCGCCGGTCGCGCCAACGCAATCCATGTGAGCGCAGCGCTATCATAACGTAAGGAGCCGGCCGGATGAAGCAGGAGCAGTTCGACGCTTGCCATGCCCCGCGTGCGCTCGCCAAAGAGACGCGCGGCAATAACTCGGGTTTCGTTGAGGACGAGAAGGTCGTCGTTGCGCAGCAGCTTGGGCAGGTCGCGAAAGACGCGGTCGTGCGCACCGACATCGTCGAGTACCAACAAACGGCTTTCGTCGCGCCGGAGCGCCGGCCGCTGCGCGATCAGTGCTTTGGGCAGCTCGTAATCGTACGCCGCCGCGTACCGCTCATCGGTCGAGATCTTCGACGACCGTCCCCGGGAAGTAATGCCCTAAGATTCCCACCGCGCCGGCTCCAGCGACCGCCATTCCATGGGCGCCCCACTGGCACAAACCGACGCCGTGTCCCAAGCCACCGCCTTCGATATCGATTTCGGGTGAGTCCGGCCAATGCTGCACCGCGGTGATCAGCAAACTGCGCAGCGTACGCGGACCGACGGCTCGGCGAAACGCGCTCCCTTGTACGGTAACGCTGTCGCTGCGCCCGACGAGCTCGATGACGCGGGCGCGCCCACTGCCATCGCGTTCGGCAATGCGGAGATCGACGAGATCGCCGATCGCTGCCAGTGAGGCCGGGAGGCTCGACGCAATGCTCTCCAGCGTAAGGGACGAGCTCCAGCGAAAGTATGGGGAGTCGCTGCACGACGTGCAGACGACGCCTCCGAGGTACGGAATCGGGAGACCGCCCCAGGCATCCGACGACGCTTCGGTGTGTCCGCCACAGCACGACGAATACGCGACCTGCGCGAAACCCGCGCTAAAGCGCAGCACTTTCCCGGCGGTGGCGCTCACCGCCGCGGTCGCGTTGGGAGACTCGCCCTCGACGCCGCGGTAGACTTGGTCCAACTCCGAGGGCACCAGATCGTAGGCGCGGCGTGGATTGCTGCGCTGCAAAACGTAGGTGCGCGCGCAGATCGATTGCGCCTCCAGCGCTGCCGCCGGCCAGCGCGGCGACATCTCCGACGGGACGACGCTGCCGACATAGGCCTCCAGATCTACAAGGTTTACGATCTGGCCGTCGTCGAGGCGCGTAAAACTTCCGCGATAGAGCCGCCCCTGGAATGCAAAGGTTCCACCCGCTGCGGGCGAGGCTTCGCCCGGGCCCAACAAGACGCGCAACGCGGGCCGAAGCGAGGTTATCGCCGGATCGGCATCGCTTTGCGCGCGCGCGGCCCGCGCAACGAACAGCGGCGCGCCGGCAAACATCAGAAACGTTTTGCGCCGCACGGGTTAGAGCAGGCGCTCCTGGGCGGCGGGCGGGCCGCCGGCGAGCCCAAGATGCTGGTACGCTTGAGCCGTCGCACGCCGCCCGCTCGCCGTTCGGGTGATAAAGCCGGCCTTGAGCAAATACGGTTCGACCACATCCTCCAACGTCTCCGCATCTTCGGTAAGCGAGGCGGCGATGGCGGCGATGCCCGCGGGCCCGCCGCGATACTGCTTAACGAGCGTCTTGAGAAACGCGCGATCGAGCCGGTCCAGGCCGAGTTCGTCAACGCCCTCCCGCCGTAACGCGTCGTCGGCAACCTCGGCGGTGATGCGCCCGTCTGCGCGCACTTCGGCAAAGTCACGGACGCGCCGCAACAACCGGTTCGCCACACGCGGGGTACCGCGGCTGCGCGCCGCAATCATGCTCGTGGCGGCGACGTCGATCGGGACCCCCAAGACGCCGGCCGAGCGCAGAATAATCCGCTCGAGTTCCGACACTTCGTAATAATCGAGATGGTGCACGATGCCGAAGCGTTCGCGCAGCGGCGCGGTCAGCATACCCGCACGAGTGGTCGCGCCCACGAGGGTAAAGCGCTTGAGCGGAAGCTTCAAGGTCTTAGCGTACGCGCCGCGATCGACGATAAAGTCGATCTGAAAATCCTCCATCGCCGGATAGAGAAACTCCTCGACGACGCGTCCTAGACGATGCACTTCGTCGACGAAAAAGACGTCGCCGTGCTCGAGTGAGGTTAGAATTCCTACGAGATCCTTCGGCTTTTCGAGCGTGGGGCCGCTGGTCGGCCGAAAGTTTGCCCCCAGCTCTCGAGCGATCAGTCCGGCAAGCGTCGTTTTGCCAAGGCCGGGCGGCCCGTAGAAGAGCACGTGTTCCAACGGTTCGTTGCGCTGTTTCGCGGCGTCGATCGCGATCCGCAAATTCTCGACGACGCGTTCTTGGCCGACGTACTCCTCGAACGAACGAGGCCGCAAACTCGCACCAAATACCTCGTCTTCCAACGTGTCCGTGGGATCGACGACACGCTCGAGGGCCGGCTCCGGCGAAACGTCCGCCGGGCCCAGCAGCCGCTTGCGCGCCTTCGGCTCGCTCATGGTGTCTGCTTCGCCGACTTGGAACGGTATATCTCCGCCAAGAGTTGTTCGGCCTGATCGAGCTGCGGCTCGCGTTCGAGCGTCTGGCGGATCATCGCTTCGCCTTCAGTGCGTTTGTACCCGAGCTGAACGAGAACCGCGAGCGCTTCGTCCGCGAAATCCGGGATCGAGGCCGGCGCGGGAGCCGGAGCGTCTTGAATCAATAGGAACTTCGCGACTTTTCCCTGTAGCTTTGCGACGATGTCGCGCGCCTTCTGCTGCCCGATGCCGGGAAGCGACTTCAGCAGGTTGTAGTCGCCACGATCGATCGCCGCGGCGATCGTCGACATCGGCAGTGAAAATGCCCGCGCAGCGGAGCGCGGGCCGATGGATGCGACGGTCAGCAAGGCTTCGAAAAAATCGCGTTCGATTGCGTTGGTGAATCCGTAATAGGTGAATCGGCCGCTGTTGCCTTCGAGGTTGACGACGGCGTAGATCTCGAGGATCACACGCTCGCCGGCCTTCGTCGGAACCTTTTGCGCGATGCAGGGAGGCAGCACGATCTCGTATCCCAGACCGCCCGCCTCGACGATCGCAGCGTCGCCGCTTCGCTCGACCAGCGCACCGGAGATTCTAGCGAACACGGGTTAATTCGATCGGGGTCTCGAGGACGTTCAGGAATGCGAGCGCCAGGGCCAGAGCGTCGGAGACGTCGTGCGGTTCGGGCGCGTGCCGCAGGCGAAGCAGTCGCGTGACCATCGCATTGATTTGCTCCTTGCGCGCGCTTCCCGAGCCCACGAGTGCGCGCTTCACCCGCGCGTGACCGAGCGTGTGTACGGCGATGCCGGCTTGTGCGCCGGCCAAGCAGAGTACTCCTCGCGCGTGGCCCATCAGAAGTGCCGCACGGGGATTCTTATAGCTGGTATACAGCTCTTCGATCACGATCGAAGCCGGCTGCACCTGCGAAATGACCTCCGTTATCCCGGCGTGAAGTTCGTTGAGGCGCTGTTCGAGCGTACCGCGCACGCGCGGCACGACGACGCCCGCTTCGATGAGATGCACCGTCCCGTTGCGCCGCTCGATCGCGCCGTAACCGGTGATCCGCAAAGCCGGGTCAATGCCGAGTATGCGCAGTGAACTGGACGGCACTTCAGAGGTTCCTTACGGTGGCGGCGTTCCGTTGACGGTGACGCCGACCGGCGAGCCTGGGGCCAGCGCCGTCCCGGCCGCAGGCTCGGTTCCCACGACCTTGCCATCGGCGCCGAGGCTGGTCGTGTACTCCCATTTCCCAACGGAGTATCCGGCAGCCGAAAGCGTCTTGATGGCTTCCGCCTTATACATCCCGTTGGTGTCGGGCACTTCACCGGGAACCGAGAGCGTTATTACGATGGTCGTTCCTTGCGAACTCTGACCCGGCGGCGGGTCTTGCGCAACGACCGTGCCGTTGTTCGTGCTCTGCTGCACGTAGCGCACGGTGTATTGAAACCCGGCCGCGGTAAGGGCCGCAATCGCGGCGGTGTACTCCAGCCCCGCCACGTTCGGAAGGCCCGTGAGAGGTCCGGTGCCTGCCGGCGGCACGGTGCTGACCGGCACGCCGCTGTTGACGACGACGTGAACCGTCGCGTTCCGATCGAGCTTCGTGCCGGCCGCGATACTCTGCGACGCGACGGTATCGGGCGGCATCCCCGCCACGGTCTGCGCCGTGTCCAGGGTTATTCCCAAGGCGCTGGCCCGCGACTGCGCGCTTTGGACCTTCATTCCGACGAAGTTCGGAACGACGACCGGTGCCGGACCATCGGAGACGACCAACGTGATGCGGCTGCCTTCAGGAACTTTTGCTCCGGGTTTTGGCGTCTGGTCGATCACGTTGTCCTTAATCGTATTGTCGAAGCGGCGAACCAGCGTGACCGCAAAGCCGTTTTGCTGCAAGGTTCTCGCGGCGTCGTTGGCGCTGTAACCACGCACGTCGTCGAGGCCCAACAACGGCTTTCCGTTGCTGATGACCAGCTCGACGACCTGGTTCTTCTCCACCTTCGTTCCGGCTCGCGGCGACTGACGAATTACATGATCCGGCGGGACCGTCTCGCTCGCGCTCTTGGTGAATCGCGTTCGTAGGCCGGCATTCACAACGGCTTGCTGCGCCTCCGCTTGCGTCATGCCGGTGTAGTCGTCAACGACGACGCCCGCCCCAAACGACGGCAAGGGCCGGGCGAACAGAAAGTAGCCGAGCGCCGTTGCGCCGATCAACGCGAGAACCAGCACGGCGGCGATCCATGCTCCTCGGACCGCACGCCGCGGCTCTTCTTCCACTTGCGAAACGTGCGGACGATCGGGCATCGGCGAACGTCGCGGCGGCAGGGAACTGCGCGAGCCTGCCGGATCGCTCGGGGCATCGTCAGTGATGCGAAAACCCGCGACGCTGGGGCGCTCGCGTGCTTCGCGCAGCGCCGTGGCAAGCTCGCTCGCCGATTGAAACCGGCGCTGCGGATTTTTCTGCAGCAAGCGATTGACAATGGCGGCTAACGCCGGGCTGATGCCGCTGGACGCAACGTCGATCGCGGGGACTGGATCGCCGATGTGCTTGAGCGCGACGGTTACGGCCGATTCTCCGGTATACGGCAGCTTCCCGGTGAGCATCTGATAGAGCACGATGCCCATGCTGTATAAGTCGGAAGTCTCGTGGAGCTCGTGTTCCTGCGCTTGTTCCGGCGAGATGTAGTACACGCTGCCCATCACGAGTCCCGGCCTGGTGAGCGCCATCGTTTGCTGCGAAACTGCGCGCGCGATACCAAAATCCGAAAGCTTCACGACGTCGTCTTTGGTCACCAGGATGTTCGCGGGCTTGATGTCGCGATGGAGGATGCCTTGACGGTGCGCGTAGGCCAGACCGCTGGCGATCTGCGCGGCATAGTCGATCGCAACGGGTTCGGGAAGGCGACCGTCCGCGGCGATGATCTCCGCCAGTGTCGGACCGTCCACGAGCTCCATGACGATGAAATAGGTCTCGCCCTCGTGGCCGACGTCAAACGTGTTGACGATGTTGGGATGCGAGAGCTTTGCCGCCGACTCGGCTTCCTGGTAGAACCGGCGAACGAACTCGCCGTCCGCGGCATACTGTTCGCGAAGGACCTTGATCGCGACGCGCCGGCGGAGCAAGATATCCGTGCCGCAGTAGACGACCGCCATGCCGCCTTCGCCCAGCTTTCGATCCAGCCGGTAGCGGTTGTTGAATATCCGCTCTTCGATCAACTCCCCGAGTTCTCCAGCGCCGCCTTGAGCACGTCGCGCGCGATCGGTGCGGCGTAGGTGGCGCCGTATCCGACATTCTCAACGACGATTGCGACGGCGACGCGCGGATGCTGCGCTGGGGCGAATGCGACGAACCACGCATGCGACCGGCCTAGAGGATTGGTCGCCGTCCCGGTCTTTCCGGCAACGCTCACGTGCGGCAGTTGGGCCGGCGTGCCCGTTCCACGCTCGACCACCGCGATCATCATGCTCGTTACCTTCGCGGCCGTATCGCTCGATACCGGGTTTGTTAGGGTTGCCGTGGCGGAGACGCTCGCGGGTATGCCGTCGCGCACGACTTGGCGGACGACGTACGGGCGCGGTTCCTGTCCCGCATTTGCAATCGTCGCGCCGACCAGTGCCATCTGCAGCGGTGACACCAGCAGCGCGCCCTGGCCAAACCCCATCTGCGCCAACTCGCCCGGCACGATCCCGGCCTTCGCAGGCACTCGAGCCGGTTCCGCCGGTAGTTGAAAGTCCAGCGGGCTACCGATGCCCCAGCGATCCAGATAGGCATAGAACGTGTCCACACCCATTTTGAGCGCAATCTGGGCGAAATCGACATTGCTCGAGAGGGCAAACGCCGTCGTCAGGTTGGCATCGCCCGTCGCTTCGCTTTCGTTGTCGTGCAGCGTAAAGTCGCCGATCTGCAAGTACCCCGGATCCTCGAAGCGCGAATCCAGCGTAACGGCTCCGCTGTCGAGCGCGGCCGACGCGGTGAAGATCTTGAACGTGGAGCCGGGCGGATAGAGGCCGTCGAGTGCGCGATCGAGCAGCGGAGCGCGCGGATCGTTGCGCAGCTCCGGAAACGCTGCGTCGAGCTCGTTCGGATCGTAACTCGGTACGCTCCCGAGCGCTAAGACCGCGCCGGTCTGAGGATCCAACACCACACCAGCCGCGCGATCGTAGCGCGATAGCAACGAGTAGAGTTCCTCTTGAACCGCCGGCACGATCGTCGTGACGACGTCCGCGCCCGCCTCGACGTTGGTCGAGCCTCGCAACGCGCCGGCGATTTGCTCGAGCTGCGCCAGGGGATCGCCGCTCGAGTCGGGCGGCGTGAGCGCGCGGTCGAAGGCCTCTTCGATGCCGCTGGTGCCGTAGCGTTGCGAGACGTAGCCCACCAGCGCTGCCGTCTGTGCGCCCAACGGATACTCGCGTTTTCCGCCTTGAGTCTGCGCGAGCACCGTTCCGTCGCTCGCGACGATGCGGCCCCGGTTCGCGTCGAGCAACGCGTGGCGCGGATTGCCGGGACGTTCCGCGATCGCCGAAGCGATGACCAGTTGCACGTACGCCTGGCGAATCACCAGAATCACGAAGAGAATAACGAAGAACGTCGCCAGCTCGCGAATCCCGCGGTTGGTCATGCTTCGCGGAGCACGGAGAAGCCCAGCTCCGTTTTGACGGCCATGTAGGCCCGCGAGCCTTCGGTTGAAATGATCGTATTTACCAGCGACAGTGCAAGACTCTGCGGAACCTCGCCGATCGCGAGCACTTCCTGCACGCCGAGTTCTTCGAGCAGCGGAGGAGCGACGTACGCGCACGACGGCACGCTCTCGAAATGCCGTTCCTCATAAACGCCTGCGTGCCACGGACCGCGTTTGCCGAAGGTTTGGGCGTGGTAATCCCAAGCGCAAAGCTGGCGGTCCTTCCAGAAAAACTCGTCGCGAACGCACAACGAGCGGCACGCCGCGCAAGCGACGAGGTCGCCGTGCGGACGCCCGAGCCCGTCGATGACTTCGTCCGGAAGATCCTCGATGTTGAGCACGCTGCGCTGGTCGATGGTCTCGGGAAAGGGAGTCTCCCACCCGATTCGCACGAGCATTTCGAGGTCGCGCATCGAGGCGATGAAAGCGTGGTCGTCCTCGCCCGGAAACGTGCGATCGATCCATTCCGGGATGCCGGCGGCCGGAATAGCCACGTCCTGCCGGCCGTTGCCGACGCAAACGCCGCGTGGGGTCCATGCCAACGGGATCAGGCTGGCCGTCACGAGCGCGCCCTTTCGGGATTCGGCCGCCGCACGAAAGCTGCTGGCGCCGGCTAGCGTGTTGGCGTTGCCGCCGAGGATAAAGATGCGCGGCTCAGATACTCCTGCAGGCTCCGCGGCGGGCCGGCCTTGCTTGCGAGCGCCTCCGCCAGTCCCCGCGCGGTGTCTAAACTCGTCAAACACGCAATGCTCGCTTCGACCGCGGCGCGGCGAATCTTGTAAGCATCGGAGATTTCTCGGGGTCCTTTGGCATCGTTGATGACCAAGTCAACGGTGCGCGAGGTGATGATATCCAAGACGTGCGGCGAGCCGTCGGCAATCTTGTTGATCCGCTCGCTCGCGATGCCGGCCGCCCGGAGCAGCAGATGCGTCCCCGGAGTTGCGACCAGCGTATGTCCCAGCGCGGAGTAGCTGCGAAGTACTGCAATCGATTCTTCCTTGTTTTCGTCGGCGATGGAAGCCAGAATCCGGGCGCCCGTACCCGGCAGCCGAATACCGGCCGCGAGAAAGCCCTTCCGGAGCGCGCCACCGAACGAATCGTCGATTCCGAGCACCTCTCCGGTGGACTTCATTTCCGGGCCGAGAATGGTTTCGACACCACGCATTTTTGAAAACGAAAAGACCGGCACCTTTACCACGACGTACGGCACGTGGGGGACGAGCCCGATGCCATACTCCATGTCGCGCAGCCGCTCGCCGAGCGCGATGCGCGTCGCGGCGGCGACGATATTGATTCCGGTGGCCTTTTGGATAATCGGGACGGTGCGGCTCGCGCGCGGGTTGGCTTCGATGATGTAAAGTTGCTCGTCGTGCAAGACGAACTGGATATTGATCAGGCCCCGAATGCCCAGCTCCCGCGCGATGGCCTGCGTGACGCCGGCAATGCGCCGCTCCATTTCTGGACCGATCGTTTGCACGGGATAGACGCTGATCGAGTCGCCGGAATGGACGCCCGCGCGTTCGACATGCTCGAAAATGCCGGGAACGAGCACATCCTCCCCGTCAAAGACCGCATCCACCTCCAGCTCGAGGCCGGGCAGATACCGGTCGACCAGAAGCGGCGCTTCCGGAAGTATGGGCGGCGCGGATTCCGCGTACGCGGCAAGCTGTGCCTCGTTGTAGACGATCTCCATCGCGCGGCCGCCCAGAACGAACGACGGGCGAACCAGGACCGGAAAGCCAAGCTCGCGAGCGATCGCTCTGGCTTCACGAAAGCTGCGCGCTGCCTTGCCTTCCGGTCGTGCGACACCTAGTCGAGATAACGCCGCATCGAACTGCTCGCGATTTTCAGCCATGTCGAGCGACTTGCGATCGCTCCCCACGATCTGCACGCCGCGCCGTGTCAGCTCGCCGGCAAGATTGATCGCCGTCTGGCCCGCCGAAGGCAAGCATAACTCCGCGGGCATTCGTCGCGCGATACGCGGCTTCGACCTCATCGGCGCCGGGCGGCTCGAAGACGAGCGTGTCGGATATGTCAAAGTCCGTCGAGACCGTCTCCGGATTGTTGTTGATGACGACCGGCGACCGGCCAGCGTCTTTGAGGGCCCAGGCGGCGTGAACGCAGCTGTAATCGAACTCGATGCCCTGCCCGATGCGAATCGGGCCGCTTCCAACCACGACGACGGCCTCGGCGGGAGTCGGACGGATCTCGTCTTGCTCGCCACGCGAGAGATAGTAGTAGGGTGATTTGGCGGGAAACTCGGCCGCCGCGGTATCGACCATGCGAAATGCAATGGGACCGTTGCTGCGGGGCGCGCCGGTCTCCGCCGCGACGATCTCGGCGAGTTCGTACAGCCAAAACCGGTCGATCGTGGAGAGCTGGTGTACTCGTTCGATCGCCGGCGTCGGATCGCCCGCGCTGCGGCGCAACAGTTCGCAGATGGCAAAGAGACGCTCGTGCGTCGGACGTTCGACGATCGCCTCCAGCTCGGCGTCGCTCCATTCGACCAGCGGACCGGTCAACGTTTCGCGACCTAAATCGAGCCCTCGCACCGCTTTAAGCAGCGCCGCCTGAAAAGTTCGGCCGATGCCCATTGCTTCGCCGGTGGACTTCATCTGCGTGCCGATGGCCGTGTCGGCGAAGGGAAACTTGTCGAAAGGCCAGCGCGGTATCTTCACGACGACATAGTCGAGCGCCGGCTCGAACGCAGCCTTGGTAATGCCCGTGACGGGGTTTTCGATTTCGTCGAGCCGCTGACCCAAAGCGATGCGCGTTGAAATCTTGGCAATCGGATAGCCGGTCGCTTTCGAGGCCAGAGCGGAGCTGCGAGAGACGCGCGGATTAACCTCGATGATCGCGTACTGGCTGCTGTGCGGATCGAGAGCAAACTGGATGTTGCAGCCACCCTGAACGTCGAGTGCGCGAATGACGTTGATGCTCGACGTTCGCAGCATTTGATAGTCCTCATCGGAGAGCGTCTGCGACGGCGCGACGACGATCGAATCCCCGGTATGAACGCCGACCGGATCGAAGTTCTCCATGTTGCAGACGACGATGCAGTTATTGCTGCCGTCGCGCAAGACTTCGTACTCGATCTCCTTCCATCCCAAGAGCGACGTTTCGAGTAGCACTTGATGGATCAGGCTGGCGTTGAGTCCCGCGTCGAGCGTAACGCGCAGCTCCGTTTCATCCGACACGATTCCGCCGCCGGTGCCGGCGAGCGTGTACGCCGGGCGCACGACGAGCGGATATCCGGCCGTTTGTGCAAACGCGACGCCCTGCTCGATATCGGTGACGATCGCGCTCTCCGCGACCGGTTCGCCGATCTCCAGCATTTTGAGTTTGAAGCGCTCGCGGTCTTCCGCCAGGCGGATCGTCTCGATCGGCGTGCCGAGTAACTCGATGCCGTAGCGTTCCAGAACGCCGGCCTCGTCGAGTTCGACTGCCAGATTGAGGCCGGTCTGGCCGCCGAGAGTCGGCAGCAACGCGTCGGGCCTCTCGCGAGCGATGATCTCTTCGACCGACTGGGCCGTGAGCGGCTCCAAATAGACCGCGTCGGCGATCTCGGGATCGGTCATGATCGTCGCGGGATTCGAGTTGACGAGGACGACGCGATGGCCTTCCTCGCGGAGCGCGCGGCACGCCTGGACGCCTGCGTAGTCGAACTCGGCAGCCTGACCGATGACGATCGGTCCCGACCCGATGACCATCACATTCCGGCGCGACACTTCGGGCCTTCCCTTTAGGGGAGAATCCAAAGGAGTCCTTGGCTGCGACAGCATCGTGCTGATCCGCAAGATGCGGACACGCTACCCGGCGCTTTGCGGGGTGTATAGTAATATCCTGACGACCGGCCGAATGGCCGGTAGATTCCACATTCGAGGAATCGATGAAAGGAGCACTATGTTCGAGTCCCCGCTTCGGCCCAGGCGAATCGCAATCGGAGCCGCCGTCGTTATTGCGGTCGGCATCTCATGTCTGGGCATCGTGCGCGTCCAACGTTTTGTCGACCCCGCCGGTGGAGTTAGTTATAAATGCAGCACGGGGGCAGCCTGCGTCAAAGGCGATTCCGCAGGTAAACCCGATGGGGTCGAAGGTCTCTCGACGAACTCCAACGGGGTTTTCGGGTTCACAAGCTCGACCACTGGAAGCTCTGGGGTTGCCGGTGAATCGAACGGGACGAGCGGCACATCGTACGGCGTTTTTGGAAGTTCGTCCAATGGCCCGGGTGTCTACGGCCTCGAAGCCAACTACTATGGTGTCGAAGGCGTTTCGACGAACTCCGTCGGCGTTTACGGAACCACCAGTTCGACGGAGGGGAACGATGCCGTTGTCGGCATCTCGCAAGGGAAGACTGGCGCCTCTAACGGCGTCTATGGAAGCTCCGCTAGCGATGACGGCGTCTATGGGACCTCCACGAAACGGACTGGTGTCTATGGAAGCGGCCCGAAATACGGCGTCGAAGGGGAGTCGCCGGACGGCTCGGGTGTCTATGGCGAGACTTCCTCGACTGACGCCGCAGGCGTGTTCGGCTCATCGCCCGACGGCTTTGCCGTCTACGGTCAAGGTGGGGCCGGCGGTTCGGCAGCCGTGAGCGGAATCAGCATCACCGGGACCGGCACGCTTGGAGAAACCGACTCAGGAGTAGCCGTTAGGGCCGCGCTAGGTGATTCAAGCGGCATGATTTTCTACGGCGCGGGCGTGGGCTCTGCGGAGTGTCAGATCGATTCCGGCGCAAATCTGTCATGCACGGGAACGATCACCGGCGGTCCGGGTTCACAAATGCGGCACCGCACGAGCGCCGGGCGCCACGTTCTCGCCTTCGCGTCGGAATCCACCTCGGCAACCCTCGAAGACTTTGGCACGGCGCGCATGGTGAGGGGCGTTGCAAACGTGCAAATCGAGCCGACCTTTGCTTCGACGATTGATCGCGAACGTTCGTATTACGTCTTTCTTACGCCGTTGGGCGACACGCGCGGTCTCTACGTGAGGCGCAAGACGCCCTCCGGGTTCGAAGTACGTGAAACGCAAGGTGGGCAATCCACCCTAGGCTTCGACTATCGCATCGTGGCGCATCCCGCCGACGCCGCTGGCGGTCGACTGGAGCAGGAACCGGTTCTCAAGAGACCACCGCCGGTTGCGCATGTCCGCGTGCCGAGAAGTTAAGGTTGGAGCCGGAGAATCTCCCAATCGTTGCCGCTGCGTTTGTATACGATTCGCTCATGCATGCGGTTTGGGCGCCCTTGCCAGAACTCGAAGTACGACGGTGCCAGCAGGTAGCCGCCCCAGGAATGCGGCCGCGGAACCGCTTCCCCTTCGAAGCGCTGCTCGAAATGCGCGAAGCGTTCTTCGAGCACGGCATGGGATTCAACCGGGGCGCTCTGCTCCGAAGCCCAGGCGGCCAACTGATGTCCGCGGGGGCGCGAATCGAAGTATTCGTCCGATTCACTCTCGGGAAGCATCGAGATCGCGCCCTCAATCCGCACTTGGCGCTCCAGCCACGGCCAATACAGCAGCGCGGCCGCGAACGGGTTCTCGGCAAGTTCGCGCCCCTTGCGGCTCTCGAAGGACGTAAAGAACCGCAGCCCGCGAGCGTCGAGGCCGCGCAAGAGAACCATTCTCGCGGCAGGACGATCGTTCGCGCCGACGGTCGCCAAGCACATTGCAACTGCCTCGACGCGCTTAGCGCCGCCCGCCTCTTCGATCCACTCGGCTAGCCGCGCGATCGGATCGCCGTTCACGGATACCGTCCCAATCCGAGGCCGGCCAGAAACGCCAGCACCATTCCCAAAGCGCCGGCGATTGCAAACTGCAGCGATGCATCGATGCGTTTGGGTTGCAACGAGGTCGTTCGTCCGAGCGTGGAGAGCGCGTCTCGAAGTTCCGAGGCATTCTCGACTCGCGCGTAGGCGCCGCCGCTGGCCTGCGCGTAACCGCGCAACGCGTCCTCGTCGATCGTGGCCTCCTCGTTGGTGCCCGGAATCAGGCCGCCGTTCTCGGTGCCGATGCCGACGGTATACACCGGGATGTGCTGCGTTCCCAGGCGTTGCGCAGCCTGCATTGGATCGGTCCCGGTATTGTTGACACCGTCGGTGATCAGCACGACTGCGCGATGGCCCTTTGGCGGCAGCATTCGCGCCGCAAGCGCGAGGGCATCGCCGATCGCGGTGGCGCCGTTGGGTGGGGGAATCTCATCGAGTCCCGAGAGCACCGTTTGATGGTCGGCGCTCAGCGGCACGACGACTCCGGCCGCGCCGGCGAACGAAATGATTCCGATCTTCGTACCGGACGGGCTCTCCGAGATGAAAGCCCGTGCCGCGGCTTTCGAGGCTTCCGCGCGCGTCGGGAACACGTCGGTTGCGGCCATCGATCCGGAAGTGTCGATGCAAATGAAGACGCTGCCGTCGTGCGCCGGAAGCATGAGCCGCAGATGGGGGCCGCCGACGCCAAGGACCAGCGCCGCGAAGGCAACGAGCCAGAGGCCCTGAAGCGCGCGAGGAATCCAGGTTCTCGGCTTCGCGGCATCCTTGAAGAAGGCAATGCTCGAGTAGGCCAGGTCGTGCGTCGTTGCGCGTCGCTGCAGCAGCGCGTACAGAATGCCAAAAACGATAAGCGCGACGACGCCGAGCCCGAGGCGCAGCGGATGGTCGATCGTCACGACCGCAATCCGAAGGCAGCCGCCAGCGATGCGCCGCCGTCCTCTTCGCGCAAAAGCCCGGTTCGCCAGTTCGCCGCCTCGAAGCGCCGTAAGAGCGAAGCCTCTCGTGCGCGAACGGCCGTTAGATAGGCCGCTCGCTCGCGCGCGCCGACGTAGCCGCGCACCATTCCGCCTTCGGCCCCGCGCAAACGGACGATGCCGGCCAGCGGAAGTTGCTCGTACCACGGATCCCGCGCGATCAATGCGGTGCAATCGAACCGCGCGCCGAGGCCGGCCAACTCGCGATCCACGCTCGCATCGAGGTCGTACCAATCCGAGATCGCCAGCAACGCCGTTCCTCGCGGCAGCGCGGCGTAGGCCGTGCGCAGCGTTTTCGTTAGATCGAACGCGCCGGCATCGTCACGCAGTGCGACCGCGCGCCGCGAGCCTCGCTGCAGCGCGGCCGGCGTGATCGAACCGCCGGCGATGCGAATGCAGCGATCGTCCGCGTTGGCCGCCCCGAACCAGTCGGCGAGTGCTTCGCGTGCCGCCGTTAACAATGGTCGCTTTCGGCCGACGCCCATCGAGGGCGAGGCGTCGAGAATCGCGGCCAGCGTCAGCGTCACGTCTTCCAGCACGACGCGCGTCTGCAACTCGCCGGAACGGGCCGTCGAGGCCCAGTCGATCCGGCGCACGTCGTCGCCCGGGACGTACGCCCGCAGCTCGACGAACTCATAACCATCGCCGCGATAGACCGTTGGCGATCCGGCCCCGAAGTGACGCGGTCGCCGCCGCGCTCGCAGCAGCGCATCGCGAATGGTCACGGCGCGGGGATGGCGGCGATCATCGCGTCGATGACGACATCGGCGCTCACGTTCTCCGTCGCGAGGCGATAGTTGAAGCCGATGCGATGGCGCAGCGCCGATGCGGCGACCGCTCTGACGTCGTCGGGCAGCGCGAAATCCCGTCCGACCAAGAGCGCGCGTCCGCGTGCCAAGAACGCGAGCGCGAGGGTCGCTCGTGGGCTCGCCCCGTAGTCGATCAGCTCCGCGGCCTTCAACGTGGTACCACTGGCGGATTTTACGCTGACGCTCTGCGCGGCACGGGTGATCGCGACGAGGTCCACGATATAGCGCTTGAGTTTTTCGTCCACGTGGACCGCGTGCGCCGCGGCGCGCCAGGAGCGAACGTCCTCGAGCGTCGCAACGCTACGGACCGGCTGGGTGTCGGCCATCGCGAAGCGGTCGAGAATCTGCAGCTCTTCTTCTCGCGTCGGATAGCCGACGTTGATCTTCATGAGGAAGCGGTCCATCTGCGCGATCGGCAGCGCGTAGGTACCCTCGGAGTCGAGCGGATTCATCGTCGCCATGACGACGAACGGATCGGGGAGCGCGTGCGATGCCGGTCCAATGGTGACTTGGCGTTCCTGCATCGCTTCGAGCAACGCGGACTGCACCTTGGCGGGTGCGCGATTGATCTCGTCGGCGAGCACGACGTTGGCAAAGATGGGACCGAGCACCGTGGCAAAGCTGCTCTCCCGTTGATCGAAGATTCGGGTTCCCACGATGTCGCTCGGCAGGAGGTCCGGCGTAAATTGAATTCGCTTGAACTCGCCCTCCAGGGCGGCGGCCAGCGAGCGGCACGCTAACGTTTTTGCCAGCCCGGGCGGCCCTTCCAGCAGCACGTGCCCGTTGCAGAGCAACGCCAAGAGCAGGGACTCGAGCACGTTCTCTTGCCCGACGATCGTCTTGGCGAGTGCGTCGTGCAGATCGCCGGGTTGCCGCTCGATCGTCACGTCAGCGACGCCGCATAGCGTTCGAGCGCGGCGCACGCATCGTCAATCGCGCGGGGCAGATCTTCATCGTAGGTAAAGGCGCTGCGTTCCAGGGCAACGAGCAGGTCGCGCAGAGTCCCTTCACCGCAGCCGGGCCGGCGGAGCACATCGCCGAGCGTTTCGCCTTCAGGCGCACCGATAACCCGCCAGATCGCGGCGCGAACGCGGATCGCGGCCGATCTCGTCCGCTCCGCACCAAGGACCAGAAGCGCATCCTGGATCTGCCGCCGCCGCCGCTCCGCTTCGCTGAGGAGCGGTGCTTCGAGTGCCGGCGCCTGCTGGTACGAAACCGGCACGGCGGGCGCTGCGGCAACCGGCGTTCGACGACGGAGGAGGAATAGCGTCAAAACTACAGCCCCGACCACCAGCGCGAGCCAAAGAAGCGCGGCAAAGATCTGGGCGACGTGCGCGGACATCCCAACGGCCACGCCGTTGGCAATGCGCGCCGCCGACGAGTGCACCGCAAGCGGCAGGTCGTTGGTAAACCACTGCTTCGGTTTGCCGTCGCGCGCGTCGATCGCTTGAAGCGTCGCGGGCGCAATTACGATCCGGCCGTCGGTATGGGCAACGACGGTCACGACCTCCTGGTACCGCGTTCCACTCGGATCGCTGACCGTTTTACGTTCGTCGCCGAGCAGCTCGAGCTGTGCGAGCATCGGAAGCTGGAGATTGTTGATTTCGCCGACGTTCTCGCGGACGCGCAGCGTAACGATCACGTGGAAAGGTACCTCGACCTGCGGTTGCGTCGTGTCGGCTGAGAGCGCGAACGATTCAACGGTCAAGCGCTGCAGCGTCTGCGCCCGCGCGCCTCCGCTAGCGGCGAGCCACACGGCGGCGACGAGAATCAGCGGCGCGGTAAGTTTTCGAGCCATTGCGCAAAGAGATAACGCGCGTCGAAGGGTCCGGGAGAGGCCTCGGGATGAAACTGAACCGCCTCGACGGGCAGCGTTCGGTGGCGGAATCCCTCGTTGGTACCGTCGTTGAGGTTGGTCATCGTCGCTTCCAGCTCGTCGGGCAACGAGCGCGCGTCCACGGCATAACCATGATTGTGCGCGGTCACGATCACGGTGCCTGCTCGTAACTGCATCACCGGTTGATTCCCTCCCCGGTGACCGTACGGCAACTTATAGGTTTTGGCGCCGCATGCGATGGCGAGAAGCTGGTGGCCGAGGCAAACACCGAAGAGCGGCTTTCGTCCGATCAGCCGGCGAAGCTCCTCGATCGTCTCTCCCAAATCCGTGGGGTCGCCGGGTCCGGGTGAGATAACGACGGCATCGGGATCGTACGCCAGTACTTCATCGGCGGTTACGTTGTAGGGAACGACGGTCAGCTGCGCGCCGAGCTCCTGCAGTTGCGTAAGAATGGCGCGCTTTACGCCGCAGTCGATTAACACGATGCGAACGTTCTTCCCCGATCCTTCCGAGAAGACTTCTTGCGTCGCCACGCTAGGTACGAGCGCCTTCGTGTTTGCGCTCCGTACGAACTCGGCGAGGTTGCGTTCGGCATTCACGAGCGCGGCTTCACCAGTGGCCAGAGCTGCCCAAATCGTTCCGTGCTCGCGCAGTGCAATCGTGATCGCACGGGTATCCGCGCCGAGCAATGCCGGCACGCCGCACTCGTCGAGCCACGACGGGAGACTTTGCTTCGAGCGATAGTGCGACGGATGGTGCGCGATCTGCTTGATCACGGTTCCCGCGGCACACGGACGCCGGTACTGGGCAGCGGTGCCGGAGATCCCGTAGTTGCCGATCATCGGATAGGTAAACGTCAATATTTGTCCCGCGTACGAAGGATCGGTCAGGGCCTCTTCGTAGCCGGTCATCCCGGTAAAAAAGACCGCCTCGCCCAGCGCCGTCCCTTCCACGCCGAGTGCATTACCGTCGAAGCGGCTGCCGTCGGCCAAAAATAATGCGGCCGGAGTCGTTTGCGCCGTCACGCGACCAGCTCGGGGGCGCGATAGCGCAGCTCTCCGCCGACGATCGTCGCGAGCACTTTGCACGGCAGGCGGCGTCCCGCAAAGGGCGTCGATTTACCTTTCGATGCAAACGCCGCCGGATTGACGACCCACGACCGCTGGGCAAAGATCGTCACGTCGGCCGCCGCTCCCGGCCGCAGCGTGCCGCCGGCGATCCCGAGAATTCGCGCGGGATTCACCGAGAGCAGCCCGACGAAGCGCGTCAGCGGTAGGTCCGGCAGTGCGTCGGCGTAAGCGCCCACGGCGATCTCCAATCCGGTAAACCCCGGAGCCGGGCTGGCCGCATCGTTCTTCTCCGCCTCCGTATGCGGGGCGTGGTCGGTCGCGAGGGCATCGATCGTTCCGTCGCGCACGCCTTGGCGCAGCGCGGCAACGTCTTCCTCCCAACGCAGCGGTGGATTGACGCGCGCGGCAGGCCCGATCTCGCTCGCATCGGCGGCCGTAAACGTGAGATGGTGAGGCGTCGCCTCGCACGTGACATGTGCACCATCCGCGCGCGCCCCGCGCACCAGTTCCAATGCATCGCGCGTCGAGAGGTGCGCGATATGCCAGCGCTTGCCGGTCTCGGCGGCAATTACGAGATCTCGCGCAACGATGAGGTCCTCGGGTTCGCAGTGCGAGATAAAAACGCTCAGGACGTCGCGCGCGCGCAAGGCGGCATCGCCCAACAGACGTGCGTCCGCCACCGTGTCGCCGTCGTCGGAAAAGCCGACGGCGCCGGCTTGCGCCAGGGCCGCAAAGTCGCACGGCTCGCGGCCCTTGCGCCCCAGCGTGATCGCGCCGATCGGGTAGACTCGGCAATGCGCAAAACGTTGGGCGTGCTCGCGAAGCCATTGCAGTGTCGCTGTGGAATCCAGCGCCGGGTTGGTGTTTGGCATGCACGCTACGCTGCAAAAACCTCCCCGCACGGCGGCCTCCGTTCCGGTGGCCAGCGTCTCTTTTTCTGGAAAGCCAGGTTCGCGCAGGTGCACGTGCATGTCGATAAAACCCGGTGCGACCACCGCACCGGTGGCGTCGAGCATGCTCTCGCCAGGCTCGGATTCGAGATGCTCGCCGATCTCGGCGACGATGCCGTTTCGGATGCGCACGTCGCGGACGGCATCGAGCGACGCGACGGGGTCGACGACTCTGCCGCCCGTGATGAGAAGAGCCGTCATGAAAGCGCTTACAGACTCCTCGCGTTAACGAGCAGGTCGAGGACGGCCATGCGAATGGCGACGCCGTGATGCACCTGGCGCGCGTAGCGCCAGCCGGCAAAGTCCAGCACGGAATCGTCGAGCTCCATTCCGCGATTGTAGGGGCCGGGATGCATGACGACTGCCTCTTTACGCAATAAACGCAGGCGGCGTTGGTCGAGGCGGTAGGCCGCGACGTACTCTTGATCGGAGATCGGCATCTCGACGAAGCGCTCTCGCTGAATTCGCAGCAAGACGACCGCATCGACGTTTGGCAAGATCGCGTCGAAGTCGCGCTCGACGCGGACTCCGTCGCCGGCATAGGTGCTCGGCAAAAAGGCTTCGGGCCCGACCAGCACGACGGTGGCCCCGAGCCGCGAAAGGCCGCGGATCGCCGAATGCGCGACGCGGCTGTGAAGAACGTCGCCGACAATCGCAACCGCGCGCCCTTTGAGCTCACCGAACTCCTCGATGAGCGTATAGATATCGAGCAGTGCCTGGGTTGGGTGGGCGTGCACGCCGTCGCCGGCGTTGACGACGTGGCCGTCGAAACGCAAGGCGAAGCGCTGCGGAAAACCGGCTTCCGGGTGGCGCACGACCAAGACCGAAATCCCCATCGCGCCCAATGTCATCGCGGTATCTTCGAGCGTTTCACCCTTGCTGCTCAGGCTCAGATTGCGCGGCGCGAGGTTGACGACGTCGGCCCCCAATCGCAGCTCGGCCATGTTGAACGAGGTGAACGTCCGAGTGCTCTCCTCAAAGAACATGTTGACGCAGGTTTTGCCCGCCAGCCGGCGTCCCGGCGCGGCTGCCTCGAACTTCGCGGTCTGCTCGAAGATCGCGGCAATCTCTTCGCCCGTCAGATCGTCCAAATCGATTAGGCTACGGCGGATCCGCATCGGCGTGTCCTAATATCGTCACTTCGTCGGAAGTGCCGGCTTGGGGAGAGAGCACCACCTTCACTCGTTGATTCGGCGCCGTCGGCGTAAAGCGGCCAACGTAGTCGGGTTGAATCGGAAGTTCGCGCAAGCCGCGGTCCACCAGAACGCAAAGCCTGATGGCCGCCGGGCGCCCGAGATCGGTTACGGCATCCAGCGCCGAACGAATCGTTCGGCCGGTGTATAAAACGTCGTCAACGACGATCACCATCCGGCCCGAAACGTCGACGGGAATTTGCGACTCGGGCAGCTCGTGCATCACGCGGTCGTCGCGGTAGAGATTGATGTTCAGAAAGCCGAGTGCCGGCTTGCGCCCGCTGATGCGCTCGATCTCCGCCGCAAGCCGAATTGCCAGCGCCTCCCCGCCGCGACGCACGCCCAAAATCACGAGCCCCTCTTGAGCCTCGTTGGGTTCGACGATTTCGTGGGCGAGCCGCGCGATGATTCTCGCAACCTCGTCGCTTCGTGCCAAAACGCCATGGGCTGCCGTCGCCGTCATGCCGGTTCCTTCAAGGCACGCAACGCCGCTTCGGCTCGCGCCAACTCGCTGCGATAAGCTTCCAGTTTTTCACGCTCTTTGGCAACGATCTCCGGGGCTGCCCTCGAGACGAAGGCTTCATTCCCGAGCTTCTTCTCGCCCCGGTCGATTTCCGAGAGCAAATGCGCAACCTCCTTGCGATAGCGTTCTTCCAGCATGCCCTGCGGCGCATGCACGCTGACGCAGCCAAGCGCTTCGTCAAACGTTCCATCGCTCGCGGCAGATCGCTCGACCGTGGCCGTGCAGAAAAGGGCGAGCAGTTCGGCCATTTCCTCCGGCACGTTCGCCGGAACCTCGAGTACCACTCGTTCCTTAGGAGGCAGCCCGAGTTCCGCCCGCATATTGCGCACTCGCTCGACCGTTCTTTTGAGCGTTTCAAAGCCTTGCGCATCGGTTTCAAACGCAGGAATCTCAAGCGGATCGGGCCAGGTCGCCGTCACGATCGTCGGTCCGTCGTGCGGCAATGCCAGCCAAATCTCTTCGCTGATAAAGGGCGCGACCGGATGCAACAGCCGCATGGCGTTATTCCAAACGAAGGAGAGCACGGCTGCCCGGCTCGGGCGGTTTCCCTGCGCCTTCGTCGCTTCGAGGTACCAGTCGCAGATTTCGTACCAAAGGAAGCGCCAGATCGTTTCAGCCGCATTGCCGAAGTCGTACGTGCCCAGCAGCTCGCTCGTGCGCACGACCGTCTCGCGAAGCCGGGTGAGGATCCAGCGATCGGCCGGTGTGAGCGCACTCGCCTCCGGCAGCACCATCGCCGGAGGCAACCCTTCGGGCAGCGAAAGCATATAGCGCGTCGCGTTCCAAATCTTGTTGTTGAAGTTGCGCGCCTCTTCGCAACGCGACTCCTGATAACGAATCTCCTGGCTTTCGAGTCGCATCTGTCGCAGGATCGAGAGGCGAAATGCGTCGGCGCCGTACTTCTCCGCAAGCTCCATCGGATCGATGGTATTTCCAAGCGACTTCGACATCTTTCGCCCGGCCGCATCGAAGACCAACGGCGTAATCACGACGTCGCGGAACGGAACGGCCTCCATGAAGTGCAGTCCCAGCATTACCATCCGCGCTACCCAGAGAAAGATGATCTCTCCGCCGGTGATCATCGTCTGCGACGGATACCAACAGCGCAGCTCTTGCGTCAACTGCGGCCAGCCGAGTATCGAGAAGGGCCAAATTCCGCTGGAGAACCAGGTGTCGAGGGTATCCAAGTCACGCGTCAGCTCGTTGGTACCGTGGACTGCGAGCGCGATCTCGAGCGCCTCTTCTTCGCTTTCAGCGACGACTTCGCGGCCGTCGGGCGTGTACCACACCGGGAGTTGATGGCCCCACCACAACTGCCGAGAGATGTTCCAATCGCGAATGTTCTCCAGCCAATGCTCGTACGTCCGCCCATGGCGCTCGGGCACGAACCGCACGCGGCCGTCGCGATAGGCGTCCAACGCCGGCTTTGCCAGCGGCGCCATCTTGACGAACCACTGCAGGGAGAGCAACGGCTCGACCACGTCGCCGCTGCGTTCGCTCGTCGCAACCGAATGCCGATGCGGCTGCGCCTCGAGAAGCGCGCCACAGCCTTCCAAATCGGCGACGATTCGTTCGCGCGCTTCGAAGCGATCGAGTCCCGCATAAGGGCCAACGTTGACGCCGGTGCCCGCGATTCGAGCATCGAGCCCGATAACCGACGGCATTTCCAAGCGGTGCCGCACGCCGATCTCGTAGTCGAGTTGGTCGTGCGCCGGGGTTACCTTGACCGCTCCGGTTCCGAACTCCATGTCGACGGCTACGTCGGCCACGATTGGAATAGTGCGGTCGAAAAGTGGGGGCAACCAGACGTTCCGCCCGACGAGGGCCGCGTAACGCGGGTCATTTGGGTGAACGGCGATCGCAACGTCGGCAAGCATCGTCTCCGGCCTGGTCGTCGCGATCTCAATCCCGTCGCCGCGATCTTCTTTTGAAAATGGATAACGAATGCGCCAGAGCGTGCCGTCGCGCTCGACGTACTCGAGCTCCGCGTCGGAGACGGTCGTTTTGCCCGTCGGATCCCAGTTCACCAGACGCGTTCCGCGATAGATCAGCCCCTCGCGATACAGTTGGACGAAGACCCGGCGCACCGCGGCGGAGAGCCCTTCGTCCATCGTGAAGCGCGAACGCTCCCAATCGGGTCCAAAGCCGAGCCGCCGAAACTGTGCGTCGATCTCGCCGCCATAGGTGCGCGACCATTCCCACGCGCGCGCGATGAAAGCTTCCCGCCCGAGCTCGTCCCGGCGGCGGCCTTCCTTTGCCAGAGCTTTTACGAGGACGGCTTCGGTGGCGATTGCCGCGTGATCGCTGCCGGGCAGCCAGTCGGCATTGTTCCCGAGCATCCGGTGATAGCGCGTAAGTACGTCCATCGTCAGATACGTCGAGCCGTGCCCCAAATGTGCGCGCGCCGTTACGTTGGGCGGGGGCATGCATATAATGAACGGCGGCCGCGCCGGATCGGGCTCTTCGTGAAAGTAGCCGTTGCGCTCCCATTGCTCGTACAGACGCGGCTCGACCGCCTGCGGATCGTAATGCTTTGGGAGTTCCATCGGGGCGCCAGCGTTCCGCACCGCCATCTTATCCGCCTGTCAGACCCGCCGCTGGGTTGCGCCAGATTAGGGGTCAGATTGCCCCAGGACGAGCGGCGGCCCGAAGTTTACCAATATAATCGAGGGCCGCCGCGACAAAGTCCTGGGGCAAATGTGGCCCCTAAGCCGGCATGTCTTTCTTTTGTTCGTGGTATATCAGCGCCGGCGCTTCCTTCTTCTCGATCACGTCTTTGTTGACGACGCACTTCTTAACGCCTTGGAGCGACGGGAGGTCGTACATGACCTCGAGCATCGTCTCTTCGAGAATCGAGCGTAGCCCGCGGGCGCCGGTCTTGCGGCTTTGCGCCTTGTGCGCAATCGCGACCAACGCTTCTTTGGTGAACTGCAAGTCCACGCCATCCATACTGAGGATCTTTTGAAACTGACGAACGAGCGCGTTGCGCGGTTCGGTGAGGATCCGGCGCAGAGCCAACTCGTCGAGTGCGTCGAGCGTCACCACGATGGGCAGACGGCCGATGAACTCGGGAATCAATCCGAACTTAAGCAAATCCTCGGGCATCAGCTGCTGGAAGAGCTTGCCGACGTGCAGGTCGCGCTTGCCTTCGGGATTCGCGCGGAATCCCATATTGTTGGCGGCGACGCGCGATTCGATGATGCGCTCGAGGCCGTCGAAGGCTCCGCCACAAATGAAGAGCACGTTGGTGGTATCGATCTGAATGAACTCTTGGTGCGGATGCTTGCGACCGCCCTGCGGCGGCACGTTGGCCGTCGTACCTTCCAGGATCTTGAGCAGCGCCTGCTGCACGCCTTCACCGGAGACGTCGCGCGTGATCGACGGGTTCTCGCTCTTGCGTGCGATCTTGTCGATCTCGTCGATGTAGACTATGCCCTTCTCCGCCCGCTTCACATCGTAGTCGGCGGCTTGGATCAGCTTGAGCAAAATGTTCTCGACGTCTTCACCGACGTAGCCGGCCTCGGTCAGCGAGGTGGCATCCGCCATGGCCAAGGGGACGTCCAAAATCTTCGCGAGAGTCTGCGCAAGGTACGTCTTGCCGGACCCGGTGGGCCCGACGAGCATGATGTTGGACTTCTGCAGCTCGACGTCGTCGGCGGCTGCGCCCGCGTTGATCCTCTTATAATGGTTGTAGACGGCGACGGCTAAAGATTTCTTCGCGCGTTCCTGCCCGATCACATATTGATTGAGGATGTGATTGATCTCTTTGGGCTTCGGAATATTCCGAAGCTTCAGATTCTCGTCGACGTTCTTGTAGAGCTCCTCTTCGATGATCTCGTTGCAGAGCTCGATGCACTCGTCGCAAATATAAACGCCGGGCCCAGCAATGAGTTTGCGGACCTGCTCCTGCGACTTGCCGCAGAAGCTACACTTTAGCTGACCTTTATCGTCTCCGAATCGGAACATCGCGCCCCCGGGGCTCCTCCACTCCTTCTACGCCGGCATCGGCAGGCTGTCACGGTTTGAGATAATCTGGTCGATTATACCGTAATCCTTGGCCTCTTGGGCAGTCATGTAATAGTCCCGTTCGATGTCTTTGAGGACCTGTTCGAGGGGCTTCTTGGTGGTTTCCTCATAAATTTGTGCCACGGTCTGGCGGGTCGCGATCAGGTCCCGGGCCGCAATTTCCACGTCGGTGGCCTGCCCGCCGATCTGCGAGACCCAGGGCTGATGGATGACGACCTTCGAGTTGGGCAGGGCATACCGCTTGCCTGGGGCGCCCCCCGTTAGCAGAATCGAGCCCATCGACGCGGCGAATCCCATGCAGATGGTCGCCACGTCGGGCCTGATAAAGCGCATCGCATCGTAAACGGCCAGGCCTGCGGTAACGCTCCCCCCCGGGCTGTTCAAATACATATCAATATCTTTATCGGGGTCTTCCTTCTCCAAAAACAGGAGTTGAGCGATCACCAGGCTTGCGAGGTGGTCCTCGATAGGGCCACCCACAAAGACGATGCGATCCTTAAGGAGCCTCGAAAAGATGTCATACGCTCGTTCGCCGCGGGCCGTTTGTTCGACGACCATCGGCACTAAATGTTGCATCTTCACCCGGCTTAACTACGACGCCGGTGGGGAAGTTTCTTCGTTTAGCACGACCTCGGCGTTATCAATTAGCAGTTCGAGCGTCTTACTTCGTACGATCCCATCCATGAGAGAGAGCAAATTATTGCCCAGCGCCTTTCGTATTCGAGCGGCGGGCTGACCGTAGCGCCGCGAGAGAACCTCGAGTTCGGCGGCGATATCGCCTGGCGTCGCGGTAATCTTTTCCGCTTTGGCAATTTGCTCGATCAGCAGGGTCGTTTTTACTCGAGACTCGGCTTCGGCGCGATAACTCTCGCGTGGTTGTGCTTCGGCCTCGCCGGTAGCCGCACTCGTAGCGTCCTCCAGTATACGGTCGATTTCGCCCTCAACCATCGATGGCGGTAGCGCAAAATCGTGTTCCGCCAGCAGGCGTTCCAGTATCGTATTACCGATGATGCGGCGCGCGCGTCCCGTTGCAACGGCCGTGAGCCGGCGGCGTAAATCCGCTCGCAGCTCGTCGAGGGTCTGATTGTTTGAGACCGCTTTTGCGAGCTCGTCGTCGAGCGGCGGAAGCTCAAACTCTTTGAGATCGTGCAGTTTCACGGCAAAGACGGCGGGCTTTCCAGCGACGGCCGCCGACGGATAGTCATCGGGAAAGCGAAGCTCGACGTTCTTGCTTTCACCCGCAGTCATGCCGACGATGCCTGCGACAAATCCCGGGACGAACCGGCCCTCGGAAAGCTCGACCGTCTGGTTCGCCGCTTGACCCCCCTCAAAAGGTACGCCGTCGATCGAGCCCTCGTACTCGAGCGTGGCGACGTCGCCGAGCTGAGCGGCACGTGAGACCGGGACGAGAATTGCCCGCTCCTTGGCCAGGGTCTGCAGACTCCGCTCGACGTCGGCTTCGGTCACCTCGAATGCCGGGCCGCTGACGGAGACGCCCTTATACGGCCGCAACTCGATGGTCGGACGCACTTCGACCGTCGCCTTCAAACGGGTGGGCCGCCCTTCGCTCTCTTCAAGAACCTCGAGCTTGGGCCGGTCGACCGGGTCCAGGTCGTGCTCGCGAACCGCCTTCGCGTAGGCCTCGGGCACGAGGTCCTCGACGGCTTGATTGGTGACGGCCTCGCTCCCGTAGGTCTGCTCGAAAATTTTTCGCGGCACCTTGCCCTGGCGGAATCCCGGCAGCCGGACGACCCTCACCAATTTGCGAAAGGCACGATCCTCGGCCTCAGCTAGCTCCTGGCCGGTGATCGAGAATTCGAGCGCCACTTCAGTCGGGGCGAGGCGTGTCAATGTCGAGCTGGTCATAAAGAGAAAATTAGCGGAAGACGAGATTCGAACTCGCGACCCTCGCCTTGGCAAGGCGATGCTCTACCACTGAGCTACTTCCGCGTCGACCTCCTAGGGGACCCCGCCGGAGTATGCCGGTGGGGGGCGCGCAGCACGTGGGCAAGCAGAGACTCGAACTCTGACGGGTCGCCCCACTGGATTCTAAGTCCAGCGCGTCTGCCAGTTCCGCCACTTGCCCGGCGACCCGATAGATAGAACGCGCCGGGTGCTTTTCCTCCCAGGCGGGCCCAATCTGCATATGCGCAAAAAAGAGACCCCCGCAGACATTCTCCGTGAGGGTCTCCGAGATTTACACCGCGAGGGACTTGAACCCCCAACCAAGTGATTAAGAGTCACCTGCTCTACCAATTGAGCTAGCGGTGCGGATTGTGCGCCCTCCGGGACTCGAACCCGGGACCAACGGCTTAAAAGGCCGCTGCTCTACCGACTGAGCTAAAGGCGCGCACGTCAGGCGACGCTGGGGTGACTGACGGGGATCGATCCCGCAACCTCCGATGTCACAGACCGGCGCTCTAACCAACTGAGCTACAGTCACCATCAAGGCGGCTGCCGCATACGTATCCATGCGCCCGGAGGGACTCGAACCCCCATCTTCGAGTTTAGAAGACTCGTGCCTTATCCTGTTAGACCACGGGCGCAAAGTATGGTCGGGACGACAGGACTTGAACCTGCGGCCTCCGCGTCCCAAACGCGGCGCTCTACCAAGCTGAGCTACGTCCCGAGATTTCGCCACCAACCAAACTGCTTCTGCCGTTCTGCGACGATGGCAGTTCGCACAGCGCACTTCGCACTTCGCGATCTCCGCTGTAATCCTTCAGGCCGACTCCCTGTCCGCACAGCGTCGCGACGTTCTCCATCCTTGTCGTCACCTCACATGGTCGAACTCCAGCACCCTAACATCTGACTCGCCGCAGTCAACGCACGGGTGATCGCTCAGATATTCACGCATGACTTGACGTTGTCGTATGCGATACCTTTTCATGTTGTCGTTTCGCCGACGATTGTGAACAGGTGCGTTTCGGCGATAATAGTGCCTTGCATACTCCTTCGTACATGGGCGGCAATACGATGACCTCGAGTCCGCGACGCCTGAACGAAAACGAATCGAGCGGCAAACTCTGCTTGCAATTGGGACAATTCTTCATGCTTTTATAAAAGCACGATCGTGTGCCACCAGTATTGCACAGTGAAATGTTATCGAAAGATTTCTTTAGATACTAGGCGCTAAAACAACAACGAATGATAGCCGACGTACGTTGAAAGATCGCCTTGAATGCGTCGCCGGCAAGTAGCGAAACCGCTTCGATCGTCAAACCGGCGCGCAAGGCTGCGCGCGCGATCCGCACGTTCGAGCCCGGAACCAGCGCCGTACACCACGACGCGCCGTACGTCCGCGTTCAGCGAGAGTAGCGCGTAAGCGAAGATCTGCACGAGATATGCTTTCGACGCGCAGGCTAACGGCCCAAGGCGGCCGTCGGACCACACGTAGCCGTACCCGATAAACTCACCGCGCAGGAAAAACGCGTGCCCCGTCGCCCTGCGCGCGAACTGCTCGTGATCCGCGTCGCGCGCCGTACCGCGCGTCTGAACGTCAAGACCGCGCAGGCCAAAACCGTGGGAGACGGGATCGACGCGATCGACTTCAAACCGGTAATCGCCGGCCGCCATCTTTGCGAGCTCCTCTTCTCGCGGAATCGCGCCGGCAAGCCGCAGGATCGGCTCGCGCAGCAGCATACGTTGCCACAGGCCCAGCACCAGGCTCCCGGCATCGCCCGGGTCGACGCGCATGGCGCGCGCGCGATCCCCGGCTTCGCCGAAAAGCCTCGGCCAAAAGCTTGCCGCCCACGCCGCTACCGCGATACGATGGCTCGACGAAAAGATCGCCCACGTAGCGCTCGCCTTCAGAGTCGTGCGCAACGGCGATTCCTACGCCTTCGCCGCCGTCGCGCGCCACCCACACCGTCCCGCGTTCCGTGGAGGCTAACGCCAGCCGGATTGCCGCGTCGTCGCAGTTTCGCCGTCGCTGAATCGATCGAACCTCATCGGACATTCGCAAGCCCGATCGTAAGATCAGACACGGTTGCGCAACGCTGCCAGCAACGCGTCCGCAGCGCGACGCCGGTGGCTGACCGCGTTCTTCTCCTTCTCGCTGAGCGCGGCAAAGCTGCGGCCGGACGGCGGATGGAAGAACAACGGATCGTAGCCAAAACCGCCCGCCCCGGTCTCAACCTCTAAGATGTAGCCCGTCACCTGACCGGTCGCGACTATCGGTTCGCGACCCGGTTCGATCAACGCCAGCGCGCAGACAAACCGCGCCGCGCGACGGTAGGGCGGGACTCCGCCGGACCTCCGCCGAGCAATTCGGCCCGGCGCTCGGGCCATCCGATATCGGGTCCGCCGTAGCGCGCGGAGTAAACCCCGGGCTGTCCCTCGAGCGCATCGACTTCCAATCCGCTGTCGTCGGCGAGCACCGCCCGCCTCGATGCCCCGTTCCCGCAGCGTCGCGACGAGCGCGTGCGCTTTGATCAGCGCGTTGCCGGCATAACTGTCGGCGTCCTCATCGACGTCGGCGTACTTCCTGCGGTTTGCCAGTTCGAGTTCACTGCGACCCGAAAAAATCGCCCGCAGCTCGCGAAGCTTTCCCGCGTTCTGCGTCGCGACGTAGGTCTTCACGAGCCAAGCCGCAAGACGGCCATGAACGCCTCCTGGGGAAGCTCGACCTTGCCGACGCGCTTCATCCGCTCTTTACCGACTTTTTGCTTTTCGAGAAGCTTGCGCTTACGCGTGATATCGCCGCCATAGCACTTCGAAAGCACGTTCTTGCGCATCGCGGTGACGGTTTCGCGCGCGACGATCTTTCCGCCGATCGCCGCCTGGATCGGCACCTCGAACATCTGGCGGGGAATCAGCTCCTTGAGTTTCTCGGCCATCGCGCGTCCGCGGGCAACGGCTTTGTCGCGCGCAACGATAAACGAGAGCGCGTCCACCACTTCGCCGTTGAGCAAAATCTCGAGCTTCGCCAGATCGCCCTCGCGGTAACCGATCACCTCATAGTCGAGCGAGGCATATCCCTTGGTCCTCGATTTGAGCGCGTCGAAGAAGTCGACGATCACTTCGATCAGCGGCATCTCGTACGTCATGATCACGCGGCCGTCGTGCAGATACTCCATGTTGTCCAGCGTCCCGCGCCGGCCTTGCGTGATCTCCATGATGGCGCCGACGTACTCCGGCGGCGAGATGATCGTCGCCTTGACGTACGGCTCCTCGATCGAGGCGATCGCCGTCGGCGGTGGGAGTTTCGAAGGATTATCGACCATCAGCTCGCTGCCGTCGCTGCGCACGACGCGGAAGAGCACCGACGGAGCGGTTGCGATCAGGTCGAGGCTGTAGTTGCGCTCCAGCCGCTCTTGCACGATCTCCATGTGCAACAGGCCCAAGAAACCGCAGCGAAAGCCGAATCCCAACGCGACGGAGCTCTCGGGCTCATAAAGCAGCGCGGCGTCGTTGAGCTTGAGCTTTTCGAGCGCGTCGCGCAGCGCGTCGTATTGCCCCTCGTTCGGATAGAGGCCGCAATAGACCATCGGCACCGCTTTGCGATAGCCGGCCAGCGCGATGTGAGCCGGATTGGTGGTCGACGTAATCGTATCGCCGACGTCGATCTCACCTAACGATTTGATGTTGCCGATGACGTAGCCGACGCTGCCGAGCTCGAGCGACTTCGTGGGGCGCATCTGGGGCGCGAAGATGCCGACCTCAGTGCATTCGTAGACGCGCTGGTGCGCCATCGACATAAAGCGAGTGCCGGCTTCGAGACTCCCGTCCACGACGCGGACGTAGCTGACGACGCCGCGATACGGGTCGAACTGCGCGTTGAAGACCAGCGCGCGCAGAAGGTCGCGATGGCCTTTCGGAGGTGGAATTCGATGGACGATCGCTTCCAGAATCTCTTCGATGCCGACGCCGTTTTTCGCGCTGGCTAAAATGCACTCGCTGCGCTCCATCACCAGCAGCTCCTCGATCTCGCCCATTACGCGCTCGGGATCGGCGGCCGGAAGATCGATTTTGTTGATGACCGGAATGATCGTGAGGTCGTGCTCGAGGGCCAAGTGATAGTTCGCCAGCGTCTGCGCCTCGATGCCCTGGGCCGCATCGATAATCAGCACGGCCCCTTCGCAGGCCGCCAGCGACCGCGAGACTTCGTACGAGAAATCGACGTGTCCCGGCGTATCGATCAGGTTGAGCTGATATTGCTCGCCGTTGAGCGCTTTATAGTTGAGGGTAACCGGGTGCATGCGAATCGTGATGCCGCGCTCGCGCTCGAGGTCCATTGCGTCGAGCGCCTGTTCCTCGAGGTCGCGCGAGGCAACCGTGCGGGTGATCTCCAGCAAGCGGTCGGAGAGCGTCGTCTTACCATGGTCGATGTGCGCGATGATGCAAAAGTTGCGAACGTTGTTCGCGACTTCGATGCGATGCGGGCGGTCGGTTTTAAGTGCCAAGACGAAAAGGTCAGAAGACCGGGATGCAGGCTGTCCAAGGCGAGATGCTGCAGCGCCGGACGAACGAGAAGCTGCAAGGCGAAGAACAGAATCAGAAAGGCGAGATCGAGGCCTCCCAGCGGCGGAACGACCCGGCGGATCGGAATCAGCACCGGCTCGATGATCGAAGCCAGGTAGTAGACCCATCGCCCGCGGCGCAAATCGGGAAACCACGACGTGATCGCATAGACGAAGAGCAACATCGTGTAAATATTGACGACCCATAGAAGGCCCTGTGCTAAATCGCAAACGAGCAAGTTCACGTTTCGCCCGTTCTACGAAACCGCAACGCGAGCCCGCTCGATTGCTTCGAGTTCCTCCGGCGACGCTTGGACGGTTGGCTTGAAAGCCGTAACCGGTTTTCCGAAGGTACGTGTGCCGTCGCGAGAATAGATGCTCGTGACAACCACGCCGTCGCCTTGGCGATTGAGCAGCGCCAAAGCGTACGAAAGGCCCGACTCGCTATCGGTGAAGGCATCGTAGCGAACGAAACCGCAGCGCGAGAGATCGGTCGCGGCGAGTGCTTCGAGCCGCCCAAGCCTGGCGGCGTCGCTCTCCAGGGCGGCACGCAACGATGCATCGCCGCTCTCGAGCGCGGCAAGGCGCCCGGCGGCGCCGCCGGCGCCTCCTGAAATCAAACCGTCGTGCAGCTCGAGCAACGAGCCGGCACGCCGCAGCGCGGGGCGCACGACCGTGAGGTGATAAAATGCAAGCGCCAACAGGGCGCTTGCCAGGGCCACGACGGCCGGATAGATCGTTTGAATCTGTTGCATAGTTAAGCTTCTAAAGACCACGACGAGAGTCAGGTGGATCACGGCACCCGTAAGGACTCGCTTACCGTTGCTACCTTCCGGTTCTGGCGGGGTTCACAAGGTTACGCCGCGTGAAGCCCAACTCCCATCATGGCCAGGCCATGATAGCATACGCCCGGCGAGCGCGAGGAAGCTGCCTTGCCGTCGCCAACGATGCTTGGATGATTCGTGCACTTCTCGCCGCGACGACTGCCCTGGTCGCCTCGACCAACCTCTCGGTCTCGAGCGGCGATCTCGGCGCCTATCAATTGATACCGAAAACCTTTATGGCCGTGCGCTGCGGCGGAGAGAACCACTCGCCGTCGCTCTCTTGGAGGGGCGTGCCCCACGGTACCGCGTCGCTGGCCCTGATCATGCACGATCCCGACGCACCCATGCCCGGCGGCTTCTTCCATTGGGTCGTCTACAATCTCCCGGCTCAAACGCGCTCGCTGCCTCGCGACGTCAAGCTCTCGGTCGATCAACTCGGCATTACCTCGGCACGCATGGCTGCCTATCACGGTCCGTGTCCGCCGCCCGGTCCCGCGCATCATTATATCTTTACGATCTACGCACTGGACATCGCACGCGTGGCAGCAAGCACGCCGCTAGACGGACCGCAGTTGGAGCGGCAAATCGTGGGGCACGTGCTGCGGCGGCTCAAGGGCGTCTTCGAGGCGGGACCTGCCGTCGAACGCAACGCTGATGGATGAAGTAACTATCAAAGTCCGCGAGAGTGGCCCGTATCTCGTACGCGGGACCGTCACGCTTACCGACGCCGAGGGAAATCCTTACACCGTCGAGGGCGAAAACGTCGCACTCTGCCGTTGCGGCGGCTCGCAGACCAAACCGTTCTGCGACGGCACGCACAAAACGAATGGATTCGCGGCGACCGAACGGGCAGCGGCGCCAGAGCAGAGCGCTCCATAATGCCGTCCTATCTCCGCGAAGGCCGCGTCCCGCATAAGCGCCACATCCAGTTTCGCCGCCCAGACGGCGGCCTCTACGCCGAGGAGCTGTTCTCGACCAAGGGCTTCGAAAGCGTTTACTCGCTGATCTACCATCTCCGGCCCCCGACCGCGACGCTGGACGTTCGCCCCTGGACGCGCCCAGCGTTCCGATTCTCGCCCAACGAGCCGCTGCGCAATCGTCATTTCAAGACGCCGCAGCTCGCGCTCGACGGGACTGACGCCATCGAGTCGCGCACGCCGCTGCTCGGCAACGACGACGTCGTCATCGCGATTGCGAATGCGCAGCGCCCGATGGAGTACTTTTACCGCAACACCGGCGGCGACGAGCTGCTCTTCATTCACTCCGGCGCGGGCGTCGTCGAAAGCCCGTTCGGTGAGCTTGCCTATCGAGCGCACGATTATCTCGTCATTCCGACCGGTACCACTTATCGAATCGTGCCGGCGTCCGCTACGCGCATGCTCGTCCACGAGCTCACCGGTACCGTCGCGATCCCGCGCAGGTATCGCAACGAGTTCGGGCAACTCGAAGAACACGCGCCTTACTACGAGCGAGACTTTCGCGCACCGGTGCTCAAGCCGCCCGTCGACGCGCAAGGCGAATACGAAGTTCGAGTCACCAGCGGCGGGCGCCATGCAATCTACATCGTTCAGAATCATCCCTGCGACGTCGTCGGTTGGGACGGCTACTGCTATCCCTACGCCTTCAACCTCGAAGAGTTCGCGCCAATCACCGGAAAGCTGCATCAACCGCCGCCCGCGCATGCGACGTTCGAAGCGCCGGGTGCAGCCTTCTGCGCCTTCGTGCCGCGCATGTTCGACTACCACCCGTTGGCGGTTCCGGTGCCGTACAACCACTCGAGCGTAGACTGCGACGAAGTGCTCTACTATGTGAGCGGAAACTTCATGAGCCGGCGCGGGGTCGAGGAGGGTTCGATCACGCTGCACGCCGCGGGCGCGCCGCACGGGCCGCAGCCCGGCGCCGTGGAGGCTAGTCTCGGGAAGACCTCAACCGACGAGATCGCCGTGATGGTCGACACCTTCAAGCCGCTGCTGCTCGCGGAAGCGGCCGTTGCCTGCGAGGATCCGAGCTACTTCCGCTCGTGGATCGAGGCACCGGCGAGCGCGTAAGCCGGGTCGATTCGCCCGCGGGCGCAGCCAAAGCCAATCCGGCGCACGCCCGGCTTCGCGCACCACCCCCGCAGCGTGATTTCGTCGCCATCTTCTAAGAACGTCCGCGTCTCGCCGTCCGAAAGCGCGATCGCCCGTTCGCCGTTCCAGGACAGCTCGATCAAACTGCCTTGACTCCGCGGCGCCGCGCCGCTAATCGTTCCCGATGCAAAGAGGTCGCCCGGCCGCGTGACGGCGCCGTTGACCGTTGCGTGCGCGAGCTGCTGCGCCATGCTCCAATACAGCTCGCGAAAGTTCGTCTCGCTAAGCGTGTCTGCGGCGATGTCGCGCTCGCGCATCGCTTGCGTTTGTAAATCGACCGCGAGGGAGATATCGTATGCACAGGACTCGCCGCCGCGCAGATAGTCGAGCGGCTCCGGTTCCTGCGTGGGCCCTTGCGAGCGAAACGGATCCAACGCCTCGAGCGTCACGATCCAGGGTGAGATCGTTGTGGCAAACGACTTTCCTAAAAACGGCCCCAGCGGCTGATACTCCCAGGCCTGAATATCGCGCGCGCTCCAATCGTTAACGAGCAGCAGGCCAAAGATATGCTCACGCGCATCCGTGACCGCGATCGGTCTTCCCAACTCGTTGCCGGGACCGGTGACGAATCCGACTTCCAATTCGATGTCGAGGCGGCGGCTTGCCTCGAAGCTTGGCGCCGCGTCGGCCGGCGCTTTGCGCTGGCCGGACGGCCGGCGAATCGCGGTTCCGTCAACGACGATCGTGCTCGACCGCCCATGATAGCCGACCGGGAGCCAGCGCCAATTCGGCAGCAGCGCCTCGGCATTCGGACGAAAGAGCTTCCCGAGATTGGTTGCGTGCTCGATCGACGAATAGAAGTCGACGTAGTCGCCGATCTCCATCGGCACGCGCATCGCGACGGCATCTTGCCGGCAGAGAAACCGCTCGAGGTTGCCTTCTCGTAAGCGCCCGTCGCCGCCGGCGTGAAGCAGCGCCGAGATTCGTTCTCGCAGCGGCAGCCACGTGCTTCGCCCCGCTGCCAGCAGTGGATTGAGCACCGGCGCTTGCACCAGCTCGCGCTCGCAAACGTCGTCAAAAAAGCCCGCTTCGGCCGATTCGAAGAGGTCGAGTATCTGCGTGCCGATCGCAACGCCGATGTGCGGAACTCCACTCCGCTCGAAGGCGCCGAACGGCAGGTTTTGGATTGGGAAGTCGCTATCGGCCGCTACTGCAATCCACGAGTCGAGGTTCGGGTCGGTCGTTCCCGGCTCGCTCATCGCGCTGAAAGAATCCCAAGGGCCGTTAGGTCCTCGACCGGCTCGCTGAAGCTGCAACTGCCGTAGGCGACGAATGCGCCGCGCCGGCAAGCCTCCAACTCCTCGATCTCGATGCGTTCGTCCCGCCAGCGAAGTGCCTGCGCTTCGAACTGAAATGCGCTTGGATCTTCTTCTGCAACGACTCGTTGCAGCGTTTCGACTCCGGCGCGCGGCGCCAGCGCCGCTGCCGCCAAAATATTCAAGAAGCCGTGCATTGTGAATCCGCTTTGCGCGTTGTAGTGCCGGACCGGATGATGCAGGCCTGCCGTCGCTTTGAACGGCACGCGCCCCACGACCGCCGCGGCAATGAACTCGGCGACTCGATCCACGCCGGGAAAGGCCTCCGCCGTCAGTCCGCCACACCGCAGCTTCGCACCGCAGCCGGCGTGCATCGCGGCGTTCATCGCCCGCTCGACGACGGCTTTCCACGCTCCGCGCCGCGCGAACTCGACGTAGACGGGAAGATCGGCTAGATTTGCCCTGTCCAGAACCTCGCGCAAGCGCTGCAGCGCCTCGGCCGGCGCGCGATTCTGCGTGAAAGCGGCCGGCAATGGAACCTCGAGCGATTCGACGGCCACGCCCTTCGCTCGCAGAGCCGCAACCGCGGCGACGCTCGATTCGACGGATTCCGGCCACGTCTCCGCATCCGAGCCGCCATCGAGGATGACCGAAAACGGACCGTCGCCGATTTGCGCCGAGGACGCCAACGTCGTCGCCGGGATGATGAAGCGCCCGAGCATCCACGCATGCGCGCCGCGCCGCGCCGCGCGGTATTCCGCGGTTGCTTGCGCGAGCGGAAGCTTTGCCGGCGGAAAGAGGCCCGCGTAGTCGACTAGCTGCGTAAAAGCGCTACGAACGGAGGCCGATCCAGCGACCTTTGTCTCCATGGGGACCTGTGTTCGCGACAGGGCCGCCGACGCGCCTTCGCCAAGTCGCTCCGATATGAGCACCGCGACTGAGGCGCGCAGCAACCCGCTCGCGCAAATCGACTGGGATTACGTCGAGTTTTATGTCGGCAATGCGAAGCAGGCGGCCCACTATTACATGTCCGCCTTCGGATTCGACCAAATCGCCTACGCCGGCCCGGAAACCGGCGTGCGGGATCGCGTCAGCTATTTGTTGGCGCAGAATAAGCTGCGTTTCGTGCTGACCGCAAGTTTGCTTCCCGACGACGAGGTGGCACGCCACGTCGCCTTGCACGGCGACGGCGTCAAGGACATCGCGATTCTGGTCGAAGATGCCAACGCCGCTTTCGAGATGGCCGTGCGCGGCGGCGCTCGCGTCCTGCAGCCTCCGACGGCCTTTGACGATGAGAACGGCCGCCTGATGCGAGCGACAATCGCCACGTACGGCGATACCGTCCACTCGTTCATTCAGCGTGACGGCTATGCCGGCATCTTCGCTCCCGGCTTTGTCGAAGCGCGCAAGAGCATCCCGACGGCGAAAAAGCCGGGCCTGTCGTTTATCGATCACTGCGTCGGCAACGTCGGATGGGGCGAGATGGACGCGTGGGGTGACTTCTACGGCCGGGTCTTCGGCTTCTCGCAGCTCGTCTCGTTCGACGACAAAGATATCTCGACCGAATACACGGCCCTTCGCTCGAAGGTGATGACCGATCCGCGCCACCAAGTAAAGTTTCCGATCAACGAGCCCGCGCAGGGCAAGAAGAAATCGCAAATCGAGGAGTATCTCGATTTCTACCGCGGGGCCGGCGTGCAGCACATGGCCATCCGCACGGACGACATCGCCGCCACGATTCGGGCTCTGAAACACAACGGCGTGGAGTTCCTCGATACTCCCGACTCCTACTACGACATGCTCGAAGAACGCGTTGGGAAGATCGACGAGGCGATGGAAACCCTGCGTGAGCTGCGCATCCTCGTCGACCGCGACGACATGGGCTATATGCTCCAGATTTTCACCAAGCCGCTCCAGGACCGGCCGACGCTCTTCTTCGAGATCATCCAGCGCAAGGGCAGCCTTTCGTTTGGAAAAGGCAACTTTAAGGCGCTCTTCGTTTCGATCGAGCGCGAACAAGAGAAGCGCGGTACATTATGATTACCAGCACCGCGCTCGACCGCTCGAAACTGCTCGGCTGGTACCGTAAAAACCGGGAGCGCTCGGCGTCGCTCTTCGCGCTGATTCACGACGAGGCGTTTTACGATCGCCCGATTCCGCTGCGCCACCCGTTTGCGTTTTACGAAGGGCACATTCCGGCGTTTAGCTATCTGACGCTCAACGAACGGGCGCTGCAGGAAGACCCGCTCGACCCGCTGCTCGAGCACCTCTTCGAACGCGGGATCGATCCCGCCACGCTCGACGACGCGCGGCGTCACGAGCGAACCGACTGGCCCCACCGGCGTGCCGTGGCTGCTTTTGCCGCGGAGTGCGACCAAGCCGTCCTGCGCGCGTTGCAGTTCGGCCCGATCGAAGACTCGACGGTTCCGCGGTTGGTGCGGGCTCAGTCGGCTTACACGATCCTCGAGCACGAGGCCATGCACGACGAAACCCTGCTCTACATCGTGCATCGGCTCGATGCGAGCCGTAAAGGATTTGTCGCGCAGCGGCACGAGGATCACGCGCTGCCCTCGAACCGTCCGCGCACGGTCGAGCGCGGCATCGCAACCCTTGGCGTGCAACCCGGCGAAATTCCGTTCGGCTGGGATAACGAGTTTGGCCGCACGGAAATCGACGTTCCGTCCTTCGAGATCGCAACGTATCCTGTTACCAACGGCGACTGGCTGCGGTTTGTCGCCGATGGGGGGCCCGTGCCGCACTTCTGGAAGGAAGGCGACGGCGAGTGGCTGCTCCGGCTGCAATTCGAGACGATTCCATTACCGCAGTCGTGGCCGGTCTATGTGACGCACAAGCAGGCGGAGGCGTACGCGCGCTGGACGGGCTCGAGATTGCCGACGGAGGCCGAGTTCCATCGCGCGGCCTTTGGCACGCCGCAGGGCGACGAGCGCGCCTTCCCGTGGGGCTCCGAGGCACCGGCGCCGCCCTATGGAAACTTTGATTTTACGCGTTTCGATCCGGAGCCGGTCGACGCGCACCCAGCCGGCGCGAGCGCTTGGGGCGTCGCCGACTTGATCGGCAACGGCTGGGAGTGGACCTCGACACCCTTTGGGCCGCTGCCCGGTTTCGAGCCGATGGCATCGTACCGCCAGTATTCCGTCGACTTCTTTGACGGCAAGCACTATGTAATGAAGGGAGCCAGTCCGGTGACGCCTCGCGAGCTGATTCGCCGTTCCTTCCGGAACTGGTTCTACGACGACTATCCGTACATGTACGCAAAGTTCCGGTGCGTGTCGCTTTGAAGACCCCAATAACCGTTGCCTACGGCGACGGCATCGGCCCCGAGATCATGACGGCAACGCTGCGGATCCTCGATGCGGCCGGCGCGCAACTCGAGCTCGAGCGCATCGAGATCGGCGAATCGGTCTATAAGAAAGGCTTGAGCAACGGGATCGAACCCGCGTCTTGGGAATCTCTGCGCCGGACGAAGGTCTTTCTCAAGGCGCCGATCACAACGCCGCAAGGCGGAGGTTTTAAAAGCCTCAACGTCACCGTGCGCAAGACGCTGGCGATGTATGCCAACGTTCGCCCGTGCGCTTCGTTGTTTCCCTACGTCGCGACCAAGCATCCCCAGATGGACCTCGTCATCGTCCGCGAGAACGAGGAAGACGTTTACGGCGGCATCGAGCACCGTCAGACAAACCAGGTGGCGCAGTGCCTAAAGCTGATCTCCCGTCCGGGCAGCGAGCGAATCGTGCGATATGCGTTCGAGTACGCGCGCGCCAACAAGCGCAAGAAAGTCACGTGCTTCACCAAAGACAATATCATGAAGCTCACGGACGGCTTATTCCATCGGACCTTCGACGAGATTGCGACGGAGTATCCCGACATCGAACACGAGCACTGGATCGTCGATATCGGCGCGGCCAAGATGGCCGATACGCCCGAGGCCTTCGACGTGCTCGTCATGCCGAATCTCTACGGCGACGTGCTCTCCGACGTTGCCGCTCAAATCACCGGCTCGGTGGGGCTGGCCGGATCCGCGAACATCGGGGATCATTGCTCGATGTTCGAAGCGATCCACGGCTCCGCACCGCGCCGTGCCGGCCAGAACCTCGCTAATCCGTCGGGACTGCTGCACGGCGCCATCCTGATGCTCGTGCACATCGGGCAGTCCGAAACGGCCGAGCGGGTTCACAATGCGTGGCTGCGCACCATCGAGGACGGCGTGCACACCTACGACATCTATAAAGAAGGCACGTCGAGCGAGAAGGTCGGCACGGCTCAGTTCGCCGATGCGGTGATCGCGCGCTTGGGCGAGAAACCCGCCCACCTCAAGGCGGCCGAATACGCAAAGGGCGCGCATATGGATCTTGCGATCCGCTCCGCGAAATCCGCTGCCGCTAAGGCGCGCGCCGGCGTCGATCTCTTCATCGACCGGCCCGACGGCAATCCGGACGCCATTGCTTCGGCGATGCAAGGTTTCGACGTTGAAGGTGCGCGCTTAACGACGATCAGCAATCGCGGGACGAAGGTTTGGCCCAACGGCAATCCCGACACCTATTGGAGCGATCACTGGTCCTGCCGGTTCGAATCCAACGGCACGCCCTTCACCGCCGATCGTGTCGTTGCGTTGCTCGAGGCGGCAAACCGCGCGGGCTTCGACGTCATCAAGACTGAGGGGCTCTACACGTTCGACGGCGAGCGCGGCTACTCGCTCGCCCAAGGCGAGTAGTCTCGCCGCTTGCAAATACTGCAGGCAGTGCCTACAATAGGTGCATGCAGTACACGATTCGTGGCGTCCCCTCGTCTGTGGACAGCGCCCTCCGAAAGCGAGCGCGTCGGGCAGGCAAGAGCCTCAACGAGGCGGTCTTGGAGACCCTCGCAGACGGTCTGGGGCTCACCCCTCAAGCCAAGAAGCGTCGCGATCTTAGCGACCTGATCGGTACCTGGAAGCCCGATCGCGCGCTCGAGGAAGCGATCGCCGATCAAGATCGTGTTGATCCCGAGCTTTGGGGATGAGGATCCTTCTCGATACGAACCGCTACGGTGATTTCTTCCTGGGCGTTGCCACGAGCGTCGAGCTCGTCGAGCATGCTGAGACGGTATTTGTGCCCTTCGTGGTCTTGGCAGAGCTGCGCGCCGGCTTCGCTTATGGTCGCCGCCAGGCCGAAAACGAGCGCGTCCTGCGGCAGTTTCTCTCGCGAGACGGAATTTCCACGCTCTTTGCTAACGACCAAACGACGCAGCAATATGCAGCGATCTATCGGCAGCTGCGCAAACAGGGGACGCCGATACCGACCAACGATATGTGGTTGGCGGCGCTCGCGCTTCAGCACGATTTGGCCTTGCACGATCGCGATAAGCACTTCGACCATTTACCGCAGCTCGTCAGAGTGTAAGGCTCAATAATTGAAAATCGTCAGCCTGTTGCCGAGCGCAACCGAGATTCTCTTCGGAATCGGTGCGGGCAACGAGGTCGTCGGCGTTACCCACGAATGCGATTTTCCGCCCGACGCGCTCGCGCTGCCGAAGCTTACGTCGGCCTCGACGCCCGGCGGGACCGCGTCAGCGGAGATCGACCGGCACGTACGCGCTGCGCTTCATGCGGGGTCGAGCCTCTATCAGCTTGACAGCGCGCTGCTCGCTCAGCTCGAGCCCGACCTTATCGTCACCCAGGAGCTGTGCGCGGTATGTGCGGTTTCATACGAGATCGTCGACGCCGCCGCGAAGCGCTTGCGCTCCGATCCTCGAGTTGTCTCGCTCGAGCCGCTGTCCGTAAAGGACGTCTTTGCAAACATTACGCAACTCGGCGAACTCACCGGCCACTCTGCGGAAGCTCACAACCTCGTTACACGTTTAGAGTCGCGCCTAGCGGCGTTGCATGCCAAGACCATCGGCGCGGCAAGCCGGCCGCGCACGCTGGTTCTGGAATGGACCGATCCGCCGATGAGTGCCGGCCATTGGATTCCCGAGCTCGTTGAGCTGGCCGGGGGCATTCCGATTCTTGCGAACCCGGGCGCGAACTCACAGCGGCTGGAGTGGAGCGCGATCGCGCAGGCCGCGCCGGAGGCCGTCGTGGTCGCGCCGTGCGGCTTCGACCTTGGCAAAACGCGCCATGCGATCGAAGCGCTCGATGCGGTCGAAGCTTGGAGATCGCTTCGCGCGCGGCGGACCGGGCGAGTCCTAGCCCTGGACGGCAACGCCTACCTGAGCCGTCCCGGGCCGCGCCTGGTCGATGCGGCCGAAATGATCGAGCAATGGTATACTAACGGCGCGGAGTACGCTGGATGACCGCGCTTTCAGCGACGTCAGTCGTTTGGGGAGTGAGGAAAGTCCGGGCTTCATAGGGCAGGGTGCAGGATAACGTCCTGTCGGGGCAACTCGAAGGAAAGTGCCACAGAAACATACCGCGTGGACTCCCCGGAGCCCACGCAAGGGTGAAATTGTGAGGTAAGAGCTCACGGAGTCGCGCGGTGACGCGCACTCGGGTAAACCCCACCCGAAGCAAGATCGCTCGACTAGATGGACGGCCCGTCCGAACGAGCCACATCGCACCGAGGCGCTCGGTAACGCGCGCCCCAGAGAGATGGTCATCACCCATTCGTGGGGACAGAATCCGGCTTACAGGCGTGCTCCGCCTTCGAGCACGAAACCGGTGGGGCGCCTAGCGCGTCTTAGCGAATGATGGAAACCAGCAAAATGAACCAGCAGCAGCATTTTACTCCCGATATGACCGTCGACGAAGCGTTCAGGCTTCACGCCGGGGCGCGGCGCGTCTTCGCGCGCTTCCATTTAGGCGGTTGCTCGAACTGCGCGATCAGCGAATCGCACACGATCGGCGCCATCAGCGTCGATTATGGGATCCCGTTGCCGATGCTCCTCGACAACCTCAACGCACTCTTCGACCAGCGTGCACTTTCAGTCGGCGATCGCGTCCGGATCCCCGATGACATCCGTTCGAAGGTCCCGCAGCTTGCCAACGTCGCCGAGATCGGTGAGATCACCGGCGCCGAAGGCGGCGCCTACACGGCGGATTTTGGCGACGTGCGCCTCCAAGGGCTAGCCGAGGATTTCATCGCCGTCGAAGCTGAGCCCGCAGCAAGCTAGGCCTTTTCTAAAGTGGGTGGCGAGTGGTGAAGCCTTCATCCATCCCGTGCCAGTAGCCGACCTCCTCCTCGCCTAGCTTCCAGCAGAGATAGACCGGCTCATCGCCCCGCATCGAGGGGAAATCGATCAAGCCAAGGTCGATGTCTTTGACGACGCAGCCGTGGGATTCGATCCGATAGATGAGGCGCCCGATCTCGTGTTTGAGCTCGGCGAATCGAGGCGCGGGCAGCGCGGAGCGCATGCCGGCCAGGCGGGGGCGAGTCGCGGGCTTGGCGTGGTGGAGCGCCGGATCCGACTCGAGCAGCTTGATAGCAAGCTCTCGGCGCCGAGTCAGCAGCTCTTCGATCAGCGGCTCCAGCTTGCAAATGAGGGCGTTGGCCCGCTCGGGCGAAAAGAGCTTCATATGGGTTCCCTGCGCATCGTCTTTGTCACGGGGCTCTCCGGTGCCGGCCTGAGCCAGGCAATAAAATCGCTTGAAGATTTGGGCTTTTACTGCATCGAGCACCTTCCTCCCGCCGTTCTCGAAAGCGCGGTGGCGGCACTCGAGCAATCGGGAGTGCGGGATGTTGCCGTAGCGCTCGACGTTCGCGGCGACGCGCGACTCGGTGACGCTCGCAGCGCAATCGATCGCATCAGAGGCAGGCACTTGGTGCAGGTCCTCTTCCTCGACGCTGCCGACGATCTGCTCGTCCGCCGATTTAGTCAGACGCGGCGGCGCCATCCGTTTGCGCAGACGGGCTCCGTGCGCGAGGCCATCGACGCCGACCGGCGACTGCTCGCCCCGTTGCGCGAGCTCGCCGACATGGTAATCGACACCACGAACCTGACCCACGGTTCGCTGAAAGAACGAATCGCGGCGGCCTTCGTGACGGATCGTCCGGTGCGGCTCGGCGTCACCTTCGTTGCGTTTGGCTTCAAGTTCGGTCTACCGACGGACCTCGACCTACTCTTCGACGTGCGCTTCTTGCGCAATCCCAACTACGTTGAATCCCTAGCCGACAAGACCGGTGACGATCCCGCCGTCGCTGCGTTTATCGAGGAGGACGCGTCGCTCTCTCCATTTCTCGCCAAGGTTACCGATTTGATCGACTTTCTGTTGCCCTGCTATCTCGCTGAAGGTAAGGCGCAGCTGACCATTGGTGTCGGCTGCACGGGCGGCCGCCATCGGTCGGTGTATGTTGCCGGCCGGCTCGCGCAGAGTTACTCCAGTGACCGCCGCATCGAAGTCGCGTTCGAGGCGCGTGATCTCGTGCGAGCCGCCTGATGCGCCAGCGCTTCGCTCGATCGTTTGGGTGGCTCTTGCCCGGCGCCGGCGTGAAGCGCTGGATTCTGCTCGCGATTTTCGGGATCGTTCTACTGCTCGACGCCGTCACGCGCTGGCTCATTGCGCTGGGCAGTGGGATTCACGTCAATGAGATACTCGACGGCATCGTCGTCGACTATTTCCCGCCGGCCTATCTCACCGGAATCCTTTGCGTCGCCGGCGTTGCGTTTCTCGGCATGGGCGTCACCATGTGGATGCGCGCCGTCGCGCGAATTGCCGGAAGCCGCCAACCTAAAGGCTTTCGCGATGCGTTGGCGGGCCGGCGCCTTCAGCAGGGATACAAGATCGTGGCCATCGGCGGCGGCACCGGCCTTTCGACGTTGCTGCGCGGCCTCAAGCGGCGCTCGAGCAATCTCACTGCCGTCGTGACGGTCAGCGACGACGGTGGTTCCTCCGGCCGCCTGCAAAAAGAACTCGGGGTCCTGCCGCCGGGCGACGTTCGCAACTGCCTCGTCGCGCTCGCCGACGACGAGGCGATGGTTACCGACCTCTTCCGCTACCGGTTTACCGAAGGCGAGGGCTTGAGCGGACACTCGTTCGGGAACCTCTTCTTGGCGGCAATGACCGGCATTACCGGAAACTTCGATCGTGCGATCAAGGAATCGAGCCGCGTGCTCAACGTCGTTGGGCGCGTTCTGCCGGCGACGCTAGGCGTCGTGAGGCTGTGCGCCGAGCTCGACGACGGCACCATTGTCGAGGGCGAAACGAACATCTCCCTGGCGAAGCGGCCGATTAAGCGCATCTTCTTCGACCCTCCGGCCGCGGCGCCGCTGGAGGAAGTGATCTCGGCGATTCGCGATGCGGACGCCATTGTTTTGGGGCCGGGATCACTCTTTACGTCGGTCGCGCCGAACTTTTTGGTAAGCCGCATCGCGCGCGAAGTCGCCGACGCATCGGCGGTAAAGATGTACGTTTGCAACGTCATGACGCAGCCGGGGGAAACGGACGGGATGACGGCCGCGGATCATCTCGAGGCGTTAATCGCCAACGCGGGCGAACGCGTCTGCGACTATGTGATCGTAAACGACGAACCGCCGTCGCGCTTGTTGTCGGCGTACGCGCAGGAGGGCCAAGTGCCCGTGGAACCCGACGTGGAGCGAATTGCCGCGATGGGCTTCCACCCCGTGTCGGCCGCCGTGATCGGCGAGACCGAGATGGTGCGCCACGACCCCGAGCATCTCGCGACCGTTGTTTTGGGAATCATCGACCGCACGGTCGCCGACCGGGCAACACTGGTAAAGCCGGCGAGTGCCTATCGGCGCTCGACGGCCTTGGGCTCTAGCTAGCGAACCTAATGAGGCGGCGGGGTTGCCGTAGTGCTCAGCGTCAGGTTTAGCGTGAAAGGTTTGCCGGGCTCGATCGTTGTGCTCGACGATTGCGCCTGATAGCCCGTAGCCTCGACCGCGTAGTCGGCGATGCCGCTGGGAACCTTGTCGATCGCGAACCGGCCGGTTGCATCGCTGGTCGCCGTTAAGACGGTATCGACCGTGACCAGCGCGCCACGGATCGGTGCGTTCGTAGTGGCATCGACGATCGTCCCCGACAGGCTCGCAAAACCGGCGGCCGGCGGCAACTCGTCGGTATTACATCCCGGCGTTCCCAAGTAAAGCAACGCGATGACGATGGAGAGCCTGGCCACGAGCGAATTCATAGGTGATGGTCTTCGCCACGCTGAAGGCGGCGCTCCTATGGCAAGCACCGCGCCATCCTCCGGAACGTCAAAACTCGTCTATTGCGAATCGGCGTTAGACGCTATCGGCCACACGCCGCTGGTCAAGCTCAACAAAGTGGTCGATGGGGCCGCGTGCCTGGTGCTTGCCAAAGTCGAGTACGTCAATCCTGGAGGCAGCGTCAAGGATCGCCCCGCCGTCGCGATGCTCGACGCCGCCGAGCGCCAGGGACTGCTCAAACCGGGCGGCACGATCGTCGAGCCGACGAGCGGCAATACCGGCACCGGCTTGGCAATGGCCGCCGCCATTCGCGGCTATCGCTGCATCTTGGTGATGCCCGACAAAATGTCGCGCGAGAAGGTCGACCTGCTGCGCGCCTATGGGGCCGACGTCGTGCTAACGCCCACCAACGTGGCGCCGGATTCACCAGAATCGTACTACAGCGTCGCCAACCGCCTCGCGTCGGAGATACCCGGCGCATTTCAACCGAATCAATTCCACAATCATTTCAATCCCGACGCACACTATCATACGACCGGCCCGGAGATTTGGGAGCAGACCGGCGGCCAGATTACGCATTTCGTCGCGGGCATCGGAACCGGAGGAACGATCTCCGGCACGGCTCGCTTCCTGAAAGAAAAGAACCCGGCGATTCACGTAGTCGGAGCCGATCCCGAAGGATCGATCTACTCCGGAGACATTCCTCGCTCGTACGCCGTCGAAGGCATCGGCATGAGCTACTTGCCCGAAACGGTGGACCTGCGCGTGATCGACGAGATGGTCCGCGTTTCCGATCGCGATTCGTTTTTGATGGCGCGCCGGATCACGCGCGAAGAGGGCTTGCTCGTCGGCGGATCTTCGGGAACCGCGGCGGTCGCGGCGGTCCGGCTTGCGAAGACGCTGCGACCCGACGCGATCGTCGTCGTCATCCTGCCCGACTCGGGCCGGGGTTACATGTCCAAGATCTTCAACGACGACTGGATGATCGCCAACGGCTTTCTGCCCGATGCGAAGCGGCGCGCGACGGTCGGCGACGTGCTGCGCAGCAAAACGCCGCTGCCGCCGCTGCTCACCGTGCAGCAGGACGACACCGTGAAGACGGCGCTCGACCTGTTGCGCCAGTACGAAATCTCGCAGCTTCCCGTGATGCAGGGCCGCGAGCAGGTTGGAAGCGTCAACGACGTCGGCGTGATGCGCAGCGTCTTCGATCATGCCGACATCATCCATCAACCGGTCAGCGAAGTTATGGGTCGCGCCTTTCCGGCACTCGAACAGTCCGAAGAGATCGAGCTTGCGTACAAACTCCTGACACTGGCCAATCCGGCGATCGTGGTGACGGACGACGGCGAGCCGATCGGGGTGCTGACGCGCCAAGACATCATCAGCTTCCTCTCCACCAGCTCCGGCGTCAAGTGAAGTTCGCGACCAAAGCGATTCACGTTGGGCAGGGGGCCGACCCGACGACCGGCGCAACGATCGTCCCAATCTATCAAACCTCGACGTATACGCAAGAAAAAGTCGGGCAGCACAAAGGCTTCGACTATAGCCGCACGATCAACCCAACGCGCGTCGCGTTAGAGCGTCAGCTCGCTTCGCTCGAGGGAGCCCGATACGGCAGCGCGTTTGCCAGCGGAATGGCGGCGACGTCGGCGGTGATCAACCTGCTCTCGGCGGGGGATCACGTCGTTGTGGGGGACGACCTCTACGGCGGCACGTACCGGCTCTTCGAACGTGTTTTTGCGCGCTACGGCCTAACCTTCACCTACGTCGACATGCGCGATCTCGCGGCCGTCGCCGCCGCCCTACAGCCGAACACGAAACTCTTCTGGGTCGAAACGCCGAGCAATCCGCTGCTCAACGTCGTCGACATCGCGGCGGTTGCGGCGATGCGGCGCGCCGATCAGATCGTCGCGGTGGATAATACATTTGCGACGCCATACTTCCAGCAACCGCTCGCGCTCGGCGCGCAGATCGTGGTTCATTCGACGACCAAATACATCGGGGGCCACAGCGACGTCGTCGGCGGTGTGGCAATCACCGACGACCCCGAGCTGCACGACCGGATAAAGTTCGCGCAGAACGCGGCCGGCGGGGTTCCCGGGCCCCACGATGCCTGGCTGACGATGCGCGGTGCGAAGACGCTAGCGATTCGCATGCGCGAACACGCGCTCAACGCCCAAATGGTTGCCGAGTTTCTCGAGTCGCGCGACGACGTCGCGCGCGTGTACTATCCGGGCTTGCCGTCGCACCCGCAGCACGAGTTGGCGCGCCGCCAGATGAGCGGCTTCGGCGGAATGCTTTCCTTCGTCTTGCAGGGCTCGGTCGAGCGCGCGCTCGATTTTGCCAGCCGGTTGACCTACTTCAGCCTGGCCGAGAGCCTCGGCGGCGTCGAATCGCTCATCTCCCATCCGGCACGGATGACGCACGGTTCCATTCCGAAGGAGGAGCGCGAACGCCGCGGCATCACCGACGCGCTCTTGCGGCTCTCAGTCGGAATCGAAGACGTGGAAGATTTGATCGGCGACCTTCGCCGAACGCTCGATGCTACGGCTGATAGAGCGGATACCGGACGGCCGTTACTTGCTTGAGGACCCGGAGCGCCTCTTCATCGCTTCCGTCGCCCATGCGCGTCGTCTCCGCTAGCACGATTCCGCGCTGACCGTCGGCCCAAACGACGGCGTACTCTTTTTTCGCATCGAATCCGCTGCCATAGGCAACTTCGACGAACGTCGCCGGCATGCCGTTGAGCAGCGCCATCGGCGTCTTGTTGCGAATGAGCGTGCCCGATTGCGCGCCGTGGGTCTGGCTTTCAAACTGCCCCTCCCACTGAGAGGGGTCGGCGGTGTAGCCTTCCATGGAGAGAGTGATCGTTCGCGCGTCTTCCTTGCCGGGGTTGAGAACCCACAGGGCAATAGGTTGCAGGTCGTCGCCGAGCTGCGCTAAGGGCACGTCCTGCCGGTTCACCAGGATAGCATCGTCAGGCGCCGTGAAGTTCATCGCCGCATCGCTATAGGTATGCGGGTCCGGCGTAGGCGTAGGAGGCGGCGGAACCTGCGCCAGAACGCGCGCGCCGCTCGCCACGGTCAACAGTACAACAAAGAAAAGTCCGAATCGTTTCATTCCTGATCCAACACGGCGGCAAGCGCCGGAAGCGAAGTTTCGTGCCGGTATCCGGTGTTGCGGTGATCGTCGTCAAATTCCTCGTGGCGCACCTCGAGCCCGAGGCCACGAATGCGCTCGGCAACGACTCGCGCGCCGATATCCAGGTTGTATTCGTCGCGCCGGCCGCAGTCGAGGTACCGAAGCCGCAGCCGTGCCAGCGCATCGCGACGCCCGACGACGCGTTCCGCCGGATCGAAAGCAAGCCAGCGAGAGAATACCTCGTCCCGTAGCTCGCCGGTGCTCCGCTCGAACGGCAGCTCGAAGTCGTAGGGCTTGGCACTCCGCGGCGAGTAGGCGGCCGCGTAGGCCAGCATCTCCATCGTCGTATAATCAGCCGCGCCGCGCTTGGGCTTGCGCTCGAATTCGGTGACGTATGCGGCGATGTCGAAATCGTGCGCTTCGAGGCTCCGGTGCACGGTCGCAAACGCCGGAATGTGCGCGTAGCGAAAGTACGAGTCGCCGCTATGTGAGGCAAACGCAGCGAAGACGCCCGGATATTCGAGGACGAGGTGCATCGCTCCGAACCCGCCCGAGGATTTACCCAAGACCGCCCGCCCACCTTCGGACGCAATCGTTCGATAGTTACCGTCGACGTGGCCGACGACGTCGCACACCGTATACGTCGCATAGGCTCCATTGTGGATCGAGTCGACGTACTGCGAGCCCCCCAACTTCGTAAATCCGTCGACGAGCACCAGCACGACCGGCGGCATGCGTTTACTTGCGATCAAGCGGTCCGCCCACTGCACGACGTTGGTCTCCCACGGCCGCGACGAAACCATCGCCGCAACATCGCCCGTATAGCCGTGCAAAACATAGAGTGCCGGATACCGCCGCGAACCCGCGGGATCGTAGCCCGGCGGAAGGTAGACGCCTACGGGCCGCGTCGCCGGATCGCCAAGCGGATTGCCCGCAAGCGCTTCGCTCTGCACGAAATCGACGTGCAGCGTTCCGTCCAGCCGTAGTAATTGCGAAAGCGCGGGAGCGTCGTGCATCTGATTTTCCTTCGTCGCACGAAGAGCCCGCGCCTAGCACCGCGAAGCTCAGCCACCGTATGAAGCGCGCGATCGATCTGCGTGGTGCCGTTTCGATCAACGTCATTACGATGATCGGCATCGGCCCGCTGGTGACGATTCCGCTCGTCATCGCGGCGCTGGGCGGTCCGCTCGCGCTGATCGGCTGGATAGCCGGTGCGATCGTCGCCCTCTGCGACGGCATGGTATGGGCCGAGCTTTCGTCGCAGTTTCCCGGGTCGGGCGGCACCTACGTCTATCTCCGCAACGTCTTCGGTCCGGAAGGCCTCGGGAGGGGGCTCGCGTTCCTCTTTAACTGGCAGTTTCTCTTGTATGCTCCGTGCCTCTTGGCTAGCGGTTATATCGGCTTCGCGAACTATGCCGCCTATCTGTATCCGCCGCTTACAAATGGTCTTCTCCACGACCTGGCCGCCATCGCAATCGGCGGCGTCACGATGATCCTGCTCTATCGGCGCACATCGCAAGTATCGGCTTTGAGCGCCGTACTCGCCGTCGCGGCGACGGTGACCGTCGCCTTGGTCGCACTTGCGGGACTTTCACATGCCGACTTTACGCGCGCGTTTCAGTTAAGCCAACCGATTCGCCTTGGCGCGGGCCTGCTCGCCGGGTTCGGTACGGCCCTCTACATAACGCTTTACGATTACGTGGGTTATGCCGACGTGGCGCTGCTCGGCGACGAAGTGATTCGCCCGCGCCGGACGATCCCGCTTTCGATTCTCCTCTCCGTCTTGCTGGTCGCGGTTCTCTACGTACTCCTGCAAATCGGCGTGCTCGGCGTCGTGCCCTGGCAATCGCTGCTCGATTCACACGGTCAACCGACAGCCCAGGCGCAATATGTCGGGGCCTTCGTCGTCGAGCACACCTGGGGTCGCACCGCCGCGCTGGCGATCACGCTCCTCGTTCTCGTGACCGCGTTTGCGTCGCTCTATGGCAATCTACTCGGGTTCTCGCGGATTTCTTTTGCCGCGGCGCGCGACGGCGCGTTCTTGCCGGCCTTTGCGAGGCTTCACCCGCGGAAAGAAATTCCTCACGTGGCGCTTTTGGCCGTCGGCATTTTGTCGCTGATTGCCAGCCTGTTCACGCTCGATCAAGTGATCGCATTCTTGACCGCCGGCATCGTGCTGATTCAGGGCGTCGCGCAAGTCATTGCGCTCTTTTTATTGCGCCGGCGCAAGATCGTGGCGCCGTTTCGAATGCCGCTCTACCCGCTGCCCGCGATCCTGGCGCTGGCCGGATGGTTGCTGGCATTTGCCTACACGGGCACCGCCGCTATTACGCTGGGTCTCGGCTGGCTTGGTGTTGGCGCGGTCGTTTTTCTTATCGCCGCGCGCAAGGAGCGCTGGTGGCCGTTTGTCGCGCTGCTTTTGATCTCGCTCGTTGTCCCGGCCCCCGCTATCGCCGCGACTTCAGTACGGGGTTGGCCTAGCTGGAACACCTCGCGCGTTGCTGCGGAGCACGGCTACCCGGTCTTTACCGTCGACGGGAAACCGTTCTTCGTGTACGGTGCGGCCTTTTTCTACGAGCGGATCCCGCCCTCGCGCTGGCGCGCAACGCTGCTCGCATACAAGAACCTCGGCATTAACACGATCGATCTCTATCTCATCTGGAACTGGCATGAACCCTCTGAGGGCGTCGAGGACTTCACGGGTGGGACGGATCCCCGCCGAGATCTCATCGGCTTGTTGAAGCTGACGCACGAACTCGGCTTTAAACTGATTCTGCGGCCCGGCCCGGTGATTCGCAACGAATGGCGCAACGGCGGATACCCTGCGTGGCTGCTGCAGCGCCCGCAATATAACATGCCGTTGCACGACGTTCTGGAGGGGCGCTATCCTGCCACAGCCACGCTGCAAAACGCGCATGCCGATGCGGCCGGCGCGGAGTGGCTCGCGAACGCGCAGCATTTGGGTTCCGCCGGGCAGTGGCTGACCGACGTCCTGCGCGCCGCCGAACCCTACTCGCGCGACGTGATTGCGATTGCGCTCGACGACGATCAAGGCGCGTATCTCGATAACGACACCTGGCCGGCGCCGCACTGGCATGCGTACGTCGACTGGCTCCGCCGCACGGTTTCGTCGGTCGTGGGACCGCGCGTCCCGCTGTTTATCAATACGTACGAGATGAAGGTTCCCAGCACGTCGCCGGCATGGGCTTGGGGCAACTGGTACCAAAGCGACGCCTACCGCATCGGCGAACACGATCTCTCGGATCTCGATTTTGCAACCGGCCTGCTGCAGACCCAGTCGCATGTTCCGGTGATGCAGTCGGAGTTTCAAGCCGGCTGGCTGCAGGGCGGCGACGAGGGCGTTCCGCGACCAAGCGATCCGACCAACACGGCGATTGCGCTCGCCGAGCTGTTGCGCGACGGCGCGCACGGCGTCGTCAACTTTCCGGTGCAGGATACGATCGATCCGCACGGTTGGGAGGCGCCTTGGGCGAACTGGTCCTACGCCTGGGATGCGGCGCTCACGGTTGATTTACGTGCTTCACCGCGCTATACGGCCACACGCGCTATCGGCGATTTCGTTCGCCGGTACGGCGGCGCGCTCGCGCAAACGCACGTGGCGGCCGATGCGTCCATCATTTGGCCGCCGAGCATGTTCGTGCCGGGAAGTTTGAGCAACGCCGATTTCACCGGGTTCGCCGATGCGACGATCGCGATGCAGCGCGACTGTAACGCGCGCGGCCTCACGTGCACGCTTGCCGATCTCCGCACGGTTTCGAGCGCCGTGCCGCTTCTTCTGCCGGTCTTGCCCACGGTCCGAGCCGTGGGACGCCTCGAGCCCTGGGCCGTGTCACGCCTTCAACAACTGCGCCAAGCTGGACGGCTGCTCACCGATCCGTCGGCGGTCCCGCCCGCTCGCGCGAACGGCGGCCCCCCTGGACGACGCTGCTGCTCGCCGACACGGACGCTTACGGCTTTCTCGTTGCCATCAATCCAGGCGGTGCGACGCGACGCATTGGCCGCATCGCGGTTTCGCTGCGCGGCCGCACGATTAACGATTCCGCCGTTCACGATCGCCTCGCGCAGCGTGCGCGTGATTCCGGTCGGCATTTCGGCAGCGGCGACGATCGGGGCGACGGTACCGCGGCCGGGAGCGTCCGCCGCCGTTTCGGGATCCCGACGGCACGTCGATCAGCAACGCGCACCTGCGAGTAGTTTTTGCTCCCTTTGCGGGCGCCAGATCGCAGAGCTTCGGACGGGCAAGGAAATGCGGCAACCAGCATTGGGCTTTTGAGAGACGCCGTCGATCCCGAACCGCCCGCGTCGTCGCGCGACTACATCGCAGCCTACACGCACCCGGTCGCAGCGGGCACGTTTAACCGTCCGTACACCTGTAGCCGAAACGACGCCTTTACAACGGCGCGGGTTACGTGCTCGTACGACGCGCCCGACCTGCCGCAGGGCGGCGCGCTCTTTACGCGCACCCTCACGTTAGCGCGGCGGCAGCGAGCGACCTGATCGTCGACGAGCAGTTTGCGCCGCATGACGCGCGCTCCACTGCAAGGCTCGAGAGCATCTCCGGCTTTGCGTTCGCTGCGGGCGATGTGCTTCTTAAGGCGTCCGGCGGAGATGCGCTTGGAATACTCCATGGCCGGCAACTCTCGATGCTGCGCTGGCGTCACGGAGACGTAGCGCGCGCTCGATCTGCGGACGACGCGCGGCGCGGAGCTGGTGACCCTTATCTTTGCGCGGCGGTCGGTCGAGATGCGGCTCGGCGTTCGGGCCGTTCAAAACGCCGCCGAGGCTCAGCGACTGCTCGACGCGAATCAGCCGTAGCTTCCGGGGAAGTGGCGGAATGGCAGACGCAGCCGCCTCAAAAGCGGCCGAGGCAACTCATGTGGGTTCGACTCCCACCTTCCCCACCAGATTTGAGCGGATACCGTGCGCGATTCTGACCCCCTCTGGCCTAACGCGTTAAGGCTCGCGTGCAGCGGTGATGCGCAGCGGTCCGCGATCGCAAAGCCGTACAGAGGGGCGGATGCTACTTTGCGAGACTAACGGTTACGCCAATCACCGCCGGCAGGCCGCCAATCGTCTTTGTTGCTTTACCGCCAGTCGGGTAGTCCCAGAACCTAACGCTACTGTGGTTGTAGAGATGACCACTGGGACCGACGATGTTCGAACCCTGAATCCAGAACTGACGCGTCAACGCCATCAGCCCTGGAATCATAATTACCCCGCTTGCGAATGACGAATTGCCTGGTCCCCGCGGGGAGGGGTACCGGCGCTATATTGAGGGGTCCGCGGCCGGGCGCGCGGGCACCCCGGACGAGGTTGCAACGCTTGCCGCGCTCGTTATGGGTCCGGACGGCGCTTTCATCAACGGTAGTGACTTCCTCCACGATGGCGGAGTCACCGCCGCCTACTGGTTCGGCGAGCTCGGTCCGAAATAACCGCGTCCGGTGGAGCGTAGAGATATATTCACTTCGCGGTCGGTCAAAGAGAGCGCTATCGTTCAGGCAGTCGATGTAGACATACTTTGAGCTCGCTGGGAGCAGTATCGCCATCACTGTCAGGCCAAAGAGCGTCGGCGAGCCGCTCGGGGCTAGTGGTTCTCGTCGCCGCAACGGTAAATAGCAAAGCGCGTTCCTTCTCGGAAAACTCAACTTACCCGCCGCACACGCACACATCTCCCGTGACAACTTCGACTTCGAGCGCTGGACAGGCCGAACGACCTTTACGCACTCGTACGTCGACAAAGTCCCGCAGTATTCCGAAGTCAAGCTCGTCGGCGTGCAACGCCAGTAGCGATTTGGCCGTCGCCTCAAGAAACATCAATTTCTTCGGCGCGCAGCATAGGAAGCGCATTAACAACGATCTTGAGCTGTCACAAGCACACGCCTTCACCCGTTACAGACGAGTATCATATCGAAACTAAAAACCGCAGTGTGGTGTGCGGACGCCCATCCCACTGCAAGCCTTGGAGAAACCGTGATGAAATCTCTAAAACTGGTCGTGGGGCTCGCCTCGATCGCTACGCTTTTTCTCACCCTAACCCCGGTCGCTTACGGCGCAACGATAACGCTCCGTCCTAAGCTCGACACCACGCCGCAAATGCTAGCCGCTAACGTGCAGGGACGGCCATGTGCAACTCCGCACACGGACGCGGCCCTCGCAGGAACGCCGTTCTTCGAGATGCCTCAGATCGCTGAGGAGGAGGGGGACAGAGGCGCTAGCGTAGTTGAGATCGATCTCCTGCCTAGCGGCACACTCAACCACTACGCGCTCGAGCAATCCAGTGGCAACTTCGTCTTGGACAATTCAGCTTTTCGGACGGCCCGCATGACCAAATACCAGCCCGAAACGCAAAATTGCGTCGCTATCGCGGGTTCGTACTTGTTAGAAGTGGACTTCTAGAGCCTTACAGTTCTATAGTGGACTTGGAACGTGCACTATGAATGCTGCGGTTCGTTCCGGCGCATAACGATCCGATGGAAACAAAGGGTATTGTCGCTAAAGGTAAGCAGCAAACCGGTGATGCGGCGCGCGATCGTTGGACCGCGCGCCGCGATTACCGCCAACCGGCAGAATCAAGCCTTCGATGGCTGGGCGATCGGGCCAGCTCTAGTTATAGCTCGAGGGCAACCACTCCAGTTCGCGTTTGTCAACGCTTGCGGACGTTACCGATAAATCGGACGAGTCGTCCGGCGAAGCCAAGTTATGCGGAATTATAAAAGAGACCGGTGAGTATTATCACCGGCCTCTTTTCATGCGCGCCCGCCTGAGTGGCTACGTGCGGGGTCTTACACGATTCTGATGCGCATTTCGCCGCGCGCCGGTACTGATTGCTAGCCCAACGAATCCGTGACGTTTTCCGCTCGAATCGTCGTACCATCCGCAGATATCACCGTTGTCGTTGGTGCCGCTGATTACGGTCAATGTGTTCGCATTCGGCTCATCGAGCGACGTCCACGAGTACGTGGAACCCGAAACACTGCCCACGAGTCCGTGTGTCTTTGAGCTCTTCGTATACCAGCCTACGATCTTGGGCCTAGAGCTGACCGTCGCGATGCCCGTAAAGACCGTCGGGTTGCCCTCATAGGTCACGGGATTAGCGCTGTAACTGCTCGCGGTGTTGGTGGGCGTATACCAACCTTCCGACCTACCAGAGATCGTCGCCGTGCCGACCATGTAGCCGCCACTGCTACTGATTCCAGTCGCCTCGGCGTTTGCATTGGTACCAAGACCGGTGATCGACACGTTTATTTTTTTGTGATTGTCGCCGGGTTGGTCTTGCCATGGTTTGACCGCGCAGCCGTCCGATTCCAGGTTGAAGTAGCCCACCGCCACACCGGCGTTATCGACCGCAAACAGTCCAGCGACCGATTCAGGGGTGCAGCCCTTACCCTCGACGGTTTGTGACGTGAAGTTCCAAATGCCCGCGTACTGTGAAAGGCCCGCAGTCCAGTCTAACCCACCGTTGAAGTTGCCCGCATTGACTAAGCAGCCAATCCTAGTGTTCTGGGTGCCGGAGTTGTTGCTGACGCCGTAGAGATATTGCGACTGTGCGAATGGGTACATTTCCACCTGCGTGGAAAAATCGCTTGATGTCGTTTCATGCGTACCGTAAAAGCTCCTCCACTCGTCACCGTTGGCCGTGCCGCCACCGAGCACAAGCGGACAGTCAGCACATTGGCTGACGGAGGTGCCGCCCGTGCATGCTGTGCCAGTATCGTAATTGCCCACGATGTCGCGGCTGTCGTTGATGCCAGTGACGTTGTTGAACGTGGACGTTCCCAAATGATCGACTTTGTACCAACAGTAGCCCGACGAGCAGGTCACCTGCGCTCTAGCGCCTTTCGCATTCGGCGCCATTGGAGCCATGGGAGCATTGTTACAGGCGCTTAGAACCAGGAGATATAGCGCACCTGTTATCGCTGCGACACCGCGGCGCAGCGCGAGCGACGAATAATTCATAGCAACCTCCTTACGATTTGTGCGACTTACGCGATGTTTTTGCACGGGCCTGTCGCTGATCGGGGGCACCGGGACAGTTTGACTGAGGAAAGCCAACAAAACCGTGTAGTGTACCGTCGCTGCCTTCCGTCGTTCCTGCAATAAGACAGTTTGAGTTAATGCCGTGTACGACCGTATAGTTTTTGCCTCCCGGGTTGTAGTCGATTGTCTGGAATTTGGGGTTGGCATCTTTCGGGTTGTCCATAATGTACCCGACGTAAGCGGTGCCGCTGACGTAATAGCCAACTACGTCGTCGTTGTAGTTCACGCCCAGCGCGTACGTGTTATCCGTCGGCGGGCAAGACGGATGGCACAGCGCATTGTTGTAGTATGCTCGATCGGCATACAGCCATCCCGAGGTATACGTCTGGGCGCCGGAGTGCCAGGTCAACGTCCCGACGATGTCGCCCAACTGATTTATGCCGATCGCCTCCGACGAGACAAGTATAGCGGATGTCGATGGCGGCGTAGGGGTAAGATCCTGAAATACCGGACCGTCGTTGGAATCGCTGCTGTCCTTGCCGATCGGGTAATACTCAAAAGCCTGCTGACTGCAAATGTCGGTTTGCGCGATGTTTTTTTCGTAGTAGCCGACTGCAAGGTGGGAGTCGTTGACGGCCAGCACCTCCGTAACGTTACAAGGAGCGAATCCCTGGTTCGGATCGACAATCGGGGTCCAGCTCGGGTTCTTGTCCCAGGCTCCACATATCGATCCGGAGCATTTCGAGCTCGGCGGCTGGTAAGAGCCCACCATAATGGTATTGGTGAGGTTTTTTTGGCCGTTGTCCATCCCTTGCAGGAAGACATTATAATCCCCGCCACTTGAACCCGGTGGCATTTCAGTTACGAAGTCGCCGGGGGGGTAGCTTGGGAGTCCCGATGGCATCCCCGTGGCTTGGGGGCTTGTGGCGGCGAAGCTGCTGTAATCGCCGCCGCTGCAGTTGTTGTAGGCGCCAACGATGGCTTGGAAGTCGTTGATGCCCGTTAACTGATTACACTTTCCGCTTTTGTAGTCAACCTTTTCGAAACAGAACAAAGTGCTGCTGCTTACGCACGTCGCCGGACGCACTAATGAAACGTTCCCGGGAGAGGCAGCGGCACCGGAACCAGAACCGGCGCTTGCAACAAGCCCTGCAATCAAGAGAGCAACGAGTGCAAGTTTAGTGCGGTTTCTGGCCAACCATGGATTTTGCATAGTCACCTCGATGTTAGCATTGGGATGACGCGTCTACCTGGAGGCACCGTCCGATTCCTTGTGGGTAAGTGGCTAGTATGGGTTGACCTAATATAGTCCTGCGCACTCGACCTAGAGGCTTAAGCACAGTTGCCACCAAAGGGAACGAGCGCCAGCATGGCGCCGCGGAGCCCCAACGCCCGCGCGTACCGCGGCCGTCAAGCCTTCTTTATAATGGTTTCGGCGGCCGTTCTTCGCGTTGACCCCATAAACGAAGAATCGCGAAGATCGTCGCTGCACTTACTGTTAATATCCGAAGTCTTTCCAGGCGGCGTTGGGCGCCCGATCGGGGGCGAACCTTCACGAAGCGCGGCAAGCTGATTGTGCGACGCGTTCTATTGCTTGCTGCACCGTCAGCAAGCCGGCCTCGAGGGTCAACGTCAGCTCATCGCGGCACACGTCGCTAAGAATCGTCCGATAAATCGCAAGCCTGCGCTCCGCTTTCGAAAAAACTCATCCAGGTCGCCATATCGGTTCTTAAGAACCTTCAGCGCGGAAGTATCACGCGCCACCTGAAAAGTCGCTGGCAGAAGCCACGCGTACTTTAATGCGACCGTAATTTGCATCGCAAGACAAACGCGCTCAAGCTCTTCCGCGGTCACGTGACCACTTGCCGCTTGAAGGTATGCCGCGCAAATCTTCTGCCATGCAATTTCGGCATCTTCGGGAGCGATGAAGAAATCGGCGACGTCGTCTACGACCAGATTGGCTGCGTCGTGCCCCATGCTGCCTATGCCTGCGAAAGCTAAATCGACAGCTATTAGCTGGCCTGCTTTGTCGTCCAGGAACAAGTTAGGACCCCTAAAATCAAAATGACTCCGCACTAGTGGAGCCTTTGCGAACTCCTTCAGGAGGTCATCGCGCCGGAGCCAAACTGCTCGGATCGGTTCCCTCAACTCTTCGAGGCCTTCACGCTCAAGGCGCGGCGGCGTTGATTCCATAGGTCCCGAGGCCTCGTCCATCACTGCCGAGCGTCGCGTTAAGTACTCGTAAAAGAATGCATTCGGCGCGAGAAGCGTTGCTGCGGCGCCATCGTGAGATATCGGTGAGCCGCCCTGATATTCCGCCAGCAACGATACCGCGACCATGTATTCATTTAGTGACCACGATGAGCCGGAGCGAGCTTGCACGTCTTCCAAATACAAGGTAGAAGCGGGGCCTGATTCGTCGATCAGATAACATCTCGCGGATCGAACGCAGGTGTCGTCATTTCCGAAGAATCCTTCGCGGTACGCGAGCGCTTCACGCGCCCAGAAAAACGGGTGCGATTCTTCTTCTGAAACTCGCCAGCGCTCATACTCGTTAACGGTCGGCCTTAGTCGCTTTACGACTAGCGTGAACTCCATTTGGCCGTCAGGTCCAGCGCTGCCCCAGACTCTCCAGAGACCAGCCGTGGCAGCCGCCACGACCTTGTGTCGAATCTCCGTCACGATCGGCGTGCTATGGAGTGCAACCGCGCGACCGAACATCGCTGCGGATAGCTCTTCCCAATTGTCGCGCATTCCGCGCAACACTTCGTCGATCGAGTGCGTCGTCACCGGCGCCTATCCATGATCTCTATGCTCGGCGCCCTTGTCCTTCCGTCCTGCGATACCGGCAGAACGAGTCAGGCTGCGTCGTGCCTGCGGGGCCGTTGTGGTTCGCTGTCTAAGACACCATTTCGACAATAAGGGGAGCATCGTTATGAAGATGATCTTGGGCTTGACGCGCCACGCTCTAAGCGGTTGCGCAACCGTTGTTATACTTGCGGGCTGCGGCGGAGGCGGCGTCCTGCTGAGCCCATCGCCGCCTCGCCCTTCGACTGCGCTCAGGATGACAACGGCGGAGCGGACACGGCCCGGTGTTTCATATGGCGTACTCTACAGCTTCGGAGGCGAGCCGGACGGTGCAGACCCGTATGCGAACCTCATCAACGTCAAGGGCACGCTTTACGGCACGACTCTAGACGGAGGATCATACGGCCGCGGAACTGCCTTCACGCTCACGCCTTCCGGCGCGGAAACGGTGCTCCACAGCTTCGGCGCCTCGGGCGACGGCACGACTCCTTTTGCGAGCCTCACCGAGGTCAACGGCACCTTCTACGGCACGACGCTTTTCGGGGAATACGGCCGCGGAGCCGTCTTCGCGATCACAGCGTCCGGCACGGAAAGTGTACTCCACAGCTTCATGGGCGGCTACGGAGACGGCGAACTGCCGTTTGCGCCCCTCCTCACCGTCAAGGGCACACTCTACGGTACGACCAGTACCGGGGGGCCACATGCCTACGGAACCGTCTTCACGATCACGCCGTCCGGCAAGGAAAACATACTTCACGGCTTCGGCGCCTCAGGCGACGGCAGATATCCGTATGATGGACTCATCGACGTCAAAGGCACGCTCTACGGCACGACCGTTTACGGCGGCACGGGTTCGTGCCGCGCCAGCTACTCCGGATGCGGCACGATCTTCTCGATCACGACGTCGGGCGCGGAAACCGTGCTCTACAGGTTCAAAGGCGGGAAGGACGGAGCCCGGCCCTATGCGAGCCTGCTCAACGTCAAGCACGTGCTCTACGGTACGACTGAATACGGCGGCGCGAACGGCAGCGTGAACGGCGGAGGAACGGTCTTCTCGATCACTCCGACCGGTACCGAAAGCGTGCTTCACAGCTTTGGGGCCCGGGGCGACGGCGAACAGCCGTATGGCCCCCTCATCAACGTGAAGGGCACGCTCTTCGGAACGACCTACGGCGGAGGCGCGGACAACAAGGGGACCGTCTTCAAGATTGCGCCGTCTGGCAAGGAAAGTGTGCTTCACAGCTTCGGCGGCTCAGGAGACGGTGAAGAGCCCGCTGCAGGCCTCGTCAATTTGGAAGGCACGCTCTACGGCACGACCTATCAGGGTGGCGAAAACGGCTATGGAACCGTCTTCTGGTTATCGCCGTGATACGAAAGCAACGCGTCAATCGCAACCGGCCTTGCAACGTCGCGACGCCACTTTACAATGCTGCGTGGAAGGCGGCCCTTAGTTTTTCGAGTTGCTCCAGCTTATGGGATAGTTGCGAAGAGGTTTTCGGGCGACTCGGTGGTGTCGCTGGTCTTGTGCCATTTGACGTTCTTAACGAGCGCGTCAAAGGCGTCGAACAGGCTTTCGATGTCGGGCCTGGCTCCGAACGCAGGCCAATCGAGTTTCGTGGTTACACCGCAGCGCACTACGGCTACAATGTAGTGAGGGACATCGGTGATGGACGGCCTATCATCATAGTTGAGCGAAAAGAAACGATGCGCTTTGAGTAGGGCCCTAGCTCGGACGAGCGTGTTGCCAAGAGGTGCCTCATAGGTTCCAGGTTTGTCGTTGTAGGTACGACCAACGTAGTAGAGCCCCAGTTCCCAAATCAAGACCTCATAGCTTGGGCACTTGCCAAAGCACTCCGTCCGAACATACCTTAGACCACTAATGTCGTCGTAGGTGGGGACCTTTCCCGGTCCGCAGGCGGCCTGGGCGTAACTCGTACAAGCGATGAGAAAGACAACACCGCACGCGATTAGTCTCTGGCGCATACCGTTAGCGCTTCTCCTAGCGAAAAGCGAGAAACCCCTCTGCCCGGATGGCTCCGTACATTTCGGCCGGCCCTCAGAGCGTTTTTGTGCAGAAGCTCTAGCGCGTTATAGCTGTACGCCGTAGACGGTTCCCTGTTCGGGGAGCCCGCCATTATTCGTGGTCCCATAGAGTGTGCCGCCAACGTCGATAACGCCGGAAACTGGCGCTGCCGGGCCTCCACCATCGCTGTTGAAAACATGCACCAGCGATTCCGAGCCGGAGGGCGTGATCGCGAAGACCCCTCCGGATCCGGTGTTCGTATTTGACACCGTACCGTAGAACGTGCCGCTGACGTTGAGCAGATTTGGCCCTGCCGGGTACCAGCCTTCATTTTTCGAGTTGCTGAAGTTGTGAATGACGGTCAGCTTGCCCGGGAGAGTCATTTTGAAGACCGTTCCGAGATCTTTCGAACCGCCGTCCTCCGTCATGCCGTACAGTTTACCGCCGTAGGCGAGGAGGCTGGCGACCGGAAATCTTCCATCCGGCGAACCGGTGAAGGCGTGCAGGACGGTTTCCTGCCCTGAAGGCGTCACTTTAAAAACGGTGCCGTCGCTGTTCGAGCCGCCGCCTGAGTACGTCGTACCGTAGAAGTCGCCTTTGTACTGGATCAGAGCGGCTTGCGGACCCGTGCCGTCCGAGCCGCCGGCAAAACTGTAAATTATAGTTTCCTTACCGGCATTTTTCCCGGACGGATCGATCTTGAAGACGCTCCCATAGCCTTTGGATCCGCCCCCAGCCGTCGTCCCGTAGAGCGCGCCGTGAAAGTAGAGCAGGCTGCCATACGGCGTTAGGCCGTCGCCGCTGGCACTAAAATCATGGAGCACCTTCTCCTTGCCGGATGTCGTGATCGAGAAGACGGTGCCCCCTCCGCTGCCGGCGCTCGTCGTACCGTAGAGCGTTCCGTTTACGTTGATCAAGCCCGCGATCGGAGTTGCACCGTCCGTACCTCCGGCGAAGCTATGCAGGACGGTTTCGGAGCCTCCGGGCGTCACCGAAAAGACTGTCCCTAGATTTGCCGTACCTCCGCCGGCGGTCGTTCCATACAGCGTGCCTCCGACGTTGGTGAGGCCGGCGTACGGCAGAGAACCGTCGGGTTCTCCCAGAAACGCGTAGATCTCGGATCCGCTCCCGCTCGCGGGCCTGGCCGGCGATGCCGAATGAGCGCTCGGCACGGTTCCCGCCGGGAGAGTCCCGACGCCCTGAGCACAGCCGGTAACGCTTGCAGCGCAGAACAGGGACAGCACCCATCGGGTCGCGTTGAGGCCGGGAACTTCGGGATTGCGTTGGCACAAGTGCATAGAAGGCGCTCCTTTATCAGAGTGGTTTTCTTAAGGATGGCGCTTGTGCGGCTCGGTGTATATGCGTACAATTACGCCTTTTTTGGCCGAGGGAGATCGATCGGGGCCGTAACCTAGCGTCGAGGCGTGATCTCGAATTTGGTTGGAGGTATCTTCCTAATGCAGCCCGTGTTGACGCGGTTCAGTACGTCAAAGAACGCCCTCACAATAGCTTGCGCACATGCATTGGCGGCGGCGGACGGACTGGCGAATGAAACGTGGGCGACGTTGGGAAAGGTCACCACGGTAGCATTCCGTAGCGTCCGCGCCGCATAGGCGCCAAACGATGCCGCAGTTTGGGCATCGTACTGGGCCGACATAACGAGTGTTGGTATGTTGCTCCGCGTCACGTCTCGCACTTGCGGAGAAACGCTCGGCACGTTCCAGACGCGACAGTTCTGGCGCATGAACGGAAGGTTGGGAGCGTTCTTCCAGATGGAATCCGAAAACATCGGGAACGCGCGCTGCCCGGCGTCAACGACGTCCTTCTCGGTCTCGTAGGGCACCCACTCACCACAGGAGACGCCGTAGAAGAGGCCGTTGCCCAACACGCCGATGCCGGCGGGATTAAGTTTTGGCGCGGCCCAGGTTGACGCAATAGGTCCGGCATCGCCATGAGCCAGGGCGTCTATCGACGCGGGCATCTTGCCTGCAATATGCGTTCCCGGCGACACGGACCATTGCAGGAGCATGCCGCCGCTGACCATGACGTCCACTTTTCCAGAATGGCCAGGCACTTCGACCTGAAAGCTTTTCGGTGACGCCTCGTAGCGAACTACGAGCTGCTGCCACGTTGCGGCGATGTCGCCGTAGCGCTGACGGCACGCAACACCGGACGCGATTATTAGTCTTTGGCGCATATGGTCAGACCTTGAGTGCCTCTTCGACGGCCCGATCTTCCGACCACGCGGCGCCTTCGGCCGCGAGCTGCTCTATCTCCGCTTCGCTGAGCTGTTCGTGCAGTGCGGCCATGAGTTTCTCGTAGCCCCACTTCTCCGTCGCCTCACGCTCGTACCCGAGCTCTTTATATTGCAGGTTGACGTAGCCGATGAGCCGCGCTGCTTCCTTCACTTCTCCACGCATTGCCAGGAGCAGCGCGATATGCTGCAACGCCGACGCGGTTAATAGTGCGTGCTGCGCTTCCCGCGCCAAGCGCAGCCCCTCACGAGCAGTCTCACGCGCTTCGCCCACACCGCCCAGCGCAATGCTATAGGCGGTGCTGTTGAGATAACCGAGCGCCAAGGTCGACGCGTTCTTCCCACGCGACCAGATCTCTACGGCCTCGCCCACCAGGCGAAGTGCCTGTTCGACCTGACCATCGCCGAACTCCAGCTCCGCGAGATTTCCCAGCACTTGAGCTGTCCCGGTTTCGCTTCCCAAGGCTTTGTATGCCGCGAGCTCCTTCGCGTACGACTCGCGCGCCGCAGCGACATCGCCGCGAGCCAACTGGATAGCGGCTCGCAGGTTAAGGGACTCAGCCACTCCCGCCTTATGCTCTAACTTGCGCATCGCCGCAAGCGCGCGTGCGTTCACATCGCCGGCCTGTTCAAGGCGGCCCATTTGAAAGAGACTAAACGCAAGGCGCTGGAGCGCCCAAGCCTGCCCCGTCGCGTCGCCGCCGGACTGGTAGAGCACGAGCGCGCGTTGCACACAGTCGTGCTTGCGCTTGCCGGAGGAGAGCCCGCCAAGCGCACGCCAGAGCCGGGCCGCCACCCGCGGGTACATCAACTCGTCGAGGCCCGCTTGTGCGAGGCCGATCCAATAGCGCCCTTCCACCGTCAGTCCGCCATGAGTCCAAAGCGTGCCCAACATTCCGGCCACGGCAGCACCCAGCGCCGGATCGTGTCCGTCTTTGAGCGCCCACTCCAACACGGCGCGGTAGTTGTCCAGTTCCAGTTCCGCGCTCGCCAGCCACCCCGCGGTCGAGCCTTTGCCTTGGCTTTCGTCGGCCTGTCGCGCCTGGTCACGAAAATACTGGGCGTGACGCTGAGCCAGCCGTTCGTCTGCGCCTGCTGCCGCCAGCTTCTCCTGCGCATAGGCGCGCATGCTTTCAAGCAAATGGCAGCGTTCTTGCTCGCATGTAGTGTCGGCTACGACCAACGACTTGTCCGTCAGTGATGCAAGCAGGTCTAAAATGTTGATCTCAGCGAGGTCCTCGCCACTGCATACCGCGGTGGCTGCATCCAGACTGAAGCCTCCGGCGAAGATCCCGAGCCGGTTGAACAGCACTTGCTCTTGGGAAGTGAGCAGGTCGTAGCTCCAGTCGATGAGCGCGCCCAGCGTCTTCTGCCGCGGCAGTGCCGTGCGGCTACCGCCGGTGAGAATCTTGAAGCGTTCGTTGAGCCGTTGGGCAAGATTGGGGATGCTCAGGATCTTTACCCGAGCAGCGGCAAGTTCGATCGCAAGTGGAATGCCGTCGAGACGGTGGCAGATGTCTGCAACCGTCGGCGCGGCGTCATCGGTGAGGATAAAGCGCGTGTCGGCAAGGGCGGCGCGATCAACAAAGAGTGCAATAGCGCCGTACTGCAGCGCTTGCTCGGCGCTGAGCGTTGAACCGGGCTCCGGCACGGCAAGAGACGGCAAGCGGTGAACGGCCTCGCCAGAGACCCCCAGTGCTTGACGTGAGGTGGCCAACAGTCGCACATCGGGACAACTACGGGCGATCGCGTCGGCGATCGTCGCGACCGGTTCCAACACGTGCTCGCAGTTATCGAGGATCAGCAGCAGTTTCTTGTGGCGCAGCCACTGTGGAATCGACTCGTCGATTCTGCGACCCTCGACTTGGGGCATGCCAATCTCTTTGGCGATCACGCTCGACGCCAGTTCGGAGTCGGTGATCGGCGCAAAGTCAATAAACCACACGCCATCGGGATTTTGGTCGAGGACTTCTGCTCCGAGTTGCAGCGCCAGTCGCGTCTTGCCGATGCCGCCGGAACCAAAGAGCGTCAGGAGCTTATGCTGACTCAGCAGAGATTTCACTTCTTCAAGATCGTGCTCGCGACCGCAGAAGCTCGTCGGCTGGATGGCAAGGTTGTTTGGAATCGTGTCGAGTGACTTGAGCGATGGAAACTCGGCAGGCAGACCTACGATGGTCAGCTGCCAAACGTGCTCGGGTTCGGTGAGGTGTTTGAGGCGGTGCGAGCCAAGGTCGAGCAACGACGCGCCCGCGGGAAGATCGCTATGAGCCAAGTCACGGGTGACGCCGGATAAGAGTATCTGGCCGCCGTGGCCGATAGACACGAGCCGCGCGGCGCGGTTGACCGCCGGTCCGAAATAGTCGCCATTGCGCTCCGACGCCTCGCCGGCGTGTAGTCCGATGCGAATCGTCAATCCGCCGACTGAAGAAAAATCCTCTGCACTCAATGCCCGTTGCGCTTCAAACGCCGCCGTAACGGCATCGGAGACGCGCGCAAAGGCAACGCAAAACGCGTCCCCAATCGTCTTGAACACATAACCGTTATGCCGACCGATCGCATCGCGTAAGAGCGCATCATGGCGTTGTACCGCGGCGTCCATCGCCTCGCGATGCGATTCCCAGCGCTGCGTGGAGCCCTGAATGTCGGTAAAGAGAAACGCGACCGTGCCGGTCGGACGCGACGGGACCGGCGAGCCTGAATCGGGTTGGGACGCCATAGTTCCGCGTTTCGCGTTTAGCGTGGAGGCGTGATCTCGAACTTGGTTGGAGGTATCTTCTTAATGCAGCCCGTGTTGACGCGGTTCAGTACGTCAAAGAACGCCCTCACAATAGCTTGCGCACATGCATTGGCGGCGGCGGACGGACTGGCGAATGAAACGTGGGCGATGTTGGGAAAGGTCACCACGGTAGCATTCCGTAGCGTCCGCGCCGCATAGGCGCCAAACGACGCCGCAGTTTGGGCATCGTACTGCGCCGACATAACCAGTGTCGGTATGTTGCTCCGCGTCACGTCTCGCACTTGCGGAGAAACGCTCGGCACGTTCCAGACGCGACAGTTCTGGCGCATGAACGGAAGGTTGGGAGCGTTTTTCCAGATGGAATCCGAAAACATCGGGAACGCGCGCTGCCCGGCGTCAACGACGTCCTTCTCGGTCTCGTAGGGCACCCACTCACCACAGGAGACGCCGTAGAAGAGGCCGTTACCCAACACGCCGATGCCGGCGGGATTAAGTTTTGGCGCGGCCCAGGTTGACGCAATAGGTCCGGCATCGCCATGAGCCAGGGCGTCTATCGACGCGGGCATCTTGCCTGCAATATGCGTTCCCGGCGACACGGACCATTGCAGGAGCATGCCGCCGCTGACCATGACGTCCACTTTTCCAGAATGGCCAGGCACTTCGACCTGAAAGCTTTTCGGTGACGCCTCGTAGCGAATTACGAGCTGCTGCCACGTTGCGGCGATGTCGCCGTAGCGCTGACGGCACGCAGACTGCGCGCGACACGCCTTGAAGACCGCATTGATTCCTTCGGCAGCGCTCACCCACGCCGCGGCGCCGCCGGCGAGAGACGGCGGGAAAACGCCGTCAATGCCGACCGAACGGATGCCGCTGGGATGCCGCCGCATGTACGTGAGCGCTAGATCGGTTCCGTAAGATATCCCATAGATATTCCACTTTGCAATGTGCAGCGCAACCCGCAAGTCTTCAAGGTCATCGGCACTCTCCAGCGAGTTGTATGCGCCGAGGTTGGTAGTCAACGCCGCTAGTTCTCGGCGACACTTATGCGTTGCAACGGCGTACGCATGTCCGGTCGCCGGAGCGTCGTACGGCATGTTCAGCGTCTCGGCAGGCCAGCGATCCACCGGATCGCACGTCAGTTTCGGATCGGCGGTATAGGTGGCACGCTGTGACATGAAGATCACGTCGCGGTTCGCGTTGAGCTTTCCAGCCATCGCCAGCGGGATCTCGATGATTGCGTCGTCTCCAGGGCCGCCCGCAAGCCAGACGATCGGGTCGCTCTTCCCAGGCCGCGACTTTGCCGGAATAATGGCGACCGAAAGGGTGATCTTCGGGCCCTTGGGCTGATCCCGGTCTTCGGGAACGGTGAGCCGTCCGCAGCGTGCGGTCTTGAGCTTTGGAATATCCTCCGGTGTGCTTGGACAGGGACCTGGAACGAATGAGGACGCGCTTGGGCCGGCCGGCGTGGGCCCCGTTCCAGCGCCGCAAGCTGCGAGAATGCAGACTAAACCAACAAACAACGCTTTGAAGTTCATTTAAAGTTGACTCCAGCGGCAGCATTCGCGCATGCGGTGTCGACCGACCGCGGATGAGCTAGAAACGATTGGAAGATACGTTGGGCGCACGGCGACTGTGCGATTACCCAGTGCCCAATGCCCTTGATGCGCACGTAGGTCGAGTTTGACAGCGTGCTAGCGGCGTAAGCTCCCCACTCCGCGCCGGTCTTCGCATCGATCGTGCCCGACACGACCAAGGTCGGGATAGTGCTGCGAACGCGGATGCGCTGCGATGGCGGGCCCACCGGAACGTTCCACTCCCGGCACAGTTCGCGCTCGAATGGCAACTGCGGCGCATTGATCAGAACCGAATCGGGCAGTGTCGGGAACTCGCGCCGTCCAGCGCGCAAAATCGCCGGCGGCGATCCGTACGGTTCCCACTCGCGGCAAACGAAGCTTTGCGTCATCCCTTGCGCTTGCTCCGGAACCTCCGCTACCCCGGCCCCGGCCGCGCGTGCCTCCAAGAAGATTCGCGGATCGCCGTTCGCCAGCTTGAAAAGCGCCTCAGGCATATCTTGAGCCTTGGGCCGGTTTCCCACGGCCATGTTCACGACCGTGCCGCCATCCAACACGACCTTCACCGCGGGGCCACCCTGCGGCGGAACGACTCGACGAACGATTGGGTTTGCCTCCAAGCGCTGTACCGTTTTCGTGAAGGTTTCGAGAAGGTCGGGATACTTGCTATTGCACGCCGGTTGTTTGCGGCACTCGTTAAAGACTGCGGTAATCCCCTCCCGGGCACTGCTCCAGGTCCAGGGAAGACTGACGATATTTGGTGGCACGACTGAGTCTATGACGGCGGTTCGAATACCGTCGGGATGATCGCGCATTAACGATAGTGTAAGATCGGTCCCGTACGAATATCCGTAGACGTTCCATTGATGGATGCCCAGGACGCTGCGAAGGTCGACAAAGTCCCGTTCGTTTTCCGTCGTGTTGTACGCGCTAAGATCGATGCCTTGACTGACAAGCCGCCGATGACACGCGGCCGCTGCCTTCGCTTGGGCCCGTCCAGTCGAGGGCGCACCGAACACAAGGCTGACTTGGCGTGCGTAGTATTGGTCGAGCTCCGGGCAGTTGAGATCGGGTTCGTCGTACAGCGTCCCCCGCTGACTCATGATGATGAGATCGCGATTGCGGTTGACGCCGGCTTGCACCAAGAACGGCGTGTCGAGAATCGCGGCTTCACCGGGGCCGCCGGCCACGAACACGATTGGGTCCGGTCGAGCGGGCCTGGAGCGCGACGGTATAATGGCAACCACCAGGCGGATGACCCGGCTCTTGCCGCTCAAACGGTTTTCCGGCACGATCAAGAAACCACAGCGCGCACGCTTTAGCTCCTTGATAGGCTCCGGAGTTTTCGGGCACGGTGCTGCTTCGAACCGCGGCGTCGGACGTGAGCCGGGCCCTGCGCTGAGAACCGATCCTGCAGAGCAGGCGCCGATCGCGAGCACGAGCACGCAAAGCAAGACTACCGAAAAGCGACTACGAATCATCCGATTCTCCTAAGAGGGGTTCGTAGAAGCGTCCGTTCTGCCGTTATCGGGGGACGCCCTCCGCTCGTTCTTCAGTTCGCTTGCTCACGTTGGCACTCGCCGCCGTTTCATCGGGGCGGAGCTGAGTCTTGCAGGATTTCGCCGAGTAGATCCGGCTCGCCGGAGTTTCGCTTGAGATCGTACGCTGACTGATCGAAAATCCAGTCCGGAAGCGCCGGCGGAAATGCTACCCGCAAGCTGGAGAGGTCGAACGCTTGCGCGCGAAAAGGCTGGAACCAAGCCGAATGGGTTACGATCCAGTACTGCAGAACTGCTCCGAAGTACACCGTTATCGTAGCGCCGTTTCGTTGGGGGTCGTCGGGGCGCTGCGCGAAAATAAACCTTGCCTTGCGCAGGTCGAAGGTCTGTGCATCAACCCAAAGGTCGCGTAAGTTGTACTGCGGCCGATTGCGCACCGGCGATAATCTAAGATGCTCGGTGAGGTGCCCTTCGACCATCTCAGTTCCAACGAGATCGATCCGATAATCTTCGCGAGTCGCAGCTACGATTGCGATCGTTTCAAGCCCCGACGTGTCGGGCGACGGCGAGGGTGTGGAAGCCGGAACCGGTGGCCTCAAGACTGTTGCGAAAAGACCGATGGATTCTGGGAGCACCCACGCTTTCGGCAGAGGCGTCGGTGAGGGCGAAGAGGCCGGAGAGGACGATGGCGCAGGGGATGGTGTTACTAACGTGGATGCGTTTTCGGTGCCATCGCGGTAGCGGACCGCGTAGCGCAAGAGCGCCTCGTGGTCGGACCACCCGCCGTGTGAGTCGTACGTTCGTACGCGCCACAGCGTCACCCATATCGCGTATGGCGGCAGCGGATATGTCTCAAGCCGCGCAAACGTCTTACGAAAAAGTTCGCGGGGCGTGAGGGGCGCGGGAGTCGAAAAGTTGTCGACCGACGGACCGCAGTTCAGTGCAAAGAGCAGCACCATAGGTATGCCCTTAGTTATCGGGGTCGTCGAAGTTCGCGTAGTAATGCGAGCCATCGCAAAATGGCTTGTTCTTCGAGCGGCCGCAGCGGCAGAGGGCGTAATGCTCGAGCGAGGCGCCGCTATTGCGCGGCTCGCCCTCGAGTTCGATGCTGCCGCGTACCCAATAGCTTTGGTTGTGCGAAACGACGATCTCGGCCTCGCGCGGCTCGCCTTCGTAGGGAACGCCGTCTTTGATGAAGCCGAGTGCGCCGGAGGGACATTGCCGGACGATCGCCTCGACCTCGTCGGCCGATGCTCCCTCAGGCGTGACGAATGGATCGCCTTTCACGTGAAAGACTTGGGGCAGATGATCGGTGCAGTTGCCGAAGTGCGAGCACGTGCCACGATTGTCGAGCACGGTGATCTCTTTGCTTTCGTAGGTATCCAGCCGGTCGGGCGTGCGGTCCGGCTGCTTGATGCTGCAGAAGTTGATCCGTGCGTGCGTGCCGTCGCAGTAGGGCTTAAAATGAGATCCCCCACAGCGGCAGAGTGCGAGGATCGGGCGCACGTTCAGGCTCTCGCCTTTGGAGTTGGTGAGCTTGCGCAGGTTGCGGACGATGTAGGGACCGTCGAGCTCCGGGCGGATCGTCGTGCGGTTGCCGCGGCCGTCGCACTCTTCGCGAACGGCTTGCGCAAACTCCGGCGGAATAAACGGCGTCAGGTGTTCGGCAACCGACTCGAGCGCGGCGGCGGCCTCCTGCACTTCTTGCGGCAGCGTTGCCTCTTTCGCGAGGTTCGTCAAACGCAGCGAGAGATCGTAGAGGCGTTCGAGGAAAAAGATCCAGGCGGCTTTGCGGTGCGAAAGCAAGCGCACGTTCTGGGTGATGCCGAACGGCGGGCCGGCCGTGAGGCCGGGATAGCCGGGGCCGGCCGGCATTCGCGCGAGCGCCTCGCCGAGCGGGCGCAGCCCCGACGCCATCATTCGCAGCGTTCCGCGCGAGAGGAGGCGGAGTTGTTCTTCGGTTTCTCCGCCATGGGCGAAAAAGCGCGCCAGCATCATCAGCATCAGCTCGTAGACGCTGTTGAAGATTTCGGCAAGCTCACGTGACGAAGGGTCCGTGATCCGATTCAAGCCACCCTTCGGGCCGATGATGCGCGTTGCCGGATTCGTGAGCATCTTCCGAAACGGTTCGAAGCTGCGGCCTTCGGCTTTCGCGCGCCGCGCGAGGTGTTCGTATTCCTCGTGGATCTTCTGGAAGACGTGAAAATGCGCTTCGGGATGGTGGCGCGGCGGCGCTTCCCCCTGTTCGATGATACGCTCGACGGCGCGGTGCGCGGAGGCCGCATCGTGAACGCGGATCAGCATTCGCGGGAGGTCGAGATAGGTCGGACGGGCTTGGTCGTCGGGATCGCCGATGAAGAGCCGCTCCGGACTGATGGTATCGAACGCGGTTTCGATCTTCTTGTAGAACTCGCCGATCGTCCGGAAATCGACGTCGAAGGGCTCGATCGCGTTTTGCTGGCGAACGATATCGTCGTGGTCGATCTCGGCGGTGGTGCGCCGGCGAATGCCGTCGCACAGCGGGCGGAGATGCAGCGGAATCGCCTCCTCGGCCGGCATCTCGTAACACATGAAGCGTTCGATTAACTCGCGCGAGAGCGGCTCGAGTGTGATTTCGATTCCAAACGGAAACGCCGTCGCGGGCAGCGGGAAGTTCGAGCGCAAGAAGTGCGGCGCGCCCCCGACCGCGGTCAGAATATTCGAAACCTGGGCGAGGTGGAGCATCTCCTCGACCGCGACGTGCGCGATCTTCTGCTTCCACCCGCGAATTGCCAGCAGTTCGTCGTGCGTAATGCCGCCTTCGTCCGGGCGCATCTTAATGGAATAGCCGGCGTATAAGTAGGAGCAAGCGAGGTCGTGCTCCAGCTCCGACGCCCGCGTTAGCAGGTACAGCAGTTCTTCGCGCGTTTCGACCGGCGCAAGGTGAGTCTCGGCGACGCTCATGCCGCTTAAACCAAGGCTATCCTGGCGTGGGTTGCGGACGGCACAGGCAGAACCCGCCCGCCAAGGAGGTCATGATCCTTATCCCGGACGAAACGTCCTACTTCTTTGCTATGTCGAAGTTGATCTACATCGCCGGTACGTCGCTCGACGGTTACGTCGAGGACGAAACCGGTGCCTTCGATTGGGTCAATCCCGATGAGGTACACGCGTTCATCACTGAGTTGGTGCGGCCGATCGGAACCTATCTCTATGGGCGGCGACTCTACGAGACGATGGCCTACTTTGGTACCGCCGCGATCGAGAGCTATCCACCCGAACGTCGTGACTTTGCCCGGATCTGGCAGACGGCCGAGAAGATCGTCTTTTCACGAACGCTGACGGATGCTACGACACCCAACACTCGTATCGAGCGAGACTTCGACATCGAGGCTATTGCGAAGCTCAAGCGGGAATCGGAGCACGACATCAACATTGGCGGCGCCGAGCTTGCCGGGCTTGCGCTCGAAGGCGGCCTCGTCGACGAATGCCACCTGTTTCTCAACCCGGTGATCGTCGGTCGCGGAAAGCCGGCATTCCCAGCCGCCTTACGACGGAATCTCGAACTCCTTGAGACGCGCCGGTTCGGCACCGGCGTAGTCCACTTACGTTATCGCATACAAGGCAGTGGTGCGCAAAAGGGCCCATGGGTTGCGGCAGCGTACCTGCCAGAATCGTAAGTACGCGCTTTCACGACGCGCGCTTTGCGCTTCTCTGACCGAAAGGCAGGTTTTTCATGCTGCTACTCCTCCGGGCTCTCGCCACGGTCGCTTTCGCGATCTCCGTTTCGGCCTGTGCGACCTCGTCGGACACCGCTCCGGGTGCGCCGGCATCGCAGTCGCTCTCTCGCCAGCGTGCCCAGCACATTCACGGCCGCCTCACGCAACGGCTACACGCACCGCCGCCAGGCTGCACGCTCATTTCGAGCGTGAACCCGAACACGATCTTCGTCGGCTGGACGGCCGCATCGTTCACGCCCGGCGATAACGTTACGATTGACGGTACCGGCTGCGACGTCGCACTTTACGTCGGGCCCGGTGCCAAAGGCGCACACCTGGATCATGCGAGCTTTCCCGGAACGCCGTGCGATTACATGATCCTCGTCGAGAACACTACGTTCTCGATGGATCACACGACGATCGCTCCTCCGGGCCTGGGCTGCTTCGGCAATGGATACGGCATCCCGACCGGCATCGGATACGCGAATTCGAACGTTACGCAAGACCACACGACGATCTCCAACGTCAGCGGGCAAGCCATTCTTGTCGCCGGCGGGAGCGTCTCCATCGACCACACGACGGTCGACAACTCGCAGTCGACCGGCGGCGGCGACGGATGTGACTGTTGGGACACGACGTCGCTCTCCGTCCAACACATGGCCGTAACGGGCGCCGGCTATTATTACAGCACGGGATTGTACTTCGCCAATGCCGGCAAAGTCAGCCTGGGCGGCGACGCCGCCACCAATTGGCAGTGGGGCTTTTGGAGCGACTGCACGGCGTCGATCCCGAACACGAACTTCTTCAACGGCCAGTCCGTCTCGAACAACGTCGTGAACTTCACCGTTGACAACAGCTCTGGCACGTGCCAGAACGTCAAAAGTTACACGATTCCCGAGATCATGGGCGTTTGAGGCGCCGGCAACCCGCTTAGGCCCGTACCAGCGCGGTTCACAGGGTCTTTCAAGGACCAGCGAACGGCGCGGTGCTAGCCTAAGAACGGAGGCGCATGAGATGGCTAAAAAACAGTTCCGGACGCTGGCTATCGCCACATTGTTTTGCGCGACGGGTGCGGCCTCGCCGATACCTCAAACGCCGGGCTCAAACGTATTGATGACTCAGTGCGACCCGCATCCTTACAACAATGCGACCTCGTCGGAGTTCCGGGTCACCCCATATAAGAGCGGCCACCGCGCAATCTTAGCGATGAGGTATCAGAACGAAGCGGACACTCCGGCAACCGCCGTCGTGTTCGGCCTGGTCTCGGGTGGCAAGCTCGTCGGACTCGGCGAGGACGACGGAAGATTTGCCCGCGACGCTGTGATCGATCACGACGTGTTCCTAAGTCAGGCGATATTTCCACTCGGGCCCCAGACGCACTGCGTCGTGCTGCGAGTCAAATACGCCAACGGCATGGCCTGGTTTAACCCGGCACCACCGACCTTCTGACCCCCGGCCCGAGCGGCCCGAACGTTTCAAAATACTTCGTTTGCTAGAGTACCGGCAACGGCGCCTCCGCTGGATGCCTTCAGCCGGGAGCGACCGATACAACCCATGCGGTTGCCATTTCGGCCCGCTCTACATGATGAAGGACACCCCTCATGAATACCTCGATCTCGCTAAAGTACCTAGCCGGCAGCATTGCAGCTGCCGCGATTCTCGCCGGCTGCACCGCCGGCGGCGCGCAATCCGGATTTGCGCCACCCGCGCCGGCCCAGAGCCCCGCTCCGGCCAGCGTCGGCTCGCCGGCATTGGTCAACGTCCTGACTCCCGCGCTGCCCGGCAAGGCTGCGCTGAGCGTGCAGCCCGACCACCGGCGTTCGTGGATGTCTCCCGATAGCAAGAAACAAACGTTGCTTTACGTCTCGGATCAGAAGACCGACGACGTCTACGTGTACTCATATCCCGCCGGCAAGCTGGTGGGAACGCTGACCGGTTTCGCCACGCCGTACGGGCAATGCACTGATAAATCCGGCGACGTTTTCATCACGCAGTTCGAAGCGTCTGAAGTCAGTGAGTACGCACACGGCGGCACGAACCCAATCAAAACCCTCGACGTTCCCAGCGGCCAGTATCCTATGGGCTGCTCGATCGACCCAAAGACCGGAAATCTCGCCGTCGCCACTTACGTCACGGGCAGCGATCCGGGCGGCATCTCCATCTTTCACCATGCCGCGGGTATACCGAAAGAGTACAAGGCGCCGAACATGTACTACTATTATCCCCCGGCCTACGACGACCGCGGCAACCTCTTCGTCGAGGTCGAAGGTAACAGCTCGGGCGGAACCAGCCTCGACGAACTTCCGCGCGATGGCAGTAAGTTGAAGGCGCTCTATCTCAACGTAACCATCCACTTCCCGGGCGGCGTTGCGTGGGACGGAACGAATCTGGATCTTGACGATCAGCTCTACATCTCGTCGGGCGGCTCCGGAATCTACCAGATTCAAGTCCAAGGTTCGACCGGAACGATGACCGGCGAGTTCGCGCTGCCGGGTTCCTGCGGTTACAGTGACGTCGTTCAACCTTGGGTGCAAGGCTCCAAGATCATCGGAGCGGATACCCATTGTGGAACCGTCGGCATTGACACGTACCCGGGCGGTGCGAATCAAACATACTTGACCAACACCCAATACCCCATTGGCGCGACCGTCAGCAAAGCGAAAATCTAGCGTTTTTCAACCCGGGCTAAGCGTATGGGCTCGCTGCGGCGAGCCCGTACGTTCTCGAACGCTTCGCGTGTTAACTTAAGACTGAAAAGGAGAATATTTTTCGTGCGACAGAAAAATTGGCGTTTAATCATCAGTGGTCCGATTTTCATGGCCGGCGCCATAGCATTCTTTTGGATGATGGCCGGTCAGATGCCGCAATCGACTGACCCTAGCGGCATGATGCGAGACGTCGGAGAGGTTTCCGGCCTCCTCGCAACGATCGGCCTCGCGTTGCTGGTTGCGGGGATACTCGGGTGGCAGGGCCTCTCGAAGAAGCGCTGACGTGGCAAATAACCCAGCGCCCCGGCCGGTTCTCGCGATCCTCGCGACGGCGGTCTGGGGCCTTCTCTCGGTTCCCGGCCTCTTGATCGCCGTTGCGGGCGCACCGATGGCGTTCGACGCGCCTGGATCGGCTGCGAATCCGCTGGTATGGGTAATCGTTTTGGGTTTTCTTTCGTTCCCCGTTGCCTGCGTCGTCTCGATCGTTGCTTCGTGGTTAACGTGGAGACTGCCGAGGGTGCGGCTCGCAGCGGCGTGCATACCGCTGCTCCCGATCCTCACGATCGTCGCGGCGATGGCGCTCTCCTCGGGACTAAATAATCCGTTCGGCCCAATGGTGGAGACCCGCATCGAGCAGCCCCGCATGCGGCAAGCGAAGGCGCCGCAAGCCCCGACGCCGCAAGCCTCGTCGCTCCTCCCAGTACCCACCGTACCGCCGGAATCGACTCATTAGAGAGAAGGAACGCCAAGGCACATGCGAACCGTGTGAAATGGCCCGACGCGTTGCCGGAAGAGATCCGCCGCACTCCGGCCCCGAACCCGAACTTCGTATCGGTCTGTTCGGTCACGTCGCGGTGGAGGTGAACGGGACGCCCTTTAGGCTCGCGACGCCCCGCAAAACGCTTCCGGTTCTCGCCTATCTGCTGCTCAATCGCGACGCTCCCATTGCGCGCGATTTCCTCGCGTACGTCATGTGGCCGGACGAAGAGGAAGAACCGGCGCGCACCAAGCTGCGCATGACGCTCTACGATCTGGCTCGCGTTTTGCCGCCGGAACTGGAAGGCCGAGCCCTCATCGTCGATGGCGACAGCGTCTGCCTTCGTCCCGATTTGAACTTGTGGCTGGATGTCGAAGAGTTCAACCGGCTCATCGGCAATCCGCAAAGAACCGAAGACGCCGTTGGCCTTTATCGTGGAGACTTGCTGGCAGCGCTCTACGACGAGTGGGTCTTTCCGGAGCGCGAACGCCACCGCAACGCCTTTCTGGCGGGGCTGCTGCAACTCGTCTCCCAAGCTCGCAGGCAGCGCAACTTCATCAGCGGAATTGCCCGTGCGCAACAAATCCTCGCCATCGATCCATGGCGTGAAGACGTCGTGCGTCAAGTCATGGCGCTGCGCTGTGAATCCGGCGATCGCGCCGGCGCGCTGGCGGAGTACGAACGCTTCGCGAAGCTGCTTCGCCTGGAGCTGAACGTTCAGCCGATGCCCGAAACACTCACCCTGCGCGAAACGATCGCGCGCGGCGACGTCTCAGAACCGAACGCCCCGCTCGAACCTGTTGCGACGCCGCCAAGTTTGGCGCGTTCGACTACTCTGCCGTTCGTCGGGCGGCAAATGGAGATGGGACAACTGCTCGAGACGTGGAGCCGCGCCGTCCGCGGCCGCGGTGCATGCGTTTTCCTGGCGGAGAGCCCGGCGTCGGCAAATCTCGTTTGGTTCTCGAGTTCGCGCACGCGGTCGAAGAGAGCGGTGGGCGAGTCCTCATCGGTGCCACCGGCTCGCCGGAGGCAACTCCATACGAGAGCGTCGTCGATGCGCTGCGTTCGGCATTGCCGCTGGTCGCGTCGCTGAAGGGTGGCATGTGGCTGGCCTGCATCGCGGAGTTGCTTCCCGAGATCCGCACGCGCGTCGCCGGTTTACCGGCAGTTCCCCACATAAACGCCGAGAGCGAGCGCCTGCGGTTGTTCGAGTCACTCTTCCGCTGTCTCTCCGGTCTAGCGCAGCCGCGACCTTTACTGCTCGTGCTCGAGGATATGCATTGGGCGCAATCCGCTTCAATTACGCTGTTACGCTCGTTGCTGCGACGGGTCTCCGGCGAACGCATAATGATCGTTGTAACGTATCGCGACGACGAAACACCGCGTCCACATCCGCTGCACCGGCTGCGAAGCGAGGCGCGTGCGGCTGCCTGCGCCCAAAGCCTTTCGCTGCGAACCCTGTCGCTCGACGACCTCAACGAACTAACCGGCGCCCTACCCGAGATCCCCGATCTTGAAGCCGTAAATCTACTGACGGTCTCGGCCGGAAACCCGCTCTTCCTAACACAGTTCATCGACGACCTTCGGCACGGCGAACGGAGCGCAGTACCCGCGAGCCTCGAGGCGCTGGTGGCCGCACGTATCGCGCAGCTTACCGAGGAGGCGCGCACCGCTGCCGAGATTGCCGCATTCGTCGGAAGCCGATTTTCCCACGACGCGCTTCGCGACGTCAGCGGGTGGGATGAGGCTGCGATCGGCAGGGCACTCGACGAGCTCTTCGACCGGCGCATCGTGCGCGAAACGAGCGGGCGCGGGCTCTTCGAGTACGCGTTCTCTCACCAGATATTTCAGGACGCGATTGCCCGCGGGGTTCCGCCAGAACGAGCGGCTCCGCGGCATCGCCGCGTGGCGCGCGTGCTCGAAGAACTTTACGCCGACCGGGCCTCCGAGCTTTCGGCTACGATCGCTCGCCATTATGACCTGGCGGGCGACGGCGCAAACGCCGCTCGCGGGTACCTGACGGCAATGCGACGCGCGATCGGCCTCGGTGCACTCGACGATGCGCGAGCCCTGGGCGATCGCGCGCTCGCACTGACTGACGCGCTTCGCCTGCGCGCCGACATCCTTCTTGAAAGCGAAACGATCGAGCGCCGTCGCGGAAACCGCGTCGCCCAAGAGGCCGCACTCGCTGACCTCGAACGGCTCGCTGCGACTCTCGGCGAGCCGGAGTTGCGTCGCGCCGTCCTCTTACGCCGGATGGAGCTGGCGATGAGCATCTGCGATTCGGCCGCGCACGAGACGGCCGTGCGCGAGTTGCGAATGCATGCGCCGGACGACGACGACCTTAAGTGGCGCCTGCACATCGCGGAGGCTAATCTTGGTTTTTTGGTCGGCCGACATGCCGAATCGCTCGCGGCGGCAGAGGCAGCCCTCGCCTGCGGGCGAGCGTCGCATAACGACGCGGCAGTGGGGCAGGCATTGCGTTGGCTGGCAAGCCTGGAGGCTCATCGCGGGAATCTGCCTGAGGCACAAATGTTGTTTGACGAAGCCGAGCGAGCCGCGGCAAGTGCCACCGATCCGGTATTGGAGGACCTCGCGATCTCGAGCGCCTTTGCGATTGCGTACAACAGACGTGACATCGAGCGCTGCCTTACGCTGGGCCAACGTTCGCTCGACAAAGCCGTGGCACTGGGCGACCGGCCCGCTGAAGCTCGCGCCCACGGACGCGTGGCGCTTGCGCTCAGCGCAGCGGGAATGCGGTACGCGGAAGCGCGCGAACACTTCGAGAGTGCCGCGATCTTCTATACCGAAGTCGAAGACGTCGCCGGAATCGCGGGAGAACTCTTGAACCAGGCGCTGTTGGAAGCTCGACTGGGATCTTTCCACAAGGCCCTAGCGGCGACCGAGAAAGGCGTAGCGCTCTTCGAGACCCTGCCGGGCCATCGCGGTCGCGTGATCGGGCTCGCCAACCTCGGATTCCTGCGCGCGTGCACGGGAGACAGCGATGGCGCGCAGTCAGCCGCTCGCGAAGCGCGACAGCTAGCACGACGACTTGAGTTTGGATTAATCGAGGCGATGGCGCTCGAGCATCTTGCCTTTGCCGAAGCCGCCGCAGGCAAGTTGACGAAAGCGATCGCGCACGCCGAGGCGGCGCTCGAGCTGCGGGCACGTTCGCAATCTCAAGTTTGGGCAAGCAGAACCCTCGCCGACTTGGCCGTGTGGCATGCCGCCGTTGGGAACCTGCCTGCAGCTCGCGATCACGTGCGTCGTCTGCTGGCCGACGAAAAGGCGATTTCGATCAGCACGGAGTGGCCTGAGTATTGCTATTGGGCAGCGGCTCAGGTTTCGCGCCTCGAGGGAAATATGCCCGAAGCCTCGCGCGCACTCAACCGTGCCTGGCAGATGCTCCAAGATACGGCAGCAGCCCTAGACCCAACCGATCGGGAAGCCTTCGCGGCTATTTCCTGGCATCTCGACATCGCCGCCGCCGCCCAGCGAGGAGTTTGGCCCGACCCACCGCGTTAGCTCTCGCGAACGTAGGACGGGCGCGCTACTCGTTTGGGGCATCGGTCGCTAAAGAGCAAGGAACCGCACGCAACACGCGAAGCGTGTTGTATGGCCCGACGCGTTGCCGGAAGAGATCCGCCGCACTCCGGCCCCGAACCCGAACTTCGTATCGGTCTGTTCGGGCACGTCGCGGTGGAGGTGAACGGGACGCCTTTTAAGCTCGCGACGCCCCGCAAAACGCTTCCGGTTCTGGCCTATCTGCTGCTCAATCGCGACGCTCCCATTGCGCGCGATTTCCTCGCGTACGTCATGTGGCCCGACGAAGAGGAAGAACCGGCGCGCACCAAGCTGCGCATGACGCTCTACGATCTGGCTCGCGTTTTGCCGCCCGAACTGGATGGGCGAGCCCTCATCGTCGATGGCGACAGCGTCTGCCTTCGTCCCGATTTGAACTTGTGGCTCGATGTCGAAGAGTTCAACCGGCTCATCGGCGACCCGCAAAGAACCGAAGACGCCGTTAGCCTTTATCGTGGAGACTTGCTGGCAACGCTCTACGACGAGTGGGTCTTTCCGGAGCGCGAACGCCACCGCAACGCCTTTCTGGCGGGGCTGCTGCAACTCGTCTCCCAAGCCCGCCGGCAGCGCAACTTCGCCGGCGGAATTGCCCGCGCCCAACAAATCCTCGCAATCGATCCATGGCGTGAAGACGTCGTACGTCAAGTCATGGCGCTGCGTTGCGAATCCGGCGACCGTGCCGGAGCGCTGGCGGAGTACGAACGCTTCGCAAAGCTGCTTCGCCTGGAGCTTAACGTTGCGCCGATGCCCGAAACGCTCACCCTGCGCGAAACGATCGCGCGCGGCGACGTCTCCGACGCAACGCCCAACTCGAACCCGCCTCGATGCCACCGAGCTTGGCGCATCCGGCTACCTCTGCCGTTTGTGGGCCGCCAAACGGAGATGGGACAACTGATCGAAACGTGGAGCCGTGTCGCCCGCGGCCGCGGCGCCTGCGTTTTCCTGGGCGGAGAGCCCGGCGTCGGCAAGTCTCGGTTGGTTCTCGAGTTCGCGCATGCGGTCGAAGAGAGCGGCGGGCGAGTCCTCATCGGTGCAACCGGCTCGCCTGAGGCTACTCCATACGAGAGCGTCGTTGATGCGCTACGCTCGGCACTGCCGTTGGTTGCGTCGCTGAAGGGCGGCATGTGGCTGGCGTGCATCGCGGAGCTGATTCCCGAGATTCGCACACGTGTCGCCGGATTGCCGCAAGTTCCCCACATCGATGCCGAGAGCGAGCGCATCCGGTTGTTCGAGTCGCTCTTCCGCTGCTTCTCCGGGCTGGCGCAGCCGCGCCCGCTGCTCCTCGTGCTCGAAGATCTGCATTGGGCGCAATCGGGTTCGATTATGCTGTTGCGGTCGTTGCTGCGCCGAGTCTCCGGCGAACGCATCATGATCGTCGCAACGTATCGCGACGACGAAACCCCGCGGCCCCATCCGCTGCACCGTTTGCGAAGCGAGGCGCGTGCAGCCGCGTGCGCGCATAGCCTTTCGCTGCGGACGCTATCGCTCGATGACGTTCGCGAACTGACCGGCGCGTTACCCGAGATTCCCGATCTGGAAGCCCTCAATTTGCTGGCGGTCTCGGCCGGGAACCCGCTCTTCCTAACGCAGTTCATCGACGGCCTCCGGCACGGCGAACGGAGCGCTCCGCCCGCGAGTCTCGAAGCTCTCGTTGCGGCGCGCATCGGCCAACTCTCGGAGGAAGCGCGCACCGCTGCCGAGATCGCCGCGTTCGTCGGCAGCCGATTTTCGCACGACGCGCTTCGCGACGTCAGCGGATGGGACGAGGCGGCGATCGGCAGCGCGCTCGACGAACTCTTCGACCGGCGCATCGTGCGCGAGGCGACCGGGCGCGGACTCTTCGAGTACGCGTTCTCTCACCAGATATTTCAGGAAGCGATTGCCCGCGCGGTTCCGCCAGAACGCGCCGTTGCGCGGCATCGCCGCGTGGCGCGCGTCCTCGAAGAGCTCTACGCCGATCGCGCATCCGAACTGTCAGCCACCATCGCTCGCCATTACGAGCTTGCGGGCGACGGCGAAAATGCCGCTCGATGCTACCTGACGGCGGTGCGGCGAGCCATTGCGGTCGGCGCTTTAGACGAGGCGAACGCGCTGAGCGATCGCGCTTTAGCGCTTTCCACCGACCCGCGCACGCGCGCCGAGACGTTGCTTGAGCGCGAGACCATCGAGTCCCGTCGCGGCAATCGCCCCGCCCAAGAATCCGCGCTCGCGAGCCTCAAGGAACTTGCGGCCAGTCTCGCCGATCCGGAGCTGCATCGCCTCACCCTCTTGCGCGAAATCGAGTTTGCAACGAGCATGACCGATTTGGTGAAGCTCGAAACCGCAATCGGCGAACTGCGAACGCTCGCGCCGCTCGGCGATGCCGCCTGGCGACTCCACATCGCCGAGGCGAAGCTCGCGTTTTCTCTTGGGCGCCTCGCTGAGGCGCACGCTGCTGCGGCCCGCGCACTTGCCTGTGGCCGCGCATCGGCGACGGCCGCGGGAACGGCGCAGGCACTCTGCTTTCTCGCGGAAGTGGAGGCCCATCGCGGAAATCTCTCCGAGGCCGAAGCGTTGTTCGACGAGGCCGAACGCGCGGCCGCGGATGCCACCGATCCGGTGCTGGAGTATTTTTCGCTGTCGAGTGCGTTCTCGATCGCGTACAATCGCCGCGACGTCGAACGCTGCATGGCCCTCGGTCAACGCTGGCTTGACCGCGCCACCGCGCTGGCTGACCGGCCGGCCGAAGCCCGAGCGCGTGGCCGGCTGGGGCTCGCGCTTACGGCAACCGGAACGCGCTACGCGGAGGCGCGCGAGCACTTCGCCTATGCCGGCGTCTTCTTTACCGACCTCGGCGACATGACAAAGGCCGCCGGCGAATCGCTGAACCAAGCCGTTCTTGAAACGCGACTGGGATTCTTCGCAAAAGCCGTTGCGGCGACGGAGAAAGCCGTCACGCTCTTTGAAAACGTGCACGACGACCGCGGTCGCGTCATCGGCCTGGCGAACCTCGGCTTCCTGCGGGCGTGCGCGGGCGACGTCCAGGGCGCGCAATCGGCCGCCTTGGAGGCCCGCGAACTTGCCCAACAGCTCGAGTTCGGCTTGATCGAGGCCTCGGCTCTGGAGAATCTTGCGTTTGCCGAAGCGGCCGCCGGCAACTTGACCGACGCAATCTCGCACGCAGAGATGTCGCTCGAGGTTCGAGCGCGTTCCCAGTCCGTGGTTTGGGCGAGCAAGACGCTCGCCGATTTAGCGGTGTGGCACGCTGCGCTTGCCAACCTGCCCGCCGCGCACGAACACGTGCGCAGTCTTCTCGCCAACGAAAAGGGGCTTCCCGACACGACGGACTGGCCGGAATACTGCTACTGGGCGGCCGCTCAGGTCTTTCGACTCGAGGGGAACCTGCCCGCGGCCTCACGCGCGCTCGACCGCGCGCGGGCGATCGTGCAGGCGGCGGCCGAAGGCCTCGACGCCGAGGACCGGGCGAGCTTCGCGGCGATCTCCTGGCACGTCGATATCGCGGCCGCCGCCCAAAAAGGCGTTTGGCCCGATCCGCCCCGGTAGCGCCCGCATGGAGTTCGAACGCTTTCGTACCCTCGAGTCGCTAGAGTTAGGATCATGATGAATAGAGTGACTCTGCTCGTAGCCTGTCTGGCTTTTGCGGCTTCAAGCCCCGCGCTTGCCAGCAATGCGACGACGGCTCCGAGCGCGACTGCTGCCGTGAAAGACTTCTACGGCTGGTATCTCGTGCAACCCAACCATGAATGGACCGCGCACCTTTCGCAGATCAAGTCGACGTTCGATCCGACTCTTTACACGATGCTGCAGACCGTTTTGCATAGCAAGGCCAACCAAGAAGAACCGGTGATGGACTTCGACCCGTTCGTCAACGCTCAGTGGGACGCAACGTCGTATGCTTTTGGGAACGCCGGTCGTCAAAGGGGCCGAAGTGCGTATCCCCGTCACGCTCAATCCCGCCGGACACCCAAACCCGAAGACGACGCTCACCGTCGACTTGCGAATGGACGCATCGGGCCGCTGGCTCATCTACAACTTCATTTACGATGCAACGTTCAATCTGCGCGACTTCCTGCGCAAACAGCTGCAGAACGGCGGGAGCTGACGGCTCACTCGAGAACCCGCGAGAGCTCCCGGCGCGAGTTTAAATCGAAGCGATCGAAGATTGCCGCAATATGCGTTTCAACCGTGCGCTCGCCGATTGCAAGCATCTCGGCGATTTCGCGGTTGCTTCTTCCTTCGACGGCGAGGCGCGCCACTTCCGTTTCGCGCGGCGTTAGTCGATCTGCGCCGGCACGGTGCCGGGCGCGCCGGCGCGCTTCGGCCAAGACGCCGCTCGTCGCGGATGTAGCCATGCCGGCTCGTAGAGCTCGACCGGCTTCGGCAAAACGTCCCGCGATCTCCAGGCTTGAGCCTCGCTCCCAAGGCCAGCCGATTTTCTCGAAAGCGCTCTGCGGCGTCGCGCGCCAACGTCTTTGCGGCTCGAGCGTCTCCCGCTCGCTGCGCCACCCGCGCGTCGAAGAGCGCGAGGTGCGCGCGCGCGACCGCGTGATCGGGATCGGCGGCCGCCCGTTCGAATCAACGACCGTGCTTTGGCAACCTCCGCCGCGTCGCTACTCGTTGCCAACTGATCGAGCAACCATAACGCCAGTTCGCCCCGCGAATCTGCGCAAGCGCGCGCGAACGCAACGCTCCGGCCGCGCCCTCTGCCGATCGCGTCGTAATAGGCGGCCACGCTGCCGGCCAAGGGACCGATGCTTTCGGTTTGCCCGACCGAAACGCGACGGCGATCGCATCGATAATCGAGTCGTCCGCGACTCGCTCGTCGTCCATCTGCAAATAGGCCAGGCGCACGCCGATGCTCGCCGCACCGCTCTCCATCACTGGGCCGCCACTGCTTTCCAGGCTACGTTCGTGCAGACGCGCGCGCGGCCTCGAGATCGCCCGTCAGGAGATAGACGAACGCCAACGAGGTCGTGACTATTGCTGCTGCTCGTCCGAGGTGCTCTCGCTCGATCAGATCTATCGCTTCTTGATACGCGGCGATCGCCGTCGTCCGTCCGTCCGGCGAAGAAAGCGAAGCGCGCGTAGTTGTTCAACGTGATGCTCAGTCGCTCGGCGTTCCCGATTTGGCGCGCGAGTCGTATCGCTTCCAGACTGTCCGCGACGAGCCAGGGCAAGCTGCCCTTTCGTGGCGCGAACGTCGGCGCGAAACCCGTAGAACAAGCTGGCGCTCTTCGAGCACGTGTTCGCCGGCCAGTCGATTCCGCCACGGCAAGCTGTCAGCAGTGCAGCATCAGCGGTCACCTCGTTGCGCTTCCAGCCGCGCGAGCGTCACGTGCGCGCCGTAGCGAAGCCCTGGTCGTCGTGCTCCTTCAGCAGTGCCATCGCCGTTTAACGATGGCGACGCCTTCCTCTTGCCGACCGGCATCGCCATATCGCCGCGCGCAAGAAGAGCGCGAAGGCGATAGCGCCTGGCGCGTATTCGCCGGTCGCGAGGTAGCTCTCGACCGCGCGCTTCCCCAGGCACATGCATCGCTGAGTTCGCCATTGATCGAGAGCGCCCGCGATAACTTTTCGCACAACGAAGCGTATCGCGGATTCGACTGTCGCCGCTCTGCGTATCGGTGGCTGCGCGATATGCCACTGCGGCATCGCGGTACGCGTTGCGCGCAACTGCGATGGTCGCCCGCCTTCTCGTATGCGGCCGCCGCGCGTTCGCGATTCCCTGCAGCCGCCCAATGGTGTGCGAGTTGGACCACATCACCGCTCATCGCGTCTGCTCAGACACTGCGCAATTTCCCCGTGGATCGTTTGCCCTTCGGCCGAAAGCAGCTCGCGATAGATGATCTCTCGCGTGATCGCGTGCCGGAATGCGAAATGGCCGGGGCTATCGCGGCTTTCATCGACGAGCTGCCGCGTGCATGCGGCTGCGAAGCACGTCGAAGAGTTCGGAGCGCGGCGATCGGTCACGCGCGCCAACAGCTCTGCCTCGAACGTCCGTCCGATGACCGCCGCGCGAAGCAAAACGCGCCTGCGCGTCGTGAGAGAGCTGCTCGAAGCGCGCGAGAACCCCGGCGCGGATGCTCAGGGGAGCGCGTCGATGTGCAGGCCGCTCCTTCGGCCACCAGCGCCTGCTCACCAACTCTTCGGCGAAATATGGCTTACCCTCGGCCAATGCGCAGACGCGCTCGACTTGCCGCTGGCTCGGCGGGTACGTCCGCCGGCCATAAGTTGGCCACAAGCGTGTCGCATCTCGTCGTCGGTGAGCGGCTCGATGTCGACCTCGCGACGCCGTCGCGGAGCAGCCGATCGAGCGCCTCCAGACGCACGTGATCGCGCTCCCAGTTGTCGCAACGTACGCCGGCCAGTATGAGCACGCGCGCACCGCCGAGCCGCCGCGCGAGAAACGCCAGGAACTCGATCGAGGCCAAGTCGGCCCACTGGAGGTCGTCGATCGAGACATGATAGATCGGCGACGCTCTGCCGGATGTCTCTCAGCGACTTGGCAGCGGCGAGGAAAGACTTGATATTTCGTTGCTTCGGATCTCGCCGGCGACGGTGGCGCCGCTGGCCCGCTCGCGAACGGCTCGGGTAGCCCTAGCGTCGCGAACGCCTCGCAATAGCGGCGCAAACGGCGGGCAGATGTGCTCGAAGCAGTCGGCCCTGCCGACGCGCGCGCCCTGCTCCGCCGCGAGTATCGCAAACTCGTCGAGCAAACGCGTCTTCCCGACGCCCGCCTCACCCCATACCACCGCCAGCGGCGCCCGCTCCGGCACACGCGGCCGGTACAGGTCGTGGAGTCGCTCCAGCTCGGCGCTTCGTCCAACCAGCGAACTCCGCGCTCGGCTTGCGCCTCCTCCGTACACTCCACGATGCACGCACGTCCCCCGCTGGGCTATGCTGATGGCCGACGACTTCTTGCTTACACGGAGGACGACCCCTTGACCACGACTGCAGCTCCTTTCGACCAAGCCAAATTCGAGGCCGCGCTCGGACGCCTGCTCAACGACGTCGGCAGCGTCATCACCGCTGCATCGGTTATAACCGGCGACAAGCTCGGGCTCTACAAGGCGCTCGCGAGCGGCGGGCCAATGACTTCCGACGAACTCGCGCAGAACACGCAAACGCACGAGCGTTACGTGCGCGAGTGGCTTGCCAAATCAGGCCGCCGCGGGTTACCTCGACTACGATCCGGCGACGCGCCGCTTCAGCCTGCCGGCCGAGCATGTTCCGCTTCTTGCCGACGACGCCAGCGAAGTGAACATGTGCGGCATGTTTGGGATGGGCCAACCGCTATTCGCCGACGAGCCGAAGATCACCGAAGCCTTTAAGACCGGTAAGGGCGTCGGTTGGGACGAGCACGATCACAGACTCTACGCGGCTGACCGATCGCATCTTCCGCAACGGCTACGCCGCCCATTTGGTCCAAGAGTGGATTCCGGCGCTCGACGGCGCCGAGGCCAAGCTTCGCACCGGGGCAAGCGTTGCCGACGTCGGCTGTGGCCACGGCTCGTCAACGATTCTGATGGCGAAGGCATATCCGATGTCGCGCTTCGTGGGTTACGACTACCATCTGCCGTCGATCGAAGCCGCGCGCCAGGCGGCCCAGCGGGCCGGCGATCAACAACGTTGCATTCGAGGTCGCCTCGGCCAAGGAACTGCCTGAAAAGAACTTCGACCTGATCTGTTGCTTCGATTGCGTCCACGACATGGGCGATCCAATCGGCGTGCTGGCGCACATTCGCTCCGCTCTCAAGCCAAACGGCACGCTGATGATGGTCGAACCTTACGCCTGCGATACGCTCGAAGAAAACCTCACGCCGGTCGGCCGCGTCTTCTATGGCGCGTCGACCATGCTTTGCACGCCTGCCGCACTCGCGCAGGGTGGCCTCGCGCTCGGCGCGCAAGCCGGCGAAGCACGTATGCGCGACGTCGCGCACCAAGCAGGTTTCCCGAAGTTTCGTCGCGCGACCGCGACGCCGTTCAACCTGATCTACGAAGCCAGACCGTAGATGAAAGCGGACGCGGTGGCTGGTTCACGGTCGGTGGCACCAGCGTCGCGACGCCGTTAACTTCCGGAATCGTCGCACTCGCGGGCAATGCTCGCACGTCGCACGCCGGTAAGAAGTTCTGGACGATGAAGCTGGCGGAGCGTAACAAAGCGCTGCACTCTATTAGTAACGGTAACGACGGCAATTGCGGCGGGGAGTATCTGTGCACGGCCGGGACGCAACAGTTTGGGACGTATTCCGGGCCGAGCGGCTGGGGCACACCCGACGGCGTTAGCGCCTACTGACTGGGAACGGGGTCCGCGTCGCGCTTTAACGTCCAGAAGGCCTCGTCGGGCGGCTGGAGCGCCTGATCTTGAAGGTTGTTCATGTCGGGAAACCGGTAGTACTGAATGCGGCCCGGAGAGTGCACGATCACCGAGTTGTCGTCCTTGTCCTCGATCCAGATCGTTCGAGTCTCGCCCGGCCCGATGACCTCAATCGGGTCGGGATTGTGTTTTCTAGTCCGCTGCCTTCCGCCGTGATAGGAGACGCCGGCATAGAACGTCACGTTGAAAATCGACACGCGACTCGGATTCTGTAAGCGGCACTCCAAGAAATACTTTGCGCGAGAGACCGATGCCGCGACGATCGCCGCGCGCTCTTCATGCGAGAGATACTGGGCATCGCCGGACGAACCGCCCAGCAGAAAGAGATCGTCGCCCGTACGCATCAGCGAGGAATGGGCGATACCGCAGGTTCTAATGACGCCGTCGGTTACGGGGTCCGCTGGGGCATCCGCTACCGTATTTCTAGCCGGCTGCCGAGCTTCGTACGCCGCCCAGAGCGCCGCCCCGGCGACGAGGAAGCTGCCAAAGGCGGCGATGCCGCTAAAGATCACGGCAAGCCAAGCGAGGCGCGAATCCTTACTCATGCCAAGCGCAACCTCATGAAGCGTCGGCCTGGCTCATAAGCCACACCGCAGTATGAACAGCAGCGCCGCCACAAAGGCAGCGCCCCCCGCTAGCAATAGTCGAGGTTCGCATGAGCCGGTCCTCCCGCCGAAGCCCAACCCGGTAGGGACGCGTACTCAACCGGTGCGCGAGAGTCCTGCTCGGCCGCGAAGATTAGAGGGAGGGCGACACGTAAATAAAGCGATTCGGCAAATCGAGTGTGAAGGCGCGTCCAGTCCAAAACGAGTTCCCGACGTCGCAGTCGTAGATCAGGTTACCTAGGCTTGCCGCCGGTTGGTCGATGGCCGTCAAGCGTGCTCCGTCGAGTGAGATCGAAGGAATCTGGATGCTCGAGCCGCCGGTGGGAATCAGCCCGATTGAGGCGGCAAACGTTCTGTCGATCGTGATCCCTTGCGAGCCCGTATCGATTTCACAGAGGCCGGTTTTGCCGTCACCAAAGTTGAAGCGGGCGAAGATGCCGAGCGCGACACCAAGATCGTCCTGCAAGACGACGGGAATCTTGGTCTCCGGACGGATGCGGTCGGGAAACGTCTGTGCATCCTCGATGATGATCTGATCGTTATGAAAATCGAAGGTTGTCGCGATATTGCGAAACGCCGTCGCCGAGATCAGCCCCCCGATCCCAGTGCCGTCGAGCCCACTCCAAATGCCCACGTTTGGAGCCTCGATGCGCACGCCGCCGAGCGCCAGCGTGCGGACCTTCCCGATCGGTAGATCGATGCGCTCTCCGGTGAGCCGAAGGCTTACGTACTTCCCTCCAATGACGACGAATCGCCGGCCCAAATCCGGCGAAAGCACGTCGATGCCGGCCCCGAGATTGACGAGCATCGGCACCGCCGCCGATCCGTCAACCGAACCCTGAACTTGGATCAGCCCGCCCTTGACTTGCGTGAAGGGAATCGTATCGACCGCAAGCACAGGCCGCGGAACGGTGCAGATAAGCACCGTTGCCGCGACAACTGCGATGGTAAGCTTCGTTACGTTACTTACCCGACGAGATAGTGACGCTGACCGGGTTCGACGCGATCCCGTTGGTCACCACGACCAACGTGCTGGTCCCCGTGCCGATGGTGGATGGGACGTCGAACATCGTTGAGACGGTCTTCTTCGAGCCGACGCCCATGAAGCTGTGGTCGTGCGTCTTGGCGTAAACCACCGCTCCGGATCCGCTATTGGTTATTCTGACGAGCGGATAGTTCGTCGCTTGCGTGTCGTCGTCACCATAGAAGTTCGCTTGCGTGAACCCGTTGAGGCGCTTGCCCGAGAGCTTGTAGGTGCTTCCAACGGTGAGCGTCTTCGAGACGTTGGTGATTTCGGGTGCGATGCCGGGGTAGATTTTCTTGTTGCCCGTGTAGATCTCGATGTCGCTCGAGCCGTCGTCCTCGAGCACCTGGCCCGTTGGCAGCATCAACGTTCGAATGTTATAGCTCGAATCGTTTACGGCGTCCGCCGGACTTGTGACCGCGAGGTTCTTCTTACCGTTAAAGATAAAGAACGACGCAGGCGTTTGATAGACTCCCGGGCTCCCGACTGCGAGGACGGTGCCGTCGGTCAGCACCGTGGTGGGCGCGTCGGCTGCGTCGAGCTGCTGGCTGCTGGCCTTAGGCAGGTTCGGGCCTTGCGTCCACTTGCCGCTCGCGCTGTAAATCGCGCTCAAGCCGTTTGCGCCCTCGACGTAGACCGTGCCATCCGGCCGCATCGATTGCGGCCCGATCTCCTCGGATTGCGTGAGATTCACGCCAACGGTCCCGGCCGTCGACCACATCGAGTTCTTTGGATTGAACACCTCGGAGTTGTCCTCTCCGATAACGTCCGCCGCAAGGACGCCGCCGTTACGCAGCAGCGTCCAACCTTCTTCGCTATTCTGATCGTGCTTGCCGCCCGCGGTTCCGCCGACTTGCGTCCACGCCATCGTCGCTTCGTCGAGCTCCGCTTGATAGCTGGTGCAGCAGTTCCCGATCATGTACGTGCCGTTGTTAAGTACGACGCTCTGACCGTCGCCGATTTCGGACCAACCACTTGGACCAGAGACGGCCGTCCAGGTGTTGGCGGCTGGATCGTAGATCGCGCCGAGGGCCGTCTCAGTGCCGACGCAGAAGTTGTACTCGCCACCATTGACGATCAACTTCCCGTCGGGAAGAACCGCCGATGCAAAGTAGAGCGGCCCGTAGCTTGACGGCATCGGCGCGACCGTGCTCCATTTGCCATTTTGGTAGCTTCCGGTGCTATCGGGCGTTAAGCGATACCAGTTGGGCGTGCAGTAGTCTTGCACTAAGACGGTGCCGTCGGTCATCAAGAGCGCGGTGGCCGGACCGTTGCTCCAGGTGTTGAGATTGGCAAGCTCTTGCCACCCGCCCGCTTTTGCCCGAGCGCGCATCGCCGCGGTCACCGCATGCCGGCGCGGCGGCGGGCGAGGCGGCGTGCGTTGCAACCGCAAAAACTTCGGAAGCTTTGAGTGCACCGCACCGGCGGGGCCCTGCGGAATACCGCCGACCGGCGACGTCGGGCCGGCGCCGCTGCAAGCAGCAAGTAACGACGCCGTTACAAGGCTTGACACGACAAGACGTAAGCGTGACATGAAGATCACTCCTAGAACCAGCAACGGGGCTGGGAAAGATTGGTTACCGCTTTTTTCTGGTGGTGGTTTTCCGTGCCCCGGCCGCGGCCTTTCCGGCTTTCGATACGCTCTTCTTGCGCGCGGTACCGGCGCGCGATCCGCGTTTTGCCATAACCGCTTCTTTGAGCGCCTTGGCGGGGAGGAACTTGAAAACGCGCTTGGCCGGGACCTTCACTTGTGCTCCCGTCGCGGGATTTCGTGCCATGCGGGCCGCGCGATCTCTCACTTTGAACTGCCCGAAACCGGGAATCTTGACCGCATCACCCGAAACGACCGCCGCCTGAATGTCATCAAAAAGGCCGTCGACGAGCTCAACGGCATCCTTGCGCGAGAGTCCGAGGCGTTCTGTCGCCGAGCGCACGAGATCTTGTTTATTCATCGCTTCCTTTCGTGTAAAAAAGCAGCCTGCAATCGAGCTAGATTGTTCCGCGCAGCTTGCTACGAAATGCTGAGGGACTCCTTTTGGTAACCTTTCATTCCGGCCGTTTGCGCGGAAGCGTGGGTGTTCCCGGGGATAAATCCATCTCCCATCGGGCGCTCATCGCAGGCAGTCGGTGCAACGAGCCGCTCGTTGTCTCTAATCTGAATCCGGGCCGCGACGTCGAGGCCACGCGCGCCGCGCTGGTGGCGCTAGGCGTGCGGATCGAGCGCGATGGCGACGACCACATCGTGCACCCCGCAACGCTCGCGGCCCCTCGACGTACGCTTGACTGCATGAACTCCGGGTCGACGGCCCGGATGCTCCTGGGCGCCTGCGCCGGCGCGGGTATCGTAGCTCGCTTTGACGGCGACGAGTCGCTGCGGGGGCGCCCGATGGAGCCGGTTGCGGCGCAGCTTCGCGCCTTCGGCGCAAAGATCGAGACGGAAGCCGGACACCTTCCACTGCGGCTCGTGGGCAGGCCGCAAATCGAAACACGCCACTTCATTCTGCTTTCACCGTCGGCTCAAGTAAAATCCGCGCTTCTCTTTGCCGGTCTGTTCGCGGGAGTTCCGGTGCGGGTGGACGGCGACCGTGGCTCTCGCGACCACACCGAACGGCTCCTTGCCTATCTTGGTGCGAAGATCGAATGGGATCGGCGCTCCGTAACGCTCGAACCCGGATCGCTGAAAACCAAGCCGCTTGACGTCGCGGGAGATTTTTCTTCGGCAGCCTTCTTCGTGGCTGCGGCGGCAATCACGCCCGGAAGCTCGATCGTCGTCCGCAATGCCGGCGTAAATCCGACGCGCACCGGGCTGCTCGATGCGCTCGCAGCGATGGGCGCCGCGATCGAACTGCGCAATCCCCGGACGTCGTGCGGCGAGCCGGTTGCCGACATCGCGGTAGAATACCGGCCGCTGACGGCGACCGCGATCGGCAGCGATCTCGCCCTGCGAGCCATCGACGAACTGCCGCTCCTCGCCGTTGCGGCGGCGTTTGCGAGCGGGACGACGACGATCGCCGGGATCGCGCCGCTGCGATCCAAGGAATCCGACCGCGTGGCGGCCATCGCGCGGCTCTTGGAGGCGGTGGGCATCGCGATCGAGGCAGGGCCCAAGAGCGTCACGATCGCCGGAGGAATGCCGGCTGCTGGGAAGGCCGTTCTCCAGACGCACGGGGATCATCGCATCGTGATGGCCGCGGCCGTCCTGGCGTGCGCCGCCGGACCGCTCAGCGTCGATAGCGACTCCAGCCTGGACGTTAGCTTCCCCGGCTTTTCCGCGGCGCTGGAGCGCCTTCGCGCGGCCTAAGCGGCCGGTTCGGAGGCCTTTGACTCGCTCGGCTTTGCCGGCGCCGCAGGGGCGCTTGCCTCGCCCGCAGGTTTCTCGGTCTTCTCGGCCTTTTCGGTCTTCTCGGGCTTTTCAGCGCCTTCAGACTTGCCGCCGGCCGACGAACGCCGCGAGTCCGTCACGTAGAAACCCGAGCCCTTAAAGAGAACCGGCGGAGCATTAAAGACACGGCGAACCGCAGCCCCGCAGGCCGCGCACGGCTCTTGGTGCGTCTCGTTAAACCCGTGACGTACTTCGAAGGTGCGCCCGCACTGAGTGCACGCGTAGTCGTAGAGCGGCATGCCTAAAGTATACCGGGTCTTAGCACTCGCGGTCAATGAGTGCCAGCTTGGCTGGTTCTCTAAAAATCGGCCAAAACCGGCGCATCGCGTTGGTACTCGACGAGCCCCTTGAAGTGAATCAACGAGTCGTCGAGCGCGCTCGAGAAACGCCGTCCCCGCTGCCAGCGATCCAGCAGGCCGCCGAGCTTCCCATGATAAGCGGGATAAGCGAGCAGCACGTGCAGTTTCGAACACGACGTCCGCCGCTCGATTCGGAAATCGAGGCGACGCCGAAGCGAAAATGCGCCGACCAGCGAGAGCCGGTAGTTCGCGATGAACGCGTCGACTTCGAAAAGCTGTTCTTCATCGCCGGGCAAGCACGAGCGAATGGCAACTTCGCTTCCGAAGCTCAACTCGGATTGCGAGCTTTGCCGCCGCGCGCTTCGCAAGAACGAAAGCCAGACCGGCCATTTCTCGACGGCGCACAGCAGCGCGAAGGCGTCTTCGGGGGGGCAATCCAGCTCGAGGCTCGCGCTGTGCGATTGAAGCCCAGTCACAAACGCAGTATCTGCGATGAGCATAGTAGCGTGGGTATTCGCGCCTATGCCCTTAACCGTCCTTTACGAATTTATCCACATACTGATGTGGATTTCTATGAACTTATTCCACAGCCACGAACGAGCGAGCGAAGAGCACGAGCGTCGTGACTCCCAGCGGCAACGCGGCTTCGTCAATGCGAAAAAGCGCGCTGTGCGCGGGGTGCACCGCTCCGGCGGTCTCGCTGCGCACGCCCAGACGGATCAGGAGGCCCGGCACGCGTTGCGCAAAGTAAGCGAAATCCTCGCCGCCCATCGTCGGCTGCGGCCGTGCTACGTGGATCTCGCTGTTGGCACGCACGTAAGCGGCAAAGCGCTGCGCGAGCGGCTCGTCGTTGACGACCGGCGGATATCCGCGCACGATCTGCACCTCTGCGGCGACATTGTATGCCGCGGCAACGCCGGCAACGATGCGGCGCACTCGCACTTCGAGCGCATCGCGTACGACGGGATCGTGCGCCCGCAGGGTGCCGCTCATCTTGACTTCGTCGGCAATTATGTTATTGCGATATCCGCCGGAAAGCGTTCCGATCGTCACCACGGCACTTGCAAGCGGATCGGTCTCGCGCGCGACGACGTTCTGCAATGCAAGCACGATTGCGGCCGCAGCGGGAATCGCATCCACCGCGGAATGCGGATAAGCGCCGTGGCCGCCGACTCCGCGCACGCTTACGTACAGCTCGTCGGCCGACGCGTTTACCGGCCCGGGTACGATGCCGATCGTTCCCACGTCTAACCGCGAATCGACGTGAAGCATCGCGATCGCTTCAACGGCCGGATCGTCGAGCGCACCTTCTTCGATCATCGGCAGCGCGCCGCCCGGCCCTTCTTCTGCCGGTTGAAAGAGCAACACGACGCTGCCGGCAAGCACGTCTCGGTGCGATTGGAGCTCCGCCGCGGCGCCGAGCAGCATCGCCGTGTGCGCGTCGTGGCCGCAAGCGTGCATCTTCCCGTCGATCTCGGAGGCGTATGGCAACCCGGTTCGCTCGAGGATGGGCAAGGCGTCCATATCGGCGCGCAAGGCCACGGCCGGCCCGCCGGCGGCCCCGTCAACTCTTCCGACAACACCAGTCTTCGCGACGCGGCGGTGCGCGATTCCCAGAGAATCGAGTTCCCGCTCGACCAGCGCCGCGGTTTCGTTCTCTTCAAAGCCCAGTTCGGGGCGGCGATGGATGGCTCGCCGGAGCTCGGTGACGCGCGCGGCAAGCGCCTGCGTTACTTGGACCGCCATGCGAACCGAGGTTCCGTGCGGAGTGGTGCTCGCCTTCCGAGCGGCGAAGGACCAGACCCGCAATGATGACCGCCGATCTCGCACTTGCGCTCCTGATCAACCGCACGAGCCAGTCATTTCAGACGAACCCGCCGCTTTATATGACCTACACCGAGCACACGCACATTAGCGCGCCGAGTTTGGGGCGGTCGCAAGACATCAACCGATCCGTCTCGGTGCGCGTCGCTGACAATCTTGCCGTCATGCAGGACCTGCCGGCCGGCGCACAGCGTACGGGTCAGGCTTTTCCTCTCCCGCCGTATTTCGATCCATTGTCTGGCTTCTCATACAGCTATTACGCCGGGCCGAAGCGGGTAGACATAACCGTGAATCAAGGGCGCCTCTACTTTTTCCCGATACCGCAACCGGACCCCAGCGTCAACGTGGTCGTCCCGTATAACAGCTACTGGGCGGCGAGCTACGCGCCCGACTCAACCGAGGCCGCGCTGCACGTGCTGATCGACCCGACGCCGCGTATCCGAGGCCTCTATCCGTCGGAGGTGATCGAAGACGCCACCACGCACCTGCCGGCGCGAGTCGAATACCGCGCCACCGGCGGGGACGACGAAGTGATCTCCTTCAACTACCAGGTGATCCAAGGCTACTGGGTGCTCGCGCATTTCACGTTTACCGCAACGCAACACGCGATAGGTATGCGGTTCAAAACGATCACCGACGTCACGTTCAGCGATATGGCGTTTCCCTCAGAGCCTCCGGACCCGCGGCTCGCGGGAACGCCGACGCCATCTCCAGCGCCCACCTAGGCGCGGTTACAGACGGATTTCCGCCGATGCGCGCACGTACGCGACGTATCCGTCGATCGCCCACCCGAAGAACAGACCCAGGAGGAGCGCCGCCGCAACGAGCAACGGAATGAGCCTTGGCCCTCGCTCCTCGACAAACGTCCGTCCGACGGCCGCCGTCAACGCCCCGCTCAGCGCGAGCCCGAACAGCCAATACCACAGGCGCTCGTTCACGATGGCGATGGTGCCGGTCGCGGAAGTTGCGGATCGAGTTTGAGCTCCTCCTGTGCCGGATGCCCGACGCCGTTTTTCGACGGATGATCAGCCGGCGCGACCCACATGTAGATGTTGGGAATCAGCAGCAACGTGAGCACCAGAGAGCTCAAGACGCCGCCGATCACGACGATTCCGAGGCTCGAGCGAGAGGAAGCGCCGGGATCCAGCGCCAGCGCCAGCGGCAGGTTTCCGGCCATCACCGAGAAGCTCGTCATGATGATCGGGCGGAAGCGCGTATGCGCGCTCTCCTTGATTGCTGAGAGTTTATCGAGACCGCGGTCCCGCAGCGTGTTAGCGTAATCGACCAGCAGAATTCCGTTCTTCGAAGCGATGCCGATCAAGAGAATCGTGCCGATCAACGAAAAGAGATTCAGCGAACGGTGCGTCAAGTAGAGCGCACCGATCGCTCCGATCGCCGCGACCGGCACCGAAAAGATGATGACGAACGGCGAGACGTAGCTGTTGTACAGCGCGACCATCAAAAGATAGACCAGGATGACCGAAACGATCATCGAGAGCCCCATGCCGACCAGCGTCTGATGCATGAAGTCCTGCTGCCCCAGCGGTGCCGGGCGAACCACGATATTCGGGGGCAAGTGGAGCGACGGCAGACGCTTGAGCAATCCATTTTCTACCGCCGAAAGTGACGAGTTCGGGGCGTAGTTTCCCTCGACGTGGATAACGTTGTTGCGATCGGTACGGGTGATCAGCGGCGACGTGGGAGTGGATTCAAATCGAGCGATATCACCGAGGTAGACGATGCCACCGCTCGACGATCGCACTGCAACCGATTTCAAAGCGTCTAGGCCCGTTTGATACGATGCCGGATAGATGACCTGCACCTGCTCCAAACCGGCGGTCGTCTCGAACTGGGTTGCGACGTTCCCTCCGAAGGCAGCGCCGGCCGCCTGCGCGGCCTGCCCGAGATCCACGCCCAACGCTTGCGCCTTGTTGCGATCGAATTGAATCGAGATCTCCGGGGCGAGTTGCGTACCGGTGCTGTTGGCACTGGTTGCGCCCGGGACTTTCTCGAGCAGGGCGAGCACTTGCTGGGCGTATGGAGTCGGGTCGCCTCCGGTTACGTCGGTAACGAGAAAGTCGATCGGCTGCGCGTTACCGCCCGACGTGGCGGTTGAGGGGACGACGACGGCGGTAACGTCGCGCGGAAGGTACTTTTTCGCGATCGTTCGGAACTGTCCCAGCCAGTACGTCGTCGGGTGCTTCCGCCCGTCTTTCAACCAGACGTGCACTTGGCCGACGTTGTTCTGCGAAACGAAGCCCCCAAAGGGGGCCGCGTACGCTCCAGCTACAGCGGTATTCGCAAACGTATCGGACGTGCTGAGGATCTGTTGCTCGAGACCGAACGTGCCTTTCTCCACGGTTTGGATTGGGGTACCGATGGGATACATGAGCTGGATGTAGATCTCGCCGCGGTCGACGGGCGGAATGAACTCCTCGCCAACGGCACCAACCGCGACCATCGCCAGCGCGAGCCCGAACGTGCCGGCGCAAAAGAGTGCCACGAGCCGACCGTGACCGAGGCTCCACGACAGCGCGCGCTGGCTATACCAGGTGCGAAGGTCGTCGAACTTGGCGCCGAACCAATCGACAACGCGCCACGGCTTCCAGTGCGAGCGCAACGCCCACAGGCCGGCGAGCGTGGGCGTGATCGTAAATGAAACGAAGAGCGACGTCAGGGTCGAGATCACGACGACAATCGCGAACTCGGCGATCTGCCGTCCGACCTGTCCTTGAATAAAGGCGATCGGCAGGAAGACGACGACGTCGACGAGCGTTATCACCACCGCCGCCGCCCCGATCTCCTCGCGGCCTTTGACGGCGGCCTCCTTCGGGGGCTGCTTCAGCTCGGTAAAATGCCGCTCGATGTTCTCGAGTACGACCGTTGAGTCGTCGACGAGAATCCCGATTACGAGCGACATGCCCAGCAGCGAAATCGTATCGATCGTGAGATGCATCGCCTTCATGACCGTAATGGCGATCGCCAAAGAGGTCGGAATCGAGATGCAGACGACGATCGCGCTGCGCCACGACCCCAGAAAAAAGATCATGGCGATGCCGGTCAGAAGGATCGCCAGCATCAGGGTCCGCGTGACGATGTTGATCTGCTGCTTGGTGAACGTGGACTGAATGTGGATGACGCGGAACTTAATTTCGGGAAACTGACGCTCGATCTGCGGCAGCGCGCGCAGCACGTTGTTGGTCGCGTCGACCTCGCTCCCCGCTGCTGCCTTCTGCACCTGCAAAAAAAGCCCGGGCCGGCCGCTGATGTGGGCGTACTGAAGGCGCGGTTCGTAACCCTCCGTTACGGTCGCAACGTCGCCGACGCGGACGACCGAGTTCGAGGCAGTCCATGGATCCACGACGCCCGGCAGTGCCGAAGTGCCACCCCCGTAGCTTTCGACCTGGGCCCCAGTCGAGTTGGCCGTGCTCGAGCTGCTCGTGCCACGCGCGGGCATGATCGCCAGGTTGCGAACGCTATCGAGGTTTTGAATGTCGCCGCGGATATCGATGGTCGTCTGACGATTCGGCTCGTAGGCAAATCCGCCAGGCACCCGTTGGTTGTCGGCTTGCAGCGTGGCGATAACGTCGCTCAGCGTCAAGTTCGCCGCGGCAAGCCGCGCGGGATCCACGACGACTTCGTAGGCCGGCGTCACGATGCCGCCGACGTTGGCGAACGAGATGCCGGGGACTTGTTCGAGCTGCGGTGCGATGACGTTGATCGCGTAGAGCGCCAACCGTGACAGCGAGAGCTTCTGCGAGTAGATCGCGAGCGTGACGACGGTCGATTGGGTGGGATCGTAGAGGTTGACCGTCGGCGGCGTGAGGTTTGTCGGCAGGTACTTTTCCGCAGCCTGAATGGCTTTGTTCGTCAGCGCGAGATCGGTCGCCGTATCGGAGTTGATGTCGAAGATCGCGCTGATCGACGCTTGACCCTGCTGGACGACCGAATTGACGGTTTGTAGATCGGCAGTGCCGGCGAGGTTCTGCTCGATCGGCTGAACGATGTTATCGCGCATCTCGGTAACCGAGGCCCCGTTATACTGAACCTGGATCGTAACGGTCGGTTGGCTGACGTCGGGATACAACTCCTTGACGATCGTGGCGGTCGAAAGAATCCCCGCGAACATCATCAATGCCACGATGACGAAGACGAGCGTCGGCCGCTCGATGAAGAGCCGGGTGAGGCTGAACTTCACTGCCGGTACGAAACCTTTTCGCCGTCGCCGACGCTGGTCTGGCCGTTGCTCACGATGCGGGTGCCGGCACGCAGGCCGCTGACGACCGAGGTGGTACCGTCGCTTCCGACCTCCGCGACCGTCGCGGTCTTCACCGTGTCGTCGGGCTGCACGGTGATGACCGCATCGTGATTATCGTCGGTGAAGGCCGTGACGGGCACGCGCACGCCCGCGACGGGTAAGGTCGCAATCGTGCCCTGCACGACCATGCCCGGACGCAGCCGTTGGCCCGGATTGGCGAGCAATACCTTGACCTGAAAATCGGTCGAGCCCGGATTGATCTCGTTGAGCACTCCGGCGACGCGCCCGCGGAAGCGTTCGTTGCCTTCCAAATCGGCCGCCGTGACGGTTGCCGGCGACCCATTTTGGATGCGTGCGACCTCTTCGCTGGACGCATGAAGCACCGCATAGATTGGATTGACCTGCTGCAACGTAAAGATTTCACGCGATCCAGGATACTCGCCCGGATTGAGGTTGCGATTGACGACCACGCCGTCGATCGGCGAAAGGATCGTGGCTTTGGCAATCTGCACGCGCACCTGATCGGCCTGCGCGAGCGCCACCTTTTCTTGAGCCGCCGACTGCTGCACTGCCGATGCCTGCAGCCCTTGTCCGGAGAGCGTTCCATTGGCTTGAACGTTGGATCGTGCGGCCGCGAAAGTCGAGTTGGCCGTCTCCAGACCCTGTTGATCGTTGTGAACCAGCGTCGCCTGCGCATCGACCGATTGCTGCGAGATGTAACCCTGGGTCAAAAGATTCTGATCGCGCGTGAGGTTCATCGTGTCGTTGTCGAGCGTTTTTTGCGCTTGGCGCACGGCGGCTTCGTCGGCGCGCAACGTATCGACGCCCTGCGCGATCGACAGCCCGCCGGCAAAAACGGTGTGAACCGTATTGGCATGACTGCTGTTTGCCGTCGCAAGGTCGGACTGCAATTGCGCCTGTAAATCGGCGGTGTCGAGCAGCGCCAGCACCTCGCCGGCGTGCACGGTCTCGCCCTCGCGCACGTAGACGGCGTTGGTCGGCTCCGAAAGGCTGCTTTGGACGGCCACGTTCTGGTACGGCGCCACGACACCGGCCAGCCGCCGGGCCGGCTCGATGCTGCCGTAGGCGGCGAGCGTCGTTTGCACGTACGGCGGCTGGCTAGCTTGCGCAGCCGGGCGGCCCCCGCAGCCGCTTGCGGCTAGGGAGATCAACGCGACACCGAGGAAGACTGGAAAGAGACCGTCGCTTCGTTTCATTGGCTTCGAAGATTTTACCGAAAGCGGCGGTCCGCAGTCCTGGAGTGAGTCTGAGAATGGACGTAGCCGGCCAAAGGCCGCGGGTGCTCGTGGTCGACGACGAGCGGGGCCTACGAGAGCTTCTCGAGTACGGCCTCGGCCGTGCCGGCTTTATGGTGCGTAGCGTAACCGAAGGCTCGGCGGCTCTGGCGCTCTTGAGTTCCTGGTCGCCCGACGTGATCGTGCTCGACGTGATGCTCCCCGGACGCCGACGGCTTTACGCTCTTGCCCGAGATCCGCCGCTTGACTACGGCGCCCGTCGTCATGCTCACCGCGCGCACCGAAGTTGCGGAGAGGGTCGCCGGCCTTTCGGCGGGTGCCGACGATTATGTCGGCAAGCCGTTCGATTTCGAAGAACTCGTCGCCCGCCTGCGTACGCTGCTGCGCCGCCCCTCAATGGAGCTTCGCGAAACGCTAACGTATGCCGATCTCAGTATCGACACGCCCAGCCGCGCCGTCTATCGCGGCAATCGGCGAATCGAGCTATCCGCGCGCGAGTTCGATTTGCTTCACGTTCTTGCCCAGCGCGCCGAAGAAGTGCTGACGCGTTCGGAACTGCTCGATCTCGTCTGGGGCATCGACCGCGACGTCATCCCCAACACCGTCGAGACGTACGTTTCGTTCCTACGCGCGAAGGTCGATAGCGGCGAGCCGGTCAAGCTCATTCACACCCTTCGCGGTCTCGGCTACTCCTTGCGGACCGGTGCGCAGTGAGACACGCGATTAGCGCGCCGCATGCGGACGCTTGCGGCAATCGAGATTTCAATCGTGCTCGCCGCCGTGATCCTTGCCGGAGCGCTCTTCGCCTTCGGCGCCTACGTTCGCAGTGTGTCCAACGAGCTGAGCGGCACGCTCGTGCAGCTCGAAACCGCGCTGACGCGGACTTCCCTTCCGGATGCGCGCGCCGGTGGAATCTTTGCCGCATCGTTGCTGTTGGGCAGCGGCAGCGAAATTGTTTTCCTGGATGCAAACACCCGCGTCGCGGTCTACCGGGCCCACCGCACCGATCCCAAACCCGTGGTCACCGTACGGCCTCGCGGGGATCTCTCCGGCGACCCGCACGCGTCGGGCCCGCTTTCGCGCATCATCCTTGGTCTTGCAACCGCATTCGGACTTACCTCGCTCTTCTCGCACGTCGGAAACGTCTACGTGGTGGTCAAAAGCAACGATGCGGCACTCGTGCGTACCGTTACTTCATTCATGGTACCGCTGCTTATCGCGCTGGCGCTCGCCGTCATCTGCGCGACGCTCGTGGCGCGAACGCTGACCCGCCAGGCCTTGCGTCCGCTCGACGACGTTACCGCCGCGCTAACCAGATTTGCGTCGGGCGACCTGACGCCGCAACCGATCGCCGCCGACGAACGCCACGAGCTTGGGTCGCTGGCCGCAGCCTATAACGGTGCAATCGAGCAGATGGAGCGCGCATTTGCAGCACGCGACCGGGCGAACACCTCGATCCGCCAGTTCATTGCCGACGCCGGCCATCAACTGCGCACGCCGCTGACCGTCGTGCAGGGGTTCATCGCAATCCTGCGCCGGGGCGGCATCGAAAGCGCGCCGGACCGCGATCGCATCTTGAGACGATGAACGATCAAAGCCGCATCATGGGTGCACTGATCGATAAGCTGATCCTCTTGGAGCGCTGGGAGGGCTCGAAGCCGCGGCTCGGCCGCGCCAATCGACGTCGGAACGCTCGTCGCCGATTTAATCTCTCCGATTGCCGACGCACATCCGGAGCGCCACTTCGACGTCTCGACGCAGAGCGGAGTGCTGGCGGCAATCGATCCGACGGAGCTTGGATACGTTGTAACGAATTTGGCCGACAACGCCGTAAAGTACGGCGAAGGCGATATCGCCGTTCGTGTGAGCGCGCGAGACGGAACCGCGCTCATCGAGGTTGCCGATCGCGGGCCAGGCATTCCCTCAACCGACGCAGCGCGCGTTTTCGATCGCTTTTATCGCGGAACGCAGCGCGACGTCTCCGGCTCGGGGCTCGGGCTCGCGATCGTTAAGCGCGCCGTCGAGCGCGCCGGAGGAACGATCTCGCTCGCCACCAGTCCAAGCGGCTCGCGCTTTACCGTGCAACTTCCCCGTGCGTAAGTGGCGGAGAGGGTGAGATTCGAACTCACGGAACGCTATGAACGTTCGCCCGCTTTCGAGGCGGGTGCCTTCAACCACTCGACCACCTCTCCAAAGCTGAGGGTTGGGACGCTTGGGGTGCTAACCCTTCTTCACGCCGGCGCGCCTATGGCGAAAGAACTCTTGCAGTTGCGCGACGGCTTCGGTCTCCAGAACTCCGGCCGTCACCTCCAGCCGATGGTTTGTGAGCGGCGAACGCAGCATGTCGAAAGCGCCTCCGTCGGCGCCGCCCTTGGGGTCGCGCGCGCCGTAGACGAGCCGTTTGACGCGGGCCGCGATCATCGCGCCCGCACACATAAGGCACGGCTCTTTGGTCACGTACAGCGTCGCGTCGCCCAGACGCCAAGCGCCAAGACGCTGCGCGGCCTCGCGTAAAAGCAGCATCTCGGCGTGCGCGGTGGCGTCGCGCCGGAATTCTTTTTCGTTCTTCGCTTCCAGTACGATGTCGCCGCTAACGAGCACCGCGCCGATCGGCACGTCGCCGGCGCAAGCCGCCTGCTCGGCAAGCTCCAGCGCCCGGCGGAGATAGGCTTCGTCTTCAGTCATGAAGCGATGCGCGCCCGGAGGGATTCGAACCCCCGATCCCAGCCTTCGGAGGGCTGTGCGTTATCCAGCTACGCTACGGGCGCACGGTTTGACGTCAACGAGCCGCGTCCGGCGGCGCGCCGGCGCTTGGGATGTGCTTGAAAAGATCGAGCTTATGGTCCACCAGCGTGCGATAGAACTTGCGCACGCAGTCGGGGTGTCCAAAGAAGTACGTTCTCGCATATGCCAGATCTTCTCCGGAGCTGTCCGGCACGTAGTGCGAGATTTCGATCTCTTCCATCTGCGCCCGATCGACCGGATGGGGACAGAAATCGCATGGAATCGTTGACATGACTTTGATTACCTCAGAATGAAGCCGGCCGCCTCTGCTGGAGCGGCCGGACCCCTGTCGTTCTGGCTCGGGTAGGACTTGAACCTACGGCCAAGGGCTTATGAGTCCCCTGCTCTACCACTGAGCTACCGAGCCGTAGCCGCCCGCGCGCGGTTTCGAGTCCGCAGTATACCAGGACCGCTCCCGGCGGACAACCGGTTCGCCGGGCCCGCGAGGCCGCTGGAGCGATTCGGCGGCCGCTTGGAAGTTACTTTTTCGAGGCGCCAGGGGCTTACCGGTTGCGGGCATATGTTTCGCCGCCTGTGGCCATGCAACGTAGAACTTTGCGCGCAAGCCCAAGGTACAAATGGTACGCCCTGGCAGCCGTAATGCTGGCGGCGGTGATGGCGCCGCTCGATTCCAGCATTGCAAACGTTGCGCTCCCGGCGATCGGTCGCGGCTTCCACACCGGCGTCGACAACACCGAGTGGGTCTTGATCGCGTATATGCTCACCACGTCGTCGACGCTCGTGCTTTTCGGGCGCCTCGGCGATATGTGGGGACAGAAGCGCGTCTACATGCTCGGCTTTATCGTGTTCGGCCTTTCATCGCTGGCGTGCGCGTTTGCACCCTCGTTCCTGGTGCTTGTCGCCGCACGCGCGGTCCAGGGATTCGGCGCCGCGATGCTCATGTCGTCGACCCCCGCAATCATTACCGATGTGTTTCCCACTCGCGAGCGCGGACGCGCGATCGGTCTCAATGGCGGCGCGGTTGCGCTCGGGCTTTCGAGCGGCCCGGTTCTTGGCGGCCTCATCGTTACTTCGTGGAGCTGGCGCTGGATTTTTATCATCAACCTGCCTATTTCCATCTTGGCGCTCGCGATCGCGGCATTCGTGTTGCGTCCGGAGCGCCGCGGAAACGAGGCCTTCGACATTCCCGGTGCGCTGCTCGCCTTCACCGCGCTGTTCGCGATCGCGCTCGGGCTCTCTCGCGCGCACGTTTGGGGCTGGACCTCGATTCCAACGCTCGGAGCGCTTCTTTACGGAGTCGCCGGCGTCGCCGCTTTTCTAACGGTGGAACGACGGGCTAAGGCGCCGGCTCTCGACCTCGAGTTGTTCAAGAATCGAACGTTTGCGCTTTCGGTGCTCGCCGGCATGCTGTACTTCTGCGCGCTTTTTTGCGTCATCTTCACCATTCCGCTCTCAGCGCAAGTCGCCATGGGGCGCAATGCGCTCCAAGCCGGCCTTTTGGTCTTACCGATCTCGGCGCTCAACCTTTTTCTCGCGCCCGCAGCCGGGGCGCTTTCGGACCGCGTGCCCGCGCGCTACGTCTCAACGGCGGGCGCTGCGTGCTTTCTCACCGGTTCGCTGCTTCTCGCGGCACAGCCGGCCCATCCCCATTTGTGGTTTCTCATCGTTGCGCTGGTCGTCACCGGAGCCGGGACGGCGGTCTTCACGCAGCCGAACAACAGCACGATCATGGGCAGTGCTCCGGCGAATCGCCGCGGCGTTGCCGCGGGCGTACTCGCAACGGCGCGGACGACGGGTCAGCTCCTCGGCGTCTGCGTCGCTGGGGCGATCTATTTTTTGCGCGCCTCGCAACTCGGCCCGCTCGCGCATTCATTTCTGCCGGCAAAGGCGGTATTTTTCGGGGTCGCCCTCATCATGCTGTTCGTGACGGCGATCTCATACTGGCGCGACTAACCCGAGAATCGCGGTCGGAGGGACTCGAACCCCCAACCTACAAGTTCGTAGCCTGTTGCTCTATCCAATTGAGCTACGACCGCATATCCCGCCAGACTTCGGAGAGGGAGGGATTCGAACCCTCGATACGACTTTACATCGTATAACGGTTTAGCAAACCGCCGCCTTCAGCCGCTCGGCCACCTCTCCACGCTTCACTCACCACGACTTTTTGCGGTTTTTCCGCTTGTCGCTCCGTTTGCTAACGCGGTCGCTCTCCCTCCAACACGTGCGCTTAGGATGAGAACGTCGGGGAGGCGGTTATTCCGTGTCGACCGGCTTGTTCGAGGGCGGCTGATCCAGGAAGTACTCGCGCTTATATGACGTCGGGATTTCCTGAAACGTCCGCGGCGCCTGGGTGAAATCGAAGCTGTCAACGATGCTGTGGGCGCGCCCGTCGGTCGTTCCCAGCTGCCCTAAGTTCCAGTTGTCCTCGACGAACCTCAGGATGCTGCCGAACTCATACTGCGTCGTCGAGATATAGCCGGGTTTACTCGGCGTGGCCTCGCGCGCGTATGGCGAAACGATGATGGCTGGGACGCGGAACCCGAGGCCGCCCCAATGGTCGAAGAACGGCGGGGGCGCCGGATCGTAAAAGCCTCCCCAATCGTCCCAGACGATGACGATCGCCGTGGACGGCCAGTACGAGCTTTCGCCCAGTGCGTTGACGACGCTGGCCACCCACGATGGCCCCGTGTCTTTGGCTGCGGCGCCGGGGTGATCGGAGTTCGCCGCGTCCGGAATGACCCACGAGACATTGGCAAGCTTACCGTTGGTGATGTCCTTGAAGATCTTGGTCTCCGGGGTCGAGATATTCGTCTGCCATTCGGAACCCTTCCGAACCGGGGCGATCATGTCGAACGCATTCCAGAGACCCCCGGAGCCCGCAATTTCCGGCGTGTAGTACTTCCACGATACGGAGTTTTGATCGAGCAAATCGCGCAGGGTCGGATAGTAGCTGCCCGACGACGGGAACTGATCCGTGCAAGGAAAGGGGCCTTGGTTGTGTTGGCCGTGTATGGCGCCGCCGGTCCACAGCAGATACGAGGTCTTGGTATTTACTGGCGCGTCGCATCCCCATGGGATCGCAGTGGGAAAGTCGACGAGGCTCTCGGTCAGCGCCTTATCGAAGGTTGTGCCGCCGCGGATCAAATCCTGATGGCCGGTGAAGCTGCCGCTGCCTTGCGTCTGGAACATTTTTTCGACGAGCACGTATTGTTCCGCCATGTCCCAATACGGCGCGATCTCTCCGGGGTTCACGTATTGGTACGGCTTTCTGCCGGCTGGTCCAGGGCAGTTCTTGCTGCCGCCTTCAAAGTTGAAGCCGTCCATCTTCCCGCCGTCATAGTCTCTGAGAAATCCGTTACGAGAATGACCGAAGTCACATAGCTCGACTAGGCTGACCTTCTTGAGCGGGATCGCCTTGCCGCCCATCTCGCCTTTGGTGGTTCCATCAGCGCCGGGAAAGGTCGCGAAGAAATCATTAAAGGTGCGATTCTCTTGTACGATGATGACGACGTGCTGGATCAAACTCGAGGTCGACCTCGGATTGGGATGCCCCGCCATTGCAGGGCCGCCGCTTACGCCTCCGTAGCCGCCACAGGATGCAAGACCAAAGGCTGCGATAAGCGCCGCGCAGCGGGCAGGAATCATCCGCAGATCCTTTTTTCTCATTGAGCTAGCTCCTTGGGTCGGGGTTTTCGATGGCTAAAAGTCGGTGTCGGCCGGCAAGTACGATGGCTTGCGATGGATGAAGTATTCCTTCGAGTACTTCGAGTAGATTTTCTTGAACGTGATCGGTGTCTGAGAGTAATCGAAGCTATCGATGATGCTGGTGGCGCGCGCGTCGGTCGTGTCGAGCGAGCCGAGGTTCCAGTTCTGCTCGATATATTTCAGGATGCTGCCGAACTCGTACTGCGTTTGGGAAATATATCCAGGCTTCGCATACGGTGAAACGATGATCGCCGGCACGCGGAACCCCAAGCCGCCGTAGTTCATCACCGTGGGAGGAGCGTTATCGTAGAAACCACCCCAGTCGTCCCAGACGATCACGATCGCGGTAGAGTCCCAGTACGGGCTTTCGCCGATCGCATCGACCACGCTCGCCACCCATGAGGGTCCGAGGTCGGTAGAGGGCCCGGGATGATCCGACTCGGGTTCGTCGGGTATCACCCAAGACACCGCCGGCAACGTGTTGTCGGTGATGTCGGAGAAAATCGCCGTCTCCGGCGTGACGACGTTGGCCGTCCATTCGGGCCCGTAGCGAACGGGCGCGACTACGTCGAACGCACTCAGCAGTTTGCCAAAGATCTTATTGCTCGGTGGCAGATAATACTTCCACGAGACGCCCTTTGCGTCGAGCAGATCGCGCATCGTCCGGTACTTTGTGGCGAACTTGTTCGAGCACGGAAACGGGCCGCGTTTCTTCTTCAGATACCTATTGTTCGGCGAGATGAGGTGGGTCCAAACATTTGGCGGGGAAGCGTCGCATCCCCACCAACAGGCGCCGCAGGTCGGAAGGTCGATCATCGATTCCTTTTGTCGACCACGGCATTGCCACGAATCAGATCCTGATGTGCAACGAAGCTGTCACTGCCTTGCGTCGCAAACATATGTTCGGCCAACACGTATTGCTGGGCCAGCTCCCAGTACGGCGTAATCTGCGTCGGATCGGTGTACTGATACGGATACGTGCACTCCGGTCCGGCCCCATTCGTAACGGCGTCGAAACCGTCCATTGCGCCGTTATCGCGGGCCGTGTTATAGCCCGCATAGTTGTGGACGAGATCCTTACGAACGACGAGGTTGACCTTCGTGAGCGGGATCGTTCCCTGTTGGATCGGCGGGCTGCAGTTGGGCTCGCTCGCGGCATTGCCAACGGTCGTTCCGTCGGCGCCGGGATAAGTGGCGAAGAAGTCGTTGAAGGTACGGTTCTCTTGAACGATGATCACGACTTGCTTGATCGGCGAGCTGGACGAACTGGACTTGCGGACCATCCCCTGCTGCGCCGCCGGAACGGACGACGCTCTACCGCCGCAGCCGCTGATTGCTGCGCTAAAGCCCGCCAGAAGTAAAAACGTGCCGGTACGAACGCCCATTAATGCACCTCCGCTTTGATGGAGTGGCGCACTTCTCGCACCAGACCGGCCGGGCCTTTTATCGGAACGAGCCTGGGCGTCACTTGGCTAAGAGAGTCTCGTGCTGATGATTCAAGTCATCGGCGCGGTTGGGCCTTCCAGCGGTCGCTCGGGAACGATCTCCGCAACGACCGTCGTCCGGCGTATCGAAGAGCGTGACATCAGCGCATCGAAGCCGGCAACGCGTCCGGTGGGAAGTACAAAGCTTAGCGCGGACAAGAGCATCAAACAACCGTCGATCGAGGACCAGCCACTCAGCGTCGCAAGCGCCCCTCGAGCGGCGAGATAGTTAAGCGGCAAAAGAACTCCGAACAGCCCGCCGATTCGCGAGAATAGTCCGAGAACCAACGAGATCCCGACGCAAACTTCGCCGAAGCGCACGAGTTCGGCGAAAATGGTCGCGTTCGGTGCAACGGTGTTGACGAGAAAACCGTGATACGGGCCCGTTGCCTTGACGATCCCATTTTGCAGGTACGTGCCGAAAGCACCGCTTGGCGGCATGAACTGCGCGCTATGAAGAAACTTGGGGACGCCGTGGATCAGCCAGATGCCTCCGGTTAAGAATCGCGCCAATGCCAACCATCCGCCGTAGGCGCGCGACGAGGGGAGTTTCACGCCACAACCTCCTTATCGGTCTGCACCAGTCGCGCGACCATCGAAGCCGCTTCGCTCGCGGCGTTCGGCCGCGCCAGGCGCCTTGCTGCTGCAATCATCTTCTCCTGCCGCTCCTTATCCCCGAAAATCGCTTCGAGCATCGCCGGCAGCTCGCTCGTTTCCGACGTGCGCGCGGCAGCTCCGGCCTCGACGAGCACGCGCGCGTTGCGCTCCTCTTGCCCGGGCAACGGTTTGCAGAGAACCAAAGGCACCTGGGCCACGAGTGCTTCGGCCGTACTCAGGCCGCCTGGCTTCGTGACGAGCACGTCCGCGGCGTGCATGTAGTCGTAAACGTTATCGACAAAGCGCAGTACGCGCACGGGATGTCGGACGCTTTCGGCCGTTTCGGTAAGACGGCGTCCGATCCGCGCGTTTTTTCCGGCGATGACGACGGCCGCCAGAGGCGTACGGACCAAGTCGAGTTCGCGGAGCATGCGCTCGAGCGGCGCGATCCCAAGCCCTCCTCCCATCAGCAGCGCCACGTGGCGGTCGCGTGGGAGATCCAGCCGCTCCCGCAACGCATCGCGCGGCTCCTGCGATCGCGCGAACTCGGGGCGGACCGGAATTCCGCTCACGGCGATCGCTTCGGCCCGCACGTGCCGGACGAGCAACGAATCCCGCATGGCGTCGGTCGCCACGACGTAGCGGTCGATATTCCGATGGATCCAAAATCCATGGACGGCAAAATCCGTCACGATCGCGGCGACGGGCGGCGCATCGCTAAAGCGACGCTTGTATTCGGCCATCGCTCCGCACGGGAACGCGTGCGTGCAGACGACCGCATCGGGACGTTCTCGCAGCATCAGCGGCCGCAGATTATCGGCGGTAAACTGATGCGCCCAGGCGCGAAATCTCCCAACCTCCGTGGCTCGCTCGGCGCGATCGTAGATATACCGGTACATCTGCGGAATGGTCTTGACCATCCGCAAATAGCCGTCGGAGACGACGCGCGAAACGACCAGCGCGGCATACTTGTACGAGTCCACCACGCGTGTCTTTGCCGCTGGGTCGAGTCGCCGCAGCTCGTCGGCGACCGCGTTTGCAGCCGAAACGTGACCGACCCCGACGCTGGCGGACAGGAACAGGACGCGAATTAGCCGCGCTCCTCGTCGGCAGCGCCAGCTTCGTCGCCTTCGTGGACGTGTGCCAAGAAGTCGTCGAGAATCTCTTGTGCCAGCTCGTCGTTCTCCAAGAGGTTCCCGGCGAGGTCGGTCACGATGAACTCTTCCTCACCCTCGTTTTCCGGCTCGTGCAGCAGAACGGCGTACGAGACGTTCTCCTGCGGATCTTCGAGGATGCCTACGACTTCGAAGGGCAACACCACACCCTCATTGGTCTCGATGTTGAGGATCTCTTTAAGCTCGAGCGGAGCGTGCGGCATCGCGCTTTCTCCGTTGGAGGATGGCATTGCCTAACTCCCTTCTATTGCAGACAGCGTGCGACGTTGGCTTGGTGTTCGGCCAAAGTTTTGGCGAACGCGTGGCGGCCGTTGCCGCAGTAGACGTAGTAGAGATTCTCGCTCTTGGCGGGATGGAAGGCCGCCGCCAGCGACGCGAGGCCCGGATTTGCAATTGGCGTCGGCGGCAGTCCCACGTGAACGTAGCTATTGTAGGGCGAGTCGATTCTCAAATCGGCGAAGGAGAGCGCGCTCTTGTGCTCCGGCAGCGCATACTCGATCGTCGCGTCGACCTGCAGCGGCATTCCAAGTCGAAGCCGGTTGTAGATGACGGCGGCGATTTGCGGACGGTCGGCTTCGCTTTTGGCCTCTCGCTCGACGAGCGACGCAACGGTCACGGCTTGGGGGACGCTCACGTGCAACGCGCGCGCCCGCGGCGCGGCGTCGCGGGGCAGCTCCTTGAAAAACTGACCCGTCAGAAGTGCCGCGATCTGCTCCGGCGCCGCTCCCAGCGGCATCAGATAGGTGCTCGGGAAGAGAAACCCCTCAAGGCTTTTTGTGCGAGCGCCGTCGACAAGCAACTTCTCTTGCATGAAATATTGCCGCAGCGCTGCCGAGGAACCCAGGCCGTCGCCTTGGAGGCGCGCTGCGATCTGTTCGGCGGTAAAACCTTCGGGGATCGTAACCCAGGCGGCAACTTGCGCGCCGCCGGTTACCAATGCGTGCAGAACGTCGCTCTGGGTAACCCGCGGTCCGAAGCGGTATTCCCCGGCTCGCACCGCCGCATCTTCGTCGCGCAATCTGGCGAGAGCCCGAAACGTCAGCGTGTTTCCGATCACGCCGGCCTCCGCAAGCTGCGTGGCCACTTCGTCGAAGGTCGCGCCGCGCTGGATCACCAGTTGCTGCGACGCTTGGGGATGCGATCGGTCCGCGGCGACCACGTACCAGAAGAGGCCGCACGCGACGATAGCGACGGCGAGCAGCGAAGCCGCGCCCACGGCGCAACGCGCGACGAACCTCACGCGCTCGGCTCTTTTCGGCGGCGCGCGAGAAACGATTCGAGGATCAACGCAGCCGCCATCCGGTCCACGATCGTCCGGCGCTTTTGCCGCGAAACGTCTGCAGCGATCAGGCTTTTGGTCGCCTGGGCGGTCGTGAGGCGCTCGTCCACGCGGTGGATCGTACCGGGAAAAACCTCGCGGAGTTTCTCGACGAACGCATCCATCTCGCGCGCCGCGATGCCGCGATCGCCCGCGAGCGTCAGCGGATCTCCCACGACCAGCTCGGCGATTCCATAGGAATCGGCCAGCTCTTTGATTCGCGCGAGGTCGTCTCGCCGGTTCGTCCGGTCGATCGTGGCGACGGGAAGCGCGAACGTGGCGCTCGGATCGGAGACCGCGATGCCGATGCGCTTGCTGCCGACGTCCAGCGCCATGATCACGCGCCGAGGCCACCAAGATAGGCCACGGCCTTGGGGCGGCGGCCCAGATGATGTGCGACTAGTTCCGTCACTGCGTGCGCCGCAGCCGGCGTTGCGTGCAGCGCCGCGGCCCCACCGCCTTTGGGCACCGCCAGCGCGCGCAAGTTTACGAGGTCTTCTGCCGACAGTTCGGCCAGATCGCGCCAGCGTTCGCGGCACGCTCCGTCGACGAATCCGCCCGCTTCTGCGTCCAGCCACACGCTGCCGGGCGCGAGCGCGCCGCCGCATTGCACGCAGCGGTCCAGCGGCGGAGCCAGACCGAGCAGGTCGAGCAGACGAAGGGAAAACCGCGGCAGCAGGCCCAGGGGATCCGCGCAAGCCGCAATCGACCCGATCCCGGCAGCAAGCAAATCGTACACTTCAGGAAGTGCGAGGTCGGGTTCGCAGAAGGCGTCGATCGTTTCGGCCATCAGCGAAACGACGGCGTAGCGCTCGGGCTCCACGAGCGTCGGCCACGGCGCCGAGATCGTCTCCGCCGAAACGATCACCTCCAGCGTTCGGCCGCGGTGCATCAAAAAGTCACACTCGTTGGCCAGCTCCAGCCGCCCCGCCAAATGACTGCGCATCCGGCGAACGCCCTTGGCAACGGCATCGAGCTTGCCGCGCTCGCGTGTGAAAATCGTCACGATGCGATCGGCTTCGGACAACTGGCGCCGGCGCAGAACGATGCCGCGGGCTTTATAAGCGCGCGGCGGCGTCAGAATCCTCCGATTGTTGCGGTAGATTGATGCTGCCGTTGGTATAGACGCGAACCGCGAGGATCCGACGGCCGCGGGTTCGATCCACGCGCAGACGCGTGTGGTCGTCCGCGACGATCTCTTCGCCTTCGTTGGGCAGCCGGCCAAAGAGGCCCACCGTGTAGCCGCCGATCGTCTCGAAATCCTCGGTCGGAAGCTCGGTGCCAAGCTTCGCATTGACGTCCTCGATATTCGTTCCGGCTTCGACCACGGCTTCTAGGTCCGAAATGACCGAGATCGGCTCTTGCTCGTCGGCGTCGTGCTCGTCGCGAATCTCTCCGACGATCTCCTCCAAGAGGTCTTCCATCGTCACCAGGCCCGCCGTGCCGCCATATTCGTCGACGACGATTGCCAGCGAAAACTTGTCGCGCTGCATCTCGCGCAGCAGCTCGGCGATCTTCTTGGTCTCCGGAACGTGTACCGCCGGGCGCATCAAGGAGCGTACGCTTGCGTGAGCCAACGAGCCGTTTGCGAGTGCGACCAAAAGTTCGCGGTCGTGAATGACGCCGACGATGTCGTCCTTCGATTCCTGGTAGACGGGCAGCTTCGAATAACCCTCCGCGGTGACGACGTCGAGAACGCGGCGCGGCGAGTCGTCGATCGAAACGGCGACCATCTCCGGGCGCGGCTTCATCACTTCACGCACGATCGTGTCGCCGAACTCCATCACGGAGTGAATCAGCTCCCGTTCCTGCTCCTCGATCACGCGCTGCTCCGCACCGACGTTGACGAGCACGCGAATATCTTCTTCGGTTACGTACATGGCGTGCCCGTGCTTGACGTGAAACGCTCTGAGAATGAGATCCGTCACCATCTGAAACGTTCGCGCAATCGGCGCGAGCACGTACGAGGCGTATCGCATCGGGCGCGCGAGGCGCAAAGCCCAGCGTTCGCTGTCGCCGGTGGCGACGGTCTTCGGGATGATCTCACCAAAAAGCAGAAAGACGACCGTCATCACGATCGTCGAAAGGATCGCCGCCGACGGAAGGCCGAGCGAGATCGCAACGTAGGTGGCCAGCGAATCGGCCGCCAGCAGCACGATCGTATTGCCGACGAGTATCGACGTCAGGAAGCGGTTCTTGTCATCTAAGAGCGTCTGCAGGTCGCTCGAGCCGCGCACGCGCCGGTCGGCGATCGCCCGGGCACGCAGCCGGGAAATTGAAATAAGGGCCGCCTCTGAAGCCGCAAAGAAAGCCGCGAGCAGGACGAGGACGACGAGCGCGATCAGCTCGTACGGCAGGCCGCCGGGGCTACTTCGGACGGGGTCGGTGTTCAAGTCGGCGCCATTATAACACAACGTGGGGCCGCACCAGCACGTAGATCGCCAAGGCGACGAGCGTGCCGAGTACGGCTCCCCAGAAGACTTCGAAGGGGCGGTGGATCTGCGCCTCCACGCGGCTCTGGGCAACCAAGAAGGCGACGAAATAGGCCAGAATGGCGGCAAGCGGTTTCTGGTAAAAGAACGCCAGCATCGTCGCCGCCGCAAACGCCAGCGCCGCGTGTCCCGATACGGCTCCCCCTTGGAGCGCCGAGCCGCGGCCGACCCAGGCCTTGGCAAAGATCGTCGCGATCGCCACGACTGCAAGCACGATGAGCGCCACGTTGGCCGGCACGGCTTTCACGGCGATGAAAACGCGGGCCTCGCCGCTCATGAGCCCTTGATAAAATATCAGGTAAGCGGCTAGTACCGCCCCGATTGCAGCAATGAGCACCGCCCCCGCCGCCGCGTCTTTGGCGCTCTTTGCCAGCGGGTGATGCGCGACGGTCAGCAGGTCGACGATCGACTCGATCGCGGTGTTCATCAGTTCCATGCTGAGCACCAGCGCGACCAAACCAACGGTCGCAATAACGTAGACGCGATCCAAACGCAAGACGAGCGTCGTCACGAGCACCAGCGCCGCAATGAGAAAGTGCACGCGCATGTTCGGCTGCGTGCGGGTCGCATAGATTATGCCTTCGAAGGCGTGGTGAAACGAGCGAAAAAACCGGCTGCGATCGACGGGAAGATAGTGCGGCTCGCGTTTGCCTCGCTCGTCGGCGGGTTGATGCATCAGGCTTTCGCGGCGTACGGCCAGGGAAGTGCGATCGCTTCGGCCAGTTGCCGTTCGCGAAGTTCCATCGCGCGCCGTTCGCCGGCGAGCACGTGATCGTGGCCCTGCAGATGCAGCAGACCGTGAATCAGCAAGCGGTAGATTTCGTGCTGAAGCGGGGCATCATAATCGGCTGCCTGGCGCCGTGCCGTATCGACCGAAATCACGACGTCGCCCAATAATCGCTCACCGGCCGCCGGCATTCCCGTGCCGTCCATCGGAAAGCTGAGCACGTCGGTCGGCGCATCCTTGCCTCGATAGTCGCGGTTGAGCGCGCGCATCGCCTCGTCGCCGACGAGCGTCAGCGACAGCGCGCCGGACTCGCCGATGGCGCCGAGCAGCTGCCTCGCGGTTGCGACCAGCGCACGTCCGTCCACGCCGCTGCGGCGCACGTCATTTCGGTAATGGATCACTGCTGTACGCACGAACGATCCGCGCCACGAGAGGATGCCGCACGATATCGCGGTCGTCGAGTTCCACGACGCTCACGTCTTCGATATCGCGGAGCCGAGCCGCAGCCGTTCGCAGACCGCTGCGCTGCCCGGCCGGCAGATCGATTTGCGTTACGTCGCCCGTCACGATCATCTTCGAGTTGCTACCCAACCGCGTGAGAAACATCTTGAGCTGGTCGTCGGTTGCGTTTTGCGCCTCGTCGAGAATCACGAATGCGTCGGCGAGCGTTCGCCCGCGCATGTACGCCAGGGGCGCGATTTCAAGCGTGCCGCGCTCCATATATTTGCTGACCAGCGAGTCTTCCAGCAGGTCGTTAAGCGCATCGAACAGCGGCCGCATGTAGGGATCGACCTTCTCGCGCAGGTCGCCGGGAAGAAATCCTAAGCGTTCGCCGGCCTCCACCGCCGGTCGCGAGAGAATCACCCGCGACGCCTCGCGCCGCTTCATCGCCCGGACCGCCATGACGATCGCGAGATAGGTCTTTCCGGTGCCGGCGGGACCGATCCCGAACGTGAGCGTCGACTCCTCGATCGCGCGCACGAACTGGCGTTGACCGGCCGTCCGCGGCCGCACCTCGCGTCCACGCTCGGTTCGCACCAGCGTGCTCGGGAGTGCAACGGCCGCATGGTGCGTCGGAGCGTCGGAGAGCGCCAATGCGAGGTCTTCGGGGGTTATGTGGGCGCCGCCAACGGCGGCGTCGAGCACGCGTCGCACGACGCTTTCGGCACGCGTGACGGCGGCGGCGTCACCCGCGAGCAGTAAACGGTCGCCATCGGCATGGACTGCGACGCCCAGCGTCGCTTCGATGGCGGAAAGGTTGCGGTCGTACTCTCCAAAGAGGCGAACGCGGTCGGAAAGCTCGTGGAGGTCGATGGATCGCTGCGCGGTCAACCCTACCGGTATTCGTCGTTGAAGGCCCGGGGCTTTCCAAGAACCTCTGCAGCGATCACTGCCCGGACCAGCTCGGGCCCGGTCCCAAACAGCGAACGCGGCCTCGGTCGAGGCGGTTCCGGTGCAGCCGGAGGCTCGGCTCGCGGGGCGGGTGCCGGCCTTGGCGGCGGTGGGCGCGGCGGAGCTGGAGGCGCCGGCGCTGGGGGCGGCGGAGCGGCGGCTGGGGCCTGCCCCTGCACCTGGGCCAGAAGCGTCTGGACGAGCCGTTGTCGCGCCGCGCTGTCTCCTTGCGCCTGCGACTCGCTGAGCTGGCGAAGCAGCGCGCTTCGCGCGGACGATGCGGTGTCACCCGCCGAGACGGGAACGGCGAACGAGGTCACCCGCCGTCCTTGGGACGGCGGCGGCCCTTGGGGCGCCTGCCCTTGGGTCGGCTGCCCTGGGGTGGTACCGGCGCAGACTTTGGCTCGGCCCGCGACGCAACCTGACGGCGCGCGCTCGAAACCATGCTGCCGACCACGCCGACGATCAAGAAGACGACCCAGATGAGGATGCCGACGTCGCGCATCGGGGCGCGCTACTTGTTCGCCGGACCCGTGAGCGGTGGAGGCTGCTGGGCGTCGGTTGCCGCTTCGGTCGACGCGCCGATCGACGAGCGCATCTCCGTATCGGCCTGCACGTTCTTGAGCCGGTAGTAATCCATCACCCCGAGATTGCCGCTGCGGAACGCTTGAGCGATCGCTTGGGGAATCGTCGCCTCAGCCTCGACGACTTTGGCGCGCATCGCTTGCGTCTCGGCCTTCTGCTCCTGCTCGGCGGCCTGCGCCGCGTATTGGCGTTCCGCCGCTTTAGCCTGCGCGATCCTGCGATCGGCCTCGGCTTGACTCGTCTGCAGCTCCGCGCCGATATTCTTGCCGACGTCCACGTCGGCGATGTCGATGGAGACGATTTCGAAGGCCGTGCCGGCGTCGAGCCCCTTGGCAAGAACGGCCTTGCTGATGCGATCGGGATACTCGAGGACTTCTTTATGGTCGACCGCGGCGCCGACCGCCGAGACCACGCCCTCGCCGACGCGCGCGACGATCGTCGGTTCGCCGGCGCCGCCGACATACCGGTCCAAGTTGCTACGCACCGTTATCCGGGCTTTGACGTTGAGCTGAATTCCGTTCTGGGCCACGCCTTGAAAGATCGGCGTCTCGATGACCCGCGGCGTCACCGAAGTTTGCAGCGCCTCGAGAACGTTGCGACCGGCCAAGTCAATTGCCGCCGCGCGCTGCCATTCCAAGGGAATCTGAGCGCGTTGCGCGGCGATCATGGCCAGCGTTACGTTTTCGACGTTACCGCCCGCGAGAAAGTGTGATTGCATTTGATCGACGGTGAGATCGAGACCGGCCTTGCGCGCCCGCACGTAGTTGGTCACGATCACGCCGGGTGGGATCCCGATCAGACGCATCCTCACCAAAGCGATGATGCCCAGAGGAACGCCGGCGGCGATCGTTCGAATCCAGAGGCCGATCGGAAAGTAATACAGGAATGCGAAAAACGCGATGACGACGATGAAGATGACGACGGCGCCGCTGACGGCAATCATGTATGCTCCTAACTAAGTTGCTGGTTCGACGAAAATCCGAGCGCCTTCGACGCGCACCACCCGGATTGGGGTACCGGCGGCGATGAACTCGCCGGCGGTGAGGACGTCGATTCGCCGTCCGTCAATCGAAGCAATGCCGGCGGGGCGCAGAAAACTAGTCGCCGTTCCCGCTCGCCCACGCAACGCACCAAAATCGCTGCTCGTTACGTACTCCGGCCCTTGGGCCGCAGCGAGCGCCAGCCGCTGCGCCCAAGCGTTCTGAGGAACGGCCCGCACCGTCAGCGTGAATCCGATAACGGTGAGAACGATCGCCGTGGCGATCGTTTCGACGCCCACGAAGAGAAATGGTAACCCGAAGGCGAGCAAGACGGCGACCAAAAGCGCACCGGCCCCCAAAATTCCCGGAAGGCCGTGGCCCGGAACGACGTGCAGCTCCCACAGAATGCCGATCAGTCCGACGACGGCCAACGCGACGACGAAGTCGTTGGAGAAGCCCGCGTAAACGTGGGTTCCGAAAAAGAGCGCGAGCGCGCCGACGCCGATGATTCCGGCGATGCCGTGCAAGGTTTGCATCTCGATCAAAAGTCCGAGCATGCCTAGGGTCAGCAATAGCCCGCTGACGACCGGATCGGTCGCGAAGCGCGCGAGCATTTCGCCAAAGGAGTACGATTGCGTCACCAGCGGTGCGCCGGTGAGCTTCAGACTGGGCAAGCGCCGCATTCAAGTCGGGCGCCGTTCCTTCGGCAACGCCCGCGCGTACGGCGTCGTCGGTGTTGAGGGTGAGCACCATTCCGGCCCGCTTATATTGCGGAAGGCTGGCGTTCTTGTCGACCATCGCCCCGGCGATTTGCGGACTGTGATGCGTGCGTTCGGCGGTCGATTCGAACTCGCCGCGCAGCGCCGAGATGATCTTGTCGCTGGGCGGAACCGTGCCACCCGCTTCAACGGGCTCGGCTGCGCCGATCGAGGCCCCGGGCGCCATGATGATGCGGTTGGCCGAAAGCGTGATCAGTGCCGCGGCCGAGTACGCCCGCTGAGCGACATAGGCGTCGACCGGCTCCTGCGCGCTAAAGAGCGCGTCGCGAATCCGAAACGCCGAGCTAACCAGCCCCCCGGGACTGTTGACGGACAGCAGGATCGCGCGCGCGTTGGTCCGGTTGGCTTCGTCCACGGAGCGCTCCACGAGGTGTGCCATACCGTCGTCGACGGTTCCGGTAATCGGAATGACGACGACCGGCCGGTCGATCGAGGACGCGCCGGCGATGCCCACCAGACCGCACAGAAGCAACGAGCACGAGACCCAGGCCCGCAGCCGTAATACCTTCATGCCGGTAGCTACCTTGGCTCGGTAGCAGAAGTTACGCGGAGCAGTTCTTCGGTGACGATCTGGCGGACGAGATTGCCGTCGGCGACGCCTTTGAGCTGCGGCATCACGACCTTCATGACCGCCCCGGCATTGCGGGATTCGGGCGGCAACTCGGCAAGGACGCTTTGGACGATCTCGCGGACCTCTGTGGCGGAACGCTGCGGCGGCAGATAGGCAAGCAGAATCTCCCGCTCGGCGCGCTCTTTGTCGGCCAGATCCATGCGCCCGGCCTTTTCGTACTCGGTCAGCGAATCGCCGCGCTGCTTTACCAGCCGCGTGACGACGTCGCGCTCGTCGGCATCGGAGAGTTCTTGACCGCCCTCAGAGCGCTTGTAGATGAAACCCGAGAGGGCCGAGCGCAGCGTATCGAGGCGCAGCTGATCGCGCGCCCGCATGGCGTCCTTGAGGTCCGAAGAGATTCGGTCCTTGAGCGTTCCCACGTCGCCTTAAAGTGTGCTAGGCGCGGCGCTTGCGAGCCGCAGCGGACTTCTTCTTCTTGCGAACGCTGGGCTTTTCGTAATGCTCGTGTTTGCGCGCCTCGGCGAGGATCCCAGCCTTCTGGGTGGCCTTCTTGAAACGGCGCAGAGCGCTCTCAATAGTCTCGCCCGGAGCGATGCGAACTTCCATTCTGTTGACGACCCCCTCTCGGCGCGCATGATGCGCGAAAAATTAGACCCCGTAGGGCCTCAAACTGTGAGGGTAACACAGCCCCGCCTGAGCGTCAAATCTCCGGCAGCGAGGGGCGCCGCTCCCTTTGCCTTTTAGAGGTGCCGCGCCTACCTAGGGTCCGAAAGCGAGTGAGTTCGGAAAGCTCACCCCGCTGGAGACCGTGTGTAGCACCGACGTGCTGCCCGGAGCATAGATGCTGACTGTGGACGGTACGGAAGGGCTGCATGAGGAGGACGAGCAGCCGTCATTTCCGACGTAGAGATTGCCGGAGGCGTCAAACGTCAGCGCAGCTGGATAAATCACACCCTTAGAGATTGTTCGCAGCACCGACTTGCTGCCCGGGGCATAGACCGTAATGGTGGATGGCACCGAAGGGGTACACGAGGAGGACGGGCAACCAAAATTTGCGACGTACAGGTTGCCGCTGCCGTCAAACGCTATCCCAAATGGATTGTCCAGGCCCTGGGTGATCGTCCGCAGCACCTTCTTGCTGCCCGGGGCGTAGACCGTCACGTCGCCTTTCCCTCCTGAATAGCACTCGCCGCAGTTTGAGACGTAGAGGTTCCCTGAGCCGTCAACCGCTAACGCCTTCGGACTGCTAACGCCTTTGAAGATCGTGCGCCGCAGCGATAGGCTGCCTCCGCCGTAGACCGTCACGCTGGAGACCGGCTTGCTGCCCTGCCCGTTATTTGCGACGTACAGATTGCCGCCGCCGTCAAAGGCCAGCGCCCACGGATTGCTCACGCCGTCGGAAATCGTTTCCAGCACCGATTTGGTGCCCGGGGCGTAGACCGTGACGTCACTGCCGCCGCCGGATGACTTGAGATTCGAGACGTAGAGATTGCCCGAACCGTCAAACGCCAACGCGCTCGGCGAGGACACGCCATCGGAGATCGTTCGCAGAACCGATTTGCTGCCGTGGGCGTAGACCGTGACGTTGTACGGGCCAGAACTGAAGTTACCAATGTTTGCGACGTAGAGATTACCCGAGCCGTCAAACGCCTGTTGCCACGGGGAGGTCAAGCCCTTGGAGATCGTACGCAGTACCTTCTGCTTAGGCGGAGCATAGACGGTGACTGCGGTAGTGCCACGGTTTAAAACATAGAGATGGGCGGCCGCCCCGGCAAAATGCGACGCCGGCGATGGCGCAGAGAAACCGCTGTTGCCGGCGCCGCACGCGGTTAAGAGCGCGGCGCTCATGCATGCGCCGACGAGCTTGGTTAAACGTTTACGCATGGTTTTCTAACCTGCTTTCTTAGGTCGCAGCCCAGAGCAAGCAAAGCTCGACAACCCGAAGCCGCGACCTGCCGAGTTCCTCGCCGAGCTAGGATGCGCCTTGCTGCTCGTCAATCGTGCGATCTCAGCCGGGTGGCCACGACATCTGCCGGCCGGCCAGTAAGTGGACGTGCACGTGGCCGACGGTTTGGCCTCCGAGCTCGCCGGTGTTGACCACCAAACGAAAGCCTTGCTCTCCGCCGCGGTCGGCGCCCAGCTGCGCGGCGACGGCGATCAAGCGCGCCGCCAGCGCCGGTTCGGCCCGCGTCAGTTCGACGATCGTTGCGTGATGCGAAACCGGGAGCACGAGCGCATGCGACGGCGCTTGGGGGCTGAGGTCCTCGATCGCGATCACGTCAACGTCCCGAAGAATCGTTTTTGCGGGCACCTCCCCGCCGGCGATTTTGCAGAAGATGCAGTCGTCCATCAGTGCCCTCGGATCGTGAAGGTCCAGGATTTCGTCGTCGTGTTTCCGGCTAGGTCGGAGACGCGCACGGTCACTCGCACCTGACCGTTGGGATACTCGTACGTCGGCATGTATTGGATGAACTGCGACGTTCGCACGCATTCCGAAGTGACGTCGCGGCCGTCGACCCAAAGCATCGCACTCGACGGATTCACGGGCACCGCGTCGGCGGCAAAGCTCGCATAGACTGCCGGCCGGCTATTGTTGACCGTCGAACCGGCGTCGGGCGCAAAGTCGGCAATCCCCGGCGGCGTGCTCGAGGCCGAGATCGTCTGCGGCGCCGCCGCGTGGGCGACGTCGGGGCCCGATTCGAGCCGGCCGATCAACGCGTCGTCGTCAAAGTTTGCGCCTCGGGGAATGATGTAGCTTCCGTCGTAGACCCCGGGCGATCGCTGTTGCATAGCTTGATTGGCCACGTCGGAACCGATGTCGAACGTTGCGGCCGCACCGGGCGTTCCGTGCACGGTCACGTGAATCGTATCGCCCGCACGCAGCGGCCGCGAGGCATCGGTCTCGACGCTATCGATCGTGACGCGCTGCGCCATCGTGACAATTTTCCGGCTGGCGAGGATCTCTCGCACCTCGTTGGTTTCGACGTTGTAGCGGACGCTGACCGCGTCGTGGGGTTGCAGATCGCTAAAGCTGGCAGCCTTTCCATTGAGCGAGATCTCCGCCGTGCGGGCGGGCGAAATCACTTGGCCATCGTCGAGCACGAATTGATTGCCGGCGATTGCGACGATGTGACCGTTTCGCGAGCCGAACTCGTCGATCACGCGTTCGACGTGACCGTCCTTCCGCATCTCGACTCGCGCGAAGTCTCCGGGGCGCACGTCACCGAGCTCGCCGGGCGACGTCACGTTCACGTTGACGTCCTCGACGTCAATCGCCGCATTGGTTCCAATCTTGATGGTTTTGACCCCGCCGTTATACTCCAGCGTCAGGGTCGGCGGATCGGAGAGCACGTCGACGGCCTCGACGGTGCCAAAGCGCGCCCAACCGCTGCCGACGGTAATCAGGCCGCGGCTGGAGCGTCCCACGAGCTGCGCGACGATCGTGACCGTGTTGCTGTGCCGGTCGAAATGCGCCTGCGCGCCGAGCACGTCGGTGAAAAACCGGAGCGGAACGTAGAGAACGTCCTTGATCTCCAGCAGCGGTCCCTCCAACAACAACTGGCTCGAGTCGACTTGCGCGATTCGGCTTCCGATCGTCAAGACGACGGTTTTGGATCCGATCTGCGTCGCGATGCGATTGCCGGAACGGTCGAACGCCAAGCCGAGCGCCTCGATCGTGCGGCGCACGGGCACGTACAGCAGGTTGTGCTCGAAACGCGGGCCCGGATTGAGCGACAGCACGTTGCCGTTAATGACGATCCCGATCGGTTCGACGCGGGCAGTGGCCGCGGCGACATTAGCACCAGCGACAGGATTGCAAGGCCCACCCGCAACGCAGTCCTGTCACCAAATCCCACTTTTATTCCAGTACCTCTCGATAAACGTCGGCAGTGGCTCGCGCACAGCTATCCCAGGTCAGCCGTTTGGCTGCCTCGCGCCCTAGGTTGACCGAGCGTTCGCGCGTACCCTGGTCGGTGAGCATCGCCTCGAGCAGAGTTCGCAGCCCATCGGCGTCGCGGGCCTTAAAGGTCTGCGCGGCCGACTCGAGCGCGCTGCGGCAAAGAATCTTCGCAGGCGATGACCGGGCAGCCGGCAGCCATCGCCTCCAGCATCGGCAAACCGAAGCCCTCGCGCAACGAGGGGTGCACCAGCGCCCTCGCGCCCGCGTAATACGAGGCGAGGTCGTCGCTTTGGATTTCGCCCAATGCCACGATCGCGCGCGACGGGGTGGCGCGGTGCTCGAGCTCGCCGCCGAAGTCGTCGGGGCCGGTGACGTAGAGGTCGACGGCCAAGCCCGGCGGGAGCGCCGACCACGCCGTAAAGAGCGTCGCCAGATCCTTGTGGGGGCGATGGTTCCCGACGTAGAGCAGGTACGGACGCCGCGCAACGTGTGGCGTGACCGGGCGCGAGAACGTTTCCGCGACTCCCAGCGGGATGACTCGAATCTTCTGGCGCCGCGTGCCGAGAAGGCTCACCAGGTCCTCCACGGTCCGCTCGTCGTCGGTGATCACGCGCGCCGCGCGCGCGCACGTCCAGCGCACGAGCGTCTCGTAGTACGGCCGCACCTTCGATTTGAAGTACTGGGGAAACCGCAAGTGAATCAGATCGTGAATCGTTACGACGAAACGCGCGGGCACGACCGCCGGCACGTATTGCGAAAGAAAATGGACCAGATCGACCCGCGAGTGCGCGATCGCCAGCGGCAACCGCACCTGCTCGTCCCAGCCGAAGTTTCCTCCACGAGCGAACGGAACGAAGCTAAACTCAGGCGCGACGCGCGGCAGCCGTGCGACCAGCTCGCGAGCGTAGGTTTTCATGCCGACCGAGAGCTGACGAGTCAACCGCGCGTCGAGACCAACGCGCGGGGAGCTCATTGAAGTAACGCTTTCCCCATCGCAACCGCCGGGTAGAACGCCGAATGGTACGCGACGTACCAGCCGCGCGGACCGTCGAACAGGGCGCCCTTGCGCAGCAGCAGCCACGCCAGCCGCGCGATCCCTGTGGCGCACGCGCCGAGCAATCCGGGAAACGAACCGCGCAGCCGTTCCGCTTCCAGCGAGGTGTAGCGGTCGTATTTCGCCCGGTACGTGGCCACGTCGGGGTACGAAAAATGCAGCAGCGTGCCGCGAAGCTCACCAACGGTACCCGTGCTCGTCCATGCTTCGTGCAAAAGCGCGTCCCCGGATGCGGCCGGATTGGCTTTCAGCGTTACGCGGTCGGTGCGAAAGAGGCGCAGCAGCGGCTCGTCGCGCCACATGCGCAGCGGATGGCCGCAGAAGTAGGTCGTCCGGCGCACTTTATAGCCGTCAACGTCGCCGGGGGCTTCGCCGATCGCCTCGCAGAGCACGTCGTCAAGCGCTTCATCGGCATCGAGCATCAGCGTCCAAGGCGTTTGGACCGAAGCGAGCGCGAAGCGGCGCGCATCGACGAAATCGGTCCATTCGCGCTGCACGACGACCGCGCCGGCGCCGCGCGCGAACTGCACGGTGTGATCCCGCGAGTAGGCGTCGAGCACGAAAACGTTGATTGCGCGCGGCAGGCTCGTGAGGGCTCGTGGCAGATTGCGCTCTTCGTCGCGGGTGAGAACGACGGCAGTGATTAGGCCTGGGTCCAGGTCGCCGCCTCGCGAAGGTCTGCTCGTCCGGAGATACGTTCTTGGTGCGCGAGCGCAGCCCCGATAAAGTCGCGATACAGCGGCGCGGGCCGGTTGGGCCGCGATTTAAACTCCGGATGTGCTTGCGTCGCAACGAACCACGGATGCATGTCGGGCGGAAGCTCGATGACTTCGACCAGCCGCGTTTTGTCGATCATGTGATGGCCGCTAAACCGCATCCCGTGCTCCTCGAAGATCGGGCGGTAGCGGTTGTTGAACTCATACCGGTGACGGTGCCGTTCGCTAATCTCGAGCGTTCCGTAGGCTCGCGCGGCTTGGCTTCCCTCCTGCAGCGTGCAGGCATACGTGCCCAGCCGCATCGTGCCGCCGTACATCTCCAAGTTGCGCTGGTCGGGCATGAAGTCGATCACCGGATCGACGGCCGTCTCGTCCACTTCGCTGGTCATCGCATCGGGCAGCTCGCACACGTTCCGGGCAAACTCGACGCACGCGAGCTGCATTCCGTAGCAGATTCCCAGAAACGGAATCCCGTGTTCGCGCACGAATTGAATCGCCCGCAGCTTGCCTTTGACGCCGCGCGCTCCGAAGCCCGGGGCCACGAGAACGCCGTGCGCGCCGCGCAGCACGTCGGTGCCGTCGTTCTCGACCAGCTCCGAATCGATTCGCTTGATCTCGACCGATGCGTGATAGAAGACGCCGGCGTGCGCCAGCGCCTCGTTAATCGAAATGTAGGCGTCCTTGAGTTCCACGTACTTACCGACCAGCGCGATCGTGACGTGGCGTTCCGGATGAAGCAGACGATCGGCGATCGCAACCCAGTCGTTGAGCGCGGGGCGCGTCGGCGGGAGGTTCAGCTTGCGGATCGCAGCTTGCGCCAGTCCCTCGGCTTCGAGATTGAGCGGAACTTGGTAGATCGTGCGAGCGTCGCCGTTCTGCACGACCGCGCTGGGCGGGACGTCGCAGAAGAGCGCGATCTTCTCCTTGAGTTCCAGCGGCATCGGCAGCGCCGACTGCGTGCGGCAGACGATGGCGTCGGGCGAGATTCCGATTCCGCGCAGCTCGCGCACGGAGTGCTGCGTCGGTTTGGTCTTGAGCTCGTCGGCAGCGCCGAGATGCGGAACCAGCGTCAAGTGGACGTACATCACGTTTTCATCGCCAACGTCGTAACGCATTTGGCGAATCGCTTCCAAAAACGGCAAGGACTCGATGTCGCCGACGGTCCCGCCCACTTCAACGATGAAAATGTCCGCGCGGCTGGCTTCGGCGACCCGTTTGATGTGCGCCTTGATCTCGTTGGTGATATGGGGAATTACTTGGACGGTCGCGCCCAAATAATCGCCGCGCCGCTCTTTTTCGATGACCGAGTTATACACCTGACCGGTGGTGACGTTGTTGTGGCGCTGCAGGTTCTCGTCGATAAAGCGCTCGTAGTGCCCGAGGTCGAGGTCGGTCTCGGCACCGTCTTCGGTCACGAAGACCTCGCCGTGCTGGTACGGGTTCATCGTACCGGCATCGACGTTGATGTAGGGATCGAGCTTTTGAATCGAGACGCTAAAACCGCGCGCCTTAAGCAACCGTCCGAGGGAGGCGGCGGTGATGCCCTTGCCGAGCGAACTCACAACACCCCCGGTGAAGAATATAAACTTCGCCATCTCGGGAAGTTCTTATTCTGCCCGTCCACGCTCGACTCCTAGCCGGCGACCCCGAGGCTATGGCGCGATGCTGACCGCGTCGCCGCCGGAGTCTTTTGCAGCCCGAATTCGAAGGACTGCCTCGCCACCGCCTGGATAGTCCCACACGTCGGCGACGCCTTTGTCGCACCTCGGGTTTGCAACCGTGACGCTGGTAGCACGCGTCGTGCTCGCCGCCGTAATGTTCTGCTTGCCAAAGAAGAATGGGCTTCCCGGCATCTCGGTGCAATCGTCGAGTTGGACCTCCGAACCGACACCGATGAGCGTCGTTCCCGAGAGTTGGGCGGGTTGCACGACGTCTCCATTATACCCAACACCGCCCAGAGTGATGTACTCACCATCCCACGCCGTGCCCCTGGGGCCGAAGTTAAAGCTTATCCCCGATGTAGAGAGTTTCTCCATCGTAGTTTCGCGGGCGGGAATCATGCATGCCGTAGTGCTCCCCGCGCTGGTCGTGCCGAGGCCGATGAGATTGCCATGGTTATCGTAGCCGAACGTCGAGAATCCGACGCAGCCAAGGCTCTCGTCGCCGTCGATGCACTTTGGGCTGTCTGCAGCGACACCGCCCTTCCAGATGCAGACCTCATCCCGACCGGTGGCGGCCACGTCGCGGTTAGCGCTAACCGAGCAGCCGGTCAGGCCGCTGCCAGGGCGCTCGTAGATGTTAATCGCGTTGGTACCGCCATGCGCGTACTCGACTAGCAGACCGAACTGAGACTCGGTGATGTAGACGTCGCCCTTCCGATCGACGCACATGCCCTGCGGGTCGTGGAAGCCCGTCAGCGTGCCGACCTTCTTGCCGCTCGGGTACTCGTACACGTACGTGTCATTGGTGCTGTCATCGTCAAAGTAAAGCAGAGCCTTTGAAGAGCTGGCCTTCATCCAAGACTTGCCGCCATCGGCGCGAACCCCGCCGGACTGGTCGTGCGGTATCGCCCCTGCCACGCTGATCGGCGGCGATGCGTCGCAGCCCGCAAGCATCGCCGCAGCGATGCTGATGTTCACGACGAAGCGGATAACGGTCGATGTCTTCATCAGCTCCTCACCAAAATATGATAACCGATCCGTTGCCATGAGACGTGGGATTCCCACCCTGCGTCATCTTCACGTGTGTTGCGTGCGGCTCAGCATAGGACGATCCGCCTCCACCGCCGCCACCTGAACCGTCCCCGCCGCTGGACGCGGGTCCGCCTGCACCGCCGCCGCCCCCGCCGTAGTAGCCGCCTCCACCGCCGCCGCCGGGGGCGCCACAGCCTTGCCCGCCGCCGCCAGTCCCGCCCGCAGCGAGCCCTCCGCCCAAGCCGTTGCAGCCGCCACCGCCGGGGCTCGCACCGCCTTTGCCGCCGGCCTTTTGCGTACCACCGCCCCCACCGCCTCCGGCAAACTCGTCGGAGCCCCCGTTGCCCGGTTGCCCCTCGCGCGTGCCGCCGCTCCCTCCGGAACCGCCATCGCTGGTACCGCCGCCGGACGTGCCGTAATAGTAGCCGTCGCCGGCGGCGCCGCCGCCGCCACCGGCCACGACGATACGGTTGGACAATCCGTCACCGCCCTGGCGGACGTCGGACGCACCGCCACCTCGGCCGTTGCAATCGCAACTGCCGCGATTACCGCGCGCATCGCCCCAACCGCGCACGTCGCTCCCGCCGTTGAAGCCGTTGTGCCCGCCGCTTCCGCCGACGAAGACCGCCAAGCTTTCTCCCGGCGTCACCGGTATCGTAAGCGTCACCATTCCCCCCGACCCGCCTTGGGCCGCAAAGCCTGAGTAACCAGCGCCTCCCCAGGCGCCGTTTGCGCCGTATGCCGTGATTGTAAGATGGGTTACGCCGGCCGGAACGTTGAACGATTGCTTGCGCCCTTTATATGAAAAAAACTGATAGTGCGAGAAAGCCGGCGTTGTCTCGCTCGCACCACGAGTGGCCATCGGAGGCTGCATGTCATCCTGACCCTTCGACAGGCTCAGGGGAAGGGCGCCGCAAGCTGCAAGCAGAGTTACGGCGCAAATGCAAGCGGCGAAGCGGCTACGAACGCAAACGATCATTAGCGGTGCCTCCGGAGCAAAACGATTCGGCAACGACTTCGACGCGCCGCACGGCTATCCCAGCAGAGTGAGACTACGCGTTCAGCCTAGCGCAGTCGAGCCACGTGTGCTGATCCTCAAGTAGCGGTCGAGTCCGGCGTAGTCACGGCCCACAGTCATCGCGCAGTGCGGCAGTGCGGATTTCGCGATCGCTGCGAGCCCCGGCATCGTCTGCGGCGCCGCTTCCAACAGAATCAAAGCGTTTGGGTTCAGCAGCGACGGAAGCATATCGAGCAATCTGCGATAGAGGACCAGTCCGTCGGGGCCACCGTCGAGTGCTTCTCGCGGTTCATACGCTACGGGATCGGGTTTGCGAGCGATCTCAGTCGTCGGAACGTACGGTAAGTTTGCGACGGCCACATCGAAACGCTCGACGGTCACCGGGTGCGCGAGATCGCCGACGTAAAAATAGCAGCGATCCGCAACCCGGAGACGGCAAGCGTTTCTGTTTGCGATTGCGATTGCCGCTGGCGAGATATCCGTACCGTGCACCGTCGCCGGCGTTTCGGCTGCGATCGTGCAGGCGATTACGCCGGAGCCGGTGCCGACGTCGAGTATGCGCAACGGGCGACTGCCGATGAAGCGCAGCGCTTCATCCACGAGGTGTTCCGTCTCTGGGCGCGGGATCAACACGTTTTCGTTCACCACGAACTCGCGTCCATAAAAACCGGCGCTTCCGAGCAGATAGGCAACCGGCACGCCACGGGAGCGCTGCGCGCTGAGCCGCTGGAAGGCTTCGCTCTCTTCCAACGTGGGCGTCGCGTCGCTATGCGCGACAAGCCATTCGCGCCCGCGATTTAGCGTGTGAGCCAAGAGCAGCAGCGCATCGGCGCGCGGCGAGTCGCTGGAGTCGCCCAGGAGTGCCGTTCCCTGTGCCAAGGTTTCGCCGACGCTCGTCACTGCGCTTCGCCTGCGAGCTGTCGCGCTCGCTGATCGGCAATCAGTTCCTGCGCGATCCGCCCGAGATCCCCGTCGACGATCGCGCGAATATTTCCGAAGCTGCGGTTGATGCGGTGGTCGGTGACGCGGTCCTGCGGAAAGTTGTAGGTTCGAATCTTCTCGGAACGCTCGCCGCTGCCGACTTGCGACCGCCGCAGCGAATCCACCGCCTCTTCTTGCTCGCGGCGTTTGCGATCGTAGAGGGTTGCGCGCAGCATCTGCATCGCCTTTTCGCGGTTTTGGGTCTGCGAGCGCTCCTGCTGCGACGCGACGATAATTCCCGTCGGCACGTGGGTGATGCGAATCGCCGACTCCGTCTTATTGACGTGCTGGCCGCCGGCACCCGACGCCTTATACGTGTCGACCTGAAGATCCGACGTCTTGATCTCGACCTCCGCGTCGTTCTCGACTTGCGGCAAGACGGCGACCGTTGCCGTGCTCGTATGAATCCGTCCCTGCGCTTCGGTAGCCGGAACGCGTTGAACGCGGTGCACGCCAGATTCGTGCTTCAACGTGCGGTACGGCTGATTTCCGTTGACCGTAAAGACGATCTCTTTATAGCCGCCCGCGTCGCTCAGACTCTCCGACACCAGCTCGACCTTCATCCCCGACGATTCGGCGAAGCGCATATACATGCGCGCCAAATCGCCGGCAAAGATTGCGGCTTCGTCGCCGCCGGTGCCGGCGCGGATTTCCACGAAAACGTCTTTGGAATCGTCGGGATCTTGCGGCACCATCAGCGCCGCCAACTCGTCTTCGAGTGCGGCCGTGCGGTCGAGCAGCGCGCGGTTCTCTTCCAGAGCTAGCTCGCGAAGTTCGCCCTCTTCCGACCGCGCAAGCTCCTCGTTGGCGCTGATCTGCGCGCGAAGCTCGGAAATTTGCCGATGCGTTTGCACCGGTGGTTCGAGTTGCGCACGCTCGCGTACCAGCGCGGTATAGCGCGTTTGGTCGAAGCCGCCCGCAGGATTGGCCAGCTCGGCTTCGATTTCGTCGAAGCGGCGAGCCATGGTCGCTAGGCGCTCGGTGAGCGCGTCGGTCTGGAGTGCCAGTTAGAGTGCGGCAGCTGCCTTCTTAGCTTCGCGCGACTTTTGGCGGGCTGCGGCCTCCTCTTGCTTCTTGCGCGCGGCGGCCGAGCGCTGATTGAACTTATCGACGCGACCCGCCGTGTCTACCAGTTTTTGCTGTCCGGTGAAGAGCGGATGGCAGGCGGCGCAAATCTCGACGGCGATCTCCGGGATCGTCGAACCGGTCACGAACGTATTGCCGCACGCACAGTGAACGCGCGCCTCGGGATACCATTTGGGATGAATCTTTGTCTTCACAGCTTTAGCATTATATCAGAGAGGGCAAGCGCCAAATCCACAGGAGGCCAGGGCGCGCCTCCAAAAGGCAGGAGTCGTGAAGTCGTCTTCCTTTTTCGCCATTTTCGGCGGCACGATCGTCGCCGTCGCCCTGGTTGCCGGCCTGCCGGTAGGCAGGATTGCCGCGATTGCCGCAACTCCGCCGCCCACGCCGCCGCCGATCAACTCGCCCGCGGCCATGACGCCGCAGCCTGACTCCTCAATGCTGCCCCAGCCGGCGGCAACGCTCTTCCCGCTCGGTGCCCCCGCCAAGAGCACTAAGGCCACACCAACGCCCAGTCCGCCGCCAAACTCTCGCAAGGGCCTCGACGGAGTCTGGGAGGTCGAGATTCAGCACCCCGCCACCACCGATTACACGCACTTCCAACTGAAAGAGCAGGGCGCCGCGCTAACCGGCACCTATCTCGATGCTAAGAAGAAGCAGTATCCGCTGGTCGGCACCGTCGACGGGCAAGACGTGCGTTTGATCGTCTCACTGCCGAACGGCACGACGCTACTGTTGGAAGGCAAGCTGGACGGAACGACCGACATGGTCGGCATGCTAACATCGGCCGGCGGGCAGATCCCCTTTACCGCGTCGTATCGCGCAAAAGAGAAGTGGATCGAAAACGTCAGCCCGTCGCCGGGTGGGGTATCGCAGCCCGGCGGCTACACACCGCCTTAAGCGTTTCGCAGTTCTAGCTGGCGTTCGACGTAGGGGACGAGGCCGCCGGCGTCGATCAGCGATTGCATGAACGGCGGAAACTCCGCCGCCCGGTACGTCGTGCCTTTGGTTAGATTGCGAACGATCCCGCTCGCGGGCACGACTTCGATTTCGTCGCCCGGCTCGATTCCGTCGACGGCTTCGGCCGATTCGAAGATTGGGAATCCAATGTTGAGCGCGTTGCGGTAGAAGATTCGAGCGAAGCTCTTGGCGATGACCGCCGAGGTTCCGGAGGCTTTAATCGCAATCGGCGCGACTTCGCGGCTCGATCCGCAGCCGAAGTTGGTATCCGCGACGATGATGTCGCCGGGCTTCATCTTCGACGTGTACTCGGGATCGAGCCCTTCGAGCGCGTGCTTTCCAAGCTCCGTCTTATCGATGATGTTGCAATATTTTCCCGGAATGATCACGTCGGTGTCGACGTTCTTGCCGTATTTATGCGCGTGGCCGCGTAGCGTGGCTTCCATGATTACACCGGCACCGCTTCGACCACTCGGGGATCGGTTATTCGCCCGGTGAGCGCCGAGGCTGCGCAGGTCGCCGGCGAAGCGAGGTAGATCTCCGCCTTGGGCGAGCCCATCCGGCCGACGTAGTTTCGATTGGTGGTCGAGATGGCACGCTCGCCGTCTCCGAGCGTTCCCATGTGCCCGCCGAAACAGGCACCGCACCCCGGCGTGTTGACGGCGCAGCCCGCGGCCGCAAGCGTCGTGAGAATGCCCTCGTCTGCGGCTTGCATCCAGACCTTCTGCGAGCCCGGGTTTACGATCACGCGTACGTTGGGAGCGATCCGTTTACCCTTGAGGATCTTTGCGACGACGCGCAGGTCGTCGATGTAGCCGTTGGTACACGAACCGACGAAGACCTGATCCACCTTCAGATCGTCGCGGGTGACGTCCGAGATCGAGTGCACGTTATCGGGCGTGTGCGGACAGGCGACTTGTGGCTCCAGCTCGCTAATATCGATCGCGATCACGCGCTCGTAGACGGCATCGGCATCGGCCCGCTCGAGGACGAACGGACGATCCGTCCGCTCCTTTACGTACGCGATCGTCTTGGCGTCGGCGTGGAAGATGCCGTTCTTGGCGCCGGCTTCGATCGCCATGTTGGCCATCGTGATCCGGCCGGTGATCGAGAGTTCGTCCACCGTCGAGCCATGATATTCGATCGCGCGATAGGTCGCGCCGTCAATCCCCAACTCGCCGACGGTCCGCAGCATGATGTCTTTGGCGAATACGAACGGTCCCGGCTTTCCGCTATAGACCAGCTTGATCGAGCCCGGAACCTTCAACCAAACTTCGCCCAGGACGAAGGCCGCGGCGATATCCGTCGAGCCCATTCCGGTCGCGAAGGCTCCGAACGCGCCATACGTGCAAGTATGCGAATCGCCGCCGACGATCAGCTCGCCCGGCGCAACCAAACCTTCCTCCGGAAGCACGACGTGTTCGATCCCGCCCCGGCCAACGTCGAAGAAGTGCTCGATCTCCTGCTCGGCCGCAAACTCTTTCATGAGGCGTGCAAGCCCCGCCGATTGCGCGTCCTTTGCCGGAACGAAGTGGTCGGCGACCAGCGCGATCTTACTCGAATCGAAGACTTTGCCGGCGCCCTTGATGCCGCGCATGACGCCGATGGCGACGGCCGCGGAAAGCTCGTTTGCCAGGACGAGGTCGACCTTGGCGTTGATGATTTGCCCCGGCTCGACGCGCTCGAGCCCGGCATGCCGCGCGAGAATTTTTTCGGTGAGTGTCATCCCCATGATAAGAGGATTATAGCGCGAAGTAGCCCCCGGGACCTTCGATTTACATGCAGCACGAGCACAGATTTGGCTTTGCAACGCGCGCGATCCATGCCGGAACGCCACCCGATCCGGCAACGGGCTCGCGCGCCGCGCCGATCTACCAAACGGCGGCGTACGTCTTCGGCTCGACCGAGCAGGCGGCCGAGCTTTTTGCGTTGCGCAGTTACGGCCACATCTACAGCCGCATCAGCAATCCGACGGTCGCCGCATTCGAGGAGCGGATGGCCAGCCTCGAAGGCGGCCTCGGCGCGATTGCGTTCTCCAGCGGGCTGGCGGCGCAACTCTGCACGATACTCTCGCTGGCGCAGGCCGGGGACCATTTGGTCTGCGCGCAAAACGTCTACGGCGGCACGGTGACTCAGCTTAGCGTGACGGTCAAGCGCATGGGCATCGAGACGACATTTGTCTCCGCGGAGAATTCGCAGGAGGCACGCGCCGCGATCCGTCCCGAGACGAAGTTTGTTTTCGTGGAGACGATCGGCAACCCGTCGGGCGTCCTGGCAGACCTACGCGCCTTCGCGGATGTCGCGCACGAAGCGGGCGTGCCGTTGGTGGTGGACAACACGTTTGCCACGCCCTATCTCTGCCGTCCGATCGAACTGGGCGCCGACATCGTTCTGCATTCGGCCACGAAGTTTATCAATGGACATGGAACGGCGATCGGCGGCGTCTTGGTCGAATCCGGAAAATTTCCCTGGGGAAACGGTCGCTTTCCGCTGCTCGATACGCCGAGCCCCGGGTATCACGGAAAGGTCTTCACCGAAACGTTCGGCGAGTTCGCGTTCTTGATGCGAGCGCGCGCCGAAGTGTCGCGCGACGTCGGCGCCGCAATGTCGCCGATGGATGCCTGGCTGATGCTCCTCGGGCTGGAAACCCTGGAACTGCGAATGGACCGCCACGTGCGCAATGCGCGCGCGGTCGTGGCCTTTCTTCGCGATCGTCCCGAGGTTGCGTGGGTCCGCGAGCCGGAGATGGGGTCGGTCTTTACCTTCGGACTGCGCGGCGGCCGCGAGGCCGGACAGCGCTTCATCGACGCACTCGAGCTTTGGAGTCACCTGGCCAACATCGGCGATGCCAAGAGCCTCGTGATTCATCCGGCCTCTACCACGCATTCGCAACTCTCCGACGACGAGTTGCGGCTGGCAGGCGTCGAACCGGAGAGCATTCGGCTCTCGGTCGGCCTCGAAGACGCCGGCGATCTGCTCTGGGACCTCGACAACGGCCTCCGCGCCGCCTCGGCATGATCCTCACCACTCCATCGCAAATTCGCGACCTACTCGCGGGGGTGCGCACGATCGCGATGGTCGGCGCATCGAGCAATCCGCTGCGTCCGAGCTACACGGTCTTCTCCTACCTGCGAACGCAGACGCCGTACGACGTCACGCCGATCAATCCGACGCTCACCGCGATCGACGGAATCGAAGCCTACCCGACGCTTGCTGCATACGCGGACCAGCACGGCGCGCCCGACGTGGTGGACGTCTTTCGCAAGCCCAGCGAAGTCGTCGGCGTCGTCAACGACGCGATTGCCGCCGCCGCAAAGGCCATCTGGTTTCAGTACGGCGTCATCAACGACGAGGCCATCGCACTGGCCGACCAGGCCGGTCTCGACGTCGTCGTCGATCGTTGTATGAAGGTCGAATACGCGCGCTTTCGCGGCGGCCTATCGATGAATGGGCTGAACAGCGGACTGATTACATCCCGGCGTCGAGAGCCGTGAAGGTTACACCGTAAACGCCATCGGCGATCAGCGTGCCCGGTCTTCCCGCAGTCCGGCAAGGGCGGCGTCGACGTCGAAATTCCACTGGCCTTGTTCCCGCAGCCGATCGAGCTCATTGACGAATGCCGTACCGGAGTACGGACCTTCAGCTTGGAGCGCAGCCAGGGCCTCAGCTTGAAGCGACCGCCCGTTGCGCTTCGCCCGGGCTTCGAGGCGGGCCACCGTCGCTCCGGGCACGTTGCGGATGAGTATGTTTCGCATGCTATCGCTATGATACGCAGTCTAAGTATTCGGTCAAGGAGCCCAGCATCGCGGCTAAAGACGAACTGAGGCCGAGCGCCCTTCTCGCAAGTCCTCGGAGTCGAGCGAGCAGCCGCGTGGCTCGGAGTCGGCGGCACGGCCGACCAAGACGAAACCATCGTCGTACCGCACCCCCAGATCTTCCGTTTGGATCGCGATGCATGACGACCGGTTCGTTAGATCAACGTGCAGGATGGAGCCTATCTCGCCATTGGGAAGCGTCGCGCGATCGGGGCCGACGACGCGCGCCCGCAGCCACGGCGGAGCGACCTTGCGCCGCTCGGCAATCTCGGCGCCGCCGGCCACGCGATCGTAGTACTGCGACGAGAGTTCCGTCATCCCGTACTCGGCGACGATGGCTTCGGGCTCGATACCAAAGCGATCGCAGGTTCGTTCGTACAGCTCGTCGCGCGATACCATGCGCGAACGTCCTTTGAATCCACCGGTTTCCATTACGCGCGAACCCGGCGACAACGAGAGGCGAAGGCCTTCGCGCTCCATCTTGTCGAGCACATGCAGCAGCGCAAAGGCGGTCGCCGCCAGGCAGACCGGCTGGCGCTCTGCCACCGACTCCTGTAGGTCGCCTTTCAAAGTCTCGAACAGCAACTCGCCGTCGGCAAGATACCAGCCGGTCTTTTTGTCGCCGCGCTCCTCCGCGACGTGCTTCATCATGTATCCCAGCGACGAATGCGGTGACTCAAGCGGATTCGGTACGCAGTTGAAGTAGCGTAGCGCCGCGCCGTCGGCAAGCATGAGGCGATCGAAGCCGGCTAACAGCGCGGCATCGTAGAGCGCCGTCGTTTCCAAGTAATGGCGGCCGGGTCTGCCGACGGTCGTGCCGCTCGTTTCGAAGACCAGCGTGGCTGAAGCCGGATCAAACGTCGTCAGCGTTGCTTCTTTGAAGGCCGGAGCGGGAACCGCGGGAATCGCTTGCCACGACGTGGGAAATGCATCGCGCGTCACCCCCAGGCGTTCGCAGTAGCGCGCGTAAGGCGCATTGTAGCGAAGTTGGTAGTCGAAAAGCCGCAGGACGAGATCGTTGAACTCGCCCTGCGTTAGCTCCGTGCCGTAGCGGTGCCAGGCGTCGATGACTCCGAGGATTTCGCGATCGAGTGCTTGTGATTCCGCAGCATAGTCCATTCGTCGTGGTTGCCTTGATCAGCGGTGCGTCTGAAACGGGGATGGCGCGCTTTCATCGCCTGGCGGGTCTAGCCACTTATAACCCGCAATAATATACTCTGTGGTTGACCAAAATGCTAACTTCCAGGCTCGCCTGACGCGACTAACGCGGGGCGGCGGTGGGCGGTTGGCGCCCCACTGCAAACACAACCTCGCAAATTCCCGCCAAACCTCGTCGTCCTTATCCTCAACCTGAACGTACCTAATATAGCGCCTTGTCATGCTGTAAAGATCAAGGAAGTCATTTCCAAGAGCGCTGTAGAGCATGTGCTCGTCGTAGACTCCCTTAAATGTGCCGAGAGATATGAAGTCAAAGTCATCTAAAAGGCGCTCTACGACCTTCTTGTAGAAGTCGTCGTCTTTGCCTAGGGTTAGTGGCGGCTCACCCGGAAGCGGTAGCTCGGCCTCACCAGGCAGGTAACGTTTAATAACGTCCCATCTTTTCGCGTTTTCATCTTTCGAGTCGGTTATCATTTTGATCGTGTGTTCGCGTTGATTGTTCCAATTTGTCATCAGAGCGGTAACGACCCAGCCGACGGAAACAAGCATTGCGGCGATTATCGGCATGGCTTTGGGGAGATTGCTTGAGTCTGGCTGGCGAATTGTGAAATAGGACGAGCCCTATACCAGCCACGAGGGTCGCGAAATAAATGAGCAGCAGGATACGATTACGCACGAACAGGCCCGAAGATACAAATGGCCCCGTCCAGATTAATAAACGGAGCCGCTATTGAGGTCTTTGATCGGCAGTCAGGCGAACTTACTTTCTGCCGCCCCTGCCCCGAAAGTCTACCATGATCTTCTCCCTTGCATTTTGCCACTCCATCGTACCACATATTGATTATGCGGGCAAAACGCGCTGCCTATTCCTCCAACCGTCTGCTGCTGGTTATCCGGGCTCCGCTTTCGCTCGACCTGCTTGGTTACCTTCTAGGCAGGCTTAACGGAAGATGACGGGACTTAGGTGGAAGCGGAAACCAGCTCGACGAGCGAGAGTTCGGCGGCATCGCCGGGGCGGACGCGCGTCTTGGTGATGCGCGTGTAGCCGCCACTGCGGCCCTTACAGGCGGGAGCGATCTGCTCGACGAGCTTCTTCACGACCGCAGGCTCGGTAAGGAACTCGGCGATCTGGCGCCGGGCGGCGAGGTCGCCGGCCATCGCCGTCGTGATCAAGCGCTCGGCGATTTTACTGATCTCTTTCGCCTTCGTCGAAGTCGTTTCGATCTTTTCGTATTTGAAGAGCGAGGTCGCGAGATTTCGCAAAAGCGCCTTCCGATGACCGTCGGTGCGTGAGAGCCGTTTGTACGCAATGGAATGCGGCATGTTCGTTATAACGCTACGACTAGCGCAGCGCCAACCCCCTCTCAGCCAGAACCTGTTTGATTTCGTCGAGCGACTTCTTGCCGAAGTTGCGCATCTTCATGATTTCGTCTTCCGTCAAGTCCAGCAGCTCGGAAACCTTCGAGATGCCGGCGCGCTTGAGGCAGTTAAACGAGCGAACCGAAAGGTTGAGCGTCTCCACGGGGATATCCCACTCGTTGGGCGGCGCCTCCGGAAGCGGCTCCGCGCGATTGGTGAACGATACGAAGAGGTCGAGCTGCTCTTGCATGATCGTCGCCGCGGTCGACAGCGCGTCGTCCGGCGTGATCGAGCCGTTGGTCTCGACTTCGATCGTCAAGCGGTCGAAATCTACGCTCTGCCCAACGCGCGTATCGTCGACGGTAAAGTTGATCTTACGAATCGGTGAAAAGATCGAGTCGAGCGGAATCAATCCGATCATGTGCTCGACGTTGCGCTGACGGTCGGCCATTACGTAGCCGCGGCCCTTCTCGACGCCGATCTCCATCGTCAGCTTCGCGTCTTTGGCGGAAAGCGTGGCGAGGCGGTAACCGGGATCGAGAACCTCGACGTCGGCATCGGGCACGATGTCGCCGGCGGTCACTTCCCGCGCGCCGCTCACGGAGAGCGTCAGAACCTTCGGCTCGTCGCTGTTGAGCTTCACGGGCAGACCCTTGAGGTTTAGCATCAGCGCGATCGTGTCTTCCACCATCCCCGGGATGGTCGAAAACTCGTGCAGCACGCCGTCGATCTTCATGTAGGTTACCGCGGCGCCCGGAATCGAGCTGAGCAGGACGCGCCGCAGCGCGTTGCCGAGCGTGATTCCAAAGCCGCGCTCGAGCGGTTCGATAACGAACTTGGCGTAGTTGTCGCGACGTTCGCGAACTTCGATGGTCGCGCCGACCGGCGTTTCCAACATCGTCATTGTTTTGAGTTGTTTCCTTTATTGCTGCTTACGTTATCCGCCCGCCGTCCCCGACGGCAGACGATCGTACGCCTAACAGCGGTAGAGTGGTTTTTAGCGGGAGTAGTACTCGACGATGAGCTGCTCGTCGACGGGCGTGTCGATCTGCTCCCGCGGAGGCGGTTGCAATACTTTGGCAGTCTTCGTTTCGTCGTTCCATTCGAGCCAATCCGGTGGCCGCCGGCTCTGCGCGACTTCCAGGTTCGCTCCGAAGACCGGCGACTTTAGGCTCGCCGGCGCGATCGTGATCGTGTCGCCGGCGCGCACGACATACGAGGGAACGTTGACGATGCGGCCGTTGACTTTAAAATGGCGGTGCGTCACGAGCTGGCGCGCTTGCGCCCGGCTCTGCGCCAAGTTCAGACGGTAGATCACGTTGTCGAGCCGCCGCTCGAGCAGCTGCAGGAACGTTCGGCCCGTTTGGCCCGGAACGCGCGCTGCCTCGCGAAAATAGTTTCTGAACTGCGTCTCGTGGACACCGTAGTAGCGGCGCATCTTCTGCTTCTCGCGCAACTGACGGCCGTATTCCGAGACCTTCGTCCGGGATTTGCCGGTCGTTTTCTGGCCGGGAGCCGTGCCGCGCCGCTCGACCGCGCACATGCGGGAGAGGCACCGGTCGCCCTTAAGGAACAGCTTGATCTTTTCGCCCGTCTTGCTGGCCGCGGTTTCGCGGCGGCAGAGCCGGCAGACCGGCCCGGTATATCGCGACATCGGGCTACACCCGGCGCCGCTTGGGCGGCCGGCAACCGTTGTACGGTATCGGCGTCACGTCTTTAATCATCGTGATCTCGAGGCCGGCGGCCTGAAGCGACCGTATCGCGGCCTCTCGGCCGGCGCCTGGACCTTTGACCAGCACTTCGGTGGACTTCATCCCGTGGTCCATCGCTTTGCGGGCCGCCGCTTCGGCAGCCATTTGGGCCGCGAACGGCGTGGATTTCTTCGACCCCTTGAACCCGAGGTTTCCGGCGGATGCCCATGAGATGACCCCCCCATGGGGATCGCTGATCGTTACGATGGTATTGTTAAACGACGCATGGACGTGGGCGACGCCCGACTGGACGTTCTTTACTTCACGTTTCTTGCGCGTCTTCGTTTGCTTCTTAGCAGCCAAAATCTCTCCCGATTTACGACGTGATGGGTCCGCGGCACCATGAAGGCGCCAAGAGGATATATTACCTTAGGGGGTGCGGCCCGGTCAAATCGATTGTGCGTTTCTGCGCCTCGGCATGCTTGGTCGCCGCCTCGGCTCGAAAGGTGTCAGGTAGGGCCTTTAGCAGTTGCCGACGGAGTTATGCGTGGCGCCGAGTGCGACGGAAGGCGTCGTAAAGGGAGGAAATAGCCAGGCCGATGGAAGCCAGGATAGCCCCAGCGCCCACAACCCACCCAAAAGTATTCAATGTCATGCCACTTGCCTCCAGGCACCATTTTATACCACTAAGCGCACTTTTCCCACAGTAGCGGGACCTTATAAATCAAGTAGGACACCGATAGGACCCCTGCCGTCCACCAAAGCAGCCCTGCTGCCGGAAAAGGCTGACCGCTAGATAGCTCAGCGTATCCGGTTGCGCCGTAAAACACCGAGAACAAAGCCGTGACAATCAGCAACGTCCGCGTGCCCCAGCTCCCGCTTTCGAAGGCGGCTTCAAACCCTCCCGACGCACCTAAGACCAGGATGAACAGACAAGATTCGGCTCCGTAGGGGCCGTGCGTGACTATGAGCTTTGCGATCAGGGGAAGCAAGGCCAAGCCGTATGTGGATGCTAGCCACTTTAGAAGTGCATCAAGAAAGGATTCTGGTTGCTCCCTCAAGGTACGCTAGAGCTTAAGTTGGTCGCCGATCATGCCCTGCGAGTTAAGCCACAGCTACGTGAAGGCCAGGTAAGTCGAGGCAGGTATTGCAAAAATCGAGGGGCCCGGTCGTTTGCGACCGAGCCCCTGGTGGGATACCTGGCTACCCTGCTATGGGTAGAGGATCCGGAATCCGAGCCCTGCGAACGGGCCGTTGTAGCTGCGATTGACGGGAGCGTTCTGTTTGTTGCTCCAGTTGTCGCCCATCCACCCGAGATCGATAAAGATCGGGCTGTTGCCGATCACGTAGTCCACGCCCACCTGGTACTTGAGGACATTGTAGGCCAGGCTATACGACGTCGGATTGATTGGAGCGGTGGTGACGTTGTTGTACGTCCCCTTGGCGTTCGGGTAGTACCAGACGCTGCCGAAGAACGAGAGCGGCTGGTTGAGATCGGGCAGCTTCTCCGCACCGAAACCAAACGAGTCCATATTCGGGTAGCCGTAGTTGTTCGAGAGCCACATATAGCCCACGCCGATGTAGATCCGCGGCTGTAGAACTCGCACGGCGAAGCGTCCCTCGGCATCCTGGTCTTGCAGCGGCGAAGTGACGAGAACCGGCGAACTGCCCTGCCCTCCGATGGTCGTAACGTAGCATTCCGGATAATACAGGGACGAGCCCGGAAGCTTGCCGTTGCAGTTGTGCGGATATTGGTAGCGCTCGAACGTACCTTCGAGCATGAAGGGAATGTTGCCCAGACTGAACTCACCCGCACCACGAACGGCGAACGAGCTCGTGCCGGTGTTGCCCGGACTGAATTCGTTGTAGACCTTGGGCGAGATGATGTAGTCGCCGGCCGCGAAGAACTCGCCGAGGAGCGGTCGAGGCGTCGGGGGCGGCGGCGGAGGCGGCGGCGGTGGTGCCGGCGGCGGCGGAGCCGGGCTCGGCGGCGGCGTCGCGGGGATGTAACGCACGACGACGAGGTGACGGTCGGCCACCCACAGCACGTAGGCGCCCATGCCTTCGGAAATCACGCGAACCGGCACGAGCACGACGCCCTTATAAATCATCGGCGGCACGTCCAGCGGACGCGATTCGCCGTTGATGACCACTTCCGGTTTGCCAACGGTGACCTTCACCTCGGCACCGGGCTTGGAAACGGTTGCGGTTTGACTTCCCGCATCCCAGGTAACCGTCGCACCCATCTGCTCGAACATCGAGCGCAACGGAATCAGCAGCGTTCCGCCCTGGACCAGTGCGGACAATACGCGCCCTTGCTTGAGGACATTGGGCCTGCTGTAGACGTGATGATCGTTATAGAGAATAGGAATCTGGCCGGACGGCGGCGATCCAAAGTCCGCCGTTGGCGTTGAGCTCGTCTGTGCGACGCTGTTGCCATTGTTTCCAGACGTCGCGTTCGATGGAGCCGCAACCGCACTTAACCCGCAGAACGCTACGATGAGCGCGGCGAGTGCTACGGTGCTCAGTTGTTTCAAGAGTGCCTCCTTAACGCTAGGACCCGAGCGGGCGCCTGCAGCGCTGCTCGGTAACAAAGACACGATATCCGCTATTTCCCCGAGGCGCAACGCCACAAACGCGCGCGCACGCAGCCGTGGGCACAAAATCTCATCGAAAGCCAATCAGATAACCGCGTTGCCTAGCAGGCGCTAGGAGCCCTACAGGCTCCTAACCTTCATAAAAACAATGCCGGCTGCGAAACCGCAGCCGGCGTTGCCAGAGAGCCTTTCTCTGCTAGAACGGGATCAGGAACCCGAGCCCGACGTACGGACCGTTCATTGTGTACGAGATCGGAGCGTTGTTCTTATTGGCTCCGTTCTCGCCGGCCCAGCCCAGATCGATATACACCGCAGGCACGAATGCCCACGAGATTCCGACCTGATACTTCAATAAGTTGTAACCGAGACCGTACGACGTGTTCGGCGGGCCCTCGGTCGAGGTAGTGGTGTACGTGCCATTCAGGTTTGGATAGTAGTAGACGCTACCGTAGTAGTTGAACGCCGTGTTGGGATCGGGCAGCTTCTCGAGTCCGAAACCGACCGCGTTCATGTTTGGGTAACCGAAGTTGTTCGAGTTCCACATGTAGCCGACCGCGATGTACACGTGCGGCTGGAAGATGCGATAGCCGACGCGGACGTCTAAGTCGCGATTGACTGCCGTGAACTGCGGCACGTAAGCCGAACCGCGGCTACCGATCACGGTGACGAAGCACTCCGCCGCGTTTTGCAGGTTGGCGGACGATTCAGGAACGCCGCAGTTATGCGGATACTGCCAGTTCTTGAAGTCGACTTCGACCATGAACGGCAGACCGCCCTGATTGAGTTCTACGCCGCCTCTGAACGTGTACGAGCCGTTAGCCTGATTTCCAGGAGCGAACTGGTTGTAGATCTTCGGTGAGATCAGGTAGTCGCCCGCGAGGAAGAACAGGTTGGCCGGTTTCGGCGGCGGCGGGGGCGGGGGCGGAGGCGGCGGCGGTGGTGCCGGCGGCGGCGGAGCCGGGCTCGGCGGCGGCGTCGCGGGTATGTAACGCACGACGACCAAGTGGCGGTCGGCCACCCACAGCACGTAGGCGCCCATGCCTTCCGAAATGACGCGGACCGGCACGAGCACGTCGCCCTTATACATCATCGGCGGCACGTCCAGCGGACGCGATTCGCCGTTGATAATCACTTCCGGTTTGCCGACGGTGACCTTCACCTCGGCGCCAGGCTTGGAAACGGTTGCGGTCTGGCTTCCCGCATCCCAAGTAACCGTCGCGCCCATCTGCTCGAACATCGAGCGCAACGGAATCAGCAGCGTTCCCCCTTGGACCAACGCGGCCAGTACGCGCCCTTGCTTGAGGACGTCGGGCCTGCTGTAGACGTGATGATCGTTATAGAGAATCGGAATCTGACCGGACGGCGGAGATCCGAAATCAGCCGTCGGTGTTGAGCTCATCTGCGCGACGCTGTTGCCATTGTTTCCAGACGTCGCGTTTGACGGAGCCGCAACCGCACTTAACCCACAAAACGCTACGATTAGCGCGGCGAGTACTCCGGTGCTCAGTCGTTTCACGGGTACCTCCTTAGTAGACAACGTTTTTAGCGGTAAGTAGCTTCCTTACCATATGCTAATACACGAGCGGGCGCCCAAAGGTTCTGCCCTCCCGTACAAGGACACGATACGCGTTATTGCTCGATTGCGCAACGTGGTAACCGCCACAGCCAGGCGGCCCCGACGAACGTCTCACATAAGGCCAACCCGAAAGCAACCTGCGGAGCCTGGTGTCCCGCTCCCAGGCGAAGGCCCTGTAGAACCGCCGTCGTCAGAGCGGGGGCGATGATCTGCGGCAGTACGATCGCCAGGTTCCAGATCCCCATCGCCGCCGCCATTGCATCTTTCGGGAGCAAGCGACAAGCAATCGCCCAATCGGCTACGAGGAAGACCCCCCAGCCTAAACCAGCTAGCAAGGTTGCGGCAGCCACCCCGGCGATCCCATGGGAGCCGATGAAGAGGGCCAACGCCGCGATGAACCCCGCCGCGCCCGCCGTGGCGACGAGACGCTTATCCATCCGATCGCTCGGCCGAGCCGCAAGCGCCGCGCCCAGCGCCCCAACTAGCGTAAAGCTGACGATCAGAATGCCGGTCTCCCGTCGCCCGGCGGCCAAGGTCGCGGGTCCGAGCACGCCATCCACGTAGAAAAGCAGATAGCCCAGCAGCGTATAAAAGCCGATGTAAAGCAGAGCCCGCGAAATGAACAGGTCCACGAATGCCCGCGTGACCGGCGCTCGCTTCTGCGTTCCGGCCGGCGGGAGGCAAAATGTCAGCCGGCGCACGTGCGCGGACGTAACCAGACACGTGGCGAGAAGCAGCGCGCTCAACGATGTGCCCAACGTGCGTGCGCTGGTGATAAAGCTTGCGGCCAGCGCCCCGATCGCGTTCCCGGCGCCTTGAAAGGCGGCCATCCAGGACGACGCGATGCCGGTGCGCTCGCGGTCGACGAAATCCGGAATGATCGCCTGGTAGGGTCCAATGGCTAAGTTCAACGCCGCTTGCACCGCTACGTACGCGATTGTAAGCCCGGCCAGCGTGCGCGCACCAAAGAAGAACTCGATCGCGACGGCACCTCCCAGCGCGCCGGCGACGTAAAACTCCACGCGCCGGCTGCCGCCCTTGCGCCGCGCATCGGAATAGAAGCCGACGACGACTTGCACGATCGCCGCGACGACCGCGCCGGCCGTAGCCAGCCGGCCATAGGCGATCAGCGAATCTGCGGGAGCCAGCTCGATGGTGCGCGACTGCAGCGAAATTCCCAGCAACGCGCCCCAAACCGCTTGAATGCCAAGCCAGAAAAGTGCGAGCCGAAACGGATTAGCGGTTTTTGCTTGCATAACCGTATTCCGCCGCCGTATCGACGTCAAAGGCTAGCTCCGGAGCGCAGCCCCGCACGGCACGCGCCGGCAGTTGCAAGACCCGTTGCGCGGTCGCTTCCAAGCTCGCGATGCTCAGCCGCCCTAGCGCAAACCGAATGAGCGCCGAAGGACCGACCAGGCTTGCCATGCGCCACGGACGTTTTCGCGACTCGAAAATAGCCGTCGCCGCTCGGGCGATTCGCGGCGCGCTATCCGGCGGCAGAAGAAAGACGCCGCCGTTCACCACACGCTCGCCGGCGAGCGTAATTCCGGTTGGCGGCGCTTGGGGAAAACGCGCCGCGTAGACGAGAAACTCCGCGAGCGGCACGCCAAGCGCGCCTCTTGGCACGCGTTCGATGAAGTCGCGAATTGCCGCGGCGTTAACGTACGGCAAGTCGCTGGTCGCATAGAGCAGCGGCTCTCCGTCCTCGGGCCACGCGCGCAGCGCGCGCAAGAGGTTTTCACTCCCGGAGGGACTCTCTTCGGCGAACTGCTCGACGGCCGATCCGCAGGCTTCGCGGACTTCGTCGCCCCCGATTACCGCGATCCGGTCCGCACCACAACCCCGTAACGCGTCGAGCACGCGTGCGAGCAGCGTCGTGCCGCGCACCCGAGCGAGTGCCTTCACCCGCGTTCCGGCTGCCGCTGCAAAAGCGCCGTCGATTCGGCCTCCTGCGGTAACGACCGCTTTCACTGCGGGGGCGCGCTACTTCTTGGCGATCGTCTTCTTCTTGCCGGCGACGGTGCGTTTTGGACCTTTACGAGTGCGGGCGTTCGTCTTGGTTCGCTGTCCGCGAACCGGCAAGCCGCGACGGTGACGCATGCCGCGATAACACCCGATATCCATCAAACGCTTGATGTTGCCCTGGACTTCCCGGCGCAGATCTCCCTCGACTCGCAACTGGAGCGAATCGATCGCATCGCGCAGCTTCTTCTCGTCCTCTTCGCTGAGCGCTTTGACGCGCACGTTCGGATCCACACCGGCAAAGGCGAGCAGTTTGCGCGCCGTCGTCGGGCCGATCCCGAAGATATACGTGAGCGCAACCTCCACGCGCTTTTCGCGCGGAAGATCGATACCAGCGAGACGAGCCATATTTCTTTAAATTTCCTTTTTAGTCCTGAGCTTGTCGAAGGGCCTTTTTAGCCCTGAACCTGTTTGTGTTTTGGATTGACCTCGCAGATCACCCGCACTTTTCCGTGCCGGCGAATGATCTTGCACTTCTCACAAATTTTCTTGACCGATGGTCTGACTTTCATTTTTTGTTACCTTGGTTTCTAGATCTTACTTATACCGATAGGTTATTCGACCGTGCGTCAGATCGTAGGGCGACAGTTCGACCAAGACGCGATCCCCTGGGAGAATACGGATGAAGTTCATCCGGATTTTTCCCGAGACGTGAGCCAAAACGCGGTGGCCGTTCGTCAACTCGACCCGGAACATCGCGTTGGGCAAAGGCTCCACGATGGTGCCGTCCACTTCGATCGCCTCTTCTTTGAGAGTGGCGGTCTTGGCCGCTTTTTCGGCCGTTGCTTTGCCGCGAGGCGGGCGCCCGCCCCGCTTACGCGCCATACACCCTCCCCGAGCGCCTCACGCAATAGCTTCCCTCGGCGGCCGGTACCTTTCGACCTCCGGATCCTCTGCGTAGTCGCGCAAAGTCAGAATCTGGGGCCCGGCTTCCGTTACGGCGATCGTGTGCTCGAAGTGCGCTGCGAGTTTACCATCTGCGGTAACGACTGTCCAGCCGTCCTTCAGAATCCGGACCTTCGGGCCTCCCTGCGTGATCATCGGCTCGATGGCCAGCACCAGGCCGGGTCGCAACTCCATCCCGGCCCCCGGCTCCCCGTAGTTGGGAACCTGGGGCTCTTCGTGCATCGCCTTGCCCACGCCGTGCCCGACCAGCTCGCGGACGACGCCGTAGCCATGCCCCTCGGCGTGGCTTTGCACGGCAGCACCGATATCGCCCAGGTGCTTGCCGGGGTGCATCTGCGCGATCCCGACCGTCAGACACTCTCGGGTCACGTCGAGCAGGCGTTGTGCCGCCTGCGAAATGTTGCCGACCGGAATCGTTACGGCGCTGTCGCTGACGTAACCGTCGAGCGTCGTGCCGATATCGATCGAAAGCATATCGCCGTCGCGCAGCACCCGCGACCCGGGAATTCCGTGGACGACCTCGTCGTTGAGCGAAGCGCAGATCGATCCGCGAAATCCGTTATAACCCTTAAAAGTTGGGATGCCGCCGGCCTCGCGGATTCCGCTCTCGGCGAGCCGGTCCAACTCGCTCGGTCGTCATCCCCGGGCGAACGGCCTTCATAAGCCCGGTCAACACGCGCGATGTAATTTTGCCGCTTGCGCGCATGATCTCGATTTCGCGCGGCGACTTCAGGGTTACCATCTTGTCCCCGGAGCTTCCGCCGCACCGACGGCAGCAGCGATCCGCTCGGCCACGGACTCGACGCTCGCGAGCGCGTTGACCTCCACGAGCTTTCCGGTCTTCCGATAATATTCGATCAGCGGCCTGGTCTGCGCATCGTAGACGTCGAGGCGCGTCGCCACCGTGTCGGCGCGATCGTCGTCGCGTTGCACGAGTTCGCCACCGTCTTCGTCGTCAATGCCGGCAACCGTCGGCGGATTGGTCAAGACGTTGTACGTCCTGCCGTTGCGCGGATTGGTCCAGCGTGAAGCAAGCCGGGCGATCAGCGTCGGGCGGTCGGCACTGAAGAGAATCGCGCATTCGAGCGGCCATCCACGGCGCCCGAGCAGTTCGTCGAGGGCTTCCGCTTGCGCGACGTTGCGCGGAAAACCGTCCATCACGAAACCAGTCGGCAGGCTGCGCAGCTCGCGTTCGATCATCGCGATGACGAGCGCGTCGGGAACCAGCTCCCCGCGCGCCATGAATCCTTCCGCTTCGCGCCCAAGCTCCGTTCGCTCGACGCAGTTGCGGCGGAGAAGGTCGCCCGTCGAAATCTGTTGCAGACCGAATCGCTCGTGAAGAATGCGCGCTTGCGTGCCTTTGCCGGCGCCGGGCGGCCCAAGGAAGACGACGCGCACGACTACCCCAGCGTTCCTATCGCTTGATGAATCCGCGATAGTCGCGCATCGCCAAGCGCGCTTCGATCTGCGTGATCGTGTCGAGAGCCACGCCCACGACGATCAGCAGCGAGGTCGAGCCGAGATAGAACGTGGTCACCGAAAGGCCGCGCTGCAGCGCTCCCGGCAGAACCGCGAGCAGTCCGAGATAGATTGCGGCCGCCGTGGTGATTCGAATCAAGATCTTGTTGAGATAATCGACGGTCGGCTGGCCGGGGCGAATTCCGGGAACGAAGGCACCCGTCTTCTTCAGGTTGTCGGCCACGTCGCGCGTGTTGAGGACGATCGAGCTGTAGAAGAACGTGAAGACCACGACGAGCAGAAAATAGACGATGTTGTAGAGGAAGCCGTTGGGCGTAAACCAGACGTTGAGCCACGCCGAAAAGCCCTGCAGCCCCCGCTCGATCGTCGGCCAAACGCCGCTGCCGACGACCGCTTGGCCGCGGCCGAACCACGAGAGCGCTTGTTGCGGCAAGAGCAAGATCGAGATCGCGAAGATGATCGAGATGACGCCCGCGTTGTTGAGGCGCAGCGGAATATAGGTCGATCGTCCGGCGAACATCTTGCGCCCGACGGTCCGGCGCGCTTGCTGGACCGGCACGCGGCGCTGCCCCTGGTACAGGAAGATGATCGAAACGATGATGACGATTGCGGTGGCGATATAGAGCAGCAGGTTGAGCAGCGATTCGGCGCCCTGGCTGGCCGACGCGTAGGTTTGCGTAACGTACTGCGGATAGCGCAGGACGATACCGATGAAGATGATGAGCGACACACCGTTGCCGATGCCTTTGTCGCTGATCTGCTCGCCGAGCCACATCAGGAAGAGGGTGCCGCCCACCATCGCGACGATCGCGTACAGCAGATACCAAATGCTGGTGTCGTAAAAGACGCCGGAACGCTCCATCGAGACCGCCATGAAGGTGGCCTGAACCGTGCCGAGCACGATGGTCAGCCAGCGGGTGTACTGGCTAATCTTTTTGCGGCCTTCCTCGCCGCCTTTCTTGGCCATCTCCTCGAGTTGCGGCATGACGACCGTCATGAGCTGCATGATGATGGACGCGTTGATATATGGGGTGATGCCCATCGCGATGATGGAAAGCTTCTGCAGCGCGCCGCCCGAGAGGAAGCCGAGCAGGTTATAGAACGCGCCGCTCTGGAGCACGCGTTGCCACGCTTCCTGGTTTACGTTGGGCAACTGCACGTGGATCATGAAGACGAACCACGCAAATGCAAAGAAAACGAAGAGAATCCGCTGCCGGATCTCCGGTACGAGCACGGCCGCCCGCAGGTTATCGAACACTATGCTTGGTCCGCGGCTTCTTCGATCTGCGCTCCGGCGGCCGCCAGCGTTTCCCGCGCGCCCTTCGAGAAGAGCACGTCGCGGAATCGCAGACCCGCCGGGAGGGCGACGCTGGGGCCGCCGTCACCAAGAATTTTCACGCCGTCGCGCAGCGCCTTGAGGACTCCGCGTTCTTTCAACGATTCGGGGGTGACGTCGACGCTGGCGTCCCACTTGGCCAGCCGGCTCAGCTTAACGACCGCGAGCCGCGTGCCGAAGTGACCGGTATCGCGCGCCTTCTGCGAATAGCCGCGCCCGTGCGGTAGACGCCGTGCCCACGGAGTCTGACCGCCTTCGAAGGCCGGCCCTTTGCCGCCGCCGGAGCGGACCGTCTGGCCCTTGCCGCCCTCGCCGCCGGTCTTGACCATGCCCGAACCATGACCGCGACCGATGCGCTGGCGCTTCGGGCGGCTTCCGGGCGCCGGTTTGAGGTCGCCGAGTTTGAGAATCGCTTTTTCTGCCATGTGATTATGCCGCGTAGATTTCTTTAACGGTCTTGCCGCGCATCGCGGCAACTTGCTCGACGGTCCGTAGCGTACCGAGCGCCGAGACCGTCGCCATCACCACGTTGATCGGATTGGTGGTCCCCAAACACTTGGTGAGGATGTCGTGGATGCCGGCCAGCTCGAGGACGGCGCGCATCGACCCCCCGGCAATAACGCCGGTGCCGGGCGCGGCCGGCTTGAGCAGAACCGTCGCAGCGCCGACTTCGTGGCGCACCTCATGGGGAATCGTTCGCTCGACCATCGCCACGGTGACGAGGCTCTTGCGAGCGGCTTCGACGGCTTTGCGAATTGCCTCGGGCACTTCGGCCGCCTTACCGATGGCGAACCCAACCTTGCCTTTGCGATCGCCGACGACGACGAGCGCGCTAAAGCTGAAACGTTTGCCGCCTTTGACGACCTTGGCGACGCGATTGACGCGTACGACCGTCTCTTCAAAGCCACTATTGTCGCGTTCGCGACCTCGGTACTGCATCAGAAAGTCAACCCCGCTTCGCGAGCAGCGTCCGCAAGTGCGCGCACGCGTCCATGGTATTTGTATCCGCCCCGGTCGAAAACGACTGCGGAGATGCCCGCGGCCTTCGCTTTGCTTGCGATCGCCGAGCCGATCGCCGCCGCGGCCGCTAGGTTCGTCTTAGAACTCAACCCGGATGCCAGCGATTCGTCGAGCGTCGACGCCGTTGCCAGCGTGTGCCCCTTCGCATCGTCGATCAGGACGGCGTAGATATGATGCAACGAGCGGCGCACGAAAAGCCTTGGCCGATCCGGCGTACCGGAGACCTTCTTTCGAAGACGCACGTGGCGCTCGCGCCGCGCCCCCGCTTTGCTGATCACTTCTTTCCAGCCTTTCCGGCCTTACCGAGTTTCTTGCGAATGCGCTCGCCTTCATAGCGAATGCCCTTGCCCTTGTACGGCTCCGGCTGGCGCAAGCGCCGGATGTCGGCGGCCACTTGTCCCACGGCCTGCTTATCGATGCCGTCAACGTGAATCTTCGTTTGGCCTTCGACCGATAGTGCGACGCCCTTGGGCGCTTCGAAGGCAATCGGGTGCGAATAGCCCAGGCTCAACGTCAGGTTCTCACCCGATTTGGCCACGCGGTAGCCGACGCCGCTGATCTCCAGACTCTTGCGAAAGCCCTTGCTGACGCCCTCGACCATATTCGCAATCAGCGTGCGCGTCAGACCGTGCGCGCTGCGATGCTCCTTGGCATCGCCCTTGCGACCGACCAGGACTCTTCCGTCTTCCAGCTGGACGTCAACGACGCGGGAAAGAATCTGCTGGTGCAGCTCACCCTTCGGTCCGCTGACGCGCACGACGTCGTCCTCGACCTTCACGTTCACGCCGGAAGGTACGACGACGGGCAGCTTACCTATGCGAGACATGGTCGCACCGCCTTACCAGATGTACGCAAGAACCTCTCCTCCGACGCCTTGCTTCTTCGCGCGTTTCCCCGACATGATGCCTTGCGGCGTCGAAATGATCACCAAACCGAGCCCTCCGAGGACTCGGGGGATCTCCGTCTTTCCCGCGTAGACGCGCAGCCCGGGACGAGAAATGCGGCGAAGACCCGTGATGATCTTCTCCTTCTCGGGCCCGTACCGAAGCTGAATGCGAATCTTGCCTTGGGGACCTTCGGCCACCCGTTCGAAGCTCTCGATAAAGCCTTCGTTTTGCAGAATTTGCGCGATGGCCGCTTTCGCTCGCGAAGCCGGCACGTCGACCGTCTTGTGGTTGGCCGTGTTGGCGTTGCGGATGCGTGTCAGCATATCGGCAATCGGGTCGGTTATCGACATGTGCTCGTGCTCCTTACCATGAGGCCTTCGTGACGCCGGGAACGACGCCGGCATGCGCGTTCTCCCGGAAACAAATCCGGCACATCGCGAACTTGCGCAGATAACCGCGCGGACGCCCGCAGATTTTGCAGCGATTGTGCCCACGCACCGAAAACTTCGGCGTGCGCTGCGATTTTACGATCAAACTCGTTTTTGCCATTCCTAACCCTTCGCTCCCGCAGGCGTCGAAGCGGCCTTTTGCAACGGCAAGCCCATCGCAACCAAAAACTCCGAGGCCTCCTCGTCGGTCTTGGCCGTCGTGACGATCGTCACGTCCATGCCACGCGTCTTGTCGACCTTGTCGTAGTTGATCTCCGGAAAGACGAGCTGTTCGCGCAAGCCCAAGTTGTAGTTGCCGCGCCCGTCGAACGACTTCGCGGGAAGCCCGCGAAAGTCGCGGATACGCGGCAGCACCACGTTGAAGAGCTTGTCGACGAATACGTACATCCGGTCGCCCCGCAGCGTCACCTTGGCGGCGATGTTCATTCCGGCACGCAACTTGAACGCCGCGATCGACTTCTTTGCCTTGGCGACCACGGGCTTTTGACCGGTAATCGCCGTCAGCTCGCTGACCGCGGCATCGAGCGCTTTCGGATTAACGATCGCCTCGCCGACGCTCATGTTCACGACGACCTTCTCCAGCTTGGGAATTTGATTGACGTTCTTGTAGCCAAACCGCTCTTGCAGCTGACCGCGAATCTGCTGCTCGTACCGTTCCTTCAGTCGCTCCGCCATCGGTTAGGCTCCCTTCGCCGATTCGCGCGCGGGCTCGCTGCAACGCACACAGATGCGATGAACGGCACCGTCGGCGGCGCGGCCGCGGCGCAACCGCGTGGGCGCTTTGCACTTCTCACAGACATACTGCAGGGCCGAGAGCGGCAGCGGTGCCTCCTTCTCGATGATGCCCCCGGTCTGCGACGAACCCCCCATATTCGAGGACTTCGCCTGCTGTTTGGTATGCCGCTTGACGACGTTGGCGCCTTCGACGGTGGCGGTACCGGCTTCGATCTGCACGGCTTTTATGGTTCCGCGTCTCCCGCGTTCCTTGCCGCGCCGAATCATTACGGTGTCGCCTTTAAGAACGTATGCCTTCGCCGGCATCCTAGAGTACCTCCGGTGCGAGCGAAGCGATTTTCAAGAAACCGCGCTCGCGCAGCTCGCGCATTACCGGCCCGAAGACTCGGGTGCCGCGCGGGTCCAAGTTATCTTTTTCACCTTTGATGATCACGCAAGCGTTGTCGTCGCAGCGAACCACCGAGCCGTCCACGCGCCGCATCGGGGCGCTGGTCCGCACGACCACCGCCTTCACGACCTGGCCTTTTTTTACCGCAGCGCCGGGAATCGCGCTCTTGACGGTGCCGACGATCACGTCGCCGACGTGGGCGTAAACGTGGCGCCCGCCACCGGTGATATGAATCACGAGCAGCTCGCGAGCGCCGCTGTTGTCGGCAACCCGCAGACGCGTCTCTTGTTGAATCATTTCGCGCGCTCCACGATCTCGACCAGACGCCAGCGCTTCTCGCGCGACAGCGGACGGCACTCGGCGATCCGCACGACGTCGCCGATATTGGCTTCGTTGCGCTCGTCGTGCGCCTTGAAGCGCGTGGACTTGCGAACGATCTTGCCATAGACGGGATGCCGAACGCGCGTCTCCGCGACCACGACGATCGTCTTGTCCATCTTATTGGAAGCGACGCGCCCCTGTTTAACGCGGCGGCTCCCTCGGCCCATCTCTTGGCTTGACACTTCGTCTTGAACCACGACCGGGGCCGAGGAGTCGTTAAGCTGCTCCATGCTCCGCCTCCGCTAGACGCTTCTCGTAGATGACGGTCTGGATTTGCGCGTACGAGCGACGCATCGCGCGAATCTTGCTGAAGTCGGTCAAATGACCGGTACGCAGCGCGAAGCGCAGCGTGAAAAGCTCGGACTTTGCGTCGCGGGCCTTTTGCTGCAGCTCGTTGACGGTCAGATCGCGCAATCCGTCGAGCTCGCTCTTCTTCACTGTGTTTCCTCACGTGAGACGATCTTGGTGCCGATCGGTAACTTTGCGGCGGCCCGCTCGAGCGCTTCGCGCGCGACGCTGGGAGCGACGCCCGAAAGCTCGAAGAGCACGCGCCCCGGCCGGACGACCGCGACCCAAAACTCCGGGTTTCCCTTGCCGGAGCCCATGCGGACTTCCGCCGGTTTTTTCGTCGCCGGCTTATCCGGAAAGACTTTAATCCAGACTTTTCCGCCGCGTTTGATGTGCCGCGTCATCGCAATACGAGCCGCTTCGATCTGGCGGCTGGTCATCCAACACGGCTCCATCGCCTGCAAGCCGAAATCGCCGAACGTCAACGAGTTGCCGCGGGAGGCCATCCCAGTCATCCGGCCGCGCTGAACTTTGCGCCACTTTACGCGTTTTGGAGTCAGCATTTTACTCGCTCACCTCGGTGGGCGGAGCCTGCGGCGGCTCCGGCGGCGGCTCGGGCGCGAACGTCACGGGTTCGGGCGCCGGCGCGGGCATCGACGGTTCGGGCGCGCTCACCGCGACTGGGGTGGGACCAGCAGGGCGACCGTCGCGGCGTCCTCGGCCGCCGCGTTCGCGGCGTTCGCGGCCGCGGTCGGGACGATCGCGAAGGGCTCCGTCGCCGCGCGGCTGATCGGGCAGCACTTCGCCACGATAGATCCAAACTTTCACGCCGATGCGCCCGAAGGTCGTAAAGGCTTCGACCTGCGCGTAGTCGATGTCGGCGCGCAGCGTATGGAGCGGCACTTTGCCGTCGGCATTGTGTTCGGTTCGCGCGATCTCGGCGCCGCCGAGGCGCCCGGAGACCTGCACCTTGATGCCGCGCGCGCCGGCGCGCATCGTGCGCATGATCGACTGCTTCATCGCGCGGCGAAACGCGATCCGCTTTTCAAGCTGATCGACGATATTCTGGGCGACCAGCCGCGCGTCGAGCTCGGGGTGCGAAATCTCCACCACGTTGACGGCGACGCTCTTGCCGGTGAGCTGCTCGAGGGTCTTGCGAATCTCGTCGATGCCGACGCCGCGCTTGCCGATAATGATGCCGGGCTTCGCGGTGTTAACGATGACTCGAGCCTGGTTCGCACGGCGCTCGATCTCGATCTTGCTGATCGAAGCGGAGCGCATCCAACGATTGAAGGATTTACGAATCGCGACGTCTTCGTGAAGCCACTCGACGTAGTGCTTTTTCTCGAACCATCGGCTGTCCCACGTGCGCGTGATTCCCAAGCGCATCCCGACCGGGTGAATCTTTTGTCCCACTTAAGCTCCCTTGGCGCCTGCCGCAAGTTTGCGCGCGCCGGCTTTTTTCCGCGTTGATTTTGCCGCGGGAGCGGCTCCCGGAGCCGCGCGACGCGTCGTCCGGGCCACCTGAACCGATGCGCCGGCCGACTTCCTGCGGGGCTTTGCCGGCGGGGTTTCGCTGACGATCACCGTGACGTGCGAGAGGCGCTTACGCTTAAAATACGCGCGGCCTTGCGCGCGCGGATCGACTCGCTTCGTGAAGCGGCCGCCCGGGCCGCCGTCGACCGTAATGCGAGTAATGTAAAGTTCGTCGGCATTCATGTCGTGATTGTTGCCGGCATTGGCCACCGCGCTACGAACGAGCTTCTCGATCGGCTCGGCAGCGAAGACTTCGGCGAACTTGAGGAGCACGAGCGCTTCGCGCACGCTCTTGCCGCGAATTGCGTTGGCGACGCGCCGCAGTTTTCGCGGCCCGGTACGCACGAATCGCAGGTGAGCGACGGCCTGAGGAGCCCGTTCGGTCACGTTTTCACCGTGGCTTTTTCACCGCCGTGACCGCGGAAATGCCGCGTCGGCGAGAATTCGCCCAGCTTGTGACCGACCATATTCTCCGTAACGTAGACCGGAATGTGCGTCTTGCCGTTATGCACGCCGATCGTGTGACCGACCATCGTCGGCAGCACGGTCGAATCGCGGCTCCACGTCTTGATGACGCGCCGCTCGCGCGTCTCGTTGAGCTTCTCGATCTTCCGGACGAGATCGGGCGCGACGTACGGACCCTTCTTTAGCGAACGCGACATTATTTCGAGCCTCTCCTACGAACGATCATCTTCGTCGTGCGCTTGTTCCGCCGCGTCTTTTTGCCCATCGTCATCACGCCCCACGGCGTCGTCGGCGGACGGCCGGAGGTCGAGCGCGCTTCGCCGCCGCCGTGCGGATGATCCACGGGATTCATCGCGATGCCGCGAACGGCCGGGCGCTTCCCGAGGTGGCGAGAACGGCCGGCCTTGCCGATGACTTGGTTCTCGTGCTCGACGTTGCCGAGCTGTCCGATCGTCGCGCGGCACTCGATGTGAATCCGGCGAACTTCGCCCGACGGCATCCGGACCTGCGCGTATGGGTCCTCTTTGGCCATCAGCTGCGCCGAAACGCCGGCAGAACGCACGAGCTTACCGCCCTCACGGGGCCGCAACTCGATGTTGTGGATTACCGTGCCGACGGGAATATTTTTGATCGGTAATGCGTTGCCGATCTTGATGTCGGCGCTCGGGCCGGACTCCACGAGCTCGCCGACGCGCAAGCCCAGCGGCGCCAGGATATAGCGCTTCTCGCCGTCGCGGTAGTGCAGCAGCGCGATGCGGCACGAACGGTTGGGGTCGTACTCGATGGTCGCGACCTTCGCGGGCACGCCGTCCTTCGTCCGCTTGAAATCGATGATGCGATAGATCTTGCGCGTGCCGCCGCCGCGATGGCGCACGGTAATATGACCGTTGTTGTTGCGGCCGGAATGCTTCTTGCGAACTTCGATCAGCGAGCGCTCGGGTTCGACCTTGGAAAGATCCGAAAAGTCCAGCGTGGTCAAAAAGCGCCTGCCCGGCGACGTCGGCCGGTATTTCTTAACGGGCATGATTATTGCTCAAAGTAGTTGACTCCGCCCAGCTCGATCTTCTGACCGGCCTTGATCTTGACGATCGCTTTTTTATAGTCGCTCATTTTGCCGCGAATGCGTACGCCGCGGCGCGCCGAGTTGCGCGCCTTGCCTCGCACGTTGATCGTGTTGACTTCTAAGACGTTGACGCGAAAGATCTCTTCTATCGCATGCCGGATCTGCGTCTTGGTGGCTTGCGGGTGCACCACGAAGGTATACTGCTGAACCAGCGCGTCGGCCATGGCTTTTTCGGTTATGCGCGGTGCTACGATGACGTCACGAGCGTCCATCGGCGTGCTCCCGTTTTTCGGCGAGGCGCTGCGTAAGCGCGTCGTACGCAGCAATCGTGAAGTATAGCCGGTCGAAGCGCAGCACGTCCTTGACGTCGAGCGCGCCGTCGTCGGTGAACCCGACTCGCTTCAGGTTCCGGCCGACCCGTTCGATCTCGGCTGCATGGGCTTCGCCGCGCGAACAGACGATCAGCGTCGTCGGTCCCTCACGGGCCGCCTTCGCGCTCCCGAAGATCAGCTTGGCAAAGCCTGCCGTCTTCCCGATCGAAAAATCGGCCGTCTCCAACAGAGTGACGGCGTCGTTATTGAAGCGGTCGGCGAGCGCCGCTATAAAAGCCAGCCGGCGTTCCTTCTTATTGAGCGACTCGACGAAGCTGCGCGGCTGAGGGCCGAAGACCACGCCGCCGTGACGCCATTGAGGCGAACGGATCGAGCCCTGGCGCGCACGGCCGGTGCCTTTCTGCCGCCACGGTTTGCGTCCGCCGCCGCGGACTTCATCGCGCTTGAGCGTCGAAGCCGTTCCGGCGCGCGAGTTTGCAAACTCGCGGTGCACCGCGCGGTAGATGACCGTGAGCTTATCGCCAAAATCGCCATTGAGAACCGGGGGCGATTCCATCTCCCGGAGGACCTTTCCCGAGCCATCGATCACGCTAGGCATTATGTTTTGGCTCCAGCCTTTGACATCCTGAGCGCAGTCGAAGGACGAAGTGCTTTCACGCTTTGGCGCACCAGCACCAGCGCGTTCTTACCGCCGGGTACCGCGCCGCGCACGAGCAAGAGATTCCGCTCCTCGTCAGCCCGAACGACCTCGAGATTCTGCTGCGTCGTGCGATCGACGCCGTAGTGCCCCGGCCGGCGGCTGCCGAGCACGGTGCGACCGGCGTTGGTGTCGCCGTTGGACGCGGGCTGACGGTGGATCATCGAGCCGTGGCTTGCGCCGCCACCGTGAAAGTTATGGCGTTTGATGGCTCCGGAGAAACCATGGCCTTTGGAAACGCCGACGACGTCAACGCGATCGCCGGGCTCAAAGCCGGTGACCGTCACCGCCTGGCCCAGCTCGCAACCTTCTCCAGCGCCGCGAAACTCGCGAACGAAACGAACCGGCTCGACGCCCTGCTTCTTGAAGTGTCCGGCCTGGGCTTTGGTGAGGCGGCGCCGCTTGATGGGCTCAAAACCCAAAGCAACGGCCTCGTAGCCGTCTTTTTCCTTCGTCCGCAGACCGACGACCGTGCAGGGACCCGCCGCGATCACCGTAACCGGCACGTGCTTGCCGTCATCGGTGAAGATGCTGGTCATCCCGACTTTACGGCCAAGGATGTTCTTCATTCGCCTGTTTCTGTGAGAATCGCCAGGCCACGGAGCCAGGCGTATTGTAGTATTTTTTTCGCCGGGACGCATTGCAAAGCGAACCGGCATGAACCGCAACTTCGGCAGTGTACCAGGGCCTTGGCGCAAGGTCAAGGCTGGGACGGCTTCGCGTCAGGTAAAGGCGGCCAAACCGGTTATCTCTTTGCCCACGACCAGCGCGTGCATCTCGCTGGTTCCTTCGTAGGTCAGCACCGATTCCAAGTTGTTCATGTGGCGAATGACGGGGTACTCCAGCGTCACCCCGTTCGCCCCGAGAATGGTCCGCGCTTTGCGGGCGATCTCGAGCGCCTCGCGGACGTTGTTGAGCTTGGCCAAGCTGACCTGCGAGGGATGGAGGCGGCCGCCGTCTTTTGCCCGCCCGAGATGGAGCGCCAGGAGCGCGCCCTTGTTCAGTTCCACCAGCATGTCGACCAGCTTGCTTTGGGTCATTTGAAAGGCGCCGATGGGCCGGTCGAACTGCACGCGGGTCTTGCTGTACTCGAGCGCCGATTCATAGCAGCTTCGCGCAGCGCCGATCGCTCCCCAGACGATGCCGAAGCGCGCTTCGTTCAAACACGAGAGCGGGCCGGCCAGACCGTTGCCCAGCGGCAGCAGCGATTCAGCGGGAAGGCGGCAATCGGCCAGGACGAGCTCGCTGGTGACCGAGGCGCGAAGTGAGAGCTTTCGCTCGATGTTCGTTGCCGAGAAACCCCGCGTGTCGCGCGGCACGATGAAGCCGCGAATGCCGTCATCGGTTTGCGCCCAAACGATGGCGAGATCGGCAATGGACCCGTTAGTGATCCACATTTTCGTGCCGTCGACGAGCCAATCGGATCCGTCCTTGCGCGCGTAGGTCCGCATGCCGGCGGGATTGCTGCCGAAGTCCGGCTCGGTCAGGCCGAAACAGCCGATCAGCTCGCCGCGCGCCATCGGCGGCAGCCACTGCTGCTTCTGCGCCTCGTCGCCCCAGCGATGGATCGCGTACATCGCCAGGGATCCCTGAACCGACGCGAAGCTGCGAACGCCCGAGTCTCCGGCTTCCAACTCTAAGCACGCGATCCCGTACGCCACCGCGGAGGCACCCGCGCAGCCGTAGCCCTCGAGATGCATGCCGAGGAGTCCGAGGCGCCCAAGCTCGACGCCAAGCTCGCGCGGAAGCGTTCCCTCCTCGAACCACTGCGCGACGAAGGGCAATACGCGCTCGCGAACGTAGGCGCGCACGGTGTCGCGAACCAGACGCTCTTCGTCGGAGAACAGCCCCGCGACGTCGATGAAGTCGATCGGGTCCGGCACGCGCCTACCGCTTGAGAACGCGCGCGAGTTTGTCGAAGAGCGCTTCGATCGAGCGCTCGAACTGATCCTCGAAGCGCCTCCAGAGCAGGCGCCCATCGGTATCCGACAAGATCGCGTCAACCCGATATTCGACGGCAGTCTCCTTACCGATGGTCGAGAGGTGGAACCCGTGCGTTCCGTCCATGCCTTCGTTTTTGAAGCGCCAAACGATCCGCTCCTCGGCAACGGCCTCCTCGAGAACGCTGTGGATCCCCAGATGCCATTCTTCGGTGCGGCCGGGCGTCAGCGGCCCGGGAGAACGCATGAACGGCTGCGAGGCAAAGGGCCAGATCTGGTCGCCCGACGTGCCCATCTCTTCGAGCAGGTGGTAGATGCGACGCTTCGTCCCGTGGAACGAACGCGACCGGAGCTCGTGAAGGTCGATGGGCATGGCCGTTCGGTTCGGTACGGAAGCGAGGGAACCTAGTCTTCGGTTTTTTTGACGAACGGCAGCTTCGCCGTCAACTGCGCTTCCCTCTCTGCCAGCTTTGCCAGACTCTGAACCACGACGATCGCCACGACCGTGATGATCACCGCGTAGATGAGCTCGGCGACCACGCCGCTTCCCGGCTTGAGAAAGAGCGCGATGAAATCGCTGATGAATTTGTTCCACGCACCGGCGGCGATGAGACCGAAGGCAATCGTCGCCAGGCCTATCATCGTGCCGAGGTAGGTTGATTTAACGTCCATCCAGGGTGCTTAAATGGAGCGGGCCGGATGCCTTCGCATCCGGCCCGTTTGGTTACCAAGCCAAAGTACCGTTTATCCAAGCCTCATGCGGCCGATGTCGAGAAAAGGGTTAGTTTTTGCAGGGAGTTACGCTGACCGGCGAGTTCATCGTGCCGGTGTAGTTGGTGCCGCCGTTGCCGGTTCCGCCGCCGGTAACGTACTGTTTGAATGCTTCCGGCGTGCCGGCGCGATTGGTGTTGTACGGAGGATAGTTGGCGTCGTCGAGGGCCTTCACGTTGAGCTTAGCGTACCGGTTCGTAAGCTTGTTGTAGATCGCAGCGCCCCACTGCCACTGAATCACGCGCCCGTCCTTGCCGTAAAACTTCGCCGACCAGGTCGCGTCCGTTATGTTGCCGGGGAGGTGGTTGGTCGTTTGATACGCGATGCTGTTGAGGAAGTCCCGACCGGTCGCGGCATAGGGCGCCGTCAACCGCCAATGGTCTCCGAATGGCGGGAAGTGCAAATGCACCGTGTGACCGTTTGTGAGTTCCAGACGCATGTTCGGACCCTCGATGGCATAGTGCGTTTGACCGACGGCGAAGGTTATCAGTGACTGGCGCATCTCGAGCACGATCGGCGCCTTGCTTCCCCGCACCGAAAGTTCGCTGGTAAACAGCATCCACGAACCTTTTGAGATCGGGGTTCCGTTTAAATTTTGCGAGGTCGAGATCGCAGCGCAGGCGTCGGGATGCGCGCTGGGCGTCCCCGAAAACGCGAGCGACGCGAGCGGTTGACTCGTCGATGGGACGGCTGTTTGCCCGCCGGCACAGCCGCCGAGAAGGACGAGCGAGAGGATCCCAGATGCATAGAGCGGTTTCATGAAGTTTCCCCTTAGAGACATGGCGTGATTTTGGTAGTTCCGCTGAGTCCGCCGGTATAGTTACCGCCGCCACCGCCCGTGGCGCCGCCGGTAACGTACTGCTTATAGGCCTCGGGAGTGCCGGCGGGATCTGAGCTGTAGGGCGGATAGTGATTGTCGTCGAGCGCCTTTACGTCGAACTGGCCGTAGTTGTTCGTGAAGGTCGTATAAACGGCGGCGCCCCATTGCCAGTTGATCTGTTGTTTGGTCGTGCCGTAGAACTTAGCCGACCAGGTGACGTTTTGAATGCCGCCCGGCAAGCCGCTGTTGGTCTGGTAAGCGATGCCGTTGAAAAAGTCGTTGCCGGCGGTTTCAATCGGCGCCCTGAGCCGAAACTTCGGGCTCTTAAAAGTGAGGCTGACGCCGTCTCCGTCCGTGAGGGCGAAGTTCATGGCCGGGCCGGCGATTTTGTAGTTCTGGCTGCCGGCACTAAAAGTGATCTGCGACGCTATCATCTGCAGTTTGAGGGTGCCCTCATTGCCGGGCGCTGATACCACGCTGCTAAACCAAATCCACGAACCCGGCGCGATCGCCGTGCCGTTGAAGTTCGCAGAGGAAGAGATAGGAGCGCAAGCGCCGCGATGGAGCGGAGCCGCCTTGGGGAGACCGGGCGTCGAGGTGCTCCCGGCTTGCGGAAGCGAGATCTGAGCGCCGGCGCAGCCGGCAGAAAGCAGGCTGAGCGCGATAGCCCCGAGCGGCGGGGCGTGCTGGGTTTTCATGCTGCCTTCCTGCTGCGAGATGCGGCACCGGCTCCTTAAAGGAGACCGGTTCCATAGTAAGTGTGCCGAGAGGCGGTACCACAAGCGAGCCTGTGGTGGGTTTCGAATGTATCACGCCGGGCGTTGAGCCGTCAACGACAATCCACGTAAGTTCCAGGGCCGGGCGCCTTTCGTCCGGCCCCTGAACTTGCCACTGCATAGAATCAGCCGGAGCCGACTACTTGCAGGGCGTTACGTTGATGCTCGGGCCCAGGCCGCCGGTGTAGTTGGCGCCGCCGCCACCGGTCGCGCCGCCCGTCACGTAGCCCGTGTAGCTCTCGGGAGTGCCGGCGTGGTCGGAGTTATACGGCGGGTAGTGGTTGTCGTCGAGCGGCTTGACCGCAAGCCGGTTGTAGTTGCGGCTGAACTTGGTGTAGACTGCCGCACCCCACTGCCAGTGGAACTGGACGCCACTGTTCTTGCTGTAGAACTTCGCCGACCAGGTGACGTTCTGAATGCCGCCGGCCAGATCGGCCGGTACCTTATAGGCAAGGCCGTTGAGAAGATCGTTGCCAGACGTGCTGGACGGCGCCTTCAGGATGAAGCGGCCTTCTCCGTGCTTGAAGAGCTTGAATTTGGCGCTCCCAGCGCAGCTTCACGTCGGCCTTGCCGATGTGGAGACGCATGCTCGGCCCCTTGATTTTATAGGACTTCGTGCCGTCGGTGAACCGGATCTCGGAATCTCGCATCTCGATCCCGGCGGCTTGCTGGCCACCACCGAGCTGCTCGACGCTCGAGAACCAAATGTACGAGCCCTTAGCAATGGCCGTACCGTTGAAGTTCTGCGAGTTGGTAACCGCCGCGCACGCGCCCTTGTGATGGTGGCGGTGATGGCGGCGGTCCGGCGACGCCAGATCCGAGGAATCCTCGTCGGCCTGACTCGTCTGAACGCCGGCCGGCGAGAAACTCTGCCCGCCCGGGATTGAGCCGACGGGCGTGGTGTTTCCGCCGCAGCCGGCAACGAGCAGGGCTAATGCGAGAGCCCCGGAGCCCGCTAAGCCGATGGAGGCATAATCGTTTTTCATAAATGTTCCTACCTTTGAGAAGTATGTAATGTGGAAAGCGGGACCGGGGAGCTCCCGCCAGCTCCCCGCGTTCCGTTTACCGATGGGACCTTAGTAGCAGGGCGTGACGTTTTGCGTGGGACCGCCCATGCCGGTGTAGTTGCCGCCGCCGCCGCCGGTGGCGCCCTGAGTCACAAAGCCCTTGTACCGTTCCGGCGTACCGGCCGAATCGGAGTTATATGGCGGATAGTGATTGTCGTCGAGCGCTTTGATCCCGAGTTTCGAGTAGTTCTTGCTCAGGCGCGTGTAGACGGCTGCTCCCCACTGCCAGTGCATCTGCTGGATGTCGCTCCGGCTGTAGAACTTGGCCGACCAGGTGACGTTCTGGATGTTGCCCGGCAGCGCGTGCGGCACACGATAGACCATATCGTCGAGGAAGTCGTTGCCGCCGGTATTCGTGGGCGCGCTCATGGTCCAGCCGCCCGCGAACGGGTTCTTGCCCTTGAAGCCGTCGTTGAAGCGCAAGCGAAGATTCTTATCGTAGGTAAAGGCCATGTCCGGGCCGTTAACCGTGTAGTTGTGCAGGCCGTCGCTGAAGCGAATCCTCGAATCCTTCATCTCGACGCGCGCGGCGCCCTGATTCCCGGGGAACTGCGTGGCACTCGTGAACAGAATCCACGAGCCTTTCGCGATCGCTTGGCCGTTGAAGTTCTGCGCGATTTCGATTGCGGCGCAGTAACCCTGGTGATGGTGACGGTGGCGACGGCGTTTATCGGGGGACATGAATCCCGACGAATCCGCGCCGCTCTGAACGAGACTTTGGCCGACCGGCAGACCCGGGCTACCCGAGGTCGATCCGGAGGGAGTGACGTTGCCGCCGCAGCCGGCAACGAGCAGGGCCGATGCGAGAGCCCCGAGACCAGCGATGCTGGTCAGTCTGTAATGGTGTTTCATGATGCTCCCTTAACTCTTTGGAGAAGCGTTGTTTAGTGACGAGATGGGGAACTCAGGAAGCTCCCGCACAGCTCCCTGAGTTCCGCTTATGGTTGAGGTGCTAGTAACACGGCGTGACGTTGACGGTAGGCCCGCCGACGCCCGTGTAGTTGTTGCCGCCGCCGCCGGTCGCGCCCTGAGTTACCCAACCCTTATAGCGTTCCGGTGTACCGGCGTTGTCGTTGTTGTACGGAGGATACTTCTGATCGTCGAGCGGCTTGATCGCGAGCTTCGAGTAGTTGCTCGTTAAGCGCGTGTAGACCGCGCCGCCCCACTGCCAGTGCATTTGCTGAACGTCGCTCCGGCTGTAGAACTTGGCCGACCAGGTGACGTTCTGAATGTTGCCGGGGAGAGCGCGCGTTACGCGCCACGCGATATCGTCGATGAAGTCGTTACCCGCGGTCTTCAGCGGTGCCCGCATCGTCCAACCGCCCTGCGTGAACTTGTTTCCCGCGTTGAATTTGAGGCGAACGTTCGGCGCCCCGTACGCGAGATTCATGTCCGGACCGCTGATCCGAATGTCGCGAAGACCGTCGTCAATGGTGATCTTGGAGTCCTTCATCTGGACTCGCGCCCCATTTTGGTTTCCGGGGAACTGCGTCACGCTCGTGAAGAGAATCCACGAACCTTTCGCGATCGCCTGGCCGTTGAAGTTTTGGCTCGCCGTCACCGCGGCGCAGAAGCCCTGGTGATGGTGACGGTGGCGACGGCGCTTATCGGGAGAGGTGAATCCCGACGTATCCGCGCCGCTCGAAGCGAGACTCTGGCCGCCCGACACCAGGCCCGGGCTGCCGGAGGTCGTTCCGGCGGGGCTAAGGTTGCCGCCGCAACCCGCGACAAGCAGGGCTGATGCGAGAGCCCCAAGGCCCGCCACGCTGCTCAGTCTGTAATGGTGTTTCATGATGCTCCCTTAACTCTTTGGAGAAGCGTTGTTTGGTTACAAGAGGGAGGAACTCAAGGCGCTCCCGCCAGCTCCCTTGAGTTCCGTTTATCGTTGAGGTGTTAGGCGCACGGCATATCGACGCGAAGCGCCCCGTGATTTCCCGGGAATTGCGTAACGCTCGTGAAGAGAATCCACGAGCCTTTTGCGATCGCTTGGCCGTTGAAGTTCTGCGTGGCGATGACGGCCGCGCAGTATCCGTGGTGCTGATGATGACGACGGCGGTCGGGAGATACGAGAGCGGCGCTCTGGCCGGCGGGCACGAGGCCCGCTCCGCCTGAAGGCGATCCGACCGGAGTGATGTTCCCAGCGCAACCTGCGACCGTTAGACCCAGGGCGAGAACCCCAATACCAACGATCCGGCCGACGCTATCGTCGTACTTCATTTGTCTCTTCCTTCTGGACATGGCAAGGAGGACTAGCTTCCTTACCAAGGCTAGTTACCAAATCCGAAGTCAGGCGGAGCAAAAAGACTACCACCGGGTAGCCCCTTGGCCGCCCGCAGACTATACCATGGCTCCGTTAATGCGTCAACAAACATACTCACGGAGGGGCAAACTGCAAGGCCCTTGCCTCCTTAAGTTAGCGAAAAGCTGGGCTGAGACGTCCCCGGGGAGCCCGTAAGGGCCCCCGGGGGTTCACGCACGCACGAAGCGAGGTTGCTAGCGGCACAGGGAGACGCTGACCACGTCGCCGAGCTTGCCGTGGTACGCGCGGCCGCCCTTGCCGGTGCCGCCGGCAATGAGCCACTGCTTGAAGTTTTCCGGGGTTCCGGTTTGGTCGTTGTTCCCGTTGCGAAAACGAACGGGCTTGACACCGAGCCGGCCCGGGTTATTGCTAAACTGCGTGTAGACGCCGGCGCCCCACTGCCAGTTAATTTTGCTGTGCTCGTTTCCGTAGAATTTCCCCGTCCAGGTGACGTTTTTGACGTCCCCAGGCAGATAGTGATCGACGCGGAACGGCACGCCGTCGAGGAATATCCGTCCCTGGTCGTCCGGCGGAGCCAAGAGTTCCCACGAGTCGGGACGCCCAGCGTAGGCAAGCCGAACCCGGCTACGCCCTGAGAGCTCCAACCGCATATCGGGCACCTTGACGGTGTACGAACGCTTGGAGGTGCTAAAGGTAATTATCGAGTTGGTTACGAGTATTTGCAGCCGGTTTCTCTCTCCGCCCGGGACCTTAAAGACACTCGCAAACCAGAGGTAGTCGCCGATTTTGATCGGCGTAGCGTTGAAGTTCAGCTCGTTAGAGGATGCCTTGCACGACGGGCGATGGCGATGGCGATGACGCCGGCGATCGGGTGCCAAGGCAAGCGGCGAAAGGGTCTGGCTGGTTGGGCCCGGTCCCATATTGGGGCTTACCGGTGCGAGCGCGGTGCTGCTGCCGCCGCAGCCCGCGAGAGAGAATGCCAGCGCCAGACCGATCAGACCCACGACCAGTGGGCCACGGTTGGTTATCATTAGATGCTCCTTCCTAATAACCGAGGTTTAGGAGCGCGGCGCACCGAGGGACCCCCCGACCGCCGAGCCCTCTAGCAAGTAGTTCGTTAATGCGTTAACAAACATTCCCTGCGTGGAGCACAACAAAACGCCCGCAGCCATAAGTTGCGGGCGTGAGAGGGGCCGCTTGCAACCCGCTAAGCCTTGAGCTCGATATCCACGCCGGCCGGCAGATCGAGGTGCATCAGCGCGTCCATCGTCTTGGGCGAGGCTTGCAAGATGTCGATGAGTCGTTTATGCGTCCGCATTTCGAAGTGCTCGCGCGACTTCTTGTCGTTGTTCGTCGAGCGCTGCACGCAGAACCGGTTTATCTCGGTCGGCAAGGGAACCGGGCCGCTCACAAAAGCGCCGGTGCGTTTGGCGGTCTCAACGATCCGCTCGGCCGATTGATCGAGCACCTTGTGGTCGTACGCCTTGAGGCGTATGCGGATCATTTGCTTCGCCATTACTCTATACGCTCTATTCGCTGACGGACGTTACGACGCCCGCCCCGACCGTGCGGCCACCCTCGCGAATCGCGAATCGCAGACCTTCTTCACAAGCGATCGGCGTGTGGAGCTCGACGTCCATCTGCACGTTATCGCCCGGCATCACCATCTCGACGCCGTCCGGCAGCTTGATCGTTCCGGTTACGTCGGTCGTCCGAAAATAAAACTGCGGCCGGTAGTTTCCGAAAAACGGCGTGTGCCGTCCGCCCTCCTCTTTGGAGAGCACGTACACCTCGGCTTTGAACTTCCGGTGCGGTTTGACGGAGCCGGGCTTGGCCAGCACTTGGCCGCGCTCGATTTCGTTACGATCGACGCCGCGAAGCAGCACGCCGATGTTGTCGCCGGCGATTCCGGAGTCGAGGAGTTTGCGGAACATCTCGATGCCGGTGACGACCGTCTTCTTGGTCTCCTCTTTGAGGCCTACGATTTCGACTTCTTCTCCGACCTTTACCTGACCGCGCTCGACGCGACCCGTCCCGACGGTACCGCGTCCGGTAATCGTGAAGACGTCTTCCACCGGCATCAAGAACGGCTTATCGACCTGACGTTCCGGCTGGGGAATGTACTCGTCGATCGTGTCCATGAGCTTGAAGATCGGATTGGCTTCGGCATCGTCCTTGCGGCCGCTGGAGTTGAGCGCTTTGAGCGCCGAGCCGCGAATGATCGGGGTGTCGTCGCCGGGGAAGTCGTATTGCGAGAGCAGCTCGCGGATCTCCAGCTCGACCAGCTCGAGCAACTCTTCGTCGTCGACCATGTCGACTTTATTGAGGAAGACGACGATCTTGGGAACGCCGACCTGGCGCATGAGCAAAATGTGTTCGCGCGTCTGCGGCATCGGGCCGTCGGTTGCAGCAACGACGAGCACCGCGCCGTCCATCTGCGCGGCGCCGGTAATCATGTTCTTGATGTAGTCGGCATGGCCCGGACAGTCGACGTGCGCGTAGTGACGCTTGGTCGTTTCGTATTCCTGATGCGAGATGGCAATCGTAATCCCACGCTCTTTCTCTTCGGGAGCGTTGTCGATTTGATCGACGCCGACTTTCTGCGCCAGCCCTTCGGTCGAAAGGCAGTGCATGATCGCAGCAGTCAGCGTCGTCTTACCATGGTCGACGTGACCCGTCGTGCCGATATTCACATGCGGCTTATTCCGCTCGAACTTTTGTTTAGCCATCTCTTCCCTTTCACAGCGGGTTGCACTTCGCGCAACCCTTTGGCGTTTCGCTTTGCTTCCGGCGTTCCGCCGGAAACGCCGCTGCACGCCCCCGCGCCTACTTCGCGGCGCGGGACCCCATTTTTGGGGGTTCCATTTTTAGTGCACTACACTCTTGCGTAGTGCGCCGTCTCACTTAGAACACGGATCCAGGCGTACTGGATGCCTCGTTTTTCCGCTTTACGCGGTAAACGCCCCCATTCCAGGGGGCGCCACGACCCGAATGGTATCAACCAAAACCTCCTAAGTCAACGCTCCGGCCGAGGCATTTAGGCCGGGGCCAACTTCTTCCCGACCGCCTTTGCCACGATCTCTTCTTCGACCGACTTCGGTGCCTTCTCGTAGTGCGAGAACTCCATCGTATACGTCGCCCGCCCCTGCGTCGCCGAGCGCATGTCGGTGGCGTAACCAAACATCTCGGAGAGCGGCACGTGCGCGGTAATCACCTGGGCACCGCCGGGCGCTTCTTCGGTGGCATGAATGGCGCCACGTCGGCGGTTGAGGTCGCCGTTGATCGCGCCCATGTACTCCTTGGGCGTCGTTACCTCGACCTTCATGATCGGTTCGAGCAAGATCGGGCCGGCGGCGCGGTTGGCCTCTTTCCAAGCCATCGAGGCCGCGATTTTGAAGGCCATTTCCGAGGAGTCGACCTCGTGGTAGGAGCCGTCGAAGGCCACAGCCTTAAAATCCATCACGGGGAAGCCGGCAAGCACGCCGCTTTGCGCCGACTCGCGAATGCCTTCCTGGACGGCTTTGCTGTACTCCTTGGGAACGGCGCCGCCGACGATCTTCCATTCGAAGACGAAGCCGGTGCCGGGCGGCTGCGGCTCCACGCGCAGCCAAACGTCGCCGTACTGCCCTTTGCCGCCCGACTGGCGCACAAAGCGGCCTTCCTTTTCGATCGTCTTGGTGATCGCTTCCTTATAGGCGACCTGCGGCTTGCCCACGTTGGCTTCGACCTTGAACTCGCGGCGCAGGCGATCGAGGATGATCTCGAGATGCAGCTCGCCCATGCCGGCGATAATCGTCTGCTGGGTCTCCTCGTCGGTGCGCATCCGGAAGGTCGGATCCTCTTGCGCGAGGCGCGTGAGCGCCAACCCAAGCTTGTCCTGGTCGGCCTTGCTTTTGGGCTCGATCGCCTGGTGAATGACCGGCTCGGGGAAGGTAATCGATTCCAGCGCGATCGGCGAGCGCTCGTCGCACAGCGTGTCGCCGGTGCGGGTGTCGGAGAGTCCGACCGCCGCAGCGATGTCGCCTGCGCCGATGGAGTCGATGTCCTCGCGATGGTTGGCGTGCATTCGCAGGATGCGCCCGATACGTTCCTTGCGCCCCGAGCGCGAGTTGAGCACGTAGCTGCCCTTGTTCAACACGCCCGAATAGACGCGGAAGTAGGTGAGATTCCCGTAGGGGTCGGTCGCGATCTTGAACGCCAGCGCGCAGAAGGGTTCGGCGTCGTCGGCTTTTCGAGTGATCTCATCGCCCGTTTTCGGGGCTTTGCCGACGATTTGCTTAGCCTCTAGCGGCGAGGGCATGTATTCGACGACCGCGTCGAGCAGCGGCTGGATTCCCTTGTTCTTGAACGCGGAGCCGCAGAGCATCGGAAGAACCGTACCCGCGATCGTCGCCTTGCGCAGCGCCGTCTTCATCCGGTCGATCGGCAGCTCTTTGCCGTCGAAGAACATCTCGAGAAGCTCGTCGTCTTGTTCGGCGATGGCCTCAACCAGATGCTGGCGCCACTCCATCGCCAGCTCACGCAGCTCGCCCTCCACCTCTTCGTGCTCCGCGGTCGTCGAGCCGAGGTCGTCGGTGTAGACGGTCTTCTTCATCGTAAAAAGATCGACGATGCCTTTGAACTTGTCTTCGGCGCCGATCGGCACTTGAATCGGAACCACGCGCGCTCCGAGACGCTCGCGAATCTTATCGACGACGTTGAAGAAGTCGGCTCCGACGCGGTCCATCTTGTTGACGAACACGATCCGCGGAACCTTATATTTGTTGGCTTGGCGCCACACGGTCTCCGACTGCGGCTGCACGGCAGCCACCGAATCGAAGAGCGCGACCAAGCCGTCGAGCACGCGCAGCGACCGCTCGACTTCAACGGTGAAGTCCACGTGCCCCGGCGTATCGATGATGTTGATGCGCGTGTCGCGCCACGTGGTCGCGGTTGCCGCCGAGGTAATCGTGATGCCGCGCTCCTGCTCCTGAACCATCCAGTCCATCGTCGCGGCGCCGTCGTGCACTTCGCCCATCTTGTGCACGCGCCCGGTGAAGAAAAGGATGCGTTCGGTACAGGTCGTCTTGCCGGCATCAATGTGTGCGGCAATGCCGATATTCCTCGTGCGTTCGAGCGGATATTCCCTTGTAGCCATGGTCTTTTTATCTAGTAGAGTGGTTACCAGCGATAATGGGCGAAAGCTTTGTTCGCTTCAGCCATCTTATGCGTGTCTTCACGCTTCTTGATCGTGGCACCGGTGTTATTAGACGCATCGAGCAGCTCGCCCGCGAGCTTCTCTTCCATCGAGCGCCCGTTACGGGCGCGGGCATAAGCGATGAGCCAGCGCATCGCCATCGCTTGACGGCGATCGGGCCGCACTTCCATCGGCACCTGATAGGTCGCGCCGCCGACACGGCGAGGACGCACTTCCACCAGGGGCATCGCATTGGACAACGCCTGCGAAAAGATTTCCATCGCGTCGCGGCCGGTCTTTTCGGTGACGATATCGAGCGCACCGTAGGTAATGTGTTCGGCGGTCGATTTCTTGCCGCGAAGCATGACCTTATTGATAAAGCGCGCCAGCACTTTCGAGTTGAACTTCGGGTCGGGCAGAATCTGCCGTTTGGGAGCCGGTCCTTTACGCGGCATTACTTCTTCTTCTCGCGCTTGGCGCCGTACTTGGAGCGGCCTTGCTTGCGGTTCGCCGTACCCGCGGTATCGAGCGTGCCGCGAATGATGTGGTAGCGAACTCCAGGCAGATCCTTCACGCGCCCGCCGCGCACGAGGACCACCGAATGCTCCTGAAGATTGTGGCCGATTCCCGGGATGTAGGCGGTCACTTCTTCACCATTGGTCAACCGGACGCGCGCGACTTTGCGCAGCGCCGAGTTCGGCTTCTTCGGAGTAACCGTTTTAACTTGAGTGCAGACGCCGCGGCGCTGGGGATTGCCAGTTACTTCAAATGCGCGCGTCGGCAAATCCGGATGGCCCGGCTTGGGCCCGGTTAAGATCACGCGAAATGCCCGCGTCTTAACCTTCTGCTCGGTCTTCTCTCGCCCGCGGCGCACCAGTTGGTTAATCGTTGGAATGGCTTGCTCCCCACAAAAGTAAACGACACAAACAACGGCCTCACCCGCAGGTGGGACCGAACACCAACTATATCAGGGCCTCTTTTTCGCGTCAAATGGGGGGCGCAATGGCCGCAAGCGGCGGACTGCACGAAAATCCGCGATTAGGCGTTCTGGACGGCTTGCGAGGGCTAGCCGTCCTGCTCGTGCTTTGGTACCACGTCTGGGAGATTTCGTGGCTCTCACCGCCCGCTTGGCTCGCCTTTCTGCCGGCGACCGGCTTCGCCGGCGTCACGCTCTTCTTCTTTCTCTCCGGCTTCGTCATCTCGTACCCGTTCTTCCGGGCGGAGCAGTTCGGCAAGCCGCCGCCCTCCTGGGGCCACTTCGCCTGGCGCCGCTTCATCAAGATCGTGCCGTCGTACGTGCTCTCGATCGCGGTCGCGTATGCGCTTGGCTACGCTCAGAGGCAACCGAGCGCGGCGCTCTTGCCGGACCTGACGACCCATCTGCTCTTCATTCATACCTGGTTTCCCGAGCGGTACGGCAGCATCAACGGCGTCCTCTGGACGCTCGCCGTCGAAGTCGAGTTTTATTGCGTCTTTCCCCTGATCTGGTGGGCCTTTCGGCGCCGGCCCTGGTTATCGGCGGGCGCGATGATCGCGATCGCTTGGATCTGGCGCGCTTGGTTGTTCCAGTGCTGCTCCACCACGCTCTTCGGGCAGTACGAAGAGAACCTCCCTGGGTATCTCGACATCTTCGGACTGGGAATGCTCAGCGCATATCTCTTTGTCGCCGGGGGTCATCTGCTGCGGGCCCCGGCGATACGTCGCATCGCGCCGCTGGTTGCGCTGGCCGGATTCGTGGCCCTCTTGCTGCTGCTGGCAAACTGTTTTACCTACAGGTTTACCGATCAGTGGTCGGGCGTGTGGCAAATCGATCGCCGGCCGCTGCTCGGCCTCGCATTTAGCGCGATGGCGTTGGGTTCGCTCGCGAGCCCGCGCTGGTGGCAGATGCTGCTGGACAACACGCCGATGCGGTTCCTGGCGACCATCTCGTACAACCTCTACCTGTACCATCAGATCGTCGCGCGTGAGTTGCTCTCCCATCACGTCCCGCCGTATTCCGGGAACCCTCACGACGACACAGAATGGCAAGCCCGGTATACCGAGCTTGCCTTTGCACTGGCCATCGCAGTAGCGACGGCGGCAACCTATCTGTTCGAGCGCCCGCTATTGCGGCTCCGGGCTCCCAGCAGCCCGCAAAAGCCGATTAAAGCTGCGACTTGAAGATGCTCTCGGTAATCCCGTCGACCACCGGAATGCGGACTTCTTTTCCTTGGAAGGCAGTTATCGTCGTCCAAATCCAAACGACGAAGTACGCCAGCCCAAGCAACATCGTCAAAAAGAAGAACGGGTGAATGATGATCGCAATGAACCAAAAAGCGATATAGAGCACAAAAGTCACACCCCATAGGGTGATCGATTGTGCGGCAGCCCATTTCACAAATTTATTCGTGCCGCCGCCGACGAGCATGATAATGCCGCCAAGGAGCGTGAACAGATAAGCGAGCCCGGCGGCTACGTTTTGGTCGAGCCCAAAGGGTGTATCTTTGGGAGGTTCGGTCACGGACATAGGTGCTTGCCCCTTTCGGCTCCAGCGCGACTGCAAACTTGTCGGCCTTGGTTTGCTTAACAAGGGCGGCGAACCTTTATCTACCGCTCGCTCGTAAAAGGCTGCACGCGGGCGTAGGGGAAAGGCCTGCGCGGTGAGTCGCAGGATCGAACCCGAGGGCTGGCCGCGGCCCAGCGGATACGCCCACGGCATCGTGGCCGAGGGCCGCTACCTCGCCATCGCTGGGCAGATCGGCTGGAACGAGCGCTGCGAGCTGGCCGGCGAAGGCTTTATCGAGCAGGCCGGGCAGGCACTGCGCAATGTGATCGCGGTCGTTCGCGCCGCCGGCGGAGAACCCGAACACGTCGTCCGGCTGACGTGGTACGTCACCGATAAGCAGGAGTATCGCGACAACCTCGCCGCGCTCGGGAAGGCCTATCGCGAGATCGTCGGCTCGCATTTTCCGGCGATGGCGCTCGTGCAAGTTGCCGGTCTGCTCGAAGACGGCGCGAAAGTGGAGATCGAAGCGACCGCGGTTCTACCGCGGAACGAGTAACGCGAGGCTTTTCTTGCGTTCGCTGTCGGCAACATAGCAGAGGATTCTGCCGGCGTCGTCGATTCCGAACGCCGCCGCGGACTGCTGGTTCGCCCAGCGGTTGAATCCGTCGGCACCCATCCTTTTCGTCGTGCGTGCCTTTACCTGGCCCGTGAGCGCGCGAATCCCTAGGAAACATTCCAGCAACAGTCGTACGCTACGATAGGCCAATGAATAACGGACCTGCGGTCCTTGCTGCGGTGCTCTCCCTGCGGGAGGCAACCGAGCAGAGCTTCAATCGAATCGAGGGCGAAATGGACCGGCGCTTCAGTGCGCTCGAGAACCGTCTGGATCGATTCGAGGTAAAGGTCCTCCATCGCTTCGACGATCTCGAGGGCAGGCTCATCGCCGTCGAAAGCCGCTAGCGCGGTTCTACCGCGGAACGAGTAACGCGAGGCTTCTCTTGCCCAGGTCGTCCGCAACGTAACAGAGGATTCTCCCGGCGCCGTCGATTCCAAATGCGGCGACAACGTGCCGTCCGGCGAGATTCGTGACGAAATCGTCGAGCACGCGGGCCCGCGGTGCAGCAGCTCGCGCATCCGCCACGAAGCCCCGCACAAAACGCGGCCCGCACTCGCTGCCCATCGTGCCGACGATCGCGCCGCGATCAGAAATCGCGTACGCTAGCCCGTCGCCTACCGAAAGTGCAAACGCTTTTCCGTTGCGCCAGAGCATCGGAGGACCGACACTCCCTCTGCAACTGAGTTGCGAGTCGGAAGAGGCACCGCCCACGGCGTCGCCAGCCGAATCGACAGCATACGCCGCCCCGGTCCCAAGGATCGAGCGTTGGCATTGGCGTGCTGACGAACGCCGGGCTCCCGCACATCGCCAGAGGACCGCCGTCGACGGGTTCGACGTTGCAACCAAACCCAGTCCGGCATCGAAGCCTGCCACAAACGAACCCCGCATCGCTGTGGCGTCGCCCAGACCGAGTGCAAGCCTGCGCGAATCAAATGATGCTGCCGATATTTCGAGCAACTTCGGGTCCGTTTTCGCTACGTTCAAGTCCTCGCCCGGAAAACCGTCGAGATGGTTGCCAATGTAGGCGAAATTCTCGATGCTCTCCGCGGTGGCGATCAAAACGTTTTGCGGTTCCGAGGGAAGGCCAAGCCCCGCGAACGGGTTCACCGACGGCACATAATGCCAGGCGCCGTTCCAGGCAAACGCTCCGCTCACCTCACCGCTGTACGCACCGCCGAAAGCGTACTCTGCCGTTACGAACGGAGTACCGTCGTCGGCGAGAACCACGTTGGTAAACCAAATATTCTTGTCGTGTCCGCGCAGCGGCGGAGCGAACATGCGCAAGAACTCCGGTGGACCTTCGATCGAGTTCGCCCGCAAAATTACGGAGCGTCGTTGGGATGAACCACCACGAGCCGAACGGAACCTTCCCCGAAAGTATTGCTCGGTCTCGAAAGTAGCACGGCAATCGAGCCATCCCGGCCGATCACCGCGTTGGTCGGCCGCGCGAGGGAGAAACCGGCGTTCAAATCCGTCGGAAGCCACCCTTGCGGAAGCGCGACGAGGTGCAGCGTGTAAGCGGCGAGCGCTAGGAGCACGACCATTGAGCGAAAAGTGTTGGCCCGCGACCGCGCGAATCCCTAGGAAACATGCCGGCACAGTCGTACGCTACGATAGGCCAATGATGAATGGAGATGCGATCCTTGCTGCGGTGCTGTCCCTGCGGGAGGCGACCGAGCACAGCTTCAATCGAATCGAAGGCGAAATGGACCGGCGCTTCAATCAAATCGAAGGCGAAATGGGCCGGCGCTTCAACGCAGTCGACACTCGCCTCGACGCGCTCGAGACTCGTCTGGATCGATTCGAGGTAAAGGTCCTCCATCGCTTCGACGACCTCGAGGGGCGGCTCATCGCCGTCGAAAGCCGCTAAGGCGTACGCACTACCGCTAACGGCGCAGCAGCTATTGCGGCACGAGGATCGCCAACTTCGCGTTCTCGCGGTCCCTTCCAACGAGCGCCAAGATCCGACCGTCGTCGGCAACGCCAAATGCGGCAATCAAATGCCGCCGGCCGAGATTTTGGACAAGCGGATCCAACAGACGCGCGCGCGGGCGTTCGTCGCGAGCATCTGCGATGAATCCTCGCATCGGACCGCGGCAACGATCTCCGCATGACGGCTCCGCTGTGCCAACGATAGTCCCGGATTCCGAGATCGCGTACGCCGCGCCGAAACGCGTCGACAACACAAGTGCCTTCCCGGCGCGCCACAAGACCGGCTCTCCCGCATCGTCAAAGGCCGTGGCCGGCGGAGGCATTCTGCTTCCGTCGCTGCCGACGACTTCGCCGTGCGAGTCGACGGCGTAGGGGATCCCAGGCCCAAGGTTATTGAGAACGCAAGGAGTCCCGGCGTTCGGATCGCACCGCCAACGTATTGCGGCCGGCCCGCGCGAACTGTCAGCCGGGTTTACACGAACGCCCGCGACGTACGCGCCGCGCATCGCAAGGGCGATGCCGTCGCCAAGCGAAGCGATGCCTCCGCTCAGTCGCGCGGCGGCGACAGGCGGCAGTTGGAAGCCAGGTTGCTCGCCCGCGAAGTCGCCATTGATCGCAAAGCTACTCGGCGTATCCGCCGCACCGATCGACAGGTTGTCGGGAGCTGCGTAGCCTCGCCTGTTCTCGAAAGGTACTCCTTCGAGTACGACATGCCAGGAACCGTTCCACACGAACGCCGCCTCATCAAAGCCGAGGTGTGCTCCGCCGAAGTAGTGCTCTAGCGTGACGAACGGCGTCCCGTCATACGCGAGCGCAACGTTGTCAAACGTGCAGCCGTCGCGACGGCAGGGCATCGGTCTAGGAAGGCGCCTCAGTTCGTCGGCCGGCACCGAATCAGAGCCGAGAACGGTCGTCGTTCCGTCGGATCGTACGACGAATACATAGTTTACGTTTTGCTTGTCTCGCCGGTCGACGATGATGGCAACCGCACCGTTCTCGCCCATCGTTGCATAGGTAGGGCGACTCGTGCCGGCATACGAGTCGGGCCAGCGTGGCGTCGACAGGGCCGCCGGAAATGCGATGAGGTGCGCCACATAAATTAGCGCGAGGATCATGAACCCGTGCATGGATGCTAGCACGACACGCAAAGCAGCTCCGGGTCCGATTCCCGGGCGCTCCAGCCGCGCAGCTCACCCTGTTGCGAAGTCGTTAGCGGTGTGCTAATGTGGGCTTGTGTCGGGCTAGCAGCACATCGAAGCGCGCGAGGCGTCGCAGTAATGCGGCGCCTCGTTTTTTTTATAGCGTGATCGCTGCGTCATCCTTCGACTGCGCTCAGGGTGACAAAGCACGAAGCTTATACCGCTGGAGTTTGCCGGTTTCGGTTCGGGGGAGTTCGCTCACGAACTCGATCTCGCGCGGCGCTTTGAACGGCGCGATCTGCGCTTTGCAGAACTCGCGCAGCTCGTCGGCCTTGGCGCTGCCGGCGGCGCAACCGTCGGCCAGAACGACGAACGCCTTGACGAAGTTGGTTTCCTTCGCCGGATCGCGCTTCCCCACGACGGCAACTTCTTTGATGTCGGGGTGAGCGATCAGCGCTTGTTCAACTTCGGGACCCGAGATGTTGTAGCCGGCCGAAAGAATCATGTCGTCCATGCGCGAGACGTACCAGTAGTAGCCGTCGGCGTCGCGGCGATAGGCGTCGCCGGGATAGTTCCAGCCCTCTTTTACGTAGGTACGCTGGCGCTCGTCTTGCAGATACTTACAGCCCGTCGGACCTTTGACCGCCAAGCGCCCCACCGTGCCATCCGGCACTGTGCGCCCGGCATCGTCGTGAATCTCGGCAACGTATCCCGGCACGACGCGGCCCGTCGAGCCCGCGCGCACTTCGTGCTGCGGCGAACCGACGAAGATGTGCAGCATCTCGGTGCTGCCGATGCCGTCGAGAATCGTCAGCCCCGTCGCTGCATGCCACTGCTCCCAGACGGCTTTCGGAAGCGTCTCACCGGCGGAGACGCACGTACGCAGCGTTGAGAGATCGTACTCCAGCGCCTTTGCCGCCATCGTGCGGTACGCGACCGGCGCGGTGAAGATCGTCGTGACGCCAAAGCTCGCGATCGCTTCGAGCAGTTCCATCGGCCCGGCCTTTTCCAACAACAGCGTCGCGGCGCCGGCGTGGAGCGGAAACAGCAGCAGACCGCCTAAGCCGAAGGTAAACGCCAGCGGCGGACTTCCGCAGAAGAGATCGTCGCGGCGCGGCTGCAGTACGCGGTCGCAATAGGTATCGCAGATCGCCAGCACGTCACGGTGGTAATGCATCGTCGCTTTCGGCGTTCCGGTGGTTCCGGAGGTAAAGGCGATCAGCGCGACGTCCTGCGCGGCGGTCTCGGCGTTGGCGAACTGCGTCGAGGCATTGCGCATGAGGCTCTCGAGCGAACTCGGCTCCCGCACGTCTCCGTTGAAGTAGAGCGGCTGCGTGCCGTCAGAGCCCCTGCAAGCGACCTCGAGTTCGTCACGTAAACGGACATCGCAAAGCACGTGCTTGATCTGCGCCTTCTCCATGATGAAGCGAAGCTCGGCGGCGCGGTACTGCGGGACCGTCGTTACCGCAATCCCGCCGGCTTTTAATACGGCGAACCAGCACGCGGCCAGCATCGGCGTGTTCGGCGCGCGAAGCAGCACGCGATTCCCCGGCTCAAAGGCAGTCGTTTCGACGAGCACGTTGGCAATGCGATTCGCCGCATCGCGTAAATCCGCGTAACTCCAGCAAACGCCCCCAGGCGCGACGATGCAGCGCCGTTCGCCTTCGCCGCTCTCGACGCGAGCATCGAGCAGACGCGTTGCGGCGTTGACGCGATCCGGATAATGCAGGTCGGGAAGATCGAAGCGCAGCTCCGGCAGCTCGTGCGGCGGCGGCAGGCGATCCTGCGCGAACCGGTCGCTATGGGCCGTCAGCGAATCGCCAGCGTTTCGGCAACTCTGATGCCGTCGGTGATCGTCTGCAATAGTTTCGTTCCCCCCGCGCTATAAACGGTGACCGCACTCTTTCCGCCGTCCGCGACGTACAACCTATCCGACGAATCCAGCGCGAGCCCGGCCGGGCGGTCGATCCCCGCAACGATTTTCCGAAGCGGTTTGGTCGCCCCGGGCGCGTACACCGTAACCCACCCTGGATTGCGGTCAAAGCGGCTCAGCGGCGCGCTGGCCACATAGAGCAGACCTGTCGAGTCGACGGCAAGCGCCGCCGCCTGCGAGATGTCGCCGGTGACGATGCGCGCCGGCGAGGAACTGCCCGGTTTGTAGACGCTGACGTACGGCTGCGCGTGATGGTAGCGGCATCGCGGACAGTTGAGCACGAAGAGCTCACCAGACGGCGCGAAAGTCAGCGCGAGAGGTCCGTCGATACCGCTTTTGATTCGGCGTACCAGCGTTATGCGGCCGGGCCGCTTCGCCGGCGCAAAGACCACGATTGAGTTCCCGCCGGCGACGAATAGGTTATCTTCCCCGTCGACCGCCATGGCGCAAGCTCCACTGCGCATATAGCGGGTATAGTCGTATTTCAGGCCGCCGGGCGAAAAAACGTTGATGCCGTCACCGCAGTTTGTCGCGTACAGATAACCGCGACGGCCGACGGCCAAGAACGTGTCGTCGGTTAGCTCCTCCGATCGCAGCAGCTTGAGGCTTTGCGCATCGTAAACGGCGACGTAGCCCTCGCTGGCCCCGCCATTGGCCACGAAGAGATTCCCGCGACCATCCAGCGCGATGGCGCTGGCCCCCAAACTTAGGTTGAGCGTGTGCAGTGGTTTCGAGCTTCCCAGCGCATACTGCGACAGCTTGGCGCCACCTACATAAAGGAACGGCTGCTGGGTTAAGGAGGCCGCGTCGGGCAACACCGCTCGGTCTGGGGCGCCCGCCCCGGCGCACTGGACGCAGCAGAGTAGAAGGGCGGCGAGGCTCGCAATCCGATAGACCATGAGGCTATCCTCCCGAATGACCTAGGTCATCTTCTTTCGAAACCCGGCCGGGTCGTCCTCTCTGCTTGCCAAGAGTTGCTTTGCGATCACGAGCTGCTGAATCTCGCTGGCGCCTTCGTAGATGCGCAGCGCGCGAACGTCGCGATACAAGCGTTCGACGATCTCGCCGCGGGTAACGCCGCGGCCGCCGAAAAGCTGCACCGCACGGTCGCAGACGCGCCCCGCCGCCTCGGTCGCAAACCACTTCGCCATCGCTGCTTCGCGCGTGACACGCGCACTGCCGCTGTCTTTGGCCCACGCTGCGCGATAGACGAGCAGCGCGCTCGCATCGACGTCGGTCGCCATCGTTGCGATCGCCGCTTGTGTGAGCTGCAGGTCGGCTAGCGGCTTGCCGAACAAGTGCCGGCTCTTCACGTGAGTTATCGATTCGTCCAAGGCGCGTCGCGCAAAGCCGAGGGCCGCCGCACCGACCGTGCTGCGAAAGACGTCGAGCACCGTCATCGCAATCTTGAAGCCCTCGCCTTCCTGGCCGATCCGGCACTCCTCCGAGACCGCGACGCCGTCTAAACGCAAGGAGCCCAGTGGATGCGGCGAGATCGTTTCAATCGGCTTCTCCGCGCAACACCCCTTGGTAGCAGCATCCACCGCAAACGCGCTCAGGCCTTTGGTTCCGGCGTCGCCGGTTCTCGCGAAGACGACGTACAGATTTGCGATGCCGGCATTGGAGATCCACGCCTTCTCGCCGTCGAGCACGTAGCCGCCGTTCTCGCGCCGCGCGCGCGTCGTCAACGCGCCGGCATCGGAGCCGGCCTCCAATTCGGACAACGCAAAGGCTGCGATGCACCGGCCGGCGGCGATCTCCGGCAAGTAGCGCCGTTTCAGCTCCGCGCTGCCGCACAACGCGATCGGTCCGCCGCCCAAGCCTTGCATCGCGAAAGCAAAATCCGCCAGCGCGCTGCGGTACGCCAGCCGCTCGCGCGCGAGACACAGCGTTCGCACGTCGAGTTCCGCACGAACTCCCCCGTACGCGCCCGGTACGCAGGCTCGCAGCCATCCGCCCTCGGCCAACTCGCCAACCCACGCGCGTGAAGCCGCAGCGGCATCCGACTCGTCGTCGTGAACCGCCGCATCGCCGAGCCAGGCTTCGAGGCCCGCGGAAAATGCGCGATGCTCTTCGTCGAAAAATGGAAGACCGAGGTACAGGTTAGTCTCCTTCGAACTGCGGCGGCCGTTTAGCGACGAACGCTTCGTAGGCGCGCCGGAAGTCGTTGGTCTCCATGCACGCCGCTTGCGCCCGCGCCTCCGCATCGATGGCTTCAGAAAGCGGCAGAGCCCATTCTTCGAGCAACATCCGCTTCGTCATCGCGTGCGCCATGCTCGGGCCCTGCGCGAGCGTGCGCGCCAGCTCGAGCGCGCGTTCGCTCAATGCCTCCGGCTCGCACAGCTCGTTATAAAATCCCCAATCGTGCGCCGTTGTGCCCGGCAGCGCGCGACCGGTGTAGAGCAGCTCGCTCGCGCGGCCGAGCCCGATAATGCGCGGCAGCATCGTGCACGCGCCCATGTCGCATCCGGCTAATCCCACGCGCACGAAAAGAAAGGCGACGCGCGAACGCTCCGTTCCCAATCGCAGATCGCTGGCCATCGCCAGGATCGCACCGGCGCCGGCGCAGATTCCATCGACCGCGGCCACGATCGGCTGCGGACAGGCGCGCATCGCCTTTACCAAATCGCCGGTCATCTGCGTGAACTCCAACAGCTGCTGCGAAGAACTCCGTGTGAGCGGGCCGATGATTTCGTGCACGTCGCCGCCCGAGCAGAAGTCGGCGCCGCCGCCGGTCAACACGACGGCTTTAACGGCGGCGTCGCTTTGCAAAGAGGCGAACGTATCCGTCAGCTCGCGATACAGCTCGAACGTCAGCGCGTTCTTGCGAGCGGGCCGGTCCAGCGTAACGGTGAGTACCTTCGCATCGAGCTGCGTCCGCGCGCCGTTCATCTGATACGAAATGGGAGATCCTCTTCGTCGGCGTCGCCCGCGCTATTGCGCGCGATCACGCGCAGATGATACGAGCGAACGAAGATCGGCGGCGTATCGAGGACGTCGAGCGTGAACGCGAAGCGTCCGGGACCGACGTGGGGCACGTTGATCGAGAACAGACTCGTGCGCACCTCAACGCTGGCGACGTCGGTACCGGTCACGAACCAGCCCGACCAGTGCTGGCCGCGGCGAACGTCGAGCGCGGAGAAACGCATTCCAAGAATCTGCGGTGGCGCGTCGTTCGGCTCGACCTTCGGCGTGGGCAGCACCGAATACGGTCCGACGATCGCGTTGGGCGGCACGGGCGGAAGGCGCGATCCGCATGCGACCGACAGCAGTGCGAAGCAACACGCCCCGATGCGAAGCAGCACATCGACGGTCGTACGGCCTTGCCGCGACGCCACCTGCTCGATTTAGAAGGCGCCTCCAACCATCGGGCATAAAGGCCGCAGGATAATGCAGAACGCGGCCCCGCGCAGCCTCGCGCTCGATTACGCGGTCGGCATTTGCGGCATCTGGATTTCCGGCGGATTCTTCCTCGATGCGTGGGCGCACGGTCACGTGCCGGTCGAAAGCTTCTTTACCCCGTACCACGCCGTCTTTTACTCGGGCATGCTGGCCTTGGTCTGTATGGTTGGGGCCTTTATCTTGCGCGCGCGGCGGCTTGGCTACGCTTGGCCGGACACCGTCCCCCGCCCGTACCGCCTGGCGCTCTTGGGCATTCCGATCTTCGTCGCCGCGGGGTTCGGCGATATGCTCTGGCATCGTTTCTTCGGGATCGAAGTGGGCGTCGACGCGCTGCTGAGCCCGACGCACCAGATTCTCGGCCTTGGAATCTTTCTCGTCGCGAGCGGCCCGATTCGCTCGGTGCTGGCACAGCGCGATGCCACGACATATTCGCGCCAGTTGCCCCTGGTGCTCGGACTGGCGACGTGGCTGATCCTCACGCATTTTGGCACGGCCTATGGCTTCGATCCGGGCGCCGGGCGAACCAACGCTCCGCCGCCGATCGCTCCGTTTACGCCCGACTATCTCACGGCGCTCTCGATCGGCTACTACAAGATCGCCAGCGGCGTTCTCAGCATCATTCTCGAGAGCATCTTGATCGGCGGCTTCGCGCTCTGGCTGGTCTCGCGCATTCGTCCGACTCCCGGAACGATGACCGCGCTCCTGGTGCTCGGGAACGCTCCGGCGGCGGCGGCATTTACCAATCAAACGCCGCTGCTCGTCGTGACGATCGTGCAATCGCTGATTACGGGAATCATCGCCGACCTGCTCGTCGCGCGCTTCGACCCGTATCCGTCCCCAGCGAGGACGGTCGCATTCCGCGTGTTTGCCATCGCCGTTCCGATGACGTACACCGGCGTCTACCTGCTGGCGACGTTCTTTGCCGACGGTATTTGGTGGGACTGGAACGTTGCGCTGGGGACGTGGATTTGGTCGGGGGTCTGCGGCTTTGCGCTCAGCCTCCTGGTCGCCGCTCGCCGAACGGCGTGATCGCGCTCGGCCTATTCTGCGCCGCGCTGCTGCTGCACGGCGCGACGGCCTGGCGCTACGGCTACTTCCGCGACGAGCTGTACTTTATCGCCTGCTCGAAGCATCTCGCCTGGGGATACGTCGATCAGCCGCCGTTGGTCGCCGCGGCCGCGTGGCTGGCCGCTCCTGCAGGATATTCACTGGTAGCGCTGCGCGCGCTCCCAATTCTCGCGGTCGCCGGAACCGTCTATCTCGCCGTGCGGCTTACCAAGGAACTCGGTGGCGGCACGTTCGCCCAAATGCTCTCGGGGATCGCAACGCTGCTGATGCCGGCCTATCTGCTGCTGGGCAACACGTTGACGACGACTTCGTTGGAGCCGTTCTTCTGGACGCTTTCGATCTATCTTACGATTCGTATCGTTCGCGCTTCGGCGACTCAGCGGCCGCGCCTGTGGCTCGCGCTGGGCGCCTCCATCGCGCTGAGCGCCTACGCGAAATACTCGATCGGGCTGCTCGTTGCCGCATTGGTAGCCGGCCTGTTGCTCACCAACGAACGCAGGGCGCTGCGAACGCCATATTTAGCCTGTGCCGTTGCATTCGTGGCGCTCGTGCTCGCGCCGAATCTCGGATGGCAGGCCGCGCACGGATGGCCGTTCCTGGAGGTGATCCGAGGCGACGCTGCCCATCGCCCCTCGTTTGCCAACGGCCTGACGCTGGAGTACCGCAGCCTCGTGAATAACGCCGGAGCCTTTGCGCTCGAGCAACTGCTGTACACCAATCCGCTCGCAGCGCCGATCTGGTTGGCCGGAATCATCGCACCGTTTCGCGTGGCGGCGCTACGCGATTTGCGCTTTATCGCGCTTGCCTACGTCGTGCTCTTCCTAGCCGCCGTGGCGCTGAGCGCCAAAGGCTACTACATCATCGGCATGTACGCAGCGCTGCTTGCGATCGGCGCCGTAGCGATCGAGCGCGTTGCCGCCTCGCTGCGCGCAACCGCGTTTGGCGCGCTCGTTGCGGTGGGCATTCTGGCGCTTCCGCTGTCGCTGCCGGTTCTGCCGGTGGACGGGCTCGTTGCGTATACGAAACTCCTCGGCCTAACCGGACGCGACGGAACGCCGGCGCATCTCATTCAACCGGTCTTTGCCGAAGAGTTCGGCTGGGACCGGCTGGCGCAGGATGTCGCGCAAGTTTATCTTGCGCTGCCGAACGACGTCCGCGCGCGCACAGCGATTTACGCCGACACGTACGGCGATGCCGGGGCCTTGGACTTCTTTGGCCCGCGCTACGGATTGCCCCCGGCCATCTCGAGCCAAAACAACTACTACCTCTGGGGAACGCGCGGCTACGACGGCGCGACGCTGGTCGCGATCGGCGCGACGCGCATCGATCTCTTACGGCGGTACTACCGCAGCGTCACCCTCGCGCGCACGTCAACCGAACCGTACAAATGGGTCGTCGAAGGACCGGCGCCGATCTATCTCTGCCGCGATCCCGTCGCGCCGTTATCCGAGATCTGGCCCCACCTGCGCTGGTTCGGCGCTTAAGAAGCCTGGCACGATCAGCGCGACACCGGTTTGCGAGCCGGTAACCAACATCAGGACTCCCTCCGCGACCTCTTCGACCGTCGCGATCCGGCCTTGCGGATTGTTTGCGGCTAAAAACCGGCGAGTCTCTTCTTCGTCCCTGCCGGTTTTCGCGGTGATGTTCGCCACGGCACTGCGGAGAATATCGGTCTCCGTGTAACCCGGACAGACTGCGTTCACGGTCACGCCCGTCCCAGCGGTCTCGGCGGCGACGGCGCGCGTGAAGCCGACCACGCCGTGTTTGCTCGCACAATAGGCCGCGATGTACGGCGCGCCCGCAAGGCCCGCGGTGCTGGCAACGTTTACGATGCGCCCCCAGTGTGCCGCCGTCATTTCCGCGATGACCTCGCGCGTGCACAGAAACGTGCCCGTTAAGTTCGTGGCGATGATTCGATCCCACATTTCGGACGACGTGCGCGTCAGCGGCGCCGACTCGACGATGCCGGCGTTGTTCACCAGAATATCGATCGCCCCATTGGCGTCGCGGCACTCCTGGAACGCTCGCCGAATCTCGCTTTCGTTGCGGACGTCGGCCGTAGCGGAAAACCCTTCGACTGCGTTCAGGGTGACACGTGAAGAAGAACGGCTCACGATGCTGACGCGCGCACCTTCTTGCACCAGGCGCTGCGCGACGGCGAGGCCGATGCCGCGCGACCCGCCGGTTACGACGGCGTGCCTTCCGGCGATGCTCACGATGCCGCCTCGCGGGCGCGAGCTGCAAGCCGTTCGAGCTGCTCTTTCCCCGAAAGGTACTGCACGGGCCAGGGCGCCTCTTCGTAGCCGAGTTGTGCGGCAGCGTGCAGCGTCCAGAACGGATCGGCTAAATGCGGCCGGCCCAGCGCCACGAGATCGGCGCGGCCTCCCGCGAGAATCGCATCCACTTGATCGACGTCGGTGATGTTCCCGACGGCCATCGTCGCGATCCCGACTTCGTTGCGAATCCTATCCGAGTACGGCGTCTGAAACATGCGGCCGTAGACCGGCTTCGCATCCGGCGTCGTTTGCCCGGCCGAGACGTCGATAAGATCCGCGCCCTCCTCCTTAAATGCGCGAGCGATCTCAACGGAATCGTTGCCGTCGATGCCGCCGTCCACCCAATCGGTCGCCGAGATGCGCACCGACATCGGCCGCTCTTCCGGCCAAACCGCACGCATCGCGCGGAAGACTTCCAGCGGATAGCGCAACCGGTTCTCCAGCGAGCCGCCGTACTCGTCGCGGCGCTGGTTGCGCAGCGGCGTGATAAACGACGAGAGCAGATAGCCGTGAGCGCAGTGCAGCTCGAGCATGTCGAAGCCCGCTTCGAGCCCCATACCGGCAGCTCGTGCAAAGGCGTCGCGAATCTCGTCCATCTCCGCCCGGCTCAGCTCCGAGGGCACCTGGTTTCGCGGTGAGTACGGAATCGCCGACGGTGCGACAACCGGCCACGTTCCCTCATCGAGCGGCTCGTCCATCCCCTCCCACAATAGTTTCGTCGCGCCCTTCGGCCCGGAATGCCCTAACTGCAGGCAGATCTTGGCGCGCGAGGATGCATGGACAAAATCAACGATCCGCTTCCACGCGGGCACGTGTTCGGGTAGATACATGCCGGCGCAGCCCGGCGAAATGCGCCCCTCTCGCGTTACGCACGTCATCTCGGTAAAGACCAAACCGGCACCGCCGAGCGCGCGCGTGCCGAGATGAACGAGATGAAAATCACCGGGCGTGCCATCCACCGAGCTGTACATATCCATCGGTGAAACGACGATGCGGTTTTGCAGCTGGAGCCCTCGCAGCGCAAAGGGTACGAACATCGGCGGCACCGCGCTGCCCCCAAACCACCGTTCGATCCGGTCGACGTAGGTCGTGTCGCGCAGGCGCAGGTTCTCGTGACCGATCCGCTGGCTTCGCGTTAGCAGACTATAGGCGAACTGCTCGGGCGGAAGCGTTGCATACCGGGCGACGTTTTCGAACCACTCCGTCGAGTTGCGTGCGGCGTTCTGCAGCTTGAGAACCTCGAGCTTGCGGCTGGCCTCGTACTGCGCGAGCGCCTGCTGCAGACCGGACGACTCCGCGACGGCGAGGGCGTCGGCCAATCCGATCGCGTCTTCCATCGCGAGCTTGGTGCCCGAACCAACGGAGAAGTGCGCGGTATGCGCCGCATCGCCCAACAGCACAACGTTGTCGAAGCTCCAACGCTCGTTGCTCACGCGTGTGAAGTTCAACCAGTCGCGTCCGCGCAGGTGTGCGCTATTGGTCATGAGACGGTGCCCATGAAGATACGGCTCGAAGAGCCGCTCGCAAAACGCGACCGTTTGCTGCGTGTCGGCCGTGTCGAGGCCGTGCGCGAGCCAGGTCTCCTCGCGGCACTCGACGATGAACGTGCTAAGCTCTTCGTCGAAGCGATAGGCATGCACGGTGAACCATCCGTGCTCCGTCCGCTCGAAAATGAACGTGAAGGCATCCAGCGGCAGCGTCGTGCCAAACCACACGTAGCGGCAGCGGCGACGCTCGAGGTTGGGCCCGAATTCGCGTGCAAAGCTTTGACGGACCCGGCTATTGCCGCCGTCGGCACCCACCAAGAGATCGCACCGGTCGCGCTCGGCTTCGACGTCGGTGACGTCGGTTTGAAAGTTCAGCTCGACGCCAAGCTCGCCGGCCCGCCGTTGCAGGATCGAGAGCAGCCGCTTGCGCGAGATGCCGCTAAAGCCGTGGCCTCCTGATCGAATCGTATGCCCGTCGAAATGGATCTCGATATCGTCCCAGTGGGCGAACGACTCGGTGATCTCTCGCCGCGTTGGCTCGTCGGCGGCCTGCAGATTCTCCAGCGTCGCGTCGGAGAAGACGACGCCCCAGCCAAAGGTATCGAGAGGCCGATTACGTTCGATGATTCGAACCGGCCACGAGGGAAAGCGTGCCTTGATCAGTATTCCAAGGTAAAGGCCCGCGGGACCGCCGCCGATGCAGGTTACACGCATGAAGGACGCTTACACTTTGATGAGAGGCGCAGACGAATCCCGCTGCGCTGTGGTATTCTACGCTTGAAAAGTGATGCGACCGGCGATTGCGCTCGTTTTATTCCTGTGCTGTTTGGGAATCGCGCCCACCCCGGTGACGCTCTCGAGCGGGTTATCGGGGACCCGCACGACGATACCGGTAACCTTTAACGGCCGGCGCAGCTCCTGCATTTTAGATACCGGCAGCTCGGCGATCATCCTCTCCCCAATGCTGGCACGCGATGTGGGACTCGCCGGCGAGCGTGGCACGTTTGAGGTCGCACCCGACGGACGAAGCTACGCCGACCGGGAGTCCGCAATTTCACGCTTCGCCGTCGCGGGTCACGCGCTGCACGACGTTCACGCGCTCATTTCATCGCATTTGACGGGTTACAGCGCGCTCTGCGGCTACGATTTCTTCATGCGCTTCCCAACCCTCATCGACCGCGAACATAGCGCGGTCACGCTCTTCCCCGCGCCTTCGAAGATCGCGCGCATGCACTGCCTGCCGGTCAATCTTGCGCCGCGCGTACCGCTCGCGCGGGTCGAGATCAACGGCGCTTGGCTAAGCCAGGTCGTGCTCGATTCGGGAATGTCCGGCGGCGGAGCGCTCTGGGACGGCACACGCGCGTACCAGGCGAGCTTTAGCAGCGGCTTCTCGTGTGGTGGGTCGGCATATATACGGCTCGCGGCGGGCACGCCTGCAAGCTCGATACCGATGTGCACCGAGCCGCAGCGGCCCGACGGTTACAACGGAATCATCGAAACGAATCTTCCCTTCGTCAATGCTATGGCGGTGGACTATCCGCACCGGCGGATCTGCTTCGACGTCGCGACCGCTTCGCCGGCTTGGGCTCGTTTCAACAACCTCCGCCCGCAGTAGGGACCTACCCCTTCTTTCGGGCGATGAGCAGCCCGTCGCAGACCGGCACCAGCGCCACCTCGACGCGATTGTCGCGCCCGGCTTTAAAACTGATGGCGCGCAGGGCTTGGGTGGCGGGATCATCCACCGACTCGTCGAGCACCGCGCCGTCCCACAACACGTTGTCCACCAGAATCAAGCCTCCGGCTCGCACCAGCGCGAGCGCATCTTCGTAATACGTGTCGACGTTGACTTTGTCGGCATCGATGAACGCCATGTCGAACGGCTCGACCTTCTCGCGCCGCAGCCCTTCGAGCGTCTCGATTGCAGGAGCGAGGCGCAAGTCGATCTTGCCCGCCACACCGGCGTATTCCCAGTACCGGCGCGCGACCGCGGTCGTCGCTTCGTCGACGTCGCAGGCCAGGATATAGCCATCGGGAGGCAGCGCCAGCGCCATCGCCAGGGAGCTGTACCCGGTGAAGACGCCGATTTCCAAATACCGTCGCGCCCCGATCGTGTGCGCCAGCAACGCCATCAGTTGGCCCTGCTCGGGGCCGATCGCCATGCGCCACTGCGAAAGCCGTGCCGTCTCTTCGCGCAGTTCGCGGAGCGTCGGGTGCTCGCGCACCGTAGAGTCAGCTATGTATTCCGCAATCGCGGGGTCGAGGATCGAACTTTTCGCAGTCATCGTAGTATGATAACACGGTAATCCAACGCGATGCTGCAACGCGCTACCCGCAATCCAACCGTCCGCGCGGTGGTCGTAGCTTATCCCTCGGCCACGAAACTCGGAATCACATCCGGTGGGATTAATGGAGTCTTCCTGGCGAATAACCATGCCGTGAAAGGGAAGGCTGGTCCAAACCGATTTTGAACGAGGGCGCGACAAAGATCAGGGCAGCTTCCTCGTGCCCGATTAGCGTTTCAGTCGATCGCCTGTGGCTCTACGGCATCGCGCTGGTCATTGTCAACTTCTGCGTAATGGGCTCCGTAGTCTTATACCATCAGTTCCGTGACTGGCCTGGATTCGTGGGAGCCGGCACGGAGGTCGGAACCCGACAGCTGCTAGCGGCAAATGGCGGCTTCATGTACGCGCCGGCCTTTGCCTATTTCTTTATTGCTGCTAAGTTCGTTCCAATCGGCCTTTCGTATGCCCTCGATGTCGTTCTGATGCTTGCGCTGACGCTTGTGATGAGCCGGCTCGCTGGGCGCCTCTACGGCCTCTCGACCGCGGTGGCGGCGCTCGCAGCGTTTGCGTGGGGGCCGTTAGCCGCTGCGATTAACTTCGGCCAGAACGCTCCGCTGGCGTTATTCCTCGTTATTCTGCTTGCAGCTGCACTCGTGCGCCGGCAATCTCTGCTCGCTGGACTTGCGGTTGGCCTATTGCTCTACAAGCCTACTTACGCTTTGCCGTTCATTCTTTTGTTATGTGTAAGGCGCGAGTGGCGGGCGCTTGGCATCGTGATAGTCTGTGCAGCCTTTTGGTACCTCGCCAGCGTGCCGGCAACCCTCGACTGGGGCTGGCCACTTGGCTACCTGCAACAAATGCACATTTATGTGCCCGCAGATTTCGCCGCAAACGGGTCTAAGACGGTGAGCCTTACGGGATTGGCAATGCGACTCGGGTTGCCGAGCGCTTTAGCGATAGCTCTCGGGTTTGCGGTGTTTCTGATTTGGCTGCCCGTGCTCGCCCGGATGCAGGCGCTCGCGGCCGTAAGCTTGACGGCGCTACTCGCAGTTGCTTTGGGTCCTCACGCGTGGTACTACGACGCGACCCTAGCGCTGCCTGCTCTGTATCTCGCGATGACAACGCTCCCGGAACCGTCACGAACACGGATCGTCGTCGCATCGTATATAGTCGGCACCAGCTGGCTGCTAACGAAATTTATCGCGTTCGACCCGGTAATACTCGTACCGCTCCCTCTCGCTTTGTGGCTAACTTCACGCGAGCGCGTGCTAGGCCCGGTCTAGGCCGGGCGCTCTAGCATTCATCTAAGCACCTGCGGTCCTACGTTTTCCTTCGCTCGAACGCGTCCGTCGATAGCACGGCTAGAATGAGTATCAAGCCAGTCCACGTCGGTATCCGAGCGATCCACGAGGCGGCGCTTGGGGTCCGGTTCGCGCGTAGGAATATACTCCAGGACGCTTCGGGAAAGCGCGGGTCGATCGTCGATCCGACGTACGTGCTCGCATGCTGCGTTGCGCCAGCCAAATATGCGTGATCTATGGCCAGAAACAAAAGTACGGCCCCGGCGGCCGCCAAAACGACCGCACGGAGGCTTCCACTCCAGAAACGCCCGGCCAAATAGCCTATGGGAAAGGCCGGCGCTAATATTACTGCCGGCGAGTTCGCCATTCGCCAGAGAACCGAGAGCAAAAGGAGGGCGAGAATCGCGATGGTGCGCCGCCCCGCGTTTACATACGCTAGGAAGAGAAAAGTAACGGGGAGAGCAGCCGCAATTTGCGTCTCATGCACAAAGACGCCACCGAAGACCGCGAAAGCGGGTGGCGCGCAGGCGAGAAACGCGCGATTCCCGGTCTTACGCGCGAGAATCCCAGCGACGACGACGCCGAGGGCGAGCATGCAGAAATACCAGATGGATCCGGCCCGAACTGCACTCTTATCGGCGACACCGAGAGAGACGAGAACGGACGTGAGGCTATACTGCATGTTGAACGCGGCTTCCGATAGAGCATGTGCGGGCAGCACGCTCGTGAAATACTCGACATTCGTCGCGAAGCCGACTGCCAGCAGCGAGATCGCAGCGAGTGCTCCGAACGATACTCCGAGCGCAATGCGCGTCTGCGGAGCCCAAATCGCCAGCGCGACGCAGACTGGGAGCCCGAGGTGCGGCTCGATCATCGAGACGGCTGCCGCGATAGCTGCCAACCGCCAACGCCCCTGCCACGCGAAATATGCCGACACGCAAATTGCGGCGATGGCGACCGGCACTATTTGGCCGAGGGGAATCGCGGTCGCGCCCAGAGAGAGTGAAGAAGCCGCCAGGACCGTCTTCCAAGAGCAACCGGCAAACCGGACCACGGTTCCGATGCATGCCAGCCAAGCGAGAAGCAACAGCATAAGCCAAACGACAGCAGCGGCGGTAAACGGCAGCACCGAGAGAGGCACGAACGCCGCCAGAGTGTAGCCCGGCAGCGGAGCCGGTATCGTCAGCCTGGTATTTCTCTCGTGCACGAGGCCCGGAACCACGGAATGCTCGCAGGTTCGCAGCGGTTCCGTGTAATACGGGTCGGCGCCATGCGATACGGCGCGCGCGGCGCAGTAGAAAGCACCAAAATCTCCGAGGAAGTCCGTGTGGGCGATCACCACGGCCTGTACGACGACGGGCAGCAACGCGACGATGACGATCAATGCACCAGCCAATATGCTCTGCAAAGATCTCCGCGGAGATATATCCGGCCGCACGCTCGCAGTATTCATGAACGCGTTTTCACGATTCCTCTGGGCATCCTCCCGTCGCAGTCTACGCGGGAAACGCGTTGCGGTTTAACGAGAACTATTCGTCCGTTGAAGCGTCAACGGGACGGCGCGATTTAAAAGTAAGTTCCGACACGCCGGATTTGTCCAACTCGCCCAATCCCGCAGCCTTCATCCGCTCGAACTGCTTGAAAGCCGCGGCTGCGAGCGGGAGAGGAAGCCCTGCCTCTTTTGCGAGCGCCAGCGCGATCGCGCAATCCTTAGCGGCGTGCGCGGCGGAGAAATAGACGTCGTGTTCGCGGTGCTGCATGTCGGCGCCATCGGTTTCGAGCACGCGCGAGTTCGCGCCGGTCTGCGAAAAGACTTCGCGCAGCAAATCGAGATCCAAGCCGAGCGCATCGCCGAGGCCGAGCCCTTCGGCAAGCCCCGCGGTATTGACGTTCATCACCATGTTAACGAGCGCTTTGACTTGCGCGGCTTTGCCGGCCTCACCGACGTACTTCAGCGACGCACTCATCTTTTCGAGCAGCGGCTTGACGCGTTCGAATACCTCTGGCCGCCCGCCGATCATCAGGTAGAGCGTGCCGTTTCGCGCCTGCGGTATCGAACTGGCCATGCAGGCTTCAAGCGAGTCGCCGCCGCGCTCCGCGGCCAGCCGCTCGACCTCGCGATGGACCGCCGGCGAGACCGTAGCGCAGTTCAGAAATATCCGCCCTCGCGCGTTGCTCAACAGCGAGTCGCCCTCCGGCGCGAAGATCGCATGCATCGCTGCATCGTCGGTAACGACGGTCACGACGACATCGGCAAGCTCGGCGACACGAGCGAGTGACGAGCTGACCTCAGCGCCGGTTTCCTCGGCGACTTCGGCAGCCGACTCGGGCCGCACGTCGTAAAGCGCAACGATTGGATACCCAACGTCGTGCAAGCGCCGTGCGATATTTGCGCCCATTCGCCCGGTGCCGACGACGCCGATCTTCACGAGAACGCTATTGCAGCAGTCGCCCGCGCTTGCCCTGCAGTGCTGCCCAGAAGGCGCCTCTAGGCAATTTGCCCAACCTTGCTACGCCTTGCCCCCTGTCGGGGCAAGTGTCTCACTCTATCTAAGGAGCTTCTATTGCGTACATCACGCGTTATCATTGCTGCGGCAGTTCTGCTCGCGGCGCTCGTCCCGGCCGCGAGCTTCGCCCAGGTCGAGAGCACCCCGATCCCCGCGCCCCGCAAGCCGGACTTTTCGTCAAGCAGCTTCATGGCCGGAACCTGGACCTGCTCGTCCAAGAGTTCGCGCCGCCCGCGCGCCTTTACCACCATTTCCACCTACACACTCGACCCGACGGGCTACTGGATGAGCGAAACGTCCACGACTCCCAAGACGTCATGGGTTCCGACCACGCTGAGAACCTGGGATAAGATCACGTACGATCCCGATGCCAACCGTTGGGTCGACGTATCCTACGGCGACGGCGGCGGGTACGGGCTAGCGTATTCGAAGGGTTGGAACGGCAACGAGATCGTCTGGCACGACATCACGTTCGCGCCCGGGCCCGACATCAACAGTCAAACCGACCTGACCACCACCAAAGTTAGCCCGACCAAGATAACGACCACGTCCTCATTCACGGAAACAAAAACAGGTCGCCGCGTAACCGTTGCGACGACCTGCATGAAGGGCTAGAACTCTTCTTCGGGTGGGTTTTCGGTGAAGGGAGTCTCTTCTTCGTCCCCCTCGTAGGCGGGCTTTTCGTCCTCGTAGACGACGTCTTCGTCTTCTTCCTCGAGTTCGTAGCCTTGCGGACCCTCGACTTCATCGTCGGGGGTCTCCTCTTCTTCGAAGACCTCTTCGCTTTCGATCTCTGCGACCGGCGCTACGACCGGCGGCGCAATGATCGGTGCGCTGGCGTCGAGCGGTTTGCTGTCGTCGATTTCCTCTTCTTCCTCTTCCTCGACCTCGACCGGCGCTTCGGCAACCGCTTCGCGCGTTGCGACCACGGTCTGCGACACGACGCTTTGCTCGTCGCCCATTAGCAGCCCGTACTCGCGGCGCTCGCTCTCGCCCATCTCATCTTCGGGCGTCTTGATGTCGACCTCTTCGCGGTTCTCAGTGAGCACCTTGACGTCGAGTGCAAGCGATTGCAGCTCCTTGATGAGGACCTTGAACGACTCCGGAACGCCGGGTTCCATCACGTTCTCGCCTTTGACGATCGCTTCGTAGGTCTTGACGCGTCCGACGACGTCGTCGGACTTCACGGTGAGCAACTCCTGGAGCGTATATGCCGCGCCATAAGCCTCGAGCGCCCAGACTTCCATTTCGCCGAAACGCTGACCGCCGAACTGGGCCTTGCCGCCCAGCGGCTGTTGCGTGATCATCGAGTATGGACCCGTCGAACGCGCGTGGATCTTGTCGTCTACCAAGTGCGCGAGCTTGAGCATATAGATCATGCCGACGGTGATCGGCCGGGAGAAACGCTCGCCGCTGCGCCCGTCGCGCAGCCAGGTCTTGCCGTCGGCTGGAAGACCGGCGTCCTGCAGCCATTCGGCGATGTCTTCGGCGTGCGCACCGTCGAAGACCGGCGTCGCCACGCTCATGCCGAGCATGCGCGCCGCCCAGCCCAGATGCGTCTCCATGATCTGTCCCAAGTTCATGCGCGACGGCACACCCAGCGGGTTGAGCACGATGTCGACCGGCGACCCGTCCTCGAGATACGGCATATCCTCGTCGGGCAGCACTTTGGCAATGACGCCCTTGTTACCGTGGCGGCCCGCCATCTTATCGCCTTGGAGAATCTTGCGCTTCTGCGCAACATAGACGCGCACCAGATGGTTGACGCCCGGGGAAAGCTCGTCGCCGTTTTCGCGCGAGAATACCTTGACGTCGATGATCTTGCCCTTCTCGCCGTGAGGAACTTTCAGACTCGTGTCGCGAACTTCGCGAGACTTTTCGCCGAAGATTGCGCGCAGGAGCCGTTCCTCGGCAGTCAGCTCGGTTTCGCCCTTGGGCGTAACCTTGCCGACGAGGATGTCCTCGGGGCGCACTTCGGCACCGATGCGAATGATGCCGCGCTCGTCGAGATCCTTGAGCGCGTCTTCGCCGACGTTGGGAATGTCGCGCGTGATCTCTTCGGGCCCCAGCTTCGTGTCGCGCGCTTCGCATTCGTACTCCTCGATGTGAATCGAGGTAAAGCGATCCTCTTTGACCATGCGCTCGCTGATCAGGATGGCGTCTTCGTAGTTATAGCCTTCCCACGGCATGAATGCCACGAGCACGTTTTGGCCCAGAGCCAGCTCGCCCTGATCCGAAGACGGTCCATCGACGAGCACCTGGCCCGCCTCGACGTCGTCGCCGACGGCGACGATCGGCCGCTGGTTGATGCACGTTCCGGCATTACTGCGTACGAACTTGAGCAGGTCGTAGGTTCTATCGATCCCCTCGGCGTTGCGCACGGTAACGCCTTTGGCATCCACCGACATAACGGCGCCGGCTTCATCGGCGATCAGCAGACTCCCGGAGTCTTTGGCGGCGCGATACTCCATGCCGGTGCCGACGATCGGCGCGTCGGGGCGCAACAGCGGCACAGCTTGTCGCTGCATGTTGGCGCCCATCAACGCCCGGTTGGCGTCGTCGTGTTCCAAGAACGGGATCAGCGCCGTCGCAACCGAGACGATCTGTTTGGGCGAAACGTCCATGAGCTGAACGCGCCCAGCCGGCTCTTCGATATACTCCTCGGCATAGCGGCACACGACCGAGTCGGCCGTGATCTTTCCGCTCGGCGCGTCGACCGGCGTGTTGGCCTGCGCGATGATGTATTCGTCTTCGCGATCCGCGGTGAGATAGACGATCTCGTCGCTGACGATTCCCTCGCGCACGACGCGATACGGCGTCTCGATGAATCCGAAGCGGTTGACGCGGCCGTAGGTCGCCAGCGAACCGATCAATCCGATGTTCGGGCCTTCCGGCGTCTCGATCGGACAGATGCGGCCGTAGTGCGAGTGGTGGACGTCGCGCACTTCGAAACCCGCGCGTTCGCGCGAGAGGCCGCCCGGCCCGAGCGCCGACAAGCGCCGCTTGTGCGTCAACTCCGCCAACGAGTTGGTCTGGTCCATGAACTGCGAAAGCTGCGACGAGCCGAAGAACTCTTTGATCGCCGCGACGACCGGACGAATGTTGATCAACGCCTGCGGCGTGACCGTCTCGATGTCTTGCACGGTCATGCGTTCGCGCACGACGCGCTCCAGGCGCAGCAAGCCGACGCGGAACTGGTTCTGCAGCAGCTCGCCGACAGAACGAACCCGGCGATTGCCGAGGTGATCGATGTCGTCCTTGGGCACGATGCCCGTTGCGACTTTGATCAAGCGCCGAATCACGGCCACCATGTCGCCGCGCGAGAGGCATTTCGCACCTATCGCCGGCATCTCGAGCCCGGCATCGGCGTATTCGTCGATCACGACGTTCGGACGCTCTACCCGAGCGTCAACGTCGGGATTCTCGATGCGGTAATGGAACTTGCCGTTGAGCTTGTAGCGGCCGACTCCCGCGAGATCGTAGCGTTTCTCGTCGAAGAAGAGCGACTCCAGAAGCTTCTCGGCGTTCTCGGCATTCTCGGGCTCGCCGGGACGCAGCTTCTTGTAGATCTCCTTGAGCGCGTCCTCGCGGGTCTTGATGTCTTTGTCTTTTTCGATCGAGTTGCGAACCAGCGGACTGTCGTCGAACAGGCGCAGAATCGCCTCGTCGGTCTCCCAGTCGAGCCCGAGATCGGGACGTGAGAGCGCGCGGATGAACGTCGAAACGTAGATCTTGCGGTTCTTGTCGATGCGAACGCCGATGGTACCCTCGGTCTCGTCGTTCTTCGTACCGTTGTCGGTCTCGAACTCGATCCAGGCACCGCGGTTGGGGATGATCGTCGCGTTATAGGTCGGACGCGAGTTCGTGTCAACGTCTTGGCTGTAATAGACGCCCGGCGAACGCACGAGCTGGCTCACGATCACGCGCTCGGCACCGTTGATCATGAAGGTGCCCTTGTCGGTCATGAGCGGAAAATCGCCCATGAAGATCTCTTGGTCGGGGATGCCTTTGATTTCGCCCGACTCGGCGGTGATCAAACGAACGCGCACGCGCAGCGGCGCGCTGTAGGTCATGTCGCGCTCGCGGCATTCCTCGATCGAATACTTGGGCTCGCCAAGCGAATGCTCGCCGAACTCCAGAATTAGGTTGCCGGTGAAGTCCTTGATCGGTGAAATCGAGGTGAAGGCCTCCGCGAGACCTTCGGTCTTAAACCAATTGAAGCTAGCCTTCTGCAGCTCGATGAGGTTGGGCACTTCGAGCACGTGCGGAATTTTGCCAAAGGAAAGCCGCTTGCGCTTGGGCCCCGGATCGGGGCTCTGCTCGACCGTGAACGCCCCGGTAGGCATCGGAAAGGTCGAAGGCATGGCGTTCGAGGTGCTGATTCCGTCCATTCCGACCTTCGACGAGGCAGTAGACCGCCTCGACCTGCCCTTGGTGTCGCCCGAGCTTTTCGCTGGGGACTTCGGAGCTGTCGTCTTCGCCATTACTCTCTTTCTCGGTGGATAAATGATAAATAAACGATTGCGGGTCTGCTACTTGGCCTCAGGGCACACCAAAAAGACGAAACACAGGCTCCGTTTACCGGAGGTGTCTCGCCCTTCTTTTTGTGGCAGCTATCAAGCGCCCCGGGGCATAGGCAACGAGTTTATCACCCGTCGCCGGGAGCGTCAAGGAGTCCTTCTTGGCGCGTAGTGGGTCAGTTAGACTTTTGTCGGAATAGCCTCTAAGCTGGCGCCTTCACGGCTATTCCAGCGAAATACGCGGCGGAAGAAGCCGCGATCGCGCGTGAGGAGCTGGTCGGAGCGAACAAAGGCGTGGGCGCCAATCAAAAAATCCGGCACCAGCCTCGTGCGAGAGCCGCCGCCGCGGCGATAACGATACCAGCTCTCTCCGGCAACGTCGGCGCATCGTTCGTCGAAAGGGTCGAAGCAAATTTCGGCGTCCTCAAGCGTCCGTTGCATCAATACGGAGTCAGCGAAGAAGCCGCGTATCTCCGCCCACACGATCGGGCAGACGATCATGCGCCCGGCGCTCCGTGCCTCACGTAGCGCGTTCATCGAAGGCGCGGCATGCATCGGATCGTTCGTCAGCACGTCCAGCAAGATCGAGCTATCGAGCGCGGTGACCACGCCGCTTCTGATCCATTTCCGCGCGCCACGCCGGTCCCCGCAGCTCTTCCAAAGCCTTGTCGACATCCATGAGCGGTAGCACTCCTAGGAGCTTGCCGAGCGGATCGACTCGTACGATTCTGCTGGCTACTAGCCGGCCGCCCTCCTCCTGGAAGTCGAGCTCGGCTCCGGGCCGCAACCCGAGACTCTCGCGTAGGGCTTTCGGGATCGTCACCTGCCCTCGTTCGCCGACCACACTTTTCATACTCTTATAGTATGCATCCATACCTCGGCTGTCAAACAGAGCCGCTACCTCGAGGCAAGCTAGCGATACTTTCGGTTGAAGGTGTCGTCCTGGAGCCTTCCTCGGGTCAACCCCTCGTTTATGCTCAACGGGTCATCGCTCGTCCCCTGGGAGTAGAAGCCTTTTCCCCTGCCTCGTGTCGCCCAGCCGGCGATCGCGGCGATCGTGAGTACCGCGGCTAGCCCGATCGCGAAGATCATTTAGCTAGCGTCCGACGGGGGCTGGTGCTTTCTCGCGGCTGTAGATTTGCCGAACCCGCGCGGCCAGCGCTTCGCCGGTCAATCCGAAGAGTGCCCGCTGTTTCTCCTGGGAGTCGTGCTGCACCAAGACGCTCGGGACGCCCATCCGTTCCACCCGAATATTGAGGCCGCGGTCGGAGACGAACTCCGCGACCGCCGAGCCAAAGCCGCCCGCCAGCGAGTGCTCCTCTAGGGTGATGAGATGCGCGTGTTCCCGCTCGAGCGCGAGCAGCAGCGCCTCGTCCAGCGGCTTGGCAAAACGAGCGTTGATCACCGTGACTTGCGGCCCGTCGCTCAAGGCGTCGAACGCATCGAGCGCGATGTCGACGCTCGTGCCGTAGGCTAGGATCGCCACGTCGCGGCCGCGGCGCAGCACCTCCGCCTTCCCGTGGACGAGGGGCGCGAGCGGCAGGTCGTGGCGGCCACTGGTCGAGCCGCGCGGATAGCGGATCCCCGAAGGCGCGTTGAGCGAGAGCGCGTGCTCCAGCATCGGCTGCAGCTCGGCCTCATTGCGCGGCGCCATCAGCGTCATATTGGGTAGCGTGCGCATGTACGCGATGTCGTAGAGGCCCATATGCGTCGGACCGTCGTCGCCGACGAAACCGGCGCGGTCCATGCAAAAAACAACCGGCAAGCTTTGAACGACGACGTCGTGCACGACTTGGTCGTAGGCGCGCTGCAAGAAGGTCGAGTAGATCGCGCAGACCGGCCGCAAGCCACTCGATGCCAGGCCTGCTGCGAAACAGACCGCGTGCGCTTCGGCGATGCCGACGTCGAAGTACCGCTCCGGGAACCGTCTGGCAAACTTTGCGAGACCGGTGCCGTCGGGCATTGCCGCGGTAATGCCGACCACGCGCGGGTCCTTTTCGGCAACGGCGATCATGGCGTCGGCAAAAACATCGGAAAACTTCGGGCGGCCACCCGGCGAGCTCTTCTTATCGCCGTTGGGCTCGAACGCGTTGGCGCCGATGCCGTGGAAGGTTCGCGAATCGCGCTCGGCCGGCTCGTAGCCTTTTCCTTTGACCGTGCGAACGTGCAGCAGCACGGGCCGGTCGAAATCCTTTGCGGTTTGCAGCGCGTCGACGAGCACGTCGTAGTTGTGCCCGTCGACCGGGCCGATGTAGCGAAATCCCAGCTCTTCGAAGATTACGGCCGCCTTTTCGGCGGGGCCGATAAAGTGCATCGCACCGATCTCTGCGCCTTCTATGGCGCGCTTCGCCGCCGACCCCAAAGGAATGCGCTTGAGCATTTCCTTTCCGGTTCGCCGCACGAAGTTTGCAAACGGTTTGGTGCGCAGCACCGAAAGATAAGCGGCGATCGAACCCACGTTGGGCGCAATCGACATCTCGTTATCGTTCAAAATGACGATGAAGGGACTTCGGAGCGCACCGGCGTTGTTGAGCGCCTCGTACGCGAGCCCGCCGGTGAGGGCACCGTCGCCGAGCACGGCGACGACGGTTTCGTCGCCACCGACCAAATCGCGCGCCAACGCCATGCCCAGCGCCGAAGCCACCGACGTGCTGGCGTGGCCGGCCCCAAAGGGGTCGTACGGCGATTCGCTGCGCATCGCAAAACCGGAGAGTCCGCCGCCCTTGCGGATCGTCCCAAACCGGTCGCGCCGGCCGGTGAGGATCTTATGGACGTACGTTTGGTGGCTGACGTCCCAAACGAGTTTGTCGGTCGGGAGGTCGAGCACGCGGTGCAGCGCCAGCGTCAGCTCGACGACGCCCAGGTTGGGCGCAAGATGACCGCCGTTGACGGCACACGTGCTGACCAGAAGTTCGCGGATCTCACTTGCGAGGACGTCGATCTCTTCGCGCTTCAGCCGTTTGACGTCGGCCGGGGAGTCGATGCGCTCGATTACCATTGGCGCGATATACGCACCCGCCCGCCGATGCCCTGCGTTGCTCCAAGCACCAAAGCGGCCAGCCTGGCCGCGCGCGGCGCCTCTCGTGCCAGCCACGCGGCTTGGGGCCAATTCCTCGGTTTGAGCATCGCCCGCAGCGGCGTCGCCCATTCGCCCGACAGCTCGCGATCCGGCGTATCGAGCACGACGCGCACCGCCGCAACCCGTGCCGCTACGATGCATCCGGTCTCCATATCGACCCCGGCAAATCCTTGCGCCGCCCACATTGCGCGCGCCGCTCCGTTGACGATCGCATCGGCCGTGAGCATCGGATCAAAGACCGGCTCGACTCCCAGGGAGCGCGCTCCCTGCGCGAGCGCTTCGACCAACTCGCGATCGCAGATCAGCGTCTCGCCGCTTGGGCGGCGAACCGTTCGCGGAATCAACACCGTTCCGGTTGGAAGATCGGCCCGCAATCCCCCCGCAAGGCCGCAACTCACGACTGTGTCGCCGAGCGGCACGCTTAAATTCGCAAGCGAAATCCCGACCTGCACGACCCGTGCCTGCGGAAGCACCCGCCGCAACGCTTTGCATTCCAGCGACGTCGCAGCAATCAGGGTGGCGCCCGGGTTTGCCGGCGGAGGCACCGTCATCGGTGCATCGTAGCATGCAGGCGTCCCTGGCCCCCACGGGCAGCCCAGGAATTGCCATCGGGTAGCAAGAGTCTTGCGCTTTCGGGAAAAAGGAGCCTGTCATGACAACGTCCAGCCAACCATTCCTCACCGACATCACCGAGCTGCGCCGGCGCGCAAAAGAGAATATGGCGCAAGGCGCGCTCACGCAAAACTACGGAGGCGACGTCGCGCAAGCGATCGAGCTTCTGCAGGGCGCTTTGGCCACCGAGATCGTTTGCGTCCTCCGCTACACGATGCACAACATCGCCGCGGTCGGCATCGACAGCGAAAGCGTCAAAGGCGAGTTCGCCGAGCACGCGCGCGACGAAACCGAACATATGGAGAAGATCGCCAACCGCATCAATCAACTTGGCGGCACGCCCAACATGGATCCGGCGGGCCTCAATACCCGCTCGGCGACCGAATACGGCACCGCGACGAAGCTGATCGACATGATCAAAGAGAATCTCGTGGCGGAACGCATTGCGGTCGAGCACTATCGCGATCTGATTCGTTTCTTCGGCGACAAGGACCCGACCACGCGCATCATGCTCGAAGGCATTCTGGCCCAAGAGGAAGATCACGCCAACGACATGCACGATCTGCTGGTCGCGCACGAAGGCAAACCGTTTTTGAACGGCTAGGCTCCTAGGCCATACCCGCGTCCCGGTACCACCTGACGGCGCGTTCGAGCGCCGTCTTTATTGGAGAGGCTTCGTAGCCCATTTCGCTGCGCGCTTTGGACGAATCCGCGTACATGCGCTCGCGCGATAGTCGCACTCCTTCGAGCGGAACGTTCGGCTCGCAGCCGGCGATGCTGCAGCGCAGCTCGTCGCAATACGCGGCTCCGAGTGCCAACGCATAGGGCGCGCGCCATTTCGGCATCGGGCGCCCGGTGACGTCGGCAAGCCGCAGCCAAATCTCGTCCATTGCGAGATTCTCGCCGCCAATCACGTAGCGTTCGCCGATTTTCCCGCGCTCCAATGCGGCAACGTGGGCGCGCGCGACGTCCTCAACGGCAACCAGGTTCATGCCGCCGCTTCCCGGCGCTTTCGCGACGATCTTCCCACGCGCAAAATCGAGCACGAGCTTACCGGTGGGCGTCGGCTTCGAATCGCCCGGCCCGACCGGCGCCGTCGGAAGCAGCGCGAGCACCGGAACGCGCGATGCAAAGGCGGCACGTTCTTGGTCGAGTTTGGAGCGGTGGTAGCCGCTGTGCGCGTGACCGAGGGTTGCCGAACTCGACGTCAGGACCACGCGCTCGACGCCGGCAAGCTCCGCTGCGAGCATAAGGCTCGCGGTTCCCTCGACGTTGACCGCCGCAATCTCGCGCTTGGCCCGCGGCGCGAACGTGTAAAGTGCCGCGCAGTGAACGACGTAGCGGCATCCTTGAAGCGCGTTTGCGAACGCGCCGACGTTCCTTAGGTCACCCTGGACCGTCTCGGCCCGCTCGTCAACCGTTGTCATCCTTAGCGCAGTCCAAGGACCGCGAACGAGGGCGCGCACTTGGTAGCCCGCATCGAGCAGTTCGCGAAGAATATGGGAGCCGACGAATCCGGTTGCGCCGGTCAGGAAGACGCGATCGCCGTGCGCGATCGGAGGCCTATCTTTGCTCGACGGCAGTCAGGCGCGCGTCGAGCGCGTCGAAACGCTGGAGCACCTTCACCTCGAACCGGTCGAACCGCGTCTCCAAGGCGTCAACTCGACCCTCCAGCTTCTCAAGGCGACGCGCAACACCGGCGAATCCCTGAGAGATCTCGGCCTCGAGGCGTTTGAAACTTTGTTCGGTCGCATCCCTTAACGAGAGCACGGCCGCAAGAATCGCTTCTCCGTTGATCATACGCGCTAGCTTACACTACTCTTATTGCCACGATGTTTCCTTGGAGCAAAAGGCCTGCCGCAAGCTCGCACGGTAGTAGAGTCGTGATATGAAACTTCAATTTCTAGCACTGCTCGGCGTTATAAGCGTCGCGCTTGCGGGCTGCGGCGCCAGCGGCACAAACGCGTCGCCTCCCGCCCCCGCAATCTCCCCCGCAGCGGCCGCCGGTCAAATGGCCGCGGCGGCATACTGCAAACAGACCGGCGGCGAGGTCTTGCTTCGCCGTCCGGTCTACGGCAGCAACTCTTCAAACCTGCTCTTCCTCGCGGGCGAACGACCCTTTTGCCAATACACGAGCAAGAAAGACGGCTCGCGCATCCACATTCTGTTGGAGACGCTCTACACGACCAAACCGTCGCTGGCCGCGCTAGCCTATATCTTGAAGCCGACAGTCGGTTCGTGCGGCGGAAATCCCGCGTCGTGCTACTGCACGCTCTTGGGCGGTTCGGATCAGTTCGGCGGAACGTCGGGTGCCGGCGGCGGCTGGTACAACAAAGACTCGGTCGACCAAACGCTGGAAGCCTGCATCTTTCCCGACATGTCGTCGATCGATTCGTGGGGCTTGACCTACCACGCCAACGGCATCATCCGCGGCATCAACTTACAGAAAGTGATGCGTTATAAGTACCCGGGCGCCCCGGGCTAAATCGCTTCGATTTTAGCCATCATACCTTGATCTTCATGATCGAGGATGTGGCAATGAAACAGGAACTCGCCGCGAATGAGCGGGTCGCGGAAGTCCATCAAGAGATCGAGCGAACCCGGGACGCCTTGCCTTCCACTGGCGGAGCGATGCGGGATGATGAAGCTGTCCGCCCAGAACGGGTGAGCGACGGGGATGCCGTTGATCTTCCGCACTAAAAAGTGCAACTGGTGGATGTGAAAGTCGTGAACCTCTTCGGTGACGTTCACGACGTGCCACTCCTCAACCGTGCCGACGTGGACGACGAACATCGGCTTGGCTTTGGTCGAATACGCTTCGCCGTTGATGAAAAACTCGGGCTTCGAATTCTCGCTAAAAATGACGACGCGCTTGGTCGCGGGCGGCGGGAGCTGGGTTGTGTAGGCGTTGCGGGGGAGTGGCGAGCCGACGGCCAGCGGTTCGGGCGACAGCGCGGCGCGCACCCGGCCCTGCGGCGCCTTGAGGTTTGCAAGGAGTATTTCGGGATCTGGATCGCCGTTGGGCCCGGTGTTATAGCAGAGCGTCCGGAACTTCGCGTGACCGCTCGCGGGCCCGGTAACGACGAACTCGGCGCGCGAGGCCGGCGGTACGATGAGCGTCGATTTCATCTCCGTCGGCGGCGTTCCGGGATACGTGTCGAGCGCAAAACCGTCGATCGCGACCAACTCCGAGCTTTTCGCCCTCGACGCTGAGCCGCAGCGTCTTATGCCCGGTCGCATTGAGCAATCGGAAGAACTGCTTTTCGCCGGGCGCAATGGTGATGTCGGGGCGCACCGCATCGTTGAGCGAAACCGTGAGATGGTCTTTGGTCGTGCACGGTGAGGTATTGCTGTTTTGCGGGTGTGCGTCGTCGCCGATGCCCGTCGCGCGGACGACGATCAGCCGCTGCTTCATTTTCGACAGACCCGGCAGATGGCGTTCGAGCCCCTCGACAACAATCGCGCCCGACATGCCGCTCTCGCCGACTTGAAAGCTGGTCTCCCCGTGCACGTGCGGATGGTACCAGTAGAGGCCCGGCTCCTGATTTGTGGGCACGTGGACGACATAGTGCAGCGTTTGGCCGGGCTGCGCGAGGGTGGTAAGCACGTCGTCGCCCGGTTTTTTCGGAGACGACCCGAAGCCGTGGAAATGTAGATTCATGTCGTCCACATTGCCCATGTCCGTCATCGGGCCGGGCGGCATCCGTGGCGGCGGCTCACTCGGAAGTTGGTCGCTCACCTTGACGTCGATCGAATCGCCCGGCTTTACCACGATCGTCGGAATGACCTGAAGCACGCCTTTATAAGCGAACGTCGGCTGCCCCGTCGAATAGTTTTCCGTCGCAACCAGCGAGAGTTTTGCCACGCCGTTGACCGAGCGGACGACGGGCGGTTCCGGAAGCTCGGTGTGGAGTGACTCCCGCGCTCCTACGTCAACGAATGGGACCTGCGGCAGAGGGTTGGCCGGACCGCTCCCGCGGCCCGTGCAGGCAACGAGCCAAGCGAGCGCAACTGCTAAACCGAGGCGGCTAGACTTCACCCGCCCTTAGTTCATTGCGGCGCGAATCGATTCCTTAATGGATCCCGTCGTGCGAATGACCGCCGTCGGCTCGTAACCGCAATGCGCCATGCAGTTCTCGCACGACTCATGCTTGCCGCGCCCGTATTTGGACCAATCGGTCTCGTCGAGCAGCTCCTGATAGGTGCGGGCGTAGCTCTCCTTGCTCATGAGGTAGCAGGGGCGCTGCCAGCCGAAGACCGTGTAGCACGGAATTCCCCACGGCGTGCATTCGAAATCGACCTTGCCCTCGAGGAAGTCCAAGTAGAGCGGGCTGTGATTGAGGCGCCACTTGCGGCGCTTGCCGTCGGCGAAGACCTGCGTGAAGATTTCGCGCGTTTTCTTTACGCCCAGGAAGTGCTCTTGGTCGGGCGCCTTTTCGTAGGCGTAGGCCGGCGAGATCTGCATCATATCGACTTTGAGGTCGTCGTTGAGATAGTCGAGCACCTCGCGAATCGACTCGGGACCGTCTTGGTCGAAGAACGTCGTGTTGGTAAAGACGCGAAAACCGGCGGCCTTGGCATCTTTGATCGCATCGATCGCTTTGTCGAAGACGCCTTCCCGGCAAACCGACTGATCGTGACGCTCGCGCATGCCGTCGAGATGGATCATCCAAACGAAATAGACCGAAGGCTTGAAGTGATGGATCTTCTTCTTTAGCAAGAGCGCGTTGGTGCAGAGAAAGACGTACTTCTTGCGTTTGACCAGCTCTTCGACGATCTGCGGCATCTGATCGTGCACCAGCGGCTCGCCGCCGGCGATCGACACCATCGGCGCGCCGCACTCTTCGACCGCCGCGATGCACTCTTCGACGCTCAGGCGCTGGCGAAGGATCTCGTCGGGATGCTGGATCTTGCCGCAGCCCGCGCAGGCAAGATTGCACTGCAGCAGCGGCTCGAGCTCCAGCACGAGCGGATACTTCTTCTCGCCGCGCAGGCGCTTGCCGGCGATATACTTGGCAACGGCAATCTTCTGCTGGAGGGGCATGCTCATGGGTTTTCTTACCTTCAGGGTCGGTGGCCGGATGTCATTTGCCAGGGCCATCGTCGGAAAGAGATGGCGATAAAGGTGGTAGTTGATATAAAAGTCGCGAGGGAAGCCGGTTCCGGTGCACTCGGGCTCGTCCCACGTTCCGTCGCCGCGCTGCCGCTCGCACAGATACGCAAGACCCCGGCGGACCGCCGGATGTTGCGCATGGCCGGCAAGTTGCAGCGAGAGGACGCGCCCAGGCGGTTTGCGACGGCGTGCTGCGGCCGATGCCGGCGAACGACTCGTCGGCATACGAGTGGCAGCTTTCGCCCCAACCGCCGTCGGGATTCTGCACCGAGAGCAGCCACGCGACGGCGCGCTCGATCATGTCGCCTCCGGTGCGTAAAGCGGTCAGCGCCGAGATGACGCACCAGGTGCCGTAGACGTGGTTGACGCCCCAGCGCCCGTACCAGGAACCCCACGGTTTTTGCGTCGCGCGCAGGTACTCCAAGCCGCGGGCGACGGCCGGATGCGACATACCCTCGCCCAGCGCCGCGAGCATCTCCAGTACGTGCGCCGTCACGTCTTCGGTCGGCGGATCGATCATCGCGCCGAAATCCGAGAACGGCATGCGGTAGAGCAGCTCGCGAGTATTGTCGCGATCGAACGCCGCCCAGGCGCCGTTGCGCGAGTCCATCGCGAGCGTCCAGACGCCGCGCGCGCTCGACCGCCGTCGGCGACGGCAGCCGCGCTCGCCGCCCTCGAGCAGCGCCAGCACGACGATCGTCGTGTCGTCGATGTCGGGATAGGCGTCGTTGTCGAACTCGAACGCCCAGCCGTTGCCGCGCGTCTCCTTGCACTTCATGCGCCAATCGCCCGGCGCATCGTCGGGAATCTGTTCGCGCAGCATCCACGTAACGGCGCGCTGCATCGCCGGGTGCGACCGGTCGAAGCCGGCAGTCGCGAGCGCACGCACCGCCCACGCCGTATCCCACACCGGCGACATGCAGGCCTGGAAGCGCCATCGCCTGCGCTCGTCGATGATAAAACGGCGCATGCCTTCGATGCCTTTGCGCATCACCGGATGATCGAGCGCCATATCCCATCAGGTCGAGCGCGATCAGCGAATACACCCACGGCGGCTGAATGCCGCCCCAACTGCCGTCGGCCTCTTGCCGCTCGACGATCCATTGCGCCACGCGCCGCTGCGCATCGTCGCGAAACGGTTGAACGGCAGACGTTCGTAGAGCTTCTGCAACTTCTCGACGTACATCAGCCAGTCCGCGACCCGGACGCGCTGCATCTCCTTCCGGCTTCCGGGGCGACGATTTCCCTCACGTCGACGCCCAGCTCGCGCACCGGCTGTTTCGAAACGACGATCGTCAGCGGCGCGACCGTCCCGCGCGCCCAACAGGCGAAGTCGTAGAGATTGAACGGCATCCAAAGCGGAAAGTAGACCAGCTCGGGCGGCAGCGACGGCACGCCCGCCCACGGATATTCTGCCGAAGAGCGCGAGCCAAATCTTCGTGAAGACGCGCGCGTTGGCCACGCCGCCTGCGCGATGATCACGTGCAGCGCCCTGCGCATCTCGTCGCGCGACGGATCGACGCCCGAGCACTTTGAGCGCAACGTAGGCTTCGATCGTGGTGCTCAGATCGGCCGGCCCGTCGTAGTAGAGCGCCCACGAACCGTCGCTGCGCTGATGGTGCAGCATGTGCGCGATCGCGCGCTCGCGAATTCGTCGAGCGGTAAACCCAAGAAAGCGATAGAGCAACACCTGCTCGGCCGTCATCGTGACGTTGGTCTCGAGTTCGCCCGACCACCAGCCCTCGGTGGATTGCTCGCGCAAGAGCCAGTCGACGTGGCACGCAATGCCGTCAGTCGGACGGCGTCGTCATCCGACATGACCGCGCGAGAGCAGCGCTTGAGCGGCCAGATTGCCGCTGCGGACGGCGGATTCCATCGTGTCGGGCCAGCCGGTCTCGGTCCACGCGCCGGCGATCGCGACGGCCGGATGGTTGGTGCGCTGTTGCCGTGCGCGCCGCGCCGACTCGTGGTAGCTACGTCGCTTCCGGATTGCGCGTCACGGCGCTGCGTGACGAGTGTCGCGCGCTTTTAACGACGGGCAGAAACGCTGAACTTCGCGCCACGCCAGCGCTTCGAGTTCCGCGGTCGGCATGGCGCAGATACTCGTCGGCGGCGCTGAAGCTGCAACACAGATACCCCGGCGCTTTTTCGAAGATCCACTGCAGCGGCGATTCGAGCGCGGCCGCAAAATCGAAGCCGATGCTTCCGCCGTCGTGCCACAAGATGCACGTCGATGATCGGATACGGTTCGTACGCATCGAGATCGGTCAGCCGTAGCGCGCGGGATCGCCGAGGATGCGTTCGAGCTTGCCGCGGCGGCACCGCGAGCACGACGGCGTCGAAGCGTCACCGTCGAGTCGTCGTCCTTCGAGCAGGCGTCAGGATTGACAGCCGCCTCTGTCGGCCGCTTGACACGATGACCGGCGGTCGAAAGGTGCACGGCGTCGAGTTGTTTTGCGGCGGCCGCAGCAAAATGCGCGAGCGGAACCGTTGAGAAGCCGAAGCGCGCGGCGCCGGCATCGCGCAGGAACGCGGTCGACAACACGAACATCGCGTCGGCCGCTCCGACGCGATCGAACGGCGCGTTGAGCGCGGGAATAAAAAACGGATCCCAAAAGGCGCGCCGCGCTCTTGCGCGCCCTGGCCGTTCGTGCAAGCCACGCCTCGAACGTTTCGCTCGCGCGGGCTTGGCCGAGCAGCGCCGCCGCAAGTGCGCGCGCGATGCGCAGTTTTCCGCGCAGACCGAGGTGCGAATAGCTCGCAAACGAGCCGATCAAATGCAACGGCGCCGGCAGCGCCGCGGTGCGCAGCCGCCCCGCTTTCCCGTCTCGCGCGAGGACATCGCGTCGAAGCGCTCTTGCAGGTGCAGATCTGACCGCCCATCCCGACGCGCCGTCGCGAAATCGACGAACTCCGTGCAGCACGCCAAGAAAACGTGCTGGCCGTTGTCGACTTCGACGCCGTCGATTTCGAACGAGGTGGCGCGGCCGCCGAGGAGGCGGCTTCGTTCGAAGAGTTCGACGTGGGCGCCCGCATCTTTGAGCTCGAGCGCGGCCGCTAAGCCCGCGAGCCCGGCGCCGACGACCGCTACGCGCTGCGACAGCCACGACCGCACCACGACGCGCAACTTCTCGGTCTTCGAGAGCGCGGCGCGTGCTCGCAACGGAAGCGCCGGATCGCGTTCGATCTTCTTGAGCAGCTCTTCGTAGATCCCGGCCATCGTCTGCACGCACGCCGCAGGACGGCGCGGAATATAGCGCAGCACTTCGTATCCCGTCTCGAAGTAGCTCGCGCGCGCGCGACCTGCTCGGCGACCAGCTCGTCCCAGCCCGGGCGAGATCTCTCCGCTGAATATAGCGCCGATTCCGGAATGCCGAAGCGCGCGAGATCCTCTTGCGGCAAATAGATGCGACTCATGTCGACGGCATCTTCGCGAACGTCGCGCAAGATGTTCGTGAGCTGGAGCGCGAGGCCGAGGTCGTCGGCCCGCTCGAGCGCGACCGGATCGCTGAAACCGAAGATCCGCACGCACATTCGGCCGACGACCGAAGCCACCAGGTTGCAGTAGTCCTGCGAGGTCGTCGAACGTCTGCGTAACGCGATGTGCCTGAAATCCATCTCGACGCCGTCGATCAGCATCTGCAGCTCGCTTCCGGGAATCGAGTACCGGTCGATCGCCTCGGCGAGCACGCGCAGAATCGGGTCGTCGCCGTAGTCGCCGCGCACGGCGCGCGAGATGCGCTCGCGATGAACCTTCAGCCGTTCCGGCAGATTTTCGACTCCGGCCGCGTCGGCTTCGTCGTCGACCTGCCGCGCAAAGTTGTAGAGCGCGTATATCGCCATCCGCTCGTGTGGCCGAGCGAGATAAAGCCCCAGTAGAAATTGCCCGCCTCGCGCTTGCCATGTCGCGGTTGAAACGCTCGGCACGTGCGATCGGCTCGCTCGGAATCGATGCCCCGAGGGCTCTATGCAGGTCTCACGAGCGAAACCGTCTCTAATGCGGCGCGAAGCACCAGCGATACCTTCGTCGGCGTCGAAAGGCTCGGCCGCTCCTCCTCCGTCCGGTAGCCGATCGCTTCGATCGCGTCGCAGATCGCCAGGCCGCCCAGTCGGTAGAGGGCCAGTTGCAGGCGCAGCGTCCGGGGCACGTGGCTTCCAGCGCGCTCCCCCGAAGCGAGCAAGGCACGTGCGCGCGCGCACCATCGCTCGGCGGCTCCCGCCAGACCCACGGCCGCGACGTCGCTTTCAACCAAGTATTTGCGCCCGATGGCGGCGTCGCGACCGACGTCTTGTGCGTGATTTGCGAGTTGCAAGCCGATGCAGACGTCGTCGGAGAGCGACTCCGCGGTTGCGATCGGTTACGCCGAAGACTCGCAGCACCATCCGGCCGACCGGCGCCGCCGAGAGCCGGCAATATGCGTCGAGTTCGGCCCACGTCGCATAGCGCGTGACGCGCTGATCCTGACGTTGGCCTCGATCAGATCGAGAAACGGCTGCGCCGGAATCGCGCGGCGCGCGATCGTTTCCGCCAGCGCGACAAGCACCGGATGGACCGGCGGCTCGCCGGCAAAAAGTGCGACAACCTCGTCGTTCCAGCGCGCGAGCCGTGCCAACGCCGAGCCGTCCGGGCTCTCGTCGCCGAGATCGTCGGTCGTTCGGCAAAACGCGTAGATGCGCATCAGATCGCGTCGCCGCTCCGCATCGACAAAGCGCGACGCGACGCGAGAAGTTCTCGTAGTGCCCGCGCGTCAGCACGCGGCAATACTCATCGGCGGCGCGCAGATCGAGATTCACCGCCGCGCGTCGATCGTTATGATAGGGTAAGCGAAAACACGCGCATCCGCCGACATCAAACTCATGCCTTCAATCTTCGCCTGGGCGACGAGCACGCGATCGAACGGATCGCGATGATGATCCGGCAGCGAACCGAGCGCAAACAGGTGATCGAGCGACAGGTTCAGCAGCTCGGCTCCGCTGCGCGCAAGACGCGATCGCAGATAGGTCGGCGCGTCCATCGGCAGTTCGAGTTTTCCGCGAGCATCTTTGACGACGATCTCCCACGCGCTGGCGATCGAAAGAAAGAGTGCGTTGCCGCGGTCGGCCAGCATCGAGCGCGAATCGGCGCCGAGACGCTCCGGCGCCAGTGCCATCCAAAGCCAAACGTGCGTATCGAGCAGCAGCTTCACTCGACGTACTCGCCAAACTCTTCCGGCACGTACTCGTCGAAATCTTCCGCGATCCAAAAGCTCAGGCCGCGGTCCCAGCCCAGCTCGCGTTGGGCGAGACTTTGCGCCGGCACCAGCCGCGCAATGGGCCGCCCCGCTTTCGCGATGACGACCTCCTCGCCGGCCGCGACGCGCGCGAGCAGCGCCGAAAAGTGCGTCTTGGCTTCGTGGATGTTTACACTCTTCATGACGTGCCGTTAGCCTATCGGACTTAGTCCACCTAGTCAAGATCGAGTTTCAAGGCGGCTTCGAAGCTCGGCCGGCCGCGCAGCGCCGGCGCAAAACATCGCGACCCGCAGTGTCTCCAGATATTCGCGGGCCAACTCGAGCGCCGATTCGAGGCCCTCGTCGGCAGCCCGAAGGAACGGGCCGGCAACCCCAACGGCGTCGGCGCCGAGCGCCAGCGCTATAGCGGCCTCGAGACCGGTGCGGATTCCTCCGCTGGCGATCAGCAGTCCCTGCGGCGCGATCGCGCGTGCTTCGACGATCGCTTCGTGCGGTGGGAATGCCCCAGGCCGCAAACGCCCCGGCCACTCGCGCCCGCCACGGCTCGGCGATCCGATAGCGCTCGACCTCGCTCCACGACGTTCCGCCGGCACCGGCCACGTCCACCGCCGCAACGCCGGCATCGAAGAGCGCACGAACATCAGCCGGCGCCGATGCCCCAGCCGACCTCTTTGACGACGATCGGAAAATCGGCATGCGCGCACAACTCGGCGATGCGTTCGAGCAGTCCGCGAAAGCACGTGTCGCCTTCGGGCTGGAGCGCCTCTTGCAGCGGATTGAGATGCAGTACGAGCGCGTCGGCTTGCAGCATCTCGACCAGACGCCGGCACTGCGCGAGCCCGTAGCCCTTATTCAGTTGCACCGCGCCGAGGTTTGCGAACAACAAAACGTCGGGAGCGTCGGCGCGTACGGCGAAGCTTTCGAGCGTCTCGGGAGACTCGAGCAGCACGCGGCCGGAGCCCAAACCCATCGCCAGGCCGTAGTGCGCGGCGACCTTCGCCAAACGGCGATTGATCGCGGTGGCCTCGGGAGTTCCGCCCGTCATGCACGAGATCAGCAGCGGCGCCGCAAGCGTACGCCCGAAGAGGCGAACCGACATGTCGACGTCCGCCAGATCGATCTCCGGCAGCGCGCGATGCGTCAACGCGTAGCGCTCGAAGCCGGCAGTCAGGCCCTTCGCGTTGACGTCCCGTTCGATGTTGATTCGAAGATGCTCCGCCTTTCGCGACGGCGTCGAACGATTAGGCAGCTTGTCGCGCAACGTAGAATGCGACTTCCGCAAAAGCGTCGAGGTCTTCTTTGCGCGTGCACGGCCGCAGCGCGCCGATGGACGCCAGCGCGAACTGCTGCGCGCTCTCGCCGTCGTTCGTCTCGCTGGCCATTCCCAGCGCCCGCCCGGCTTGCGCGAACGTCGCCGCGACGTCGGCGCCGGCTCCGCCGATGATCGCGCCGGCCTGCAGCGCGGCTCCGGTCAGCGCGCAGCGCCCTTGCATCGCGCCCTCGCGGTCTTCGATCGCCTCCAGCACCGCTTCGCCGACGAGCCGCGCCACCTGAAGGCGGCACGCCGGATTGCCGACATCGCTCGCAAGGCTGCGAAACGCCAGCGCATAGAGCGCGTCGCCGGCATTGAGGCTCTGGCCCAGGCCCCAGCGCACGATCGTCTCGGCGCGGAGATCCGCAAGCTCGTCGTGCAACAGCATGAAGCGGTCGAAGAGAACAAAGGCGGCCGCGACCGGAAGCGCGTCGGCCGTATCGCCGCCGTTGGCCGCGCACGCCCAGAGCAACAGGCACGGGCGAACCGGATCGCGCGCGTACGTAATCGGAAGCCGCTCGGCGATGATGCGCCCGGCGACGGAGTCGAACGGATAGACGATCTCGCCGAGATAGCGTTCCAGGGACGCGCGGTGCGCGCTCAGTGGAATCACGCCGGATCCCGCGACGGCCAGACGGGCGGCGGCAGACGCTCCGTCAGGTAGCGAGCGCGCGTGCTCGAAACGCCCAGCAGGTTGTCGAGGCTCGTCAGCTCGAGCAGCCGGCGCATGTTGCTCTCGCCGACCAGCGCTTCGAGGCGGTGCCCCTCGCCGGCCAACCGTTTGTACAGCGCGATCAGCTCGGCCAGCGCCGTCGAATCAAAGAAACTCGCTTCGCGCAGGTCGACGATTACGTCACCCTCGGTTCCGAGCGAGGTCAGCGCAGCGCGAAGCCGCTCCCGAGCTGCGACGTCCCATTCGCCCCGCAGGGTAATCACGCGGGCACCCTCAAACTCGGAGACTGCTATCGCTTGGTCTTCTTCTTCGGGCATCTCCGGTAGTTTACATCAGGAGCCTCCGCCTAGCCCTTCAGAACTCGGCGCGCTTTAGAACTTGAAGTAGATGAAGGTTGGCGAGACGCCGGGCCACGAGAAGAGCGCGAGCGCCAGCAGCAAGCCGGCGAGCGCTCCGACCTGAATGCCGGGGCGCAGCCCCTGCCAGGCCGGCGCCGCGCTCCAGCGGTCGAGCATCAGCCGCACGGCGCCGAAGGCAACGACACCCGCGGCGAGCACCGCCGGCCATCCCGTTAAGAGCGAGGCGCCAGGCCCACCGGCAAACAGCGCTCGATAGACGCCGAGGGCGTCGCTGAAGGTCGGCGCCCGGAAGAGAACCCAGCCGAGCGTGACGATCGCAAACGTGAGCGTTACGCGCGCGACCAGCGCGACGCCGGCCGGCGCACTCCCCTTTCGGCCTATCCCCGAGCAGCCGCTCGATGCAGAGCATCGTGCCGTGAAAACCGCCCCAAGCTACGAAGGTCCACTGCGCCCCGTGCCAGAGACCTCCCAAGAGCATCGTGACCATCAGGTTGCGCAGCGTTGCCGCGAGACCGTGGCGGCTTCCGCCGAGCGGAACGTAGAGGTAGTCGCGCAGCCAGGTGGAGAGCGTGATGTGCCAGCGGTGCCAGAAATCGCCGATGCTCGTCGCCAGATACGGCATGCGGAAGTTCTCCGGAAAGACGAAGCCCAAAAGCCGCGCGCAACCGATTGCGATGTCGCTGTAGCCGGAAAAATCGAAATAGATTTGCATGCTGAAAGCGAACATCGCGCTCCAGGCCGCGAGCGCGCCCGGATGGCTTGCAATCCCGTCGAAGTACGCATTTGCCACCGAGGCAAACGGATCGGCGATCGCCGTCTTCTTCAGCAAACCGAAACCGGCGCGCGCCAAGCCGTAGCTGACGTCATCGGGTCCCGGCGGCCGCCACGAAAACAGCTCGCCGAAGAACAGCCCGGCGCGAACGATCGGCCCGGCCAGCAACTGCGGAAAGAATGACGAGATACAGCGCGTAGTCGAGCGGCTTTCGCACGGCAACCGTCCGCCCGCGGTAGACGTCGACGAGATACGAAATGCTTTGGAACGTGTGGAAGCTGATGCCGATCGGCACGAAAAGGTTGACGAGCCACGGATTGGAGTGCATGCCGACTAACGCCGCGACCGTGCCGCTGCCAAAGTTGGCGTACTTGAAGCTCCCCAGAAATGCAAGGTTCGCCGCAACCCCCGCCCCGAGCAGCAGCTTAACGTGCCGACCACCCGCCGCCCGCGCGCGTTCCACCCAAATCCCGATCGCAAAATCGCTCGCCGTCAGAATCCACAAGAACAGCACGTACCACGCATTCCAACGCGCATAAAAATAGTAGCTCGCAATCAGCAGCACATACCGCCCCGCCCGCCGCGGCAACCAATAAAAAAGCGCCGCGACAATCGCAAAGAACAGCCAAAACTCGTACGACTGAAACCGCAGCGGAATCCCAATTCCACAAGCCGCCGCAAACCACGAAAGCGAATGATGCTCCGGCTTGGGATCCAGCGGACCAGTTGGCGGAGCAGCCGGAGAAGCGGCTGCGGGGTGTCCCGGCCGAGCGGTTAACCTGAAAAGTAGCGAGGCCGGGACACCCCGGCGAGCGCGAGTGCGCCACGTCGGAACCCAGGAGCCGGCTAAAGCGCAAGCTCCCTTCGCGATTGAGATGATCTTCGTCGGCGAAGAGTTCCGGGCGTTCGAGCGCGAGATACGGCGCGGCGGGAATCAGACGCGCGCCGTCGTTTTCGGCGATGGCGACGAGCGAACCGCTGGGAAGCTGCGACGGCGAGCGATGCGCCGGGCGCGTCGGAATGCGGACGAAAAAGACCGGCGTCCCGCCGGCCGTGTAGCGCGCGACGATGGGGGCCAGCCACTGCTCCCGGTAGCGCGCGTACGAAGGGCTCGGCTTGGCGGCGGCGAGCACTTGGGTCGCGATCGCGGCGCGCGCGTCATCGGTCGTGCCGGGCGGATAGACGATCGCGCCCGTAGCGAAGTCGACGTGCAGGCCGGCGAGCGTTTCGTTTCGCGGGTGAGCGGCAAGCGGATCGTATGCCGGGGCGTTGCGGGCGGCTTCGATCGCGGTCACGCGCGCAAACGGATTGGCCGCGAGCGCCTGCACGTCGTCGCGCAGCTCGGTCGCCCGCCAGAAAAGGTCGATCCCGTTCTCGACGCGCTCGCGCGGGTCGGAGAACGAGCCGGCCAGCTTGGGAAGATCGGTTAGGCGGGTCTGAAAGACGACGTAGCGCAGATCCATCGGGCGGTCGTCGCCGTCCAAGCTGCCGATCGCGCTGTCGTCGTCGGCGTAGGTGTCGACCGCGATGACGACGGCCGCAAAGCGGTGAGCATCCGGATCGATCGCTCGCACGAAGAACGGCCAGCAGCGGGGCGTCGTCCCCGGCACGCCCCCGTTGAGAAACCGCAGGGTGCCGGCGGCTCGGCTTGCGGCCTGCGGATTTAAGCCGGAGTAGATCCGCGAGTCGCCCAAGACCAAGACGTCGCGACGCGGATCGCCGCGGAAGGCTTGTTGCTGGGCGATCGCCGATTCAAAGCTGCCGGTGCTCGACGCGGGATCGAGGACCGCGTGGTAGAGGGGCGTGCGAAACGCGAGCACGTCGATCAGCGCGAAGAGCGCAAATGCGGCAACCAGTCTCCACACCGGACGGTCCCTTGTTCGAGAATGGGTACGAGGCCTTCAATGCCACCACGCGACGAAGCGCCGGTCGCGCTGATCACGGTGACCGTCATGCTCGGCTTGATCATGGCGATCATCGACACGACGATTGTCAACGTCGCCCTCAATACGATCGGCGGCAACCTCGGCGCGACCGTCGACGAGGTTGCATGGGTCGCTACCGGCTACATTCTGGCAAGCGTGGTCGTGATGCCGCTCAACGGCTGGCTGACCGCGCTGCTCGGACGCAAGACGTTTTACGCGATCTCGCTCGCGCTGTTCACCGTCGCGTCGCTCTTATGCGGAACCGCCCGTTCGATCTGGGTCCTCGTTTTTTACCGCGTGATTCAGGGACTCGGCGGCGGCGCGCTGCAGCCGACGGCGCAAGCGATTATGTTTGAGACGTTTCCTCCACAGAGGCGCGGCGCCGCGATGGCGATCTTCGGGATGGGCGCGATGGTCGGGCCGGCCATCGGTCCGGCCCTGGGCGGGTGGATCGTCGACAACGCGAGCTGGCCGCTGATCTTCTATATCAACATTCCGATCGGGATCGCGGCGTTTATCATGACGCTCGCGTTTATTCCCAGTCCGAAGTACATCGCCAAACCCAAGGGCGGCATCGACTGGATCGGGCTGGGCCTGCTGACCGCCGGACTGGCGACGCTGCAGTTCGTCCTCGAGCAAGGGGAGCGCGACGAGTGGTTCTCGTCGCGGGCAATCGTCGTTTGTGCAGCGGTTTCGGCCTTTTCGCTGATCGTGTTCGTGCTGAAGTCGCTGCGCGATCGATACCCGATCGTCGACCTGAAAGTCTTTGCCTTCCGATCGTTCTCGGTCGGATCGTTCCTAGGAATCATCATGGGCTTCGGGCTCTACGGCACCGCGCTGATCTTGCCGCTCTTCTTTCAATCGCTGCTGGGTTTCACCGCGTTCGACACCGGCTTGGCGTTGATGCCCGGCGCCTTTGCAACGGCACTTTCGATGCTCATCATCGGGCGAATCCTCAACCGGATCGACGGGCGCTGGTCGATCGTCTTTGGAACGCTGCTCTTTGCCTGGTCGACCTGGCTCTTGGGTGGATTAACGGTGCAAGCCGGCTACTGGGACGTCTTTTGGCCGCGCCTCATCCAGGGGTTCGCGCTCGGCTTTATGTTCGTTCCGCTCACAACCATCTCGCTGCTCGACGTTCCCATCGGGGAGCTCGCCAGCGCGACCGGCATCTTTACGCTGCTGCGCCAACTCGGCGGCAGCCTCGGTATCGCGATCCTCACGACGATGCTGACGCACCAAACGGCGGTGGCGTGGAACGTTCTCGCGTCGGGCGTCACCCAGACGCACGGCTATACCGTCGGGCAACTCACGCAGATGGTAAGCCAGCAATCCGCGATGATTGCCTACGACTACCTCTTCCGCGTAACGGCGATCGTCTTTGTCCTCTCGACGCCGTTGGTCTTCTTGATCAAGCGGCCGCGACGGGCGACGGCAACTGCGCCGCAGCCCGCGTGAACGGCCGCTGACCAGAGAAATTCTAGTGGAGCCAAGGGTTGACGGCGTTCGATCCCGGGCTATACAGCCCGCTGACGCTGCGGCCGAACTGTTCCACCCCAATGAGCGCGACCAACGCAATGGCGGCGATCAGGATGCCGTATTCGAGCGCGGCAGCCCCGCTCTCGTCCATAAGCATAGACAACAGAGACGTAAGCATTTAACTCTCCTTACCAAAGAGTGCTCCGAAGAAGTCCGCACGACGAGAAACGATTCGGCTTACGCCGGAAAACGATCGGCTTACGCCGGGATACTTACTGGACGAGCACCCTCATCGTTGCCGACGCAGTGACGGGGATGCCGGTGGGTACGCCTGGATAGTTGAGAAGAGAGTTGAACGAGCCGGTTACCTTTACGGTTACGTAGTACACGAGGCCGTTCGAGGTATCCAAGGTGGTATTGGCGCTCGCCGGACAGGTCACGCCCGTGCCGTTCTGCAAGCACTTCGGCGTCGGCTTAACCTCAGTCCAGGTAACGTTCGATGAGTCCGCATTGACGGCGCTCGTTGTTCCCGGTATATCCTCAGACGTCGCGATCGTTTGCGAGGCGTACACGGCGCCGGCCTCGGCGGCATGCGCCGCGACGATTCCGAAGTACATGTAGCGCCCGATCTCGATCAGGCCGATGACCAGGAAGATCAGGACGGGGGCGACGATGGCGAACTCGACGATCGCCGCTCCCGACTGCGAACGGAGCAAGTTACGTATTTTCATTCTGCTAACGTCGCTTTCAGGGCGACCGTCCCGTTCGGCGGCGGACTCCCCAGAGATAAACCGCTGGTACTGAAGTTGGCTTGCCCGAAGACCAGATTGTTATACGAGCCACCCCCGGCGCTGTAGTTCACCTGGCTCGTCGGGAAGTAGAGCAGTCCAGTAAAACTGTAGGTGCCGTCGCTAAGATTGACCGAGTTGGTCTCTGCGGGATTACGCCAGAGGACAACGCCACGGGTGTTGCCCGTCGTGGGGGCGGAGAGGTTTAGCGTGGCGTTGCTAAAGTTCGTATCGCTCACGTTCGATTCCATCTCGACGGTCACGCCGCTGGCGCATGAGTTGATCGTCGCGTTGTTGAGGTGGAGTTGGGCGACGCTGCCGCCGCCGTTCCCTACGACGATGAGGCCGCATATGGTGTCGGTGCCGGTCATCGTGAGGCTGGTGTAGCAGGTAGTCGAGGTGGCGCTGCCGATGCTCACCCCTGAAAAGGTTCCGCTTGACCAACCCGAGCACGTCGGTGCGTTGTTCGTTAGGTAGGCGCAGCCGGGCATTTGCGGGCACGGGTCGCTGACTTGCTGCATCGGAGCGGGCGTCGCATTGGTGAAGGTCGTCCCGCTGGTATTATTGCTGCCCGAACCGTACCCGATATAGCTGGCGTTGACCGTCGCGTTGCTCATGTTCGCGTTGTCGTTGATGTAGATGTCGCACCCGGGCGCCGCAATGCTCGAGTTGCTCAGATTCGACTGCCCCAGGGAGGTCGATAGCAGCCATATGCAACCAGGATTGTTCTGGGAGGCCACGCCGACGGCTTGGGTGGTCTCGGGCATGCTGTTGACGCCGGTGAGGACTTTCGAGAAAAAGGTCTGGACGGTGGGGTTGTTGATCGAGACCGAAACGGCGCAAGAGTTGCTGGCATAGACCCCCGTAGCCGGCGGGTTGTTCACCGTTACAATGATGCCGGTGCCGCTGCCAACGGTGCCGTTGCCGCTGCTGGTGTAACCGTTGAGGGTCGCGTCCGCTTTCGCTGCCGAGGTGGCGGCCGTCGAGCTTTGGCAACCGTCGGCGTACGCGGCCTCGGCGCCGCCCATGGCGGCCGCGTCGGTGGCTGACTGCTGAGCCTGCTGCTTATATTCGAGAAACCCGACGTCCACGGAAAGGCCGGCGAATCCCATAAGGACCGCCAGACAGATGGCGACGAGCGGCAGAACCGCACCGCGCTGGCCATGACCTCGTTGCATAAATGTACTCCTTAGAATCGAGGGCTACGCACGCAAATGCCGGAGGCTATTTAAACCCCTGGCCAAGCGATTATGCCACAGCTTCGTTAAACCGTCAACAAATCTTAACGAAACCTGGGAAAGGCCTGGTTACTGGCTTTGGATCCTCATGGTGGCCGAGGCGCTCACCGGAAGCGAATTGGCCATGCCCGGGTAGTTGAGCAGCGACTGGAACGTGCCGCTTACCGTGACCTGAACATACTCGGTGGTCCCAGCCGGCGGGGTTCCGGTCGGGCAGGTCACCGGCGTGGTGCCGGTTAGAGAGCCGTCGCTGTGCAGGCAAAGCGGCGCCGGCGAAGCGACGAGGGTGGTGAGGCCACCGTCGTCGGCCGAGGCCGCGTTCTTTATGCCCGTCGTATCGCTGGCAGTCGTCAGCGACTGGGAACCGTACTCCGCGGCCGCCTCGGCCGCGTGCGCCGCCACGATACCGAAATACATGTAGCGGCCGACCTCGATCACCCCGATCATCAACAATACGAGGAACGGCAGGGCGATCGCGAACTCGACCATAGCGGCCCCCGCCTGCGAGCGGAGCAGCTTGCGCATCGTCATTCGCCGAGACTCGCCCTCGACGAGCTGCCGTAGCCCGGCGCCGGCGTACCGATGCCGACGCTGGTGCTGAAGTTCGCTTGACCGAAGACCAGGAGCGTGTAGGCGCCCGAGTTAGAGCTGTAGTTGACCTCGGTAGTCGGGTAGTAGAGCATGCCGGTCAAGTTGCAGATGCAGGTGCTATAGTTCACCGAGTTCGCCTGCGAGCCGGGGCGCCAGAAGAGCACGTCGGCGGTGTTTCCGGTGGTCGGGGCCGAGAGATTCAGGGTTGCGGCGCTAAAGTTGATGTCGTCGGTGTTGGCGCTCATGGCAAAGGTGACGCCGCTGCTGCACGAGCTGATCGAGGTCGTGCCCCCGTTGAGATGCAGCTGACTACCCGCAATGATGATGAGCCCGCAAACGATGTTGTTGGTGCCGCTCATGGTGAAGTCATTGTAAGGACCGCTAATCGAGCCGGCGCTCCCCAGCGTCGCGTTCCCACTGCTGTTGTAGTTCTGATATTGGTTCGGACTGGCTGACGGCGGCGGGCTGTTCGTCAAGTACTTGCAGCCGGGGTAGGTTGGACACGGATCGAGGACTTGTCCCATCGGCGCGGGCGAGGCGTTGGTAAACGTGGTGTTGCTCGTGTTGTTGTTACTTAGCCCGGTGCCGATGTAGGCGGCGTCGATCGTCGAGTTACTCATGTTCGCCGAAGCGTTGATGTAGATGGCGCAGCCGCCCAGCTGCATGTTCACGTTGCTGAGGTTCGATTGCCCTTCGCTCGTCGAAAGCGCCCAGATGCACCCGGGGCCGGCAGTACCCTGGTTCGCGACGCCGACGGCGTATGTCGACTCCGCCATTCCGTGAAAGCCAAGGACGTTCATGAAGAAGGTGGGCTTGGTCTTGGTGATCTTCACCTCGACGGCGCAGGCATTGCCGGCATAATATCCGGTCGCCGGCGGGCTGGTCGCCGAGACGTACGTGCTGGGATAACCGTTGAGCGCGGCGTCAGTCCGGGCGGCGCTCGACGCGGCGCCCGCATCGCCGCAGTTGGTGGTGAGCGCCGACTGGGCGCCCCCCAGTGCGGCGGCGTCCGTCGCCGACTGCTGGGCCTGTTGCTGATACTCCAGGTAGCCGACATCGATGGCCACGCCGGCAAAGCCCAGTAAAACCGCCAGACAGATCGCGACGAGCGGCAAAACCGCGCCGCGCTGGCCAAAACCTCGTTGCATGGTCGTCCTCCTTGTGGCCGAGGCTCGCTAGGGCACCAAAGCGCCAAGGGGCCACTTAGCCCCCAGGTCCTGTGGATTATGCCATAGGCCCGTGGATGCGTCAACAAAATTTAACGTTAATGGCAGGAGGAAGCCTGGACGCTAAGCGAAGGGGCAAACCATCGAGCAGTCGCTTACCGAGGCGGGAGGTTTTCGTCTGTTCCCGGGTTCTCGTTTTCCAGCAACTCTTTTATTTAAGGAGAAAAAACATGTTTTCCACTCTCAAAAACCTGGTCCGCGATGAAGAAGGCGCCACCATGGTCGAGTACGGCCTGCTCGTCGCTCTCATCGCCGTGGTCGCGATCGTCGGCGTCAAGACGCTTGGCACCAACATCCAATCGCTCTTTACCACCGTAGCCGGCTCAGTCTAAGGCCCCGGCCTCGGCCGCCCTCGTGAAGGAGACGAATGCTTCCGCCTCTTCGCTCCATGATCCAGGATGAATCCGCCTCAACGGCGCTCGAGTACGGCCTGCTGATTGCCTCAATCGCGGTGGTCGCGATCATCTCGGTTGAGACCTTTGGATGGAGCGTCGCGTCGCTCTTCGGCCACGGAGCCTCCAGGGCCAGCATCGTGGGACACTAGCCGCCGGTTCCCTTTGGGGGGCCGGCGGTCTGCCTTTAGGGGAGGATCGTCACGGGTTGGACGATGCTCTCCTCGCCGAAACCGTCGGTGAAGCTCGCCACCACGGTATAGCGCGTCGCCACCGCGACCGAGGGAGCGCGTAACGTAATGACGTCGGCGTCAACGCCGACGTCGGTTCCCGCGATCTCGTGCGACTGCGTGTCGTTCAGACTAATTCGCATGCCGTTGCGGGGCGAGAGTATTCGGACTTGAATCGGCCCGCCGCTGCGAACGCTTCGCACGGGGACCTCGAACGTGCCGTTGGCATCCGGATCGGCCGTAACCGGCAAGTTCGGATCGCCGGCGCTTCCAACCGGGGCTTGCGCCGGGGGCGCCGGTGCGGGCCCGTTCGCCACGAGAATTCCGGCCACGGATTGGGCGGCCGAGTTGCCTTTGGTTACGTGCAAGAGCACGTGCATTTCGCGTTCGTCGGCAACCGGGGGCACGACCAACCGCGTCTGGCCACCTTTGGAAAATGGCTCCTGGGCCCAGATCGTCCCGTCGGTTCCGACGAGCCGAACGTAGCCGCCGTCGGCCGCCGCGGAATAGGCAACGTCGATCGCTTGGCCGGGCTTGGCGACCATCGGATGGACCGAGATATCCGCGATCTGCGCCCCGGCAGCGCCGGAGAGAATCGTGTTGATGATCCGCGTCTCGGTCGTGCCGCCCAGAAGGCCTTCCATCGAGACGCGCAAGGCGTAGGCGCCCGTCTGTGAGGATGCCGGAATCGGAACGAATATGGAGCCCGAGCGATCCTCCAGCTTTCCCCCCGCGACGCGGTGCCCGTCGGGCGCCGTCACGAGGTAGGAGAGCCGCCCCGCGCCCGAGGCGCTATACTGCGCTTCAACCGTCGTTCCGGCTAGTGCCGACGGAGCGACCGAGAGGGCCGAAATTCGCGGCAGGGCGCCGCGCAGCGCGAACGCTGCCGTCAACGCGAGGATGCCGGCAACGACGCTCGCCGCGGCGACGATTGCTTGCGTGCGAGCCGGCCTCTGCGCCGGCGGTGCCGCGGCTTCGACGATGCAGTGCACGCCGTTACCGACGATCTCCGCGATGGCGCGGTCGAACGAAGAAAAGTCACGCGGCCAGAGCGGCACGTTCGTCGCGCTGGTCGAGAACGGCTCGATCTCAAAAAGTTCGGGATACGCCAGCACCGGCTCGCCGGTGGACGAAAGAACCCAAGTCCGGCAGATCAGCGCGCCTTTCGTTCGATTGATCACGCGCAAGGCATAGGTCGCGACGCCGCGCCGGCGGTCGAAACTCTCCAACGAAAAGAAGGCCGAAACGCTTCCGGCCGCCGTTTGAAGTCCGACGCCGGCGCGAAGCCGGGACGGTGCGGGCAGCCGCCGGGCGCGGCGCGCCGGCAATGCCTCGTTAAACGGCTGGAGCGCCGTGCTCAATTAGAGATGACCATCTGCGAGGTGCTCGACAGATTCCAGACGTTGCCCGGCAGCACCCAGGGCAGAAAGAACTTGAACGGATACGATACCGTCACGCTCATGACGCAACCCGGAGCGTGGCTCGTCCCGCAAGCAGTATTGGTGACCGCAAAGTTGGTGATCACGGTAGTGCTACTCGAGACGGTCGCGCCTTCGCCTAAGCTCTGGACGTACGTCTGCACGTCGCTCTGTTGCGCCATGCAGTGATCGAGCAGCGAACAGTTCGAACCGCGTACGATCGCCCAGCGCGCGCCCTGACGCGCGAGCTGGGCGACGAAGGAGTAAGTGTACATCGCGCGTCCGAAGTCGATAATACCGAACATCAAGGCAAGCAGCACCGTCATTACGATCACGGTTTCGGGGAGGCTGCTGCCGCGCTCTCGGAGATTTTTCTTCATTGATTTTGTACTCGCATTGTTGCATATGCCGTTACGGGCACCGAGGTTGGGACTCCTGGATAGTTCAAGAGCGATTGAAACGTGCCGGTGACCGTCACGTTCACGTAATAGACCATGTTTGGTCCCGGCGTTCCGGTCAGACAAGCGGCCAGGGCACCGTTCTGCAAGCAGGTGTGAGTGGGATTGACGTGCCATTGCGAAAGATTCTGCGCATCGTTCAGGGCCGCGTTGGTTATGCCGGTTCTGTCCTGGGCAGTGTTCAGGTTCTCTGCGCCGTACCTTGCACCGGCCTCCGCGGCATGGGCCGCCAAGATCCCGAAGTATGTGTAGCGGCCCACTTCGATCAAACCGATCACCAAAAGGATCAGCACCGGCGCAAGCAGCGCAAACTCGACCATGCTGGTGCCTCGCTCCGAACGAATTAAGCGCCGCATCATTGCGCCAGCACTGCCGTCCCGACGAACGAGCCAGTCGAGGGAATCGTGTCGTTGAAGTCGCTGCTGTTGCTGAAGTTTGCCTGGCCGAAGATCAAGACCGAATAGGTCGACCCGATGTTGCTGACGTCCACCTGCGCCGTTGGAAGGTACAGGGCCCCCGTCCAAGCGCAGGTGCAATGGCTGATGTCAACCGCCGACGACTGCGAGGGGGTCCGCCACATGACGACGTTGGCCGTGTTGCCGGACGTAGGCGCGGTGAGATTGCAGATGCAGTTGCCGAAGTTGGTGTCTTGGGTATTGCTGCTCATCGCAAATGTAACACCGCTTGGGCAAGTGTTGATGGTCGCCCCGTTCAGATGAAACTGGTTGCCCGTTATCTCGATGAGGCCACAGACCGTTTCGTTGGTACCGCTAATAGTCAGGGTGTTGTAATAGGTTGTCTGCGTGGCGCTGCCTATAAACTGGCCCGTGCCGTTATAGTTGCCGTTGTTGGAATAACCGCTCGTCGCAGGCGAATTTTGCGTCAAATACGCGCAGCCGGGAATATTCTGGCACGGATCAGCAAACGGAAGCGACACCGCAGGCGACGCTCCTTGGAAGGTTGTTCCGCTGACGTTGTTGACGCTGCTGCCGAGCCCCGCGTAGAGCAGCGACGACACGTTGATCGTCGAGTTGCTCATATTCGCGGACGTGTTCATATAGATGCCGCACTTTGGCGACTGGATATTTAAGTTCGTCAGATCGTTCTGCTGGCTCGTGTTGAGCAAATAGAGGCACCCGGGCCCGGTGTAGGAGACGAGCCCGACCGCCTGCGTCGTCTCGGTCGCGCCTCCGGCAAAGCCAAAGCCCCGCGAAAACCACGTCGAGATTTTCCCCGACGTGATCGTGACGGAAACGGCGCAGTTATTGCCGGCATAAGGCCCGCTCAGCGGCGGGTTGTGGACGCTGACCGCCACGTTGCCGCCGTTGCCGCCGTTGCCGTACGCATTGCTGAGAGCATCGGTATCCGCGACCGTGGTTGCGGAGGCAGAGCCGTTACAGCCCTTCATGACGAGCTGCTGGGCCGCTCCCATGGCGGCGGCGTCCGTCGCCGACTGCTGGGCCTGCTGTTTGTACTCGAGAAAACCTACGTCTACTGAGAGGCCGGCAAAGCCGAGCAGCGCCGCTAGGCACAGCGCGACCAGCGGTAAGACCCCCCCTCTGCTAAATGTGTTTCTCATGTTATTGCCCCGTATGGTCTAGTTATCGGCTAAGTATCTCGGGAGTCATCACGAAGACGACGTCGGTCGCCTTGCTCTGGTACGCCGTTGACGTGAAGAGCTTACCTAGGATCGGGATCTCGGAGAGCAGCGGGATCTTCGTGATTGTCTTCATCTCGACGCGCTCGACGAGCCCGCCGAGTACGATGCTCTCGCCGGGACGCGTAACGACGTCGGTCGAAAGCTCGCTGACGGTCAACGCCGGGATAAGGAACCCCGAAGCTTCGACGGCGTTGGCATAGTCGAGTGCCGAGACCGTCGGCGCGACGATCGCTTCGATCGAACCGTTGCCCAGAATCGTCGGCGTGACGTTCAACTGCACGCCGTAGTTTTGGTAAGTAACGTTTACCGTGCCCAACCCCGATGAGGTCACGACCGGGATCTGGCCGCCAACCAGAAACGTCGCTTTGTTGCCGGGAGTGGTCACGAGGTTCGGGCTGGAGAGCGCCCGCGCATGGCCCTCCTGCATCAAGAGGTTGAGGGTCGGTGCGAGGGTCGTAGTACGGAAGAAAGGCTGGAGAGTGAAGGCCGCGCCAAGCGCCGCGGGCCCTTCGACGAAGTTGAAACTAGGTGGGCCTAAAGTATACGCGCCCGGCTGCGTCGGGCTGATGGCCGCCGAGTTCAGCGCGATCCCGAGATTCGATTGCGCGGTCTTGTCGACTTCGAGCACGTAGACTTTGATGTCGATCACGCTGTTGTTCAGCGAGTTGATCCGGTCGATGAGCTGCCCCGTCCGCGAAAGATAAGGGCCGGCCAATCCACGCGCCCGGTCGAGAATCGCTTGAGCGGTTACCGCGTCCTTGGCGTTTCCGCTCACGATCACGTCGCCTTTGCCGTCCGGATCGACGCGAATGTCGCTCGAACCGGGTATGCTCGCGATCGCGTGCTGCAGGTTGCCGAGATTCTGCGTAATCGTAACGGCGTTGACGATAACGCCCCTCTGCAACCCGACTACCTCTTTAAAGCGGTTCACGATATCGGCGATCTGACCGAACTGCGCGCCGTCGGAGACGGAGCCGCGAACGATCACGGAGTGGTCGACCGTTACAACCTCGACGCCTTTAATCAGGATGGCGCTGCGCAGCATCTGCGCGATATCGTCGAGCACCTGCTCGGTGACGGTCACGGCATAGGTCAGTCGCCGGCCGCCGGCCCAAACGACGACGGTCGTGTGGCCGGGTTCCTTGCCGTTGATGATGACCTGCGACGTCCCGACCGGCACCGCGCCGGCGATCCGCCCGTCGCCCACCGCCACCCGGGTGAGCCCGTCGGCGCTGAGCACGACGGAACTGCCCGCCTGAACGGATAGGAGCGTCACCTCATCGGCTGCTGCCGGCACGGCGTAGGCCACCAAAGCCAAAACAGCCGCGGCCGCCCCTATTCGGCGAGTGATCGAATTCATGAATTCCTCCATAGACATACGCGGCCGTCAAATAGGCGTCCGCTTTGGCAGCATTATGGCACGATTTCGGGCGTTGATGCGTTAACGGAACGATGACGTTGAGTTAGAATCTGGGTAGGCGACAGACTCTTCTGTTGCAACGCGCCGATGTCAATGTCATGATACAGCCGCACCAGGAGCAAGGAGGTTCGCATGCGGCCTTTACACACGGTGGTTCTTTTTGCACTTCTCTCGCTGACCCCGACGCTTATAGCCGGGGCACAGAGCAATGCCGGAGTTCCACTAACCCAAGTGGCCGGCGAGGCCAATCTCACGTACCACTGGCTCGTCGGAACTCGGGCGTTACAACTCAGCGGTCCCGGAATCGTGCTGGTTATTCGCCCCGGCGATAATCTGTACGATGTGAACGATCGGGTCGAGGTGACTGCGGAAGCACCACGTTACGTTTCGAACGACCTCTACGTCTCACGCGCACTTGCCAACCATCTCATGCATCTCGCCCGGCAAGCGCAGCAACTGATAGCATCGCAAGATCTTCAGGCGGCCAGTGAGGCCGGACAAGCTCAAGACGCGATGGGGGGCGAGCTGCACGGCACGGTCGTTCTCAACGTTGCGCCCTTGGAAGGGGCGGAAGCGCTCCTCGTCACGGGACAGGCCCCGCCGTCTGCTTCCGTTATGATCACGCTCCTCGCCACATTCTCCTCGGAGCTCCCCAACGTACTGCTCAGCCGCCATAACCTGACTGCCGAGCGGGACGGGAAATTCCAAGCCATAGTGCCGATTGCGCCTGACTACATGCGCGACTCATTCATCCACGTTCTGGCGACCTCGTCGCCGGGCGTCATCTCGGCAAGCGCGCAGCTCCTGGTGCAAGCGCCGAACCAAGGTCTAAACATCCCAGCATCGACCTTTCCCGGCGGTATCTACTAACATAATGGGGGAAACAATGCTCCATCAACTCAGCTCGATGATCCGCGACGAAGAGGGCGCGACGATGGTCGAGTACGGTCTACTCGTGGCATTGATCGCCATGGTCGCCTTGGCCGGAGTCTCCGCCCTCGGCGTCAACATCCAAACCCTGTTCACAACCGTTGCCGGTTCGGTCTAGATTCAGTTCTAAAGACAGAAACTTGTAACGTACCTTAACTCACCCAATTACGTATACACGTACAAGGAGATCCAAATGGTTACCACGTTCAAATCGATGATCCGCGACGAAGAAGGCGCAACGATGGTCGAATACGGTCTGCTCGTTGCCCTGATCGCGATGGTTGCGCTGGTTGGCGTTACCACGCTCGGTTCCAACCTCAAGTCGCTTTACACGACGGTTGCAGGCTCCGTCTAAGCGGTAGTAATCCCCTGTTGCGGGGCGCGAGAACTTGGAGGCGATTGCGCCCCCGCAACCGTACCGTAAGGTACTAAAATCACCGGATAGCGCCTCCGATAGAGATGCATGTCTTTACTCGTTATTTGGTTGACCCTGGCCGGCACTTTCGCCGCAAGCTATTGCGACGTGCGCTCGCGCCGGATCCCCAACGCCATCACCGGATCGCTCGCGCTGGCCGCCATCATCGTCCACGCGTTTTTCGGCCTGTGGCCGCTGCTGGAGTGCCTGGCGGTCATCGTGGTGATGACGGTGGGCGGCTACCTCGTCTACTCGCGCGGCGGTATCGGCGCCGGCGACATCAAGCTCGCGATCGCGGGCTCGGCGATGCTCGGTTACCCGCTCTGCGTCCCGTTTCTGCTCTATACGGGCATCGCGGGCGGCTTCATCGCTCTGCTTTTCCTGCTCGCTCGCGCCAGCGGCCGCGCCACGCTCTCGCGTTCGGTTTTCATGACCCTCGCGGGTGCGCCAGGCATAGCGACCGATAAGCGCGAAAAGCTGCCCTACGCCGTGGCCTTTGCCCTTGGCGCCGTTCTGGTTGCCCTGTCGCAAAGCTACGCTCCCTTCTTGAGGATAACGATCTGATGAATACTCGTCGCACGACGCTCTTGATCGCGATCATTTTGGCCATTGGCACCGGCTGGCTGACGTTGACATACCTGTCGTCGGTAAAGCCGGCTCAGAACGAACAGCGCCAAGTCTTGATCTCGGCCCAAGAGATCCCCGCCCGCTCGCGCATCGTCGACACGATGTTCCGCACCGAGATGCGCCCCGCGACCTCACTCGAGCCCGACTCGCTCAACAACGCGAATCAGGCCGTCGGCTCGCTCGCGCTAGTGACGATTCCCTTGGGGGCGCAGTTAACGTCTTCTGATATTGGGAGCAACGTCGCCTTCGCGCTGCCGGTACGGCTTCAGCCCGGAATGCGCGCCGTCAGCATTCCCGTCGATCGCGTCAAGGGCGTCTCCGGCATGATTCTGCCGGGTGACCGCGTCGACGTCATCGCGATTCCACCGGGGGCAACAACAACGGTGGCGGGCCGCCCAAGGCCGTGACGATCTTCCGCGGCATTCGGGTGCTTGCCGTCGGCAATACCTTAGAGAACGCGGTGGCGACGCCGGGGCCCGACGAACAAACCGCCGCGACCGTTACGCTGGAAGTCAATCCCAAACAGGCCGATCTGCTGGCATGGGCTGACGCAAACTCGACATTGCGCTTGGCGCTGCGTTCGCCGCGCGAGGCGATTCGCTCCGAGCCGGTAGAAGAGCTTGTGCTGGCCGGAAACAACAACAACGCGGGCCCGGCCGCTCCGCCGGCACCCGTTCCGGCCGTGGGTCCCGCCGTTCCGAGCATGCCGGCGTCCCGGTATCAGCCCCAGGTCCGGCCGTCCGCGAGTTGCCGAATCCGGTCGAAGTGATCATCGGCGACCAAATCGCAAAACCGAGCGGGCAGTAGCATAAAATAATGGCGGGACTCCCGATCTCGGTCTTCATCGGCGCGAAGGGCGGCGCCGGCACGACGACGCTCTGTCTCGAGCTGGCCCGCGCGATGCGCGAGAAACATAGCGTCGCGCTGGTCGATGCCGATCTTATCCGGCAACCGCAGCGTGGCCGTGCTCTGTGAAGCCGTGCGCACGCTCGACGCCGAACGCGACGGCAACACCATCGCGTCGGTGCGCACCGACGGCATCACGATCTTCGAGCTGGCCGACCGCTACGACGCCGCGTTCACGCTCGACGAGGCGCAGCGTCGAGAGCTGCGTCGGCGAACTCGGCGGCTTCGACGCGATCGTCGTCGACGCACCACGGCCGTTTGCCTCAACGGTTCGCCCTTTTATCTCGCGAGCCCAGCGCTTCTTCATCGTTTTGGAGCCGACGCTTTTAGGCGTCGCCGGCGCGCAGTCCATGATGGCCGACCTCAAACGCTTCGGCGTCCCGGCCGGGCGCATCGACTTGGTCACCAATACTCGAAGCGAGCCGCCGCCGGTGCAGCGCAGCGAGATCGAGCGCGCACTCGACGGCAAGGTGGTCGCCGAGATTCCGCGTCTGCGACGAGCCGCAGCTACGCGAAGAGCATCGCCGCTCTGCAGCGCTACATCGAGTCGCTTCCCGACGAAGGTGAGCTTCCCAGCCTCTCAGCCGTCGGCCGGCGGGCGCACGGGCGCAGCGAGCGCCAACGGCCACGCGACGCCCGCTTTCGACCGCCGCCGATGTCGAAGCGCGACGCCTTCAAGCAAGAAGTGCATGCCGCACTGCTTGCGGCAGCTCGACCTCGTCACGGCCAGCAACGCGCACAGCGACGCGGCCAAGCTCGCCGAGCTGCGTTCGAAGATCGAAAGCATCGCCGCCTCGATGGTCGGCGAGCGCAAGTTCGAAGGATCGGCCGAAGAGCTGGCATCGCTCCGGCAAGAGATCGTTGACGAAGCGCTTGGGCTCGGCCCGCTCGAAGATCTGATGCGGGATCCCGACATCACCGAAATCATGATCAACGGCCCGAGTATGATCTACGTCGAGCGCTTCGGCAAGATCGAGCGCACGACGAAGCGCTTTACCAGCGATCGCCAGCTGCGCCTGATCATCGAACGCATCATCACGCCGCTCGGACGCCGCATCGACGAATCTTCGCCGATGGTCGACGCCCGGCTTCCCGACGGCTCGCGCGTCAACGCGATCATCGAACCGATCGCGATCGACGGCACGTCGCTGACGATCCGGCGCTTCGGCGTGACAGCGGATGGCCGCCGAGGACCTGATCAAAGTCGGCGCCGCTGCCGCCGCCGATGCTCGATTTCTTGCGAGCCGCCGTCCAAGCTCGCCTCAACTGCGTCGTCAGCGGCGGCACGGGCTCCGGAAAGACGACCTTTCTCAACGTCCTCTCCTCCTTTCTTCCCGACCGCGAGCGTATCGTTACGATCGAAGACGCGGCCGAGTTGCGGCTCAACCAGTCGCACGTCGTGCGGCTCGAGTCGCGGCCGCCGAACATCGAAGGAACCGGCGAGATTCGCATCCGCGACCTTTTCCGGAACGCGCTGCGCATGCGGCCCGACCGCGATGGTCATCGGCGAGTGCCGCGGCGCCGAGGCGCTCGACATGCTTCAGGCGATGAACACCGGCCACGACGGATCGCTCACGACCATCCACGCCAACAGCCAGCGCGATGCGCATCTCCCGCATCGAGACGCTGGTGATGATGGCCGGCTACGACTTGCCCGTGCGGGCGATCCGCGAGCAAATCTCCGCCGCCCTCGACCTCGTCGTCCACACCTCGCGCCTGCGCGACGGCTCGCGCAAGCTGATCGGCGTCAGCGAGGTCGTCGGGATGGAGAGCGACATCGTGACGATGCAAGAGATCATGCGCTACACGCAAGCAGGCATCGACGCAGAGGGTAAGGTCGTTGGAGAGTTCGTTTACACGGGCGTTCAGCCAATGTGCATCAAACGGTTTGAGGAGTATGGCATTCCCTACGACCCGCGAGGGCTCAGCGAGATGAAACAGTTAACAACATGGTAACCGCACTCGTACCCGGAGCGATCTTTATCGGCGTCGCGGCCACGGTCTTCGCCGCGTTTTACGCGGTCTGGGGCTCGTTAAACCGCCGTGCAACCGCACGCGTCACCGGCCTCGCCGACCGTCTCAACCGGGCCGGCATCGGCATGAAGCCGCAGGAGATCGTGCTGACGGTCGCCAGCGCCGTCGCGATCGTCTGGATCTCGCTGGTCCTCTCGCTGCACACGGGACTGCTCACCTCGCTGATCATGCTGCCCGTTATTGCCGGTATCGGTTACTTCGGCTTCTACGCCTTCGTAGGATTCAAGATTCGCACGCGCTTGGACGCTTTCGGCGCGCAGCTCGAACCGGCCATGCACTTGATGGCCGGCGGTCTGCGCGTCGGGCTGGCGCTGCGCCAGGCACTGGCTATTGTGATTGAAGAGCTGCCCGACCCGGCGCGATACGAGTTCCGGCGCGTCATCGGCCAAACGAACTTAGGAGCCAGCGTCTATGACGCGATGGATTCGATGGCCGAGCGCATGCCCAGCCACGAATCGCTGATGATTGCGCGAGTCTTTCGAGTGCAGTCGGAGACGGGCGGCGACCTCGCCCGTATCCTCGACCAGCTCGCCGACACGATCAAAGATCGCCGCCACGTCGGGCGTAAAGTCGCCGCACTTACCGCCGAAGGGCGCATGAGCGCCTGGGTGTTGATGCTATTCCGGTCGCTCTGGGGCCTTCATCGACCTCACCCAGCCCGATATGGCGCACGCCGTGCTCTACACCTGGATCGGGCACATCGTCTTGCTCACCATCCTGGTGCTGGAGTTCTTCGCATATATTTGGCTGCGGAATCTGCTGAAGGTGAACGTCTAATGGGACACGCGCTCATTTATTTGATTCCGTTGCTTTTCGGCGTATCCGCGTTCTTCTTCGCGCTCTCGCTGCTTCCGACAAAGAGCGCGCTCTCCGATCAGCTCGAGGTTCTAAAGCGCGCGACCCGCTCGAAAGACCCCGCCGAACTCGTGCTCGTCGAAAAGCTCCTGCCCGAAGAGCGCCGAGCGATTATCTCGAAGCAGCTCATCGAGGCCGGCTGGTACACGACCACGCCCGCAAAGTTCGGCTTGCGCATGGTCGGCGGTGCCGTCTTCGGTTTCGTGCTCACGCTCTTGGCATGGCGGATTCTAAACTTTCCGTTGGGCCTGTTGCCCGTTCTACTCGCGCTCTTTACGTTCGTCGGCGGCTACTCGCCGTTCTTCGCGCTCAATCGCGCCATGGAATCGCGCAAAGCCGGAATCCAAAAGGCTCTGCCGGAGTTCTTGGACATGGTCTCGTCAACGGTTCAGGCAGGTCTGGCGCTCAACTCCGCGCTCGGCTATGCCGTCGAGGCGGTGCCCGGACCGCTCGGCGACGAGATCAAAGAAGCGCTCTCGGAAATTCGTCTGGGACGCGCGCGCGGTGAAGCCCTCCGAGCCGTGGGCGAGCGCACGAATCATCCCGCGCTTCGCAACGCGCTTCGCGTAATGACCCAAGCCGAGCGCCTCGGCGCCAACATCTCCAAACTGCTCAACGACCTCGCGGCGGATGCCCGGCACCAGCGACTGATGCTGGTCGAAGAGATGGCCGCAAAGCTGCCCGTGAAGATGGTTTTCCCAATGGTCCTCTTCATGATCCCTTCGATCGTGGTGGTGATCTTCGGCTCCGTCGCTGCGAACTATTTCGCTACGCCAAAATGATTGCCACGGTCCTGGCGGCGTTCTTCTTCGGTTGCATCGCCTTCATCGCGACGCAAACGAGCGCAAGCGTCTGCCGTAACATCACGCCTGCCGACGACGGGCCGCAGGCTTCGAAACCGCCGTACGTTGTGCTCGTCGCGGCCTCAGCATTACTTGGTGGAACCTTCGTCGCCATGCAAGCGCCCCCGCTGGAGCTGGGCCTCGCCGCGATCGTCATCTTTGCGCTCGTGGCCTGTTGGTGCAGCGACGCCCTGTGCGGCTTCCTGCCCGATGTCTTTACGCTCGGGCCGCTTGCCGCCATTCTGCTTTTTGCCTTCGCGCAGCACGAGTGGGATATCATCGTCTCCGCCGCGATCATCTTCGTGCCGTTTGCGGCCGCGGCGATCTTCTCACGCGGGCTCGGAATGGGCTGGGGCGACGCCAAGCTCGTCGCGCTTACCGGCGCGGCACTCGGTGCGCCGTTGGGCGCCGTCGCGCTCGCGGTAGCCTGCGTCGTAGCTGTCGTCGTTCATCGCTTCACGGGTGCGCGTAACGGCCCGATCGCGTTTGCGCCCTACATCGCCGCCCTTACCGGCGTCGCGTTGCCGCTCGGAATCACGCACTGATCTTCGCCCGGCACCGTGCCGCCGATGTCGCCGCGTTCTGCGCGATCCTGCTGGCGGGCTCGTTGAGCACTGCGTGGGTCTTTATCGTGCCGATCTTCCAAGCAAACGACGAAGCCGCGCATTTTGACTACGCGATTTCCATAGCGAACGCTGGCCATCCAATTCCGATCGGCGATAAAACAACCGACTGGATCGTGAGTCCGTATACGCGCTATCTCCTCTCTGCGAACGACTATTTTCGCATCGCCTTCCACTCCTCGATGCGCGTCCCGCGCGGGTACGGGACGCTCGCATATTATCGGCAGCTCGATGCAAATGCGCCGAGCCTGCGAGCGCCGCCGGATCGGCCCGGCCGGATCAGCTACCTCGCCGCTCTCTACCCATTTGGGTTCTACGCGCTCGAGGGGGCGTGGATGAGGCTTATCGCGCTATTGACGGACTCGCTGGCCGCCGTCTTCTTCGGAGCCCGCATACTCTGCGTCTTCCTGACGATGGTGGGCCTGTATTTCAACTATCGCACCGCGATCAATATCGGAGTTCCGCGCTGGATCGGCGTTGCACTCGTCACCGCCACTGGATTCTTTCCGCTGACCACCACCGTATCGGCGTACATTCAACCCGATAACCTCGCCTATACGCTGGTCTCGGCCGGCCTTTTCTTTGCAACGCAACTGCGCGGCACGAAGCGTCCCCTGCTCACGATGGCTGCGCTCGGTCTCGCGCTGGGGTTCTTGGCGGTTACGAAGTATCAGTTTTTCTTGAGCGCGGCGATCCCCATAGCGCTCTTGGTCGTTGCCCGCCTTTGGTCGGAACGTCCCGCGCCGGCTAACCGCACTCCTGCGCATCTTGGCGCTGGTGATCCCAACCGCTGCACTTCTGCGAGTTCAGAGCGCATTAGCAGCCCCGGCCTTCGCAGCCGCCGGCGGTAGTGCGCCCTCGGCTACGCTCCTCGGGCCGCTTCACGACGTAATGCAAAGCGGCGTCGGCGCGACGGTAGCATACGTCGTTTCCGACCGCGGTCGAGCGGCTTTCGGGATTTCTTTATCACCGGGCCAAATGCGGCAACCTACTGGGGAACCGTCGGCTCCGGTGATGCGCCGCTGATCGTCGGGAACGAACACGTCGAGCTTGCGCTTACGCGTCATTATTTCGCTGGCCAGCGCGATCGTGGCCGTGCTGATCGTTGTCCGAATCGGCGCTCGATCTATCGCGTCTCGCAAAGGTAGCGTTCCGGCGCAGCCCTTCGCAAGCGATGCTCCTGGCACCAGCGATCCGGTCCTGGGCGCCTACGTCCTCTTTACGCTCATCATCTTTGCGCTCTACGTTGCGAGCGACAACGCATTCGGAGCCACCGGCCGCCACTGGTATCCCTACATCTTTGCCGGCTTCCTGTGCGCGGCGTGGTACGCGCCATGCACGTTGCCGCGTTTTCGCCGCACCGTACCAATCGTCGCGGCCCTCATCGCCGTCTATGCGCTGGTATCGTCAGGCTACGCAACCGCAGCCGTGCTGACGCGCTATTACGGCGCGCCCGCGAGCCTGCTTTCCGGCTCGTTGAGCGCCCATCGCGAGATCGTACGCGAGGATGCCGTCGGGTATCTCTGGCCCATCCAGGGCATGGACTTTCATCCCATCTTTACACGAAGGGTTCGCAGCACGTTTGCCACCGGCTCTCGCCTCTGGGCGGCGGGCGCCGCCATCTTCCCATCCTGGCATCGCGCGGCCGATGAAGTCGCCGTCATCATCGACGGGCGCGTTGCGACGCGAACGCTGTGCAGAACAGTACAACTTTCAAACCGCCGAGGCGACGCAGAGATCTTACGTATGGATATAGCGGATTCTTCTCGCCCATCGAGACGCGCGTGGGCTCCCCGAGGGTGCGCACGTCGTCACCGCGTACGCGAGGGTCACCGGGTGCCAAGCATTCGCCGAAATTCCTCCGCAACGGTCGTTCTTTTTGATTTCCGGCGATACGACGTTCTCACGCAGACTTTCTTGAGAAGCTGCGCTAGCACCGGTGGCCGAGGGCAGCATCTGGGAGCCTCCGGGCCTGCCGCGGAAGATCCTGCAGACGCAGAGATACGCCGACCGCTTCGATGGGACGACGTGATCGTTGGTAAATGGTGGCTCGCGATGGCCGTTTACCCACGAGTTGCGGATCGATCGTCTGGCTCCTGATCGACGATAAGCCCTATCCGGCTTCGCTTGCCGGCGACGGCACGTTCTTCTAGCTGCTATCCCGGCTTCCGATTCGCGCCGGCGTGCACGACCTCCGCCTACGTCGCCGTCCCGTCGACCTCAACGTACCTTCGATTCTGGGTCCGCAAAGAGTTCGCGGTTGGCGTTGCAGCGGCTCGGCATTTCGCGCATACGTTGCGCCGGACGCCGTTGGCCGCCCAATGCCGGGACGCGCTGTTGGCTGCGACGGACGTGTAGTGCCCGCCATGAAGCTCGGCGACCTGGACTTTCGCAACAACAGCATCGGCTTTCTGCGGTTCTTCTTCGCAGCGTCGGTGATATGGTCGCACGCCTACGGCCTCGGCGGCTTCGGTTTCGATGCGCTCAATCGCCTCAACATCAACGCCCCCAGCATTGGATTGCTGGCCGTAGGCGGCTTCTTCGTTCTTAGCGGCTTCCTCATCACGCGAAGCTACGAAACCGTCATCTCGCCAGGCCGCTTTCTCTGGCATCGCTTCTTGCGGATCTTTCCGGCGTTTTGGGTCTGTCTCGTCGTCACCGCCTTCGGCTTCGCGCCTCTCGCGTTTTTCTATACGCATGGCACGCTCGCGGGGTTTTTTGCCGAGTCACCGGCACCGTGGAGCTACATCACGGCGAACTCACTGCTTGCGATGCATCAGTGGCGCATCGGCACATTACTCTCCGGCGTGCCTTACCCGTTCGTCTTCAACAGCTCGCTGTGGACGCTCGAGTACGAGTTCACGTGCTATCTCTGCGTGGCCGCGTTGGGAATCGCCGGCATCATCCGGCGCGCGCCCGCGCTGATCGCGGGCTCGGCGCTGTGCTTATTCTTTTGCTACATTTTCTTGCTGTGGCGCTTCGGGGGCCACGGAATGCCGCTGATCCTCGCGCCGCTCGGCTTGTTCGTCTACTTTGCGGCCGGCTCGTACGCATACCTCGTTCGCGATCGCGTGCCGATCCGCGGGTGGATTGCCGCGCTGTGCGGCGCCGCATTGATCGGGACGCTTCCGACGCGAGCCTTCGCCTTCATCGCCATTCCCGCGATCTGCTACCTCACGCTCTTTGCGGCCGTTCGGCTGCCGTTTCGCGGCTTCGACCGGCGCATGGACCTGTCGTACGGCCTCTACATTTACGCCTTCCCGGTGGCGCAGCTGCTGGCGATGTGCGGCGTGGCCGCGCACGGCCTCGCGGCATTCGGTGCACTGACCTTCGCGATCGCTTTGAGCCTTGCCGGGGCGAGCTGGTTCTTCATCGAGAAGCCGAGCCTAGCGCTCAAACACCGGGCCTTCGCGCTGCGCCAGCCGAGCCACTCGAGTGGTGCGCTGTGAGCCCGGCTATGGTATAATCGCGAAGATGCAGCCGCTCATGCGACGCCGCGATTTTCTATTTGCTTTCACCGCCGCGACCCTGGCCGGGATGTCCCCGGCCGCGGTTCGCGCGGCGGTCCCCAGCAGCACGCAACGCATTCTGTGGCTGCGCCGCGCCGGCACATCCGACGAGATCGCGGTGCCCTTCTGCGTCGACGGGCGCACGGTCTACTATCCGGGGTATAACGCGATCTGCTGGCTGATGCGCGACCTGCACGTTCCCGCCGCGCAAGGCTACGTCCGCATCGATATCGTCGAGATCGAGGCGCTCTGGGAAGTCCAGCAGGCGCTAGCCCTCCAAGGCGTGCGGCGCCCACTGATCATTACTAGCGGCTATCGTTCCGTACAGACCAATCTCGCCATCGAGAACGCCGCCCGAAACAGCCAGCACTGCTACGGAAAGGCCGCCGATATGTACGTCGACGGCATCTCCACGCGCTCCCTCTTCGATGCGTGCTGGTCGCGAGCGGTCTCGGGAGGGATCGGTTACTACGACAGCCACGTGCATCTCGACTCCGCGGCCCGCCGTTGGTGGGTCGGCGATCTCGCCGTCCCAGTTTTTACCCGCCTTCGGCTGAGATCCGAGGAGACTCTGCCGTTAACGCGTAAACGTTACAGCCAAGCGAGGGAGCGCTGCGCGTTCCCCTACGCCGAAAGGGGTAACTACGCAAGGAATGCAGCGGCTTACTCAGGCGACAACCCACCTCGGCACCAGCATGGCGCACGGCGCCGCCTCTTACCTTGGGATCAATGTGGTGATGCTCATAGCGGAGGCGCGCTGGCATATCGTTTGGCGGCTCATGATCTGGGACGTCAACGAGATGAAGACGTTCGGCTTCCTGTTGGGCAAGACGCTCCACCCGTAGCCCCCGCGCGCCGGCCGCGCCGCATCACCTCGGACGCGAGGCCACGCTTGAAAGCGGTAATTCTGGCCGGCGGCCTCGGGACCCGAATTAGCGAAGAGACCGCTCGTGCGGCCGAAGCCGCTGATCGAAATCGGCGGCCGCCCTCTGCTTTGGCACATCATGAAGGGCTATGCGGCGCACGGAATTCGCGAATTCGTCGTTTGCCTCGGCTATAAGGGATATCTGATTAAGGAGTATTTTGCGAACTTCTATCAGCATAGCTCGGATGTGACGTTCGAGCTTGAGTCGAACACCGCTCGCGTTCACAAGACCGACAGCGAACCCTGGGTCGTCACCTTGATCGATACGGGCGACTCGACGGAGACCGGCGGCCGGCTCAAGCGCATCGAGCCCTATGTTTCGGGCGAAACGTTTTGCTTTACCTACGGGGACGGCGTTTCCGACGTTGATATCACGTCCCTGATAGCGTTCCATAAAAGCCCGGGCAAAAAGGCAACGGTTACCGCGGTTCGCCCACCGGCTCGATACGGAGCTCTCGTCTTTGAAGACGATCTGGTCGTCAACTTCACGGAGAAGCCGCTGGGCGACAACATGTGGATCAATGGTGGCTTCTTCGTTCTCGAGCCCTCTGTCTTCGACCAGATCGGCGGCGACCGGACGGCGTGGGAGGGAGCACCGCTGGAGACCTGGCGGCGAACGCAGAACTCAACGCGTTTCGGCACCTCGGCTTTTGGCACGCGGTCGACACCCTACGCGATAAGCTCCATCTCGAAGCCTCTGGGCGGCTGGCGCACCACCCTGGAAGACCTGGTGACCGCCCGATTTTTGGCGCGGAAAGCGCGTCTTTATAACGGGGCATACCGGTTTCAAGGGCGCCTGGCTATCGTTCATGCTCTCGCGGCTTGGCGCCGACGTCACTGGTTTTGCATTGCGCGCCCGATACCGAGCCGAACCTCTTCGATCTCCTCAACATTCAACGGCATGTATCTTCTCAATTCGGGGACGTGCGCGACCTGGCCACGCTTCGGCGAAGCCATGGCCGCGGCAAACCCGGAGATCTTCTTTCACATGGCGGCCCAGGCGCTTGTCCGCGAAGGCTATGCCGCGCCGGTCGTGACTTTCAATACAAATGTTATCGGAACGGTTAACGCGCTCGAGTCCGCTCGCATCTGCCCGAGCTGCGCGCACTGGTCGTCGTGACGAGCGATAAGTGCTACCTCAACGACGATCGTCGTTCCGGCTACGGCGAAGAAGATCGGCTCGGCGGCGACGATCCGTATTCGTGCAGCAAGGCTTGCGCGGAGCTGGTGACCTCGGCGTACCGGAAATCGTTCTTTCAGGGAAGCGCCTGCGGCGTGGCCACGGCCCGCGCCGGCAATGTCATCGGCGGAGGCGATTGGTCGCGCGATCGGCTCGTTCCCGACGTGGTCTAGGGGACTCTTAGCGGACTCGCCCGTGAGGCTGCGCAACCCGGAGCCACTCGACCCTGGCAGCACGTGCTCGAGCCGCTCTCCGGGTACCTCACGTTGGCGGAGCGGCTTCACACTGATGAGCTCCCTTCGCGCAGGCGTGGAACTTTGGGCCGCCGCAGACGAATCGGTCACCGTGGCGGAGTTGGCACAAGCCGTTTACGACGCTTGGGGAAAGGAACCGAACTGGGAGCGGGATTTGGGAGCGAATCCAACGGAAGCTCAGTGCCTTGCGGTCGACGCGGCGAAAGCTCGAGAGCAGCTGGGTTGGTCGCCGCGACTCTCGCCCGCAGAGGCCGTGCTATGGACCGTCGATTGGTACAGCGCATGGCACTCCGGAGATTCTCCCGAAGTGACAACCTCAAAGCAGATCGAGCAGTACCAACAACTTCTAGCCGACAGCAGCACCGCGGAGGCACGGCAGTACCGCGTAACGCTCCCTCAGTCCGCTCTCAAATCTATTACGCGACGCCATCGATTACAGATCTTGAGCTCGCCGGGTGCCGAAGCCGCTGCCAATGGCTGGGGAGCCATCCGGTTACGAGTACATCAGCCGCTTTGAAGAGCGAGTTTCGGGCATATTTGGGTGTCGAACTACGCGATTGCAACCTCGAGTGGTACCGGCGCTCTCCATCTTGGCATGGCGGGCCTCGGCATCGGACCCGGCGATGAGGTCATTCTCGCCGACATCAATTGGGTCGCATCCGTCGCGCCGATCGTGAACTTCGGTGCGAAGCCCGTGTTCGTTGACATTCTGCCCGATACGCTGGTGCATCGATCCAGGCGGTGTCGAGAAGGCGATCACGAAACGAACCAAGGCAATTCTTGCGGTCCATCTCTACGGCAACCTTTGCGACATGGGCACCCTCGAATCTGATCGGCGCAAACACGGGATTCCGATAGTAGAGGACGCAGCCGAAGCTATCGGATCGGCATGGAACGGTACGTATGCCGGCAGCCGCGGAGCCTTCGGAGCCTTCTCGTTTCACGCCTCAAAGACGATGACCACGGGCGAAGGTGGTATGTTCGTCACCAAGCGATCCCGCACTTTACGAGAAGCGTGCTGACGCTAAGCAATCACGGAAGGGTCCCGGGGGAGACGCGCCAGTTTTGGCCATCCGAGGTTGGATTCAAGTACAAGATGTCGGACCTGCAAGCCGCGCTCGGATCCGCGCAACTGGAACGGATTCGACGAACTCGTCGCAAGAAAGCGCGCCATCTTCGAGTACTACAAGGGAGCACTGAGCGGACTTCCGCTGCGGATGAACCCAGAGCCGCCCGGCACGACCAACGGGTATTGGATGCCGACCGTTGTCGTCGAATCAGAACAGTTTGATCGCGATGTCGTTTTGGCCGAATTCAGGAACCGGGACATCGATGGCCGCGTCTTCTTTTGGCCCCTCGACGATGACGCCACCGTTCAGCGCGCAACCAGACCACCCGTTCAGCTACGGAACTTACCAAAAGGCATTCAGCCTGCCTTCTTATCGACGACATAACTGAACCTGAGATGGACACGGTCCTCGACGCCGTGCTCGGAGCACTACGGTAACGATACTGTCTGAATATTATACTTTGGGGGTCAGGCGGACAGGCCATCGTGCTGCGCGAGCTCCTCGAGCCGGACGGCTACAGGATCGCTGCGTATTCGACAACGATCCCGCGCGCGCTCTCGCCTTTCGAAGGGGTCCCGCTGTACCACGGAGTCGCTGGATTTGAGGACTGGCTACGTAGCTAGTTCCCGCTCCGATTTCCAGGGACTGGCCGCTATTGGGGACAGATGCCGACCGCGTCGAAGTACACGAGCTTTTTCGTATCGCGCGGATTTCGGCTCGCGCAGGCATTCATCGCACGGCATTCATTGCGCCCGATGCGGTGATTGGGCAAGGTGCTCAGATACTGGCGCGTGCGACGGTCTGTGCGCGCGTCGTCGTTGGCGACTCGGTGCTTGTCAATACGGCGGCGAGCGTCGACCATGAATGCGTTCTTGGGCGCGGCGCGCAGGTTGGGCCTGGGCGGTACTTGCAGGCGGCGTGACGCTGGAAGAATACGCCTTCGTTGGCGCCGGCGCAGTCGTGCTGCCTCGCATTCGCATCGGGTCAAGCAGCACGGTTGGAGCAGGCGCCGTTGTAACGAAGAACGTGCCACCTGGCATCGTAGTAGCCGGCAATCCAGCACGACCTCATCTAACCCAAAAGGAGGGCTGATGGCGACACTTCAACGTGCCCGGCCCTTGACGATCGCTGTCCCCTTCTACAAGAACGTGGACTACTACCGCCGAGCCGTCGAGAGCATCTTTTCGCAACCCGCGTCAAACTGGGTCGTCCTATTGGTCGACAACAGCCTCGACGACCGTGACCATGAACCCATTGAGGCGTTGGCGGGAAAGTACCCGCCCGATCGTCTGCGTTACTTTCGAAACGAAAAGCATCTCAACGCTTGCGAGAATTTCAATCGCTGCATCGACCTGGCGGAAACCGATCTCGTTTCTATCGTTCACGGCGACGACGAGGTTCTGCCGTGCTATGCAAGTGAGCTCAGTCGGACTCGCCGCTCGCCATCCCGAAGCGGCCATGCTCTTTCTGGCCGCCCGCATCGTCGACGCTGAGTCGCAACCTTGCTTTTCTTTCGTCGACTGGTTCAAGATGTTCCTGTTGCCGCGGGGCGACGGCGACTTCGTGCTTTCCGACGAAGCTTCACTGCGTTCGATCGTGAAAGGCAACTGGATCAACGGCGGCAGCCCTTTGCTACCGGAAGAGCCGCTTGGGTGAAATGCGCTGGGACCCAAAGTATCAGATGACGGCCGATCTCGACCTCTTCTCCCGGGTTATCCTGGCTGAAAAAGCCATAGCCGGCACAAGGCGCCCGCCCGCCTATTCATATCGCAGGCATCTCGGGCAGACTACCGCAGAGCTCAGCGCAACCCTCTACCGTTTCCGCGAAGAATCGCTGATGTTGAGCATCATTGCCGATCGCGCGGCCCATCGCGGGTGGTCCTCAGCGGCTGAAGCTGCGCGCAAAAAGGCGATCCTGCAGTTGCACCTTTCCTGCTATCTCCTCAGCGACGCCGTCCGTTTCTCGCTGAAATCCGCCGGTGAAAAGCTGCGTCTGCTGCGAGAAATACGGGCAACGACGTTCACTGCTCCCGATCCGTAAGGCGAAGTCACGCCTCAAGTCACGCGCCAGCCGCGCATATCCTAGAGGACGAGCCACACTCTTCGCCAAGACGTTTAAGGAACTCCGTGGGGAAACCGAATCATGGCATCGATTATTATCGCTAGTCTGATCATTATTGCCGTGTATGTCGGCACCAAAAGGCTTTCGGGCCTTCAAACGGCCAGCGTCGTCGCGATCACGATTGTGGGCATCGTTCTGGCGATTTTCCCGGACTCGCGACCCAGGTCGCGACATTTCTACACGTCGGGCGCGGGACGGATCTCATCCTCTATCTCGCCGTGCTTGCGGGACTCTTCGTGGCCTCGAACTTCTATTTCCGGTTCAAGCGGCAAGAAGCGATTTTAATTGCATTGGCGCGCCAGAGCGCGATGGATCACGCCCACGCGGCGCCGAGCGCGGCCGTCGGGCCGCTAGTGGCGGACGGCGATCGAGCGATAGAGCAAGTCGAGGATGATCTTCACCGAATCGAACCCTGACTGACCCTTCTTCTTCGAATACTCGGTGTACACGATCTCCACCGGCACCTCTACGAACTTCAGCTTCGAAGCGCCGAGTTTTTGTAGAATCTCTGAAGCATGCGCCATCTGCGGCTGCTCGATCTTGATGGTTTCCGCGGCACGGCGCGTGAACATGCGCAAACCGTTGTGCGTATCGGAAACGCGAACTCGCGCGTGCATGCGGGTAAAGGCCAGCGCGGCCCGCAGCAGCATCCGCCGCGACAACGGTACGGCCGACTGACTGCCCTGGAAGCGCGATCCGAGCGCGACCTCGGCCTGCGATACCTCGAGCGCCTCGAGGAGGTCGTCGATTGAATTCGGTGAGTGCTGGCCGTCGGCGTCGAACGTGCAAATATACTGCGCGCCGCGCGTGAGCGCGTATTCGATCCCGGTTGCCAGCGCCGCGCCCTGCCCGAGATTGACGACGTGTTCGAGGACGTCGGCCCCCGCTCGCAGCGCCAGCTCCGGCGTCCCGTCGGCCGAGCCGTCGCTGACCACGCAGACGTGCCGGTATCCGCGGCGTCGCAACGACGACACGACGCCCGCGATCGTCTTCGCCTCGTTGTAGGCCGGGATGACGATCCAGACGCCCTCGCGTGACACGAGAAGTGGAGCGGCGGTCATGCGGCGACCGCCGTCAGGGTGACACGGGGTTTGGATGCCAGCAGCAGCGCCGGGATCGCCAGGAAGAGTAAGCCGAGCCAGGTTGGGAGACGCAGCAGCCACATTACCGGGTTGTTCGTCGAGTCGCTCAGCACGAAGCTGCGCCAACTCGCCTCCGCCAGTCGCGGATCGATCGGCGGATAGGCGTGGGCGTGCACGCTGCCGCCGCCCGCCGACGTCGCCGCGAGGTGAAACAAACCGGCGATGACGACGAACGAGGCCAGCGCGGCACCCAGCGCGAGCGTCCGGTCGCGATGCCACAGAACGTAGACGAGATAACCTACGGGAAACAACGGCGCCAGAAACATTGCAACCGACGTCGCGTTCATCCAGGGAACCGCGAGCATGACGAGCGCCGCCAGCAGCCAACCGCGATAGGCCGTCACGCGCGCGAAGAGCAGCAGGGCCGCCGGAACCGCAGCCGCGATCTCGCCGGTATGCACGAACGATCCGCCCAAGAGCGAGAGTGCCGGCGGAACGAGCAGAATCAACGCCGGCTCGTCGTAACGGCGCGCCAATCGCATCGCGACCAGCACGCCGACGGCGACCATCGCGAGATACGACAGGCTTCCGACGAGCACGGCGATGCCGTCGGGCACGCCCGCCGCAGCGACCAGCGTCGCCAAACTATATTGATTGTCGCGCGAGACCTCGGCGAGCGCGTGCGCCGGAACGACCGACGTCACGTACGCGAGCGTCTGCGCCCAACCGCCGCCGACCACCGCAAGCGCTGCCTAAAAGCGCCATACCCAGGGCCAGCCTCAGCCGAATCGCGGGATAAGCAACGAAGAATGCGAGCGCCGCCGGAAGCGCGATCTGCGGCTCGATCATCGCCAAGGTTATCGCGACTGCCGCAAGTGCAAGCCGTCCGCGCTGAACGCAGAGTGCCGCAACGACGATCGCCGTCAAACCGAGCGGCATCATGTTGCCGGTCGAAAACGACGTCAGCCCGAGCGAAAGCCCCAGCGCGCCCAAGGCAACCGGCAGCACTTGCCCGGTAATCGCGGATAAGGCATAGACCGCAAGCCCGATCGCGATCGCAATCCCGGCCCACCACACGACGACCGCCACCGAAAACGGCAGCAGCGTCAACGGCGAGAGCAACGCCATCACATATGGTGGATATGGCGCCGGAACCGTCACGTTGGGCGGCACCCGATAATACGGCGCCGGGGTGCTCGCTTCGCAATCGTGCAGCGACGCGGCAAAGTATGGATTGAGCCGCTCGCGCTGCGCGAGCGACGCACAATAATACGCGCGGAAGTCCACGCCCAGCCAACCGCTGGACCGATCGCCGCCAAACTGCAGCGCGATCGGGACGATCGTGCAGAGAATCGCCACGATCATGGCCGGCGCAAACGCCGCGCGCACGCGCAGTGCGCCCGCCTGCCGGATCAGCGTGACAAGCAGCAATGCGAGCCCCGCCCACGTCGGAATTCGCACGGCCCACGCCGCCAGACTTCCCGCCGAGCCCGCGCGCGAGTAGCCGCTCCACGAGGCTTCGGGTAATCGCGGATCGATCGCCGGCGCGATTCCGTGCACGCCGAAATGCGGCCCGCTCAGTGTGTAGAGATGCTGCAGGCCAAAGACCATCAAGGCCGCCGCCAGCGCCGTCAAAAGCACGACGACGGTGTTCTTCTCCCAGAAGCGCCACGCAAGATAGGCCGCGGGCACGAGCGGCGCGACGATCAGCGCGGGCGAGACGACCCAGCCCCACGGAATCGCGAGCAGCAGTAGCGCGACGATCGCCGGATTGCGATACCGCGCCTGCGCGCTGAAGGCCAGCAGCGTCGCGGCGGGCACGGCTGCCGCAATCTGCGTGATGTGGATGAAGCTGCCGCCGAAGACGGCAAATGCCGGCGGGACGCAGACGATAAACGCCGGGTTGCGCGTCTCCTTCGCCAGCTTTCCGCCCACGAAGATGCCGCCGAGCAGCATCGCGAGGTACCACAGCGCCCCGGCTCGCAGCGCGGCGCCCGGAGCGATGCCGATTGCGGCCAAGATCGCGCTGAGGCTATATTGCGTGTCGCGCGTCACCTCGGAGAGGGCGTGCGCCGGAAGCACGCTGCTGAAGTATTCGAAATTGACCGCCGGCCCGAGAACCCCAAACGACAAAGCGGCGAGCGCGACAAAGGCGAGTGCGAGCAGCCAGCGCGTCGCCGGCGCCCATACCGCCAGCGCCAAGCAAACCGGAAGCCCCAGGTGCGGTTCGATCATCGCGCCGGCGGCAAAGATCGCCGCAAGCCGCCAGCGCCCGCTCCACGCCGCATACGCGGCAACGCAGGTGCACCCGACCGCGAGCGGCACGACTTCGCCGAACGGCAGCGAGAGCGCGCCCAGCGACAACGCGAAGACCGCCAGCGACGTCTCCCACGAGATGCCGGCAAATCGCATCAGCGTCGCAACGCACGCCAGCCACGCGAGCAGCAGCAATGCGACCCAGAGCGTCGCCGCGACGCCGAAGGGAAGCAGCGAGAACGGAATTAGCGCCGCAATCGCGTAGCCGGGCAGCGGCGCAGGAATCGTTACGTTAGGATTCTTTTTGTAGAAAGCCGCGGGCAGGACGGCGCGCTCGCAGGTGCGCAGCGGCTCGGTTCGATATGGGTTGGCCCCTTGCGACGCAACGCGCGCCGCGCAGTAGAAGGCGCGGAAATCGCCGAGCAGAAAGCCGGTGCGCGCGACGATGCTCGTCTGTGCGCCCAGCGCCAGCAGGGTCGCCACCACGATGCCGGCGGCGATCCACGGCCTTCCCACGAACTACGACCCCGAGGCGATAGGCAGTTCGGCTTCGGCTGTCGGTTGGTAATCCAGCTCGGCGGCGATCTCCGAGAGCCGCTCGAGCACCATGACGTGGCGGTGCTCAAAAATCGCCGAGAGCGTAGCAACCCACGGCTCGTGCGCATCGCCGATGAGCAGGTTGCCCCGGTAGAGCCGCCCCGCACTCCGATAATGCGCGTACGCGGCGCGGACTTCAGCGCGCTCGTACTGTTCGTCGCCGTCGTTGACGTGCGCGACGAATCCGTTCACGTCGACGATCACGTTCTCCAAATCGAGCGCCAACTCGTCGCCGGCACGGAAATAGGAGTCGACCCGGTCGAAGCCGACGATTTGGGCGAGCGCTTTGCGAATATTCGAACATGCGGTGCGCAAGCTTTGGGCGACCAAGTGCTTCTCGGCGTCCGGCCAAAAGACTTGGCCCAGCTCGGCGCGCGAAACGCTGCCGCCGGGATGTAATGCGAGATACTTGAAGAGCTGACGGTCGCGACGGCGGATCCACTCGATCGGCCGGCGGTCGACTTCGGCGCGGAACCATCCGAAGAGCCGTACCTGCATCGGCGTCACCGCTTGGACGCGGCGTCCGTAACGATCGTAAATCCGGCTGCGCGAGAGGGCTCGTAGCGGACGGTAACCGTCGGGCGTGTGCGTGACGAAAAATCCTTGCTCTTCGAGGGCCTGCAATTGTTGGCGGTCGTCGAGATACGAACCGCTCATCAACTTGAAGACCAAGTCCGATTCTTTTTCCGAAACGTATTTGAGCGCCTCGGCAACGAACTCGTTGAAGAGATGGCCGTGGCGCAAGCGCCAGTTCTCGAACGCTTGAGCCATGCCGCAGTTATCTTCGGCGGCCTTGCGCAGCGCGCTGCTCACGACGTGCGGCCAACCGTCGGTGACTTCCAGCATTCGCAGCACGTCGGCATGCGAGTGCGTTACTTCGAGAGTCTCGGCGAGATGGCGGATGCCGGCGGCATCGAAGGCCAGCCGCTCCGCATCGCAGAGCGACGCGGTGCCTTGGGCGACTAACCGCCCGACTTGGAACGAAGCGCGCGAGCGGCAAGCGATCAGCAGCGAAACGTCGTTGGGAAGATCTTCGATAATTGCGGTGATCGCGGCGATGCCTTCGCTATCGGGAACCGCATCGCAGTCGAGCGCCAGCTCGAGCGGCGCCCGCGACGCGAGGGCCGCGACGACATCTTCATGCGATTGGAGTTCGAGCTCAGATTCCAGCGAGCGAGCGATGCCGGCCCAGACGGCCTGCGCATTGGAGCCTGCGGCGACGACACAATACTTGCCGTGGGCGGTGCCGTGCTGGAGATATCCGAGGATGGCCATCGTCTTCCCGAATCCGGGAGGAGCGACCAAGAACCGAACCGGGACGTTCTTAAATCGGCCGAGCCACTCTTCCAGCCGCGCCCTGCGAACGATTGACGGCCCCAAGCGAGGCATCTTTGAGTTCACGTGTGACCCAGAGAAAGCAAGTGAGTATCCTCCTCTGGAACCCCATTGTATAGTTTTGTTAACATATATGCAAGCAGACGAAAGTTCCGCATTCCCCTTATGGCATAAGCCGATGGCCAAGCCGGTCTATAAACCGACTGCGCCACCTTACCTGATAATTGTATCGGCGTACAACGTTAACGGCTTTAACCGTTAACGGCTGTGAACGCACGATTATCGCGGTAATTTCGTGATTTTCGGCCAATTTTGGCCGTAAAAGCGCCAAAGAGGCGCTTGCCGCGGGCGGGTGCTCGCCCCGGAAACGGATCAGGCGCGGATAGACTGGCTTGAAATAGTGCACCACATCGAAGCCCTCGAGCTGCTCCTCGGACAGGATATTGCCCGGCGCGCCCAGGGACGAATAATGACGTCCCTTTTCGGCGTGACGCCGCGGCTCGAGCGTATGCCCGTAGTGGGCGTAGACGTACGGCAGCGCGATCCGCTTACCGGAAAGCCCCACCAGCCGCTCGTGCACCGCGCCCTCCCATCGCAGGCCGGGCTTATAGCGAAAGAACATCATTCGGCGTTCGATCGACGTGTAGTAGTCGAACGACGCAAAGAAATGCCACGTATATCCATCGACGAAATCGTACGCGGGCGGCACCTCGCCGAGGCGTTGCGCGATGCCCGTCACCGGGGCGCCGTGCACCTCGTCGGCATCCACGAAGGCGACCCAGTTGCCGGCATTGTGGCGTTGATGAAGCGCAAGACAGATATTGCGCGCGGCGGCAAAACCGGCAAACGGCGAGCGATCGACGAGCAGCCGGCCTTCTTTGCCGAAGCGGCTTTCCGCCAACGTCTGCGCGTGCGGCGAGGTGCCGGGCGCGTTATCGTTGACGATCAACACCGTCGCGGCATCGGCAATCGACGCGAGCATCGCTCCCAGGAACGGCTCGTCTCGCGCTCCCAGAATCAGATGGGCGGCGACGCCGCCGGCCGGCGAATTCATTCGCAATGCGCTTCGAGTGCAGCGGCGGAGTTTCCGCCAGCTACGCGAAGTCGAGCGCGATGCCGCCCCTGCGCTTGGTCGTCGACGCGCGCGTTATCGCCGAAGATACGCGGGGAATCGGGCGCTACGCGCGGGCCATCCTTCGCCGCCTGGTGCTGCGCGACGATATCGAACTGACGCTGCTCGCCGACGGATTTTTTGCACAGGGGCGTCGCGGCCCGTACGCTCGCGCGCTGGGCAGCGACGCGTTTGTGGTAAAGCCGCACGTTCCGCGGGACCCCGGCGTTATCTGGCATCCTGCCAACGGCACCTTCTTCGCCTCGCGGCTTCCCAGCGTCGCGACGATTCACGATGCGGTCCCGTTTCGCTATCCGAATCCTGATGCAACGCGGCGCGAGCACGCGCAGGGCCCGTTCCTGCGCTCGGCGCAAACCGCGACGCGCGTGATTGCCGTTTCGGAGTTTGGGCGCAGCGAGGTGCATGCGATGCTCGGCGTGCCGTTGGAGCGCATCGCAGTAATTCCGCACGGGGTCGAGCCGTCGTTCACACCGGGAGAGGCCGAACCGTTGCCTCCGAGTTTGACGGGGCTGCGCTTCTTGCTGTTCGTCGGTGACCCGATCGGCGAGCCGCGGAAAAACTTTCCGCTGTTGTACGAGGCGTACCAGCGGGCGTGGCCGGATGCCGACGGACCGACGCTCGCGGTTGCCGGACCGCGCGCTCCCGAGTTGCCGGGAGTCGTGCACGTTGGGAACTTGGGCGACGACCTGACCGCCGGCGGCAACGAGATGCTGCGCGCGTGTTACCGCGGCGCCGCGGCGTTGGCGTTGGCGTCGTACCACGAAACGTTCGGCATGCCGCTGCTCGAAGCGATGGCGTGCGGCACGCCGGTGGTGGCCTCCGATGCCGGTTCGCTGCGCGAGATCGGCGGCGAGGCCGCACTGTACGCGCCGCCCGACGACGCGGCGGCGTGGGCTGCGGCGTTGCGCGCGATCGTTTCGGACGGCCAGCTTCGGGAACGCTTGCGAACGGCCGGCCTGGAACGCGCAAAGCAGTTTACCTGGGACGAGAGTGCCCGGCGGCACGTCGCGCTGTTTCGCTCGGTCGCGGAATGATTCGGCTGGGTGTCGATGCCTGGAATCTTCCCGGCGACCGCCGCGGAATCGGACGGTATCTGCGCGAGATCTTACGTGTTTGGCGCGAGCGCGAGCGCGAGCAGCGTCGAGGTGACGCTGATCGTTCCGGAGTGGCACAGCTGGACCGTTCGCAGTCGTTATCTGCGGGAGGTCGAGCCGGAACGGTATCGCATCGTTTCGCGCCGCGGGCACCGGCGCGCGGGTTTGGACGCGCTCTGGTTTCCCTTCAACGGATGCAGTTGGACGAACTTCTCGCTGCCGGCAACCGCGACGCTGCACGACGCTTCCAACTTCGTCGTTGAAGACTACGCCCCGCAAACGCAGTCGATTTTTCGCGCGGCGGCGGCGCACTGCCGCGCGCTGATCACCGACTCGCTATTTGCGCAGCGCGAGCTGGCGCGCGAGCTAGCGATTGCGTCGCAGCGGCTGGTGCCGATCGAGTTGGGCGTCAGCCCGCCGCGGCCGCCCAAACCGGTCGCGCTCGACGTCGCCGCGCTCGAGTCGTTCGTTCTGTACGTCGGCACCGCCGAACGGCGCAAAGGTTTCGATACCTTGCTCGACGCGATGGCGCTGGTGCACGACGAACGTCCGCAACTCAAGCTCGTCGTTACGTCGCGGCTCGACGGCTCGTTTGCGGTCCCGGAGAACGTTCGCGTTGTTGAGCTGGGATTCGTGGACGATGATACGCTGGCGGCACTCTATCGGTCGTGCGCCTTGCTTGCATTTCCTTCGCGCTATGAAGGTTTTGGGTTGCCGGTGCTCGAGGCGATGAGCTACGGCGCGCCGGTCGTAGCGTCGAACGCCGCCTCGGTGCCCGAAGCCGGCGGTGAGGCGGCCGCGTACGTTCCGCCGGGCGACGCGGCCGCATTGGCGGCGGCGATCGCGCGCGTTACCGGAGATCCCGCCTACGCTGCAGAGCTGCGCCGCCGCGGCCCGCTGCGCGCGGCGGCTTTTCCGTGGGAAGCGACGGCGTCGCGCACGCTCGACGTTATTGCCGGAACGCTCTAAGGAACGCGGCGCTCATTGCGAAATAACCATCTCCGACGTGCCCGTCATGGTCATGGTGCCCAGTTGACTCAACCAGGGCAATTCGAACTTGAATGGGTACGTTACCACGACCTCAACGGTGCAGCCCGGAGCCTTTGCGGAACTCCCAGCCGGACAACCCGAACTCGGCCAAGTGGCCGTCGCGGCGAGTGAGCTTGGAACGATAAAGCCGTACGCGAGGCTTTGCGCGTAGGCCTGTACTTCGGCGGACGTCGCATTGCAATCGGTCAGGAGCGTGCACTGCGATCCGCGCACCATCGCCCAGCGCGTACTTTGTCGCGCGGTCTCGGCAACGAACGCGTAGGTGTAGAGGGCACGGCCGAAGTCGATGATTCCGCAGACCAGCGCGAGCAAGACCGTCATCACGATGGCGGTTTCGACCATCGTGCTGCCGCGCTCGCGTCTTGGTCCGATGCTCACTGGTTAGTCACGCGCATGACCGCGGTTGAGGTGACAACGGCGGTGTTTGGAATGCCGGGATAGTTCAACATAGAGTGGAACGTGCCGCTCACCACGACTTTAGCGAAGTAAACAACGCTGGAGCCCCCGCTGAAACAGCTGATGATCGCGCCGTTAAAGGAGCAAAAATAGGATGGAACAACCGCCAAGCCGAGGTTCGGAGCGTCCACCAGCGCCGCTTGTCTCGTGCCTACCGCGTCGGACGCCGTGATCAGGTTGCGTGTTTCGTATTGCAGGGCGGCTCGGGCAGAGTGGGCGACTTGTATCCCAAAACACATATATCTTCCAACTTCGATCAAGCCGATCATCATGAAGATCAGGACCGGTGCGACCAGCGCGAACTCTACTAGGGCGGTTCCTCGTTCTGAGCCAAAAAACCGGCGAATCATTGTGCCACCACCACGTCTTTAACGAGTGACCCGCCGGGAGGCGGCGTGGCCAAGTCGTAGGCCGCACTGCCGTTAAAGGTCGCCGAACCGGCGACGATCACGAGGTAGCCTCCGCTGGTGCCATTGAATATGGCATTCGTCGCATCCGGAGCATAGATAAGACCGTTTATGCTCGTCGAGACTCCATTGAAATTTGGCGCGCCCGAGTTCGTTGATACTTGATAGTAGAGCACGCCGGGGTAGTCTCCGGTCGTAGGTGGGGAGAGCGAGAGGTTCGCGATGCCGTTAAAAGTGGGTGGTGTACCGCTGGCCGTGACATAGAGCGTAACGCCGGTTCCGGTAACGCTGCTTACTCCGTTGAAGGTGACGCTCCCGTTGAAGGTATACTCGCCCGCAAGGACTACGTTGGTCACGCCGTTTAGCACAAGGGAGCTGTAGCAGCCGTTTGGCAGATCCAAGGTCGTGCCGCCGGTGTAGGTTTTCGAAATGCACGAGTTCGTCGGGGGCGGATTCGCGGTGAGATAGGCGCACCCCAGGATCTCGGGACACGGGTCGCTGACGGGCGGCATCGGTGCCGGCGTCGCTTCCGTAAACGTCGCGCCGGTTTCAGTTGGCGCCGCACCCGCATAGCCGATGTAGGCCGCCTCGAAGGGGTTGTCGCCGGTGAAGCTTGCGGTGTCGTTAATCAGAACGCCGCATTGCGGAGCCTTGAAGTTGTCCCCATTGAAGGTCGAACTTGACGACATCTTCAGCAGATAGATGCAGCCAAGTCCGTTGCTCACCGCTGCTGCGACCGCCGACGTCGTCTCGCTCATCCCGGTTGGATAGCCGAAGAGCCGCGCAAAAAAGGTCGACACGTGCTGCGTCGTGATTTGAACGGAGATGGCGCACGCGTTGCCGACGTATGGCCCGCTGCTCGGGGGCGTGACCGGCGTAACCAGGACATTGCCGCCCGTGGGAAAGCCGTTGCTCGTCGCGTCGTTTTGAGCGGCCGTCTCGGCCGCGGTCGAACCGCTGCAACTCGAGCGCGCGAGTTGCTGGGCTCCGCCGACTGCAGCCGCGTCGGTTACGGTCTGTTGCTGCTGCTGCCAATATTCGAGGTAGCCGACGTCCACCGCAAGGCCGGCAAAACCCATTAGAGCCGCAAGGCTGATCGCCATTAGAGGTAAGACCTGCCCCGACTGTGCTCTGGACTTAACTTTGTGTGACTTCCGTCACATGTATGGCCCCCCGTCTTAGAGCGATCCTTGGCCGCGGGAAGAAAACGACGGCGCGCGGCAAGAATCGGATTATTTAAAAATCCGTACCGCGGAAAAGCATCATACCACCAAAACGGGCCGGCGCGCGCTCAGGTATAGCTCAGCTTCACTGGCCGAAATCCGTCATTCGGCCAGCACCGACTCGTTGATGAACGACTGGTTCGGCGGCGGCGAAGCAAAGCTCATCCCCTGCCCGGTGCCATTGAGCGTCCAATCGTCAAAGACCATGACCGCATAGCCCGAGCCGGCGTTCCCATCGTAGGTGACGCTGGCTGAGGGCGCATAGATCAGCCCGCTGTAGCTTCCGGTCGGCCCGGCGAGGGTGAGCGCGCTCGAGTTGGCCGGCACCTGATAGTAGAGGACGTTGGCGACGGCGCCGCCCGAGCACGACGTCGTGCACGCCGAGATATTGAGCTTGCTGCCGTGAAAGTCGATCGCGGTTGCGCTGCTGGTGACATACAGGGTTACGCCGCTGCCGCTAACGGTTGCGCCGTTGAGGCTGTTGGTTCCGGTAAGGACGTAGAGCCCCGGATTCATCGTGAACGATCCGCTAAAAGTCGTATAGCACCCGGGATTGACCATCCCGTTGGAAATCACCAGCGGACCGCAGCCCGTCGCCGAGGGCGGATTGTTTGCGAGGTAGTTGCAGCCGGTGATCTCGGGGCACGGGTCGGCCACCCGGAGCATCGGCGACGGCGTTGCCTCTTCGAACTTCGTTCCGTTCTCGGTGACCGAACCGGCGTAGCCGATGAAGGAAAAATCGATGTCGCCGCCATCGAAGGTGGGCGAACCGTTCATCAGGATGCCGCACCCGGGAGCGCTGATCTTCGCGCCGTGGAAGTCGGGGGTGCCGGCAGGATCGAGTAAATAGACGCAGCCGTTAGCGTTCGTGACGACCGCGCCCACTGCCGAAGTCGTCTCCTGCATCCCATTGGGATAACCGAAGACCCGCGAAAAGAACGTCTCCACGTGCTGGGTGTTGATCTGAACGGCGACCGCGCAGTCGTTGCCGGCAAATGGTCCCGTTAGCGGCGGATTGTTCACGGAGACGGTCACGTTGCCGCCGTTGGTGAAGCCGTTGTTTGCGGCATCGGTGTCGGCCACGGTTCTGGCGGCGCTTGGATTGTCACAGTTCTGGCTCGCGAGTTCCTGCGAGGCGCCGATCGCGGCGGCATCGGTCGCAGAAGTCTGGGCCTGATCCCGGTACTCGAGAAAGCCGACATCGACCGCGATGCCGGCGAAACCCATCATCACCGCCAGGCACAAGGCAACCAGCGGTAAAATAAAACCAGCCGATTTTGAAAGTCGTCGCATTTTGCAGAGTCTCCCGTTGCAGAGTGTGAATCCTCAGCCGCGGAGAATCGACGACGGCGCGCGGCAAGGACCGGACAAAAATATCCGTACCGCGGACCAGCATTATACACCCGAAACCGCGCGTTGAGGCATCTGCAAAAGTCAGACGAACGGTTAGAATCGAGAATATGAATTCACGGCGATTAACGGGCGCGCGATGATCCATCTTGCGACGGGAATCGCGCTGCAGGAGGAGCACCTGCTGCTCGTTGCCTCGCGCTACCCCAACCAGCCGCAGCCGCTATGGAACCTCCCCGGCGGGCGTCAACAGCCCGGCGAGCTGCTCGAAGAGACCGTCGTGCGCGAGTTCTCCGAAGAGACGGGCCTGCACGTCGCGGTCCGCGAGCTCGCGTACGTCAGCGAGAGCTACGACGGCGAGCAGCACTTCTTGAATGCGACGTTTTTGGTGGACCCTTCGACTCCGCTCAGGGTGACAAGGGAAGCGGGGGATCATGTTGTTGCGGTGGAGTGGGTGGCGTTGGGCGAGCTGCGCGAGCGAATCGCGGTTGCGGTCGTGCGCGAGCCGCTGGTCGCCTTTTTAGAGGGTACCCTTCAGCGGCGCTATGCGGGCTACCACGAGGCTGGAGTTACTATTGAGTGGCCTGACGATTCCGCCTGAGCTGTGCTTCCCAGTCCTCGCGCTCCAGCGTGTGCGCCATCACGTCGACGGGCCTGCCTTGCACCGTCGCGCCGCGTGGAAGCGTGGCTTCAGTTTCGAAGCCGCTGCGTTTGAGGACCGCGCGCGACGACTGGTTCTCCGGCAGACAGTAGGCGCGAATTCGCTGAAGGTCGGCCTGGTGGAAACCCTCTTCGATCAGCGCCGTTACCGCCTCGGTCGCGATCCCGCGATTGCGATACGTGCGCACCACGCTGTAGCCGATCTCCGCCGACAGGCGGTCGTGCTCGGAGATGCGCAGCGAGACCCAGCCCAGCGGCGGGCTCGTGGGCGCGGCAAAGTGCAGCAGCCATTCGAAGCGGCCGACGGTTCCGGGGCCGAAGCGCGTTGGCCGCGCGCCGACGGCCCGGAGAAACTGGGCGCGATTGAGGTTGGGCAAATCTTGGTAGTCCCGCAGATCCGGCTCCTGCAGCACGTCCCATAGAGTCCCGGCGTTGGCGGCGGTCACGGGCACTAGGCGTAAGCGCGCGGTTCGAATCAACCTCATCGCAACCGCGCTCGCCCTTGACGAACGCAGCGCTGCGCGTGATGGCAGCCGCGATGGATTTGGCAGCTGCCTACGCGAGCCGGTCGCCGGCGTGGGTTGATTTCACCGGGACCGTTTCCTCGGCGCCCCGCTTCTTTTACGGCTCGCGCACGCACTGCATGCACGAGGCGTTCGACGTCGCAAGCAGCTCCGGTTCGTTGGAAGTCGTCGATAACGTCGGCATCGCGCCGCGCTGCCCGGTTCAGGCGGGCGACTCGATCGAGATCTGCGGCCAGATGGTGCACGATCCCGGGCGGCCGCCGATCGTTCATTGGACGCATCACGACCCGGCGCACGACCGCCCCGGCGGATTCATTCGCTTGCACGGGACGCTGTACGCGTAGGAGCCTGCATCTGTAATAGTTCGGGAATGGTAACGAACCGGTAGCCACGGCGCTTGAGTGCCTCGACGATCAACCGCGTCGCCGCCACGTCGGCGCTGCGATCGCACAGGCGTCCCGCTGCGTGCATTCGCGCACAGACGAGCCCGCGATTGCCGTCGTGCAGGTCGATGATGGCGCCGTCGTCGACATACCGCAGCACTCGCGCGGCAATAACGCGGGCCGGCGGGTACTCCCAATCGTTGGCGAGTGGCACCGACCACATCACCGGCGTGTAGCCCAGCTTGCGCACTTCGCCGAGCACGAGCCAGTCGCGCCCGCCAAAGGGCGGCCGCATGATCCGCGTGTGCACTCCCGCGGCCTCGAAGATTGCGCGGTCGGTGCGCTCGAGCGTGCGGCGCAGGCCGCTCTGTCCGTCGAGCACCAGGTGCTCGTGGCTCCATGTATGATTGCCGATCGCATTTCCGTCGAGCACTTCGCGCCGCACGACGCCGGGATAGGCTGCCACCGCGCGCCCCACGACAAAAAAGGTCGCGTGAACCCCCTCGCCGCGCAAAACCGAGAGCAGTTCGTCGGTATACGGCGGGTTCGGCCCGTCGTCGTAGGTGAGCGCGACGACGCGCTGATTCTTCGGGCCGCTGACCAGCGTCTTGCCGAAGAGCTGGCTGCCCGGGCTCTCCACGAGTTCGTAACCTTCATACGCGACCGCTCCCAACAAGACTAGGGCAACGGCCGCGCGCACGAGCCAGCGCCGCTTCACGCGATCAACCGTGGGTGCCGCGAATGGTTTCCTGCGCGGCGGCGACGTTGTGGCGAAAAACGTCGGGGCCGAAATCGCGAAAATCTTTGATGATCTGTTCGTAACGCGGATCGGCGACTTCCGTGCTCGTGACGTGCAGCAGATCGCGCGGCACGCCCTTGGAGAGGTCGATCGAATACTCCCGGCCGCTCTTGGTCGCCCAATACTGCGGGTCGGTAAACGTGACGGTTCGCTGGCCATGTTGGTAGTCTGCGAGCTGCTTCACGTAGACGGTATAGTGCGCGTTGGCTTCGGGCAGCGAGGGCTTGTCGTCGAGGTCCCAGACTCCGTCTTGAACGAGCCGGCCAAAGAAAAAGCTTACGTCGTAGACGCGCGCCGGCGGCGCATTCACGGTGATCTGCCGCCCGTCGTAGCCGCGAATCGAATACTGAAATGACGAGACGCCCTCGACGTCCGAGGTGCGGTACTCTTCGGTGTCGATCGGCGGCTTGGCGTAATGGATCGTCAGCCGGGCGTAGAGCTGGCTCGGCGCCTTTTGGGCGTGGATTGCCGGCGCGAAACGCCCCATCTCTCCCGCGCCATAGATCCGCCATCCGAAGATCAGAAAAACCACGCACAGCGCGACGATCACGATCTCGATGGGGAAACGCCGCATGTACGGCGCCTACTTTGTCGACGGGTTGGCTTCCTGGTCGAGCACGCGGTTCACCAACCGGTCGGCCAGGACGTTCTGCTCGCGGCGCACGTGCGCAATGTCAACATGATCGAAGCTTCGCAAGAGGCCGCGCGCCCGCTGGTAGAGCGGCTGGAGGCTTTCGTGCTTCACGCGGTATTCGCCGAGCAGCTGCTTGACGACCAACTCTGAATCCAGGCGAACGGCCAAACGGCGAATTCCACGTTTTTCCGCGGCTTGCAAACCAAGCAACAGCGCGGTCCACTCCGCGACGTTGTTGGTGGCGATGCCCAAGTAGGCGTCGACCTCCTCGATCGTCTCTCCGGATGGGTCGATCAGGACCGCGGCGCTGGCTGCCGGCCCTGGATTACCACGTGAGCCCCCGTCGGCAAAGAGCGTTGCTTCCATACTTGCGCGGGCTTCGGCGGTGACGAGGCATAGACCGCCCGCTCCGCGGGTACATCACGGAGATGACGCAATCGTCCCTCATTCGAACCGTCGCCCTCGTGCTCGCGACCGCCCTGGTCTGGGGGCTGCCGCACAGAGCGCCGGCGGCGACGACGTGGACCTTCTACGGGATAACCGTCCACGTTTCGACCCAAAACATCAAGGTAGAAGACCCCAAAACCAAACAGGTGATGAGCTTCTTGCTCGTTCCGAAGTTCGACCAAGTCTTCTCCCCCGACGGCAAAACGACGTATCAGATGGGCAAGGTCAAGGCCGGGCAGTACGTCGCCGTCATCTACGATCGCAAAGCTCTGGGGTCGGCTCACGCCGACAAGATCTATCTCATGGATAACGCAAATCAGCGACTCGGCGCCCAATAGCGCGGTTTTCGATAGAGCTCCTTCCGCGCTAGGCGAGAGCGCCGGCCATCAGCCGGCGCTCTCTTAAACGCTCCCGGCGACCGCCAACGTCCCGGCGACCTGTTGTACAGCGACTGGAGGTTGGTGCCGAGCGTGGTAACGCCGACCAGGGCGACCCCCCCCGATAAAAACATCGCGATCAGGGCGACGAGCAGACCGTACTCAACCATCGTGGCACCTTCTTCGTCGCGGATGAAAGACTTCAGAGAGAGACGCATTTTGTTTTTCCTTTTTGCGAATAGCAATGCATAGATTCAAATCCGCGCCGGCATAAAGCCGCCGCGAATCGCCCACCAGCATAACCCGGCGCGGCGGCCGAGTTCTGCGCGTTACCGCGCATAAGAGCCGATTCGGCAGCTCGGTCAGCCCGGGGAGAAAAGCTCTTCCAGCTCGTCCTGGATGGTCGCGTAGCATTCGCACGCAGCCGCTTCCAAGCCGGCCTGGTCGCTGACGGTTACCTTGCCGCGAGCGTAGCTAATGAGCCCGGCCTTTTGAAGGGCTGCAGCCGCGGCCTGCACGCCCGCGCGCCGGACGCCCAGCAGCGTGGCGATGAAGTCGTGGGTGATAAGAAACTGGTCGGTGCCGGCGCTGTCGTGGGCAATCAACAGCCACCGGCAGCAGCGCTGCTCGATGGAGTGCAGGATGTTGCAAGCGGCGGTTTGCGTTAGCTGGCTCATCACGAATCCGGCATACCGCTGGACCAGCGCCGAGAAGACCCGATCGGCCAGCAATCGCTCTCGAAAGTCGTTTCGGTCGATGCGGAGCACCGTGCTGGGCATCTCGACGATCGATTCCATCGCCGCGCGCTCGGCCCCGAAGACGCCGGTCGGCGATACGATTCCTTCGTTTCCGATGGCCCCGATCTCGGCGATCCGGCCGTCGCGCATCGGCTTGGCGAGCGCGACGAGTCCGCTTTCGACGAAGTATAAGTGCGAGATCTGGGCGCCCATTTCGTAGAGAACGTGGCCTCGCGCTAGATGCAGACGCGACAGCAACGGCAATATGGCCCGGCGGCTGGCTGCCGGCAGCGCCATCAGGATGCGGTTGGTCGAGTCTATCGCTGCTGATCCGGGAAGAAACCGACGATCGTTCCGTTCGAATCGGTGACGAACAAGACCGGTTGCGAACCGTTTTGGAATACCGCGCTATAGTGGTAGCCCTGATATCCCTGCGACGAATCGTGCTTGACGAAACGCAGCTGTTCGAACGTTCCCAGCGATGAGAACGAGCTGCGGACCTTCGCCATCATCGAGGGCGTCAGGCCGTTTCGCATCGTTGCCGACATGTTTACCGAAGGGACTCTTTCCGCCAGCACGTCGGCGAAAAATCGGGTAAAGGTTTCCGTAAGCGACGTGCTCGCCGGCCCTGCTGCTTTTGGCGTCGGTTGGTCTTGGAAGAAGCCGTAGATGATGCCGCTCGAGTTGGTGACGAAGACGACCGGTTGCGATCCCTTTTCGAATACGGCCACGTAATGGTACTGAAGGTATCCTTGCGCGGTGTCTTGCCGCACGTACTGCAGCCGTCGAAACGCGCCGAACTTGCCGAGGTCGCTGCGGACCTGCGTCAGCATCGTTGAGGACTGCGACCTCAGCGTCTCCGAGATATCCGGGGGCACGTGGCCGGCGAGCACGTCGCTCAGGAACGTGGTGAAGCGCGGCGTCAGTTCGGCACTGGGCGGCGCCGCCGGCGCGGCGACCGTCTGCTGCCCGATGGCGGCCGAGCCGAGAGCCATCACTAGCCCGGCGAAAGTCGCGGTGGCGAGAATTTTACGTATCATAGACGCCAAACTTCGAGCCGGGGGGCCGCCGGCCCCCACCTGGAGTAATGAGGCTCTGATGAGATGGGCCCTCGCGGCACTCGCGATGCTGCTCACGCCGGCCGTCGCGCCGCCGCAAACCGCGAGCACCCAACAGATTTTCGATGAAAGCTTCCGGCGGCTCCAATCGTATCCGGTGCCGCCGTATGCGGTGTGGACGGCCACCTGGCACATTCGGGCGCGGCCGATGGGGTATTACACCGGCGAGTCGTCGTCGGTTGAAGTGCACCGGTATGCAGTGCGGATCTCCGACGGAATGGAAAACATTAGCGACCCATCAACGGACGGGAAGCTTCCTCCGGCCACGATCGAGCCCGAGTTCCTTGGTCCGTTTGCGTGGACGATGCGATCGTCGGTACATATTGCGCCCGCCGGTGGTGGCGGCGGCGACGGCGGCGAGGTGATGATGGAGCCCGACATCGCCGGACTCAAGACCATCGCTAGCGTCGTCGCGATAGCCAAGCCGTCGTACGCGATCGCCAGCGGTTCTCAAGCGGTCGAATCCGTCAACGGGCGGGCGGCCTATCATTTGGCATTGCGGCCGAAGGACGAACCGCGCAAACATAATCTGCGCGACTTGTGGATCGACGTCGAAACCCTCGATCTCCTCAAGGCGCACTTCGTCGGAACGTACCGGCCGGTTCCGCAAGCGCCGGTGAGTCCGACCGACGTCACCGTCTATTTTCGCCAAGTGGTGGGATGCTGGGTGGTTACGCACGCGCTGTGGACCTACGACGATCCACCGATGTCGTACGAGTTCGACGTTCAAAACGACGAAATCGGTCTGCCGGCTACCCTTCCGGATTGGCTTTTCGATACGGCGGCCTATCGTGAGCACGAAGCGGCCGGCGAGCCCGATTATCTCGGTTTGTTACTCGAGCGGATGCGAAAAGCGGCGAAGCCGTAGCCGGCAGAACCGAAGTTTTAGACGGACCCGGCAACCGTCGTATAGAGCGATTGCAGGTTTACCCCTAGAAGCGAGATCCCGGCGAACGCGACCATCGCGATCAGGGCGATGAGGAGACCGTACTCAACCATCGTCGCGCCTTCTTCGTCGCGGCGCAGATTTCTAAGGGTGTTACAGAGAGTCGTGAACATTTTTTCCTCTTTTCTTTCAAAATAAAAGTGTTGAATTCAAAAAGAGAAGCGAACTAAAGCATGGACTAAGGTCCTTGCCCCCTTTATGGCGTAGCTTCCTTAATCGCTCCTGTGAAGGGCCGCCGAACGGCCCGTACAGGCCCTTCGTTGGGTCGGCTATTGGGAATCGGGCGCGCGATAATCGTTCTTTTGCTGGAGAAAGAACGACGGGTACTTCGGCGCTTTGATCGGGATGAAGGCGCGCGGCCTCTGCGCGAAGTCGAAGCAATCCGCGGCCGGCGAGGTAGCGCGTTTGTCGGCCGACGCTAGCTGATCGAGGCCCCAAAGGTCCTCCGCGAAACGCAGCACGCTGGCCGTCTCGTATTGCACGTGCGAAACGTGGTCTTTCTTGGCATACGGCGAGATGACCAACAGCGGCACGCGAAAACCGAGGCTGTCGAACCCTTTGTAGGGAGGCTTGACGGGGTCGTAGAGGCCTCCCCAATCGTCCCATTGCACAAAGATGGCCGTCGTATTCCAGAACTTGCTCTTGCCGACGGCGTTGACGATCGCCGAAACCCACGACGGACCGTAGCCGCCGCCGCAGTTGACGTGATCGGAATCGCTGCAAAGCGGCGTGATCCAGGTAAAGTTCGCGAGTTTACCGGCCTTGACGTCGGTCAAGAAGTTTTTCTGCGGCGTAATAATATCTTTTTTCCAATCCGGTCCGTTGTAGATGTGGCGGATCGCCTGATAACTCGACCAATAGCTCCCGCCTCCGCTGGAGTTCCCGTATTGGCTCGTATAGAAACGCCACGACAGCTTCGCTTTGTCGAGCTCGTCGCCCAGGGTCTGGTAGTCGAAGCAGGGCTGTTGATACGAACCGTAGGTGCGCTCCGGCGTGAGCGTCGCCACTTCGTCGCTGGCTCCTCCGGGGCAGCCCCAAAGCCCGAACGGCAAATCGACGCTCGATTGCGCCTGCGCTGCGATGACGTACTGGTGGCCGACAAAGCTCTCGTCGAGCTGCGATTGGAACATGTGGTCGGCGACCACCCACTCGTGCGCCATGTCGAAATACGGTTTCGAGTCGCTGTGTGGAACGTACACGTACTGCGGATCCTTGAACGGCCAATTAAAGCCCATTTCCTTATTGAATCCGTCCATCCGGCAGTCGGTCCCGGGCAACTTCCCGGTTCCGTGGCACGCCGCGAACATCGCCGCCGCCGAATGGTCGATGTCGTACGGGCTTCCGCTTAGCGGGTAGGGCCGAAGCGCGATCGTCTTCCCATGGGAGTCTTTCCCGCTCGGAACCGTATAGGCGCCGGGATAGCCTTGAAAGAGATTGTTGAAGCTGCGGTTCTCTTGAACGATGTAGACGATATGATCGATCTTACCCGCGCCCGTCCCGAGGTTCGGTATCGAGGAAAGCGACGGAAGCGCACTCGAACTGCGGCTGTTGCACGCGGTGAGGGCCAGCGCCGCGGCCAGCACGAAACAAAGCGCCCTCATTCGCTGTCCAGCGGTTGGTTCGAGGGCGCCCGATGCAGGTAATACTGAAGCGGATACTTTGCCGGAATCACTTTAAAGGCTCGCGGCGGCATATTGAAATCGAATGCGTTGCCGATGCTCGTGGAGCTAGCGTCCGTCCGCCCAAGCGTGCCCAGGTTCCAGTTATCTTCGATGAAGTGCAGGATGCTGCCGAACTCGTACTGCGTGTGCTCCACGTGCGCCTTGACGTACGGCGACACGATCAGCATCGGGACGCGGAAACCGGGGCCGCCTTGCCAGCCGGGCGCCGCCGGCGGGACCACGTGATCGTAGAAGCCGCCCCAGTCGTCCCACACGATCACGACCGCGGTGGAATCCCAGTAGGAGCTTTTGCCGACGGCATTGACGATCGATGCCACCCACGAGGGACCCTTGTCGCTCTTCTCGGCGGGGTGATCGGAGTCGAAGGCGTCGGGCGTGATCCACGATACGGCGGGCAACTTCTGATTTGAGATGTCGGTAAAGATGTCGGTGTCTTTCCGCGTGATGTTGTTCTTCCACTCGGAACTATAACGCACCGCTTTGATCGCATCGAACGCGTTCCAGATTCCGGCGCCTTCGCATTTGGGGCACTCGGTGTACGGGTAGACCTTCACCGCATAAAACTTCCACGAAACGCTTTTTGCGTCGAGGAGATCGCGCATCGTCGAATACGTCAGGCACGGAAACGGACCACCGAATTCGTAGACCTTATGCGTGGCCTTCTTGATGACGGCGGTAACCAAGTGCGCCGGATTCCCGTCGCAGCCCCAGGGAAAATACGAGGGCGTGTCGATCAGTGCTTCGTTGCTCGAGAGCTGCGTGCCGCCGGCGATCAGATCCTGATGCGCCGTAAAGCTTCCGCTGCCTTGAGTTTGGAACGTCTGGTCGGCGAGCACGTACTGCTGCGCCATGTCCCAATACGGAGCGATAAACTTCGGATTGACGTACTGATAGGGATAGGTGCAGGCCGGGGTGCCGCTTCCGCGCACTCCTCCGCCCTCCAAGTCGAAGCCGTCCATCTTACCTTTGTCGCGGTCGACCAGGAAGCCGGAGTAGATGTGATCGAGATCTTCACCCGCCGGATAGCCGTACGATTTGGGGAATCCATTGCCCATGAGATCGACCTCGGTCAACGGGATCGTGGTGGGCTCGGTAATCGGCACGGGGCAGTTCTCGGCGATCGGACGCCGGCATCGCCGCCGCCTTACCCGTCGTGGTCCCGTCGGCGCCCGGAAACGTCGCAAAGAGATTGTCGAAGCTGCGATTCTCCTGGATGACGACGATGACGTGCTGGATTTTGCTCGACCCCGAGGTCGCCGTGCGGACTCCCGCGTGCAGTCCGGAAGGAAACGCCGGCATCGTGCCGGGCGATCCGCCGCCGCACGCGAGAACCGTCGCACTCATGGCGATGAAGGCCAACCAAATGCCGGCGGCGCGTAGGTGCATCGCGGAAACCGTTACTCCGTGTCGACCGGGAGGCCGGAGGGCTTTTCGCGCAAGAAGAACTCGCGCGAATACTTCGTGGGAATCGCTTTGAACGTGCGCGGCTTTTGCGTGAAGTTGAACATATCGCCGATGCTCGTCGAGCTTTGGTCGGTCGTTCCGAGGCTCCCGAGGTTCCAGGTATTCTCGATGAACTTGATGATGCTCCCGAAACCGTAGACCGTATGAGAGATCTCGTTCGCCGGTACGTACGGCGAGGCGACGATCATGCCCACGCGAAAACCCGGGCCGCCCTGATTATCCAGCGCCGGCGGCTCAACCGGATCGTAAAAGCCGCCCCAGTCGTCCCAGACGACGATCACTGCCGTCGAGTTCCAGTACGGGCTCTGGCCGATCGCGTTCACGACGCTTGCCACCCATGACGGTCCGCGGTCGGACTTATAGCCCGGGTGGTCGGAGTCGAGCGCATCGGGGACTACCCACGACATCGCAGGCAAATTGCCGTTCGCGATGTCTTTTAGGATATTGGTCTGCGGGCTAGAGATATGCTCGCTCCATTCGCTCTTATTCCCGTAGACCGAATTGATGACGAGAAACGCGTTCCACATGGCGCCGACCGAGCCGTGATTCGACGCCGGCGTATAGTATTTCCACGAAACGGTGGCGGCATCGAGCAGGTCCGCCAGCGTTTCATAGTTGCTTCCCGACGACGGGAAATCGTTCGTACACGGATACGGCCCCTGTTGCGCCTGATACACGAGACCCGTCGTGATGAGGGAGGTTTTCGTCCCGGGCGGCGAGATGCAGCCCCAGGTGGATCCGGACGTCGGATCGTCGATTAAGCTGTGCGTCGAGTCGATCTCGGTGCCGCCGCGGATCAGATCTTGATGCGCGGTGAAACTTTCACTGCCTTGCGTTTGGAAGAGATGATCGGCCAGCGCGTAATCGGTCGCGAGCGTCCAGTATGGCTGCAGTTGGTCGGGATTCACGTACGTATACGGCAGTGCGCCTTCTTCCTTCCCGTTCGTCTGGAAAACGATGTGGTTGAAGCCGTCCATTTTCCCTTTATCGTACGCCGTCTTATAGGCAGAGTAGAGATGGTTATAATCTCTCTGGTGGGCAAGGTCGCTCTCGGTTAGATCGATCGAAACCTGTTTTGCCTTCTTTCCCGAACCGATGCGTTCCAAGCCGGTGGTCGTTCCAACCGCGCCGGGAAAGGTTGCGAACAAATTGTTGAACGTCCGGTTCTCTTGTATCATGAGCACGACGTGCGTTATTGGATACGAAGAGCTACGATGCCGAGCGGCTGTTTGCAACAGGTCTCCGGAAGGATCGGCGTTCGAAGCGCCCCCACAGGCACTCAGGGAAACGGCGACACCAAGCAGGCTCGCAATTAGATACGATCGTTGATTCATGATCTTGGCTCAATCATAGCTCTCACGAACCGTTTCCAGCAACGTTTGCCCAAACTCTACCACGGTGCCGTCGCCGTCGAGCACGTCAACGCCAAAACCGGGATACAGGCTGACGAAGCGATCGTGCTTCCAGCGGGCCACCGACCAGCGGTCGCGCGCCGCCTTCTCATAGGGCCAGGAAGGCATCCCTTCCCGGTCCGAGCGAATGTCGCGGCCGTCCGACGTACGGACCCGCACTTGGAAGCCCTCGACGCGGGCGATCTTCATTTCTAAGGTGCCGATTCTCATACGGTGATGGTCGGGCTGACTGGATTCGAACCAGCGATCTCTAGTCCCCCAGACTAGCGCGATAACCAAGCTTCGCTACAGCCCGTTAGATTTTTCTCTCTTTGCGGTGTGGGCCGCTCCTCCCCTCGTCGCGCGCTTCAGGCGCCGAGGATTTCGACGAGCGCGCGCAACGCGAGGCGATAGCTCGCGGCGCCAAGGCCGCTCACGACGCCTCGGCAAGCGGCTGCCGTGACGCTCGTGCGGCGAAATGCTTCGCGGCCGGCCACGTTCGACAGATGCACCTCGACGACTGGGATGCCGATCGCCGCGATTGCGTCGGCGATCGCATAGGAGTAATGTGCGTAAGCGCCCGGATTGAGCACGACCCCGGCATAGGTTTTGCGAGCCGCGTGAAGTGCGTCGACGATTTGACCTTCGCCGTTGTACTGCTCGCAGCGTACCTCGACGCCGGCGGCGGAGGCTTCGCGCGCGATCGTTTCGTTGAGCTCGTCGAGCGTCTGCTTCCCGTAGACCTCCGGGTCTCGTTCACCGAGCAAATTCAGATTCGGGCCGTGCAGCACCAAGACGCGCATGATGCTGCCTTCGTGGAGGAAAAGCGCGAGCCTTTGCGCCAGAGGCGCTCATGCCCGACATGATTGTGGCGGCATCGGCCGCCGGCGCGCAGATAGCGGTGGCCGCCGCCGTCACCACCGACCTCATCGCCGAGATTCGCGACCGGCACGATCTGTGGCCGACCGCAAGCGCGGCGGTGGGACGCCTTACCACCGGTGCGGCGCTTTTCGCGGCAACGAATCTCAAAGGCAACGAACGAATTTCGCTGCAGATCGCGGGCAACGGTCCTCTCGGAACGGTGGCCGCCGATAGCTGGCTGCTCGACGACCGGAGCATCGGCGCGCGCGGCTACGCGCGCACTCCGCAGGTCGACCTTCCGATCGACGCGCGCGGAAAGTTCAACGTCGCCGGAGCGATCGGCAAAGGGTCGCTGCACGTCACGCGCTCGAGTGAAGGTGGTCAGCCCTACGTCGGCGTCGTGCCGCTCGTATCGGGTGAGATCGCCGAGGACCTTGCCCACTATCTGGGACAATCCGAACAGACGCCCAGCGTCGTCGCGCTTGGCGTCCTCGCAAATCCCGGCGGCATCGCGGCGGCGGGCGGCATTCTGGCTCAGGTGCTGCCGGGCGCGGACGAGCGAGCGTTATCGCAGCTCGAGCAGCGCGCGCTCGCGATGCCGCCGGTTACCCAACTTATCGCGCAAGGCGCCGACGCCCCGGCGCTGCTGCGTGCGCTGACGGGCGACGATGACCTTCGTTCCTACCGAACCATCGACGTCCGCTTCGCGTGCCGCTGCAATCGCGCGAAGGTCGAATCGGTTTTACTGGGTTTGGGCGCCGACGAGGTCCTCGCGCTGACGCGCGAGCGAGATCTCACCGAAGCAACGTGCGAATACTGCAAGACGCAATACATCTTTACTGCCGAAGAACTACGGCAACTATTGGAAAGAGATACCTAGCCGGACGGCTTGCCACATCGCCAGTAACGAGGGATAGGGCTTGGCTGGGGCGTTTCGATGGTGTCGACTGCTAGCGTGATACACTAAGCAGCTCCGGGTTCGATTCCCGGGCGCTCCAGCCGCAGCAGTTGCTTGCTGTTGCGAAGCCGTTAGAGATGTGATATGGTCGGCCAGTATCATGCTAGCAGCACATCGAAGCGCACGAGGCGCCGCAGTAATGCGGCGCCTCGTTCTTTGATCGCTCGCGCGCGTGAGCTTATTTAGTTTCGAACCGCACGAACGACCGGGGCTTTTGCGAGAAGTCGAAACAGTCGACAGGGGCGGCTGCGCGCTGGTCGCTGGGCGCCAACTGGCCGAGTCCGAACTCGTCCTCAACGAAGCGCAGAATGCTCGTCGTTTCGAACTGCGTGTGTGAAATATAGCCCTGCTTCGTATAGGGTGACACGACGAGCAGCGGTACTCGGAAGCCAAGCCCTTCGCGGCTGACCCGCGGGGGCGTAACGTGATCGGCCCAGCCTCCGAAGCCACTCCACGTGATGAAGATGGCAGTCGAACTCCAGAACTGGCTCTCGCCGACAGCGTTCACGACCGAGGCAACCCATGCTGGTCCACTTGCGGATCGCGAACCCGACAAATCGGAGTCGAGAAGCTCCGGCGTCACCCAGGTAACGGTGCTCAGCTCGCCGTTTGAAACGTCTTTCATAAACTGCGCCGGCGGCGAGACGCCCGCTGAGGCGCCGTGGACCCAGCCAAACGCATCCCATGTCGGCTCCTTCGCGCCTTCGGCATAGTAGCTCCAAGTCAGCCCGGCTTCTTGAAGCTCGGTCGCGATGGTTTCGTAGGACTCGCATGCCGGCTTCGGCGGCCCGTTGAACTGGCGAACCTTCGCGAGATAGACGCAGCCGTCGGGCGGAGTTTTTCCAAATGGCTGATCGATCGCGCCATTCGCTTGGGCGGCGATATGGTATTGATGCGACTCGAACGTAGGGTTTCCCGTCGACGAGAACATGTGGTCGCTCATCGCGTAGCTCGCGGCGATCGCCCGATATAGCTTCGTTTCGGTCGCCGGTACGGTGCCGTACTCTGGTCGCGCGTAACCCGGGCAGTTCGCCTTTTCGTGCGAGAAACTTCCGGTTTTCACGTCACGCTTGAAATCTTCAAAGGTGTCCGAGATCGTGCATTTCGCTTCGAGCGGAATCTCATCCGATCCCTTTGCGCACGTCGCCGCATCGGCGCCGGCGTACGAGCAGAGGAGATTATCGAAACTCCGAGCCTCTTGGACGATGATGACGATGTGTTTTACAGCTTGCGACCCGGGCCTCTGTAACGCGCCGGCAGAGGGTGCGAGCCCGGCACTTTGCGCGCCGCAGCCGGCCAACATCCCGCACAAAGAGAGGCACAACAGAAGGCGGTTACTCAGTCTCATTCCGCCGTTTTCGAGCCGGCGCCGGAGGAATCCGTCATGGGAGGACGCGGATGAAGCGGCGCGAGCCGACGGAAAGAACGGCGGGTTTCGTTGCGGTCCAGAGCTGCTTTTGGTCCTTCGCGACTTCGCCGTCGATCTTAACGGCATTGCCCGCGATCAGTCGCTCGGCCTCGCGCCGGCTCTGCGCGAAGCCGGCTTTGACGAGCACGTCGGTCACGCGTTTGCAATCGCCGATTTCGACTTCGGCAAGATCCTCGGTGGGAATCTCTTTGCGCTGAACCGTGCGCTCGAAATACTCACGCGCCGCCAACGCGGCATCCTGGCCGTGATAGCGCGCGACGATCTCCGCGGCGAGACGTTTCTTCTCTTCCATCGGGTTGAGCCGCGCGGCCGCGAGGCCGTCGGCCAACTCCCGGCTCTCCCGCTCCGGCCGAAATGCGCCAAGCCGCGCGTAGACCGGGAGCAGCTCGTCGGAAATCTTCATCAGCTTGCCGAACTGCGCGGCGGCCGGTTCGTCGACGCCGACGTAGTTGCCGAGCGACTTGCTCATCTTCTTCTCGCCGTCGAGCCCGACGAGCAGCGGTACGGTCGCGCAAATCTGCGGCCGCTGCCCGAACTCCCGCTGAAACTGTCGCCCGAGCAGCAAGTTGAAGAGTTGATCGGTCCCGCCGAGTTCCACGTCGGCTCCGATCGCGACCGAATCGTAGGCTTGAGCGACGGGATAGAGCAGCTCGTGCAACGAGATCGGCGCGCCGGCATCGTAGCGCTCGCGAAAATCGTTGCGCTCGAGCATCTGCGCCACGGTGGTCTTCGCCAAGAGCTTCACCAGGTCGGTGAAGTTTAGTTTGTCGAGCCATTCGGAGTTGTAGCGGATCTCGATTCGCTCGAGGTCAACGGACCTTGCCGGCTTGCTCGGTGTAGGTCTTCATGTTGGCTTCGATCTCTTCTTGCGAAAGCTGCGGGCGCGTGACGTTGCGGCCGCTGGGATCGCCGATGCGCGCGGTAAAATCGCCGATGATCAGCGTAACGTGATGCCCCGCTTGCGCGAAACGCTGCAACGGGTGCAGCACGACCATATGGCCGAGGTGGAGATCGGCGCTCGTCGGATCGATTCCCAGCTTGACGCGCAACGGGCGCCCGAGCGCAAGCCGCTGCTCGAAATCCTGCGCCGTTTCGACGTGATCGAAACCGTCGAGCAGGTCCACGACGTTTGCGTTCACGACCGCAACTCGACGATCGTAACGCCGCTCGAGCCTTCTTCTTCGGTGCCATACCGAAAGCTCGTGACCGCCGGATGGCCGCGCAAGTACTCCTGTAAACCGCGCCCCAGCAAGCCCGTGCCTTTCCCGTGGATCAACCGCAGCGGCGAGTTACCGGCCAGCAGGGCATCGTCGATCCAGCGCTCGACCAACGGCTCCGCTTCGGTGTAGCGCTTCCCGCGCACGTCCAGCGCCGCCGTGGTGCGCCCCGCTGCCGCCACGCGGGTGTCGACGTTCCGCGTCGCCGTTCGGACGCTTTTCGATCCGCCGGCCTCGCGCCGAACGTCGCTCTTTTCCACCATCATTTTCATTGAACCGACCGCAACGAGCAACCTCTCATCCCAATCCTCGGCAACGACGCCCTCCTGGTTTACCGACAGAATGCGAACGCGATCGCCGGGCGCATAGGTTCGCTCGTCGCTCGCGCGCTCTTCTTCCGGCCGAATTCCAAGGTCGCGATGAATCTGCTCGATCGTCTGCGCCAGCAATGCGGTCTGCGAAGGCGTTACTCGCGCTCGCCGAGTTCCCGTTCGTTGCGAGCCTGACTCCGCCGACCGGCGCTCCAGTTCGCGCACGAAGTCGCGAAGTGCCTGTTGCAAGCGTTCCTCGGCACCGGTGCCAAACCGGCGGCGCGCTGCGTCGAGGTCGGAGCGATCGTGCGCCACCAGCGTCGCGCTCGCCCGCGAGGTCGCGCCGCTCGTGCTCGAATCGCAGACGCTCTTCGCGCAACTCGCTGTTGCGCAACGCAAGCTCGGCCAGCGCGGCTTCATAATCGCGTTCGCGATCCTCCATCAACGCCGTCGCGCGTTCGACGATCGCTTCGGAGATGCCGAGCCGTGCGGCCAGCGGAAAGGCCAGCGATTGCCCCGGCGCGCCGAGGTCCAGCTCGAAGGTCGGTTTGAACGTCGCCGGATTGAAGCGCACGCTGGCATTCGCAACGCCGGGCGTCGCGTGCGCGAAGAGTTTCAGCTCGGTGGAATGCGTCGAAACGATGGCCCGTGCGCCGCTGGCAAGCAGCCATTCCAGCATCGCGATCGCCAGCGCGACGCCGGCCGTCGGCTCGGTCCCGCCGCCGATTTCGTCAACGATCGCCAGCGTACGCGCGTTTGCCCCGTCCATCACTTCGCGCATCCGCTGCAGGTGCGCCGAGAACGTCGAGGTGTTGGCCACCAGCGATTGCTCGTCGCCGATATCGGCGACGACGCGCTCGAACCGCCCGATACACGTACTCGATCCCGACGGAAGCTGCATGCCGCAGTACGTCATCACGACGAAGAGCCCGGTCATCTTGAGCGCAACGGTCTTGCCGCCCATGTTGGGGCCGCTGATTACGAGCAGCCGCGTTTGCTCGCCGAGCGTTAACGACTGCGCCACGGCGCGTTCGTCGAGCAACGGATGCCGGCCGCCGGCAATCGTGACGGCCGGTTCGTCGCTCAGCTCCGGCATGATCGCGTGGCTGACTCGGGCCAGTTCGGCCTTCGCTGCGAGCAGATCGAGCGCCGCCAAGACTTCGACGTTGGCGTCGATCTCGACGGCCGACCGGCCGACGTCTGCCGACAAGGCCTGCAAGACGCGTTGCACCTCACGTTCTTCTTCGATTTGCAGGGTGCGGACGCGATTGTTGCTCTCGAGCGCCGCGAGCGGCTCGACGAAGAGCGTCTGTCCGCTCGAGCTGGTGTCGTGAACGATACCCGGCAGCGCGCCGGCAAGTTCGGCTTTTACCGGAATCACAAACCGTCCGTCGCGAATCGTGACGACGCGATCTTGAATGACCTTGGCATACTTCGCGCCGTTGAGAATCGAGCTGATGCGCTCGCGCGCCTCCGATTGCGCCCCGATGAGGCTGCGACGGATTCGACGCAGCGCCGGTGAGGCGCGATCCAGCACCGTACCGCGTTCGTCAATCGCGTCGGTAAGCGAATGCTGCAGCTCGCGCAGCGGCGTGTACGGCGCCACGACGGCCGCTAGATCCGGATGCTCCCGCACCGCTTTATACGCAGCTGCGGCAGCCGCCAACGTATCGCCGATGGCACGTAAATCAACGGGGCCGAGCGTTTGCCCGACCGCCGCCGCCTCGGTCAGCAGCACCGTTTCTACGGCCGGCATAATCGAGACGTCGGCGCTAGCGGCCAGCGAACGCATCGCCTCGGTCCGCAGTTGCTCGCGGCGCACGAGTTCGAAATCGGAGTGCGGCAGCAGATCGCTTGCCAAAGCGCGGCCGCGCTGGGTGCGCGTCGCGCTCACGACCCGATCGCGCACGCTGGCAAAATCGAGCGCGTCGAGCGTGCGAGAATCGGCGATCGTCATCTGAAGCGACGCGTTATGATGAGAGCTTCTTCTTCACCAGCTCGTTGGCCAGCGCGGGATCGGCCTTCCCCCGCGACGCCTTCATCACTTGGCCGACGAGAAAACCGAGGACGTTCACCTTACCGGCTTTATAATCGGCGACGACTTTTTCGTTGGCCGCGAGCACTTCGTCGACGAACGGCTCGACCGCCGAGGGATCACTGGTTTGCGCAAGACCTTCACGCTCGACAATCGCGTTGGGCGACCCGGCACCTTCCCACATTCGGGCGAGAAGCTCTTTCGCGATCTTGGAGTTGATCCGTTTGCTGTCGACCAGCGAGATCAGCTCGGCGAGATGCTCGACGGTTACCTTGGAATCGGCGACGCCGACGCCGGTCTCATTGGCCAGCCGAGAGAGTTCGCCCAGGACGAAGTTGCTCGATTGCTGTGGGTTGCCGCTGCGGGCGACGACGGCGTCGAAGTAACCCGCCAGCGTAAGGTTGTCGACGAGTTGTGAGGCCGCGTTGACGCCCAGGCCGTACTCCGCGGTGTAACGTTCGAAGCGCTGCCACGGCATCGTAGGAAGCTCGGATTTCCAGCGTTCGACGTCGTCGCGCGCGACGGCCAGCGGCACGAGATCGGGATCGGGAAAGTAGCGATAGTCATGCGCCTCTTCCTTGCTGCGCATCGGATGCGTGACCCCGTGCAGCTCGTCCCAGCCGCGCGTCTCTTGCACGACGCGCCCGCCCGAGTCGAGGATTTCGATCTGACGAGCGATTTCGCTGTCGATCGCGCGCTCGACGGAACGAAACGAGTTCATGTTCTTGATCTCGCTCTTGGTGCCGAGCTCCGTCGCGCCGGCCGGCCGAATCGAGACGTTGGCATCGCAACGCAGCGAGCCTTCCTCCATCTTAACATCGCTGACTCCGAGCGCCAGGAGCGTCCGGCGCAGCGATTCCAAGTAGGCGACGGCGTCGCGCGCGCTATGCAGTTCCGGCTCCGAGACGCACTCCATCAGCGGGACTCCCGCGCGATTAAAGTCGAGCAACGAATACGAGCTGCCGGCGATCCGGCCGTCGCCCGAACCCGCGTGCGTGGATTTCCCTGTGTCCTCCTCCAGATGAATCCGCGTCAGCCGGCACTCCCTCATCGTGCCGTCCTCCAACCAGTACCTAACGAAGCCGCCGATCGTTAGCGGCATGTCGTACTGCGAGATCTGATAGTCCTTGGGCATATCGGGATAGAAGTAGTTCTTGCGATCGAACTTCGAAAAGGCGGGAATCTCCGAACCGAACGCCAGACCCGTGCGGACGATTTGCTCGATCGCTTTGGCGTTGGGCACCGGCAACGCGCCGGGCATGCCGAGGCAGACCGGGCACGTCTTGGTGTTGGGCTCGCCGCCGAACTCGTTGCGGCAGCCGCAGAACATCTTCGTCACCGTCTTCAGTTCGACGTGACACTCGATTCCGATCACGGCTTCGTACTCGCGAGTCACGCGCGCACCGCCCCGGTCTGCGGAGGGTGGGCGAGCGCGAGATTCGTCGCTCCTTCGTACGCGGCCGCCGCGCCCAGCAGCAGCTTTTCGCCGAAGAGCGGAGCGCAGAGCTGCAGCCCGATCGGCATTGGAAGGCTTGCTCCGTCGGGCGTCGTCCAGCCGCACGGAACCGAGAGCGCCGGCAGCCCGGCCAGCGACATCGGAATCGTGTAGTAATCCATCAAATACATGCTATACGGATCGCTCTTGGCATTGAACTCGAAGGCCGGGCAGCTCGCCGCCGGACACGCGATAAGGTCGCACTGCGCAAAGGCGCGCTCGAAATCGCGCGCGATCAAGGTGCGTGCTTTTTGGGCGCGTACGTAATACGCATCGTAGTAGCCGCTCGAGAGCGCGTAGGTTCCGATCAGAATCCGCCGTTTGACTTCAGGCCCGAAACCGGCGGCGCGAGTTTCGTCGTACATCGCTCGAACGTCGTTGCTTTCAACGCGCAATCCATAGCGGACGCCGTCGAATCGCGCAAGATTCGACGAACACTCGGCCGGCGCGATCAGATAATAGGTTGCCAGCCCGTAGTCGGCGGTCGGCAGCGAAACCTCGACCAGTTCGGCGCCAAGCCGCTCCAACTCGCGATACGCCGAACGATAGAGCGCGTCGGAACGTTCGCCCAAAGCCTTGGTGTCGAACTCACGCACCAGGCCGATCCGCAACCCGGCGAGATCGGTGCGCAGCGAGTCCGCGGTGCGTTCGACCGGCCGGTCGAGCGAGGTCGCGTCCATCGGATCGTACCCCGCCATGACTATCGTAGGCCAGCGCGGCATCTTCGACGGTCCGCGCGAGCGGCCCGATTTGATCGAGGCTGGAGGCAAACGCGATCAAACCATAACGTGAGACTCGCCCGTACGTCGGCTTGAATCCCACCAAGTTGCAGAACGCGCCCGGCTCTCGAATCGAACCGCCGGTGTCACTGCCCAATCCGATTGCGGCCTCATAGGCGGCGACCGCCGCGGCGGAGCCGCCGCTCGATCCGCCGGGGACGCGACTGAGATCGTAGGGATTGCGCGTGACGCCGAGCGCCGAGTTTTCGCACGAACTGCCCATTGCGAACTCGTCGCAGTTGGCTTTGCCGATCGGAATTGCGCCGGCCTCGAGTAAGCGCGCAACCGCGGTCGCGGTATAGGGCGCGATCCAGTGTTCCAAGATCTTGCTGCCGCAAGTCGTGCGCGTACCTTCCAGGCACATGTTGTCCTTGACCGCGATCGGTACGCCCGCGAGGGCGAGACGCTCGCCGGCCGCGATGCGCTCGTCGACGCGCGCGGCGTGGGCTCGTGCCATCTCGCCGAGCACCGTGAGATAGGCCCCCACGTCGCCTTCGACAGCTTCGACCTGCGCGAGCGTCGCCGCCGTGACTTCGGTGGCACTGACGCGACCGGCGCCGACGTCGCGCGCGATTTCCGCGGCGGTCATTGTGCGATGATGCGCGGCACGCGAAAGAATTCGCCCTGGCGTTGCGGGGCGCCCTCGAGAACGACCTCGCGATCGAGGCACGGCCGCTCGACGTCCTCGCGCAGGACGTTGCGCGATTCGACGACCTGTGCGGTCGCCGGAACGCTGGCGGTATCCAGCTCTTCGAGCGCGCGAACGTGCCCGAGCAGTTCGCCCAGCTCCTTTGAAAAGCGTTCGATCTCGTCGCCGGTTAGCGCGATGCGCGCCAGCTTCGCGACGTAACCAATATCAATCGTGTCGGGTGTCAAATCTCAAAATGCTCCAACTGGACCAGCGTCTCGACGTGCCCGGTTTGTGGAAACATATCGAAGGGCTGCACCACACCGAGGCGATAGCCCTTGGATACTAAGAACTTCAAATCCCGTGCCAGCGTCGCGGAGTCGCACGAAAGGTACCAAACGTTCCGCACGCGAGCCCGCGCGATTGCGCTCAGCACGACCTCTTCGCAACCTTTGCGCGGCGGGTCGAGAAAGACGACGCCGGCCTCTTGCAACGTGCGCACCACCTTGGGAAGGGCGACCATCTGCTCGACTCGCCCGGCTTCAAAGCGGGCGCGACCCTGTAACTCGTTGAGACGCGCGTTGGCCTCGGCTTCGGCGATCGCCTGGCGGTTCTCTTCGATGCCCGTCACGTTCCAACCGTGGCGCGCAAAGTAGAGGGCGAAGGTTCCCGAGCCGCAGTAGAGATCGACGATGTTGCCGGGCGGTTTGAGCCACGGTTCGATAAGCTCGAAAATCCGCTCCAGGATCTCGACGTTGATTTGGAAGAACGAGGCGGCCGAGATGCGGTACCGGAGACCGGCGACGGACTCTTCGATCTCACCCTCGCCGTCGAGCAACTGATAGTAGCGGCCGAGGATAGCGTTCTCGCTGGCGGGACCGTAGGAGTTGCCGACGCCCGCCACTGCCGGCAGCTCGCGCCGGAACGACCTCGCGGTGCCGTTCGCGTCAGCCATGGCGCCGGTCGTTGTCACAGTGAGCACGACTTGGCCGGTGGCGCGGGCGACGCGCGCAACCAGATGACGCGCGCCGCGCAGCATCGTTGAAAAGGTTGAGTCCCCGCGCTGCTCGACCAAAGCGGCCAGCACCGCGTCGAGCTGCGGCGTCACGATCGGGCAGGCAGCGATCGGAACGACGTCGTGGGAGCGTTGCCGGTAAAAACCCAGCGCCGGCGGCTTTGAGCGGTGGTCGACGACGACGGCCATTTTGTTCCGGTAGGCGCGCGGCTCGTTCATGCCGATCGTTGCGCGCACCTCAACGTCCTGAAGGCCGCCGATGCGCAGCAACGCGTTGCGCACGACGTCGCGCTTCCACCGTAGCTGCGCGGCATAGGCAAGGTGCTGGAGCTGGCAGCCGCCGCAGGCTCCGAAGACCGGGCAGAAAGGGCGCGCTCGCTCGCGCGATTCGACCAGCAGCTCGAGCATCTCGGCGACGGCGTAACGCTGCTTAACGGTTTCGATGCGAACGCGCGCCCGCTCGCCGGGGAGCGGTCCAAAACAAAAAACGACGATGCCGGACGCTCGGCCGACACCTTGCCCGTTGGCCAGAACATCCGTAAATTCGATTTCGAGTTCGGCGCCGGCCCTCAGCGCTTCAGGCGCTGTGTCGCTGCTCGTCAAGCGCCTTGAGCAACGAATTCGCTTCGTCGATCAGGTGTTGGATGCGTTGCGTCGTCGGATCCTCGCACGGCTCGCTGGATGCCAGGCGGTAGACCACGTAGCCTAGCGCGGCGGTGAGACCCGCGAGGCCCACCCCCAACCCAATCCACAGCATCTTACGCGACTGCATGATTCCTCTATTCGCGGCGTGGGGCGTCCAGTCCCTATTTCTGCCCCGTAGAAACGGTCTCGGTCAGCCGCACGTCGTCCACGAACTGCTGCGTGGAGAGCTTCGAATAGCCGTCGCCGTGCACCCCAAAGTACAACCAGAAGGTTCGTCCGGCAAACGCCCCGAGATTCCACGTGCCGCTCACCCAGGTTGGGTTGTTGTTAACGGAAGTGTACAGATTCACGACGACGTTCCCACGGCCGTCCAGCAGATCGGCCTCCTGATAGGCAAAGGTCGTGTCGGCTTCGTTGGAAAGCTGATAGAGCTTCGCGGTGAGCACGCCGCCCGGCGGAATCGTTACCTCTTGGCAGACGCCGGAGTTTCGCATCGGTTCGCTGCGGCCGTTTGCCGTTCCGGAATACTCGTCGTACGCGCCGCTAAACGGGTGGTCGCGCGTCACGTACGCGCGCACGTCGCCGCACTGATGCCAGCCGCCGTCAACGCTGCCGCTTTCGAAGCCGGGATTCGTGACGACGTTTGCGCCGACGTTTGGAGGGCGTCGCGTGCGATGTTTGGGCACCATGAAGTGGCCGACGACCGTCCTCCGATGCGGCCGCGCGGGCGCCGCCGTCGCCGCCAGCAGCACGCCGGCGCAGAGCGCCGCCGCCCAACGGCGATCAAGCCGCGCCATCGGCCGCCTCCAATGCGATTCGCGTTATGCCGCCCGGCGTAAAGCGCTCCGGCGGTTCGAGGTTCAGTACCGAGAAGATGGCGTGCAGCACGCCGGCGTGAGTAACGATCGCGGCGGCGCCAAAATCTTGCCCTGTGAGGTCAGCGAGAAACGACTTGGCACGCTCGCAAACTTGCATGAACGATTCACCTCCCTCGGGTGCGTACAGCTTGGCAGCCGTGGGGCCGAGGCCGGCGAGGTGCGGATAGGCTGCAACAACTTCGTCCCACGTCCGCCCTTCCCAGTGCCCAAAATCGAACTCTTGCAGACGGTCGTCAATTACAAACTCGGTGCCGGTTGCCTCGCCCAGCAGTCGCGCCGTCTCTGCTGCGCGCGAGAGACCGCTCGAATAGATCCGGCCGAACGGTTCGGACCGCAAGGCTTCCGCGATCGTCCGGGCTTGGGCGCGCCCGTCCGCCGACAACGGCACGTCCGTCCTTCCTTGGAAGCGTCGCAACGCATTCCATTCCGTTGCCCCGTGGCGAATCAGCACGAGCCGCACGGCCCCCACCGTTCGGGTCAACGTCCATTCCCTCTTTCCCGAGGAGTTGGCTAGGCGAGCGCCAAGGGGCAGTTCGCAGTTGTTCCCGGCTTCAAACCTGGAGAGGTGGCAGAGCGGCTGAATGCACTCGCTTGGAAAGCGAGCAGAGGTGATGAGCCTCTCGAGGGTTCGACTCCCTCCCTCTCCGCCAGACCTGCGGCGCTCACCTCAACCGAGGGGCTGCGCCTATTCGCCGCACCAGCGCACGTGCGCGGTGTAGGTGAGGATCGAACGGCCTCCCGCCGGTACCCGAACGTTCCAACTTGCAGTGGAAGCCGACGATTTTGTGTGCGGGATGTTCTCGGCGGTAATCTGCCAATCGCCCGGAATCGGTTCGACGACCAGCACGTTTTGCGCCATCGTCTTTGCATTCGCAAGCGTGATCCGGTAGGAGCTGTCGGTCGAACAATTGCGCCACTGACGAAAATCTGTCTGCATCTTGCGCGCCGTGACGTCGAATGAATCGCCGACGTGCAGGCGTACCGTCTCATTCTTTGGTGTGTGCTCGATTTGATCCGAACCCAAGAACTGCGAGAGGCCGCTCGAGTCGTTCTTGTAGAGGCGCACGATGCCGCCGGGCAGCGGAATGCCCAGGTCGCCGCCTCGGTTCTCGAAGGTGACGTAAGCGCCCACGGGTAGGCGGTCGCCAATATCCGGCTCGGCGTTTCGATAATAGTCCGGCGAGCCGCGCAGCTCGAGCGTCTCGTGAATCGGCACGTTTTGCGCGGTCATCAACGTCAGTTGCTTCGTCTCGTTATCGAGAATCGTCGTCGGGCGCGCAAGCGTGTATAGGTGATACTCATAGTAGTTCTCTTGCGAGATGTAAAGGTCACTGCCTACGCCCGATTTGACCATCGCCGAATACGCGTTGTTCAGCTGCGGCTGAACCATGTTGACGTTTCCTGCGACGAGCTGCAAGCGCGCATTCTCGTACGATTCGCCGCTCGTGTTCGACAGGGTGATCAAACCGGTGAGCGCGAGGCGCAGCCGTCGGCGGAGACGACGCCGACATAATCGGCGCGCCAGGTCATTCCGCTGGTGAGATAGCTCAAATCCAGCGTCTGGGATAACGCGTGCTCGCTTTCCACCTGTAATACCAACGTCGGGCGCTCGCGAAAGGCGCCGCCGGAATCGGGAAAGACGATGTGACCACGCACGCCGGTCTCGATGCCGTTCTTATATTTCAGTACGATGCCGCCATTAACGCTCAGGATCTCCGCCGTTTCGCGGGTGTCCCGGTCGCCGGCAAAACGCGCCTCGTGGACGACGGTCACTTCCCGGCCGACGTATTTTCGCAACAGCGCCTGCGGATCCAAGAGGTCGTAATCAAAGTTCTGTTCGCGCACACCGATGAGGTTTGTCCCGCCCACGGGTTCCAGAATCGCCGAGGTGGCATCCATTTGGGCGCTAACGTCGCGCCACGCGATTCGGTTGAGACCTTCCTCCAGCGGCACGACGCGGCGGTCGTGAATTAAAGCCGTGCCCCCGTTGTAGACCGTTACGTTGAGCGAGAGGCGTTCCCCGACAGTGCTCGTCCGCTCGGGCGGATCGGCAACGATCCGAATCGGAGCAATTGCAAGTAACGCGATAACAACTAACCCGAAGCATATCATCTGTTGCCTGCTCAAAATCCACACCAGCTTACGTGCGCCGTGTAGGTCAGCGTCGTGCGCCCGCCCCCCGGAACGCGCAGGTTCCAGCTAGCGGTCGAGGCCGAAGATTTCGTATGCGGAAAGTTCTCCTGGGGAATGCTCCAGTCGGAGGGAATCGGTTCGACGACCAGCACGTTCTGCGAGACCGTCTTCGCATTGGCCAGCACGATGCGGTACGAGCTGTCGCTCGTGCACGGAGCCCAGAGACGGAAATCGGTCTGCATCTTGCGCGCGGTGACGTCGAACGAGTCGCCGACGTGCAAGCGCACGGTTTCGTTCTTCGGAGTGTGATCGATCTGATCCGAGCCAAGGAACTGCGAGAGCCCGTGCGAGTCGTTCTTATACAAGCGGACGATGCCGCCGGGCAGCGGGATGCCAAGTTCGCCGCCGCGGTTCTCGAAGGTGACGTACGCGCCGACGGGTAGGCGATCGCCGATATCCGGCTCGGCGTTTCGATAATAGTCCGGCGAGCCGCGCAGCTCGAGCGTCTCGTGAATCGGCACGTTTTGTGCGGTCAGCAACGTCAGCTGCTTTGTCTCGTTATCGAGAATCGCCGTCGGGCGCGCGAGCGTGTACAGGTGATACTCGTAGTAGTTCTCCTGCTGCATCGGCGCGACGAGGGATGTGCCCGCCGACGAGGTGACCCGGGCGATCGTTCGCAGCATACCCTGCGCCTGCGCAACGTTGACGTTGCCGGCGACGAGTTGCAGGCGCGCGTTCTCGTACGACTCGCCGCTCGTGTTCGAGAGCGTCACGAGCCCGGTGAGCCCGAGGCGCGAGCCGTCAGCCGAGACGACACCGATATAATCGGCGCTCCAAGTCATTCCGCTGGTGAGATAGCTCAAATCTAAGGTTTGAGATTGCGCGCGCTCGCTCTCCACTTGCAAAACCAGCGTCGGGCGCTCGCGAAAGGCGCCACCCGAATCGGGAAAGACGATGTGACCGCGCACGCCCGTCTCGATGCCGTTCTTATATTTCAGCACGATGCCGCCGTTGACGCTGAGAATCTCCGCGGTTTCGCGGGTGTCGCGGTCGCCAGCAAAGCGTGCCTCATGGACCACGATGACCTCCCGGCCGACGTACTTCTGCAACAGCGCTTGGGGATCCAAGAGATCGTAATCGAAGTTTTGCTCGCGCACGCCGATGAGGTTCGTGCCGCCGACGGGTTCCAGAATCGCCGAGGTGGCATCCATTTGGGCGCTGACGTCGCGCCACGCGATCCGGTTGAGCCCTTCTTCGAGCGGCACGACGCGGCGGTCGTGAATTAAAGCCGCGCCCCCGTTATAGACGGTGACGTTGAGCGAGAGGCGTTCGCCTATCGTGCTGGCGCGCTCCGCCGGGTCGGCGCTGGGGCGTAGCGGCGCAACGAGCGCAACAAGAATTAGCGAGACGAGTACAATTCGTATCGGCATTTCGGCACCCTTATCAAACGAACTTACTCGTAGAACGAGTAACCGCTACCAGTCGTGACGCGTTCTCTTACTTATCCGACACGATCGAGATGGCTCAGCCAAAAATCGAAGCTCGCGCGAGCCTGGGCCTCCAGCATTGCGTCGCCGGGAATCACTTCGCGATTGAGCCGGCGCGCAAGGCGCGAACGCTCGCCATAGTTTGCGTCCATCACCATGTCGGCGTTTTTGAGCTGCGCGACCAACTCGTCGGGAAGTGCCACCTCGGGCGGAAGCGTGCTGACGACGATCTCCGGCGGATTGGAGCCCGGCCACGGCTTGGCTTCAAAACGGCGGCAGGTCTCGATCACGCGCGCCTCGTCGCGGCCCCAAACAAAGGTGTAGGCGTCGTACTCTTGCAGCACGGAAAGAATCGCGCGAGCGGTCGCGCCGTAGCCCAAGATGCCGACTCGCTTGAGCGCAATCGGTTCGTCGAGAAATGTCTCGATTGCCGTGCGAGCGCCGGCGCCGTCGGTCGTCGTGCCAAGCGTTTCGCGCCCGAAAAGAATGGTGTTGACCGCTTCAATGCGTTGCGCTTCATCGGTGCGCGCATCGCACGCCGCATAGGCTTCCTCTTTGAGCGGATACGTGACGTTGCAGCCGGTAAAGCCGTCGGCTCGAAGTCGCCCAATCACTCGAGCGCCGTCGCCGCTCGCGACGCGAATCGCGACGTATTCGCCGTCCATGCCGGCCTCTTCGAGAAATCCACGATGCAGCGCGGGGCTTCCGCTATGCTCGACGGGGTCGCCGATCAACGCCAGCCGTATCATCGGCGGCCGCGCAACATCAGGCGTTCGAAGAAGCGAAAAAATCGAGTCACGGGAAAATCCTTGCCCTCGATAGGTTCGGTCAAAATCGTATACAGCCCGCACAGCTTGCCGCCCAGAACGTCGGTGAAGAGCTGGTCGCCGACGACTGCGATCTCGTGCCGGTGCATATCCAGCCGGCGCTTCGCCCGCAAGAAACCAAAGGGCAAGGGCTTGAGGGCGTTGGGGATGCACTCGACCTGGAGTTGAGCCGCCAGCAGGTTGACCCGGCCCGACTGGTTGTTCGAAAGCATCACGATGCGGAAACCCCGCTCGTGGGCCCGGGCCACCCAAGAGACGTGCTCCTCACCGAGCTCGGTCTCGCGGAAACCCAAGAGGGTGTTGTCGAGGTCCACGATCAGGCCGCGGATTCCGGCAGCCTCGAGCTCCTCGTGGGGCACGTCGTGCAGGCGTGGAGCGAAACGGTCGGGGCCGAGCATAGGGCTTGCGTTCGCAACGGTTATCCCCGGTATCCTCGGGACTTTCCACACGCCCTCCACTCGCCCGCTCGCTAGCCCAGGAAACTGTCCACACCTTTGCCGCCGTACCCACAGCGAACCCACAAGGATTCCCCCGACAACCACCATATCTTGTGGTATGCCGCTTGATGTGGCACAATAGGTAACCTACCGGCCTGTAGCGCAGCCATAATGCTCGAACGCGTGTTCGCAATTACCGAGGAGTTCGCATGAAGTTTTCGCGCACCTATTCTACCGCTGGAAATCCGTATGCGGGCGTTGTTTTCGAGCCCCGTACCTCGCGCATCGTCAACCCCGACGGGTCGGTGATCTTCGAGGCGAAGGACGTCATGGTTCCCGCCTCTTGGAGTCAGGTCGCCGTCGACGTGCTCGCGCAAAAGTACTGTCGCAAGGCCGGCGTTCCGAGGTGTACGACGCGAGTCGTCGAGGAGGGCGTGCCGGACTGGCTCCAGCGTTCGATTGCCGACGGCGGCGGGCTCGAGGAGCTGCCGCGCGACGAGCAGTTCGGGCCCGAGCGCGATGCGCGCCAAGTCTTTAACCGGATGGCCGGGTGTTGGACGTACTACGGTTGGAAGTACGGCTACTTCGACTCCGAAGGCGACGCGCAAGTTTACTACGACGAGATGTGTGCGATGCTGGCCCGCCAAGTCGGCGCGCCCAACTCGCCGCAATGGTTCAACACCGGCTTGCACTGGGCGTACGGCATTTCCGGCCCGGCGCAGGGGCATTGGTACGTCGATCCGTCCGACCAAACGGCGCGAGCCTCGGCCGACACATTTTCGCACCCGCAGGTCAGCGCGTGTTACATCCTCGGATTGGAAGACGACCTCGTCAACGAGGGCGGCATCTTCGACGGCGTGCTGCGAGAGGCGCGCATCTTCAAAGGCGGCTCGGGTAGCGGAGCCAACTTTTCAAAGCTTCGTTCCGCGGGAGAGAAACTGACCGGCGGCGGCACGTCGAGCGGTCTGATGTCGTTTCTTAAAGTCTTCGACCGCGCGGCCGGCGCGATCAAATCGGGCGGCACGACGCGCCGCGCCGCCAAGATGGTCGTCCTCAACGCGGACCATCCCGACATCGAAGAGTTCGTCAATTGGAAGGTCCGCGAAGAGCGCAAGGTCGCGGATTTAGTCATCGGCTCGCGCATCTTTGAAAAGCAGCTCAACGCCATCATTTCGGCCGCGCACGATACCCGCGTTCCCGACGCCGCGCGTCTGGATCCCGCCCTCAATGCGTCGCTGCGCAACGCCATTCGCGAGTCCATCGATATGGGCGTTCCGCCGGGTGCGGCACAGAGCGCATTGGATTATGCACGTCAAGGTTATACGCGGCTGGAGATCGAGCAGTACGACACCGCTTGGGACTCCGAAGCGTACATCACCGTCTCCGGGCAGAACTCGAACAACTCCGTGCGGCTGACCAACGGATTCTTCGGCGCGCTCGACCGCGACGAGGATTGGCTGCTGACCGCGCGCACGACCGGCGACGTCGTCAAACGCATCAAAGCGCGCGATCTGTGGGAGCAGATTGCGGTCGCAGCGTGGCAGTGCGCCGATCCCGGCTTGCAGTTCGACGACACGATTCAAGAATGGCATACCTGTCCGAACGACGACCGCATCAATGCGACGAACCCGTGCGTCACCGGCGATACGCTGATCGCCACCGCGGACGGTCCGATGCGTATCGGCGAACTCGTCGGGAAAGCGGTCTTCGTGATCGGCGGCGACGGCAAGCCGCATTTCGTCAATAGTATCTTTCCCACGGGCACCAAGAGCGTTTACCGTTTGCAGACCGCCGGCGGCTACGAGCTGGAACTCACCTCCGACCATCAGGTGTGGACGGAGAACCGCGGCGACGTTCCTGCCCGCGAGCTTCGATCCGGCGATCGCCTCGCGCTGAGCGGCTCGGGTTTCGGCAACGTTTCGCTCGACGAACGTTTGGCTTTTGCCGTTGGAACCGCGGTGGGTGAAGGCGACGACATCGAGGCCGCCGTGCTCACCGACGTCACCGCCGGAATCAACGCCGCGAAGCTGGCCTCGCCGGCGCAGGTCCATTCGGCGCACGCTTCGCGCGTTAAGATGCGCAGCAAGGCCGCAATTCACGGCACGACCGGAGGCCGCCCGATCGTCGAGTTCTGCTCGTACTATGCCTCGATTGAGGAAGGCAAAGCGCGCAAGGTCTTCACCGATGCCGTTTACGACCTCGATCGTCCGACGACCGCCGCGCTCATTCGCGGCCTTTACACGGCCGATGCGACCGTCTGTGAGGATCGCGCCGGCGCGGTCTCGATCGAGCTTCCGTCGGCGTCGTCGCCGTTTTTGAAGCAAGTGCAGTACATGCTTCTCTCCTTTGGGGTCCGCTCCGAGCTTTGCGCGGAGAGTTTACTTCGAATTCCGGCGGGATTTTTGAGCGCGTTCGAACGTTCGGTTGGCTTTCATCAGGCCTCGGTCAAAGCGACGGCACTCGCGTTGGTCGCCGGCAGCGGTACGGCGGCCTCCGAAGATCTGAGCGACGAGTTCTTCTCGCTTGAGCCGCTCGGCCAAGCCGACGTCTTCGACTTAACCGAATCCGAAACGCAGCACTTTGTCGCAAACGGTTTGCGAGTGCATAATTGCTCGGAATATGTATTTATAGATGATACGGCGTGCTTTGCGCCGGAGACGCGCATCAGCACGCCCGACGGCCTGCGAACCGTCGAAGAGCTGTTCGAGCGGCAAGAGTCCGGACAACGCGCTCTGATTACCACCGACATTCATTCCGAAGTGGATCATCGCCGGCTAGGCGCCCATCGCCCGGCCTACATTACGAAGGTTGGCGAGCGCGAGGTCTACCGCCTGAAGCTGGCCGACGGGCGCGAGATCCGCGCGACCGCCGACCACAAGTTCCTCACCGCCGACGACGGTTGGAAGCGGCTCGACGAGCTCAAACTGGGTCTCGATCGCATTGCGATTCGCGAGTCGGGCAACTCGGTATCGTTTGCCTCCGATGCGGCCGACGTCAAGCGTTGGCAGATGCTCGGGTGGCTTACCGGTGACGGCGTCTTTAATAAGGATACCGTCGCGCTGGTCTTTGGTCCGCGCGAGCAGCGCACCGCGGAGTTCATGACCGCCCAGCTCAACGACCTCAAGGCGACAGCCGTTAACTTCTCCGGCCCGCCAATCGATGTCCGTACGAGCCGGATTTCGGTGCAGTACAACGGCGTAATGCAGACCAGTGCGTCGCAAACGTCGCTGGTCTCGTATCTCGAAACGCGCTACGGATTCAAACAGGCGACGGCCCTGCATAAAGATGTCCCCAGCGCCATTCATTGGGTCCCCGACGATCTCAAGGTCGCCTATCTCCAGGGGCTCTTTTCCGCCGACGGCTGCATCCGTGCAAACGGCGCGGCGGCCGAAAAAGAAGTGATGCTGGCCTCTTCTTCCCCCACGTTGCTTCGGTCCGTGCAGCTCATTTTAAGCGACCTGGGCATCACATCGCGCATTTCGTGGATGCACCCGCAGGGGCGGAAGAATCCGCAAGGCCAGCTGCGTCTCTACAATCAGCAATCGCGGAAGTTCAACTCGCTTAATCGGGTTCCCGTGTTCGGCAGAAAAGGAACTCAAGGCGCGCGACCTTTTGGCGACCAAGTTCAACGCGCAGCTCAAGAACCCGCGCTCGCCGAAGGTGCTCTCCATCGTCCCCGACGGCACGACGACCGTCTACGATGTGACCGAGCCGGTCACGCATTCGGTAATTGCCGAGGGCATGATTGCGCACAACTGCAATCTCGCCAGCCTCAACCTCGTCAAATTCCTCAACGATGACGGCAACTTCGATGCGCAGCGCTTCGCGCAAGCGGCTCGAATCTGGACGACGACGCTCGAGATCTCGGTCACGATGGGCCAGATGCCGTCACGCCGCATCGCGGAAAAGAATCACGGCTATCGGACGCTGGGATTGGGGTATGCGAATCTCGGTACGCTGCTGATGCGCTTGGGTTTGCCTTACGACTCCGAGGAAGGCTTCGGATGGTGCGCCGCAATCACGTCGCTGATGACGGGCGCCGCCTACCGGACGTCCGCCGAAATGGCGCAGCAGCTCGGTTCGTTCGCGCGCTTCGAAGCCAACCGCGATCCGATGCTGCGGGTAATTCGCAACCATCGCAGCGCCGCGTACGCCGCGGATCCCACAACCTACGAAGCGCTCACGGTTACGCCGGTGACGCATGCGCCGACGCTCTTTACGCAAGCCACCTGGGCGCTGGCGCGCAAGATGTGGGACGATGCGATTTCGATCGGCGAGGTCGCCGGCTTCCGCAACGCTCAGACCGTCGTCATTGCGCCGACCGGATGTCTTACCGGCACGTCATTGATTTCCACCGATCGCGGCCTCACGCGTTTACAGCGCTTGGGCAACGTCGAAGGGCGCCAGTGGCAGGATATCGACATTCGGGTCCTCACCGACGACGGCGAGCAACGTGCAAGTCAGTTCTACATTAACGGCGTCGCGCCGACTCGGCGCATCAAAACCAATAGCGGCTATACGATCACCGGCACGCCGGAGCATCGCGTGAAAGTCGTCGACCGCGCCTCGGGCGATTTGATTTGGAAGCGCTTCGCCGAAGTGGGTAACGGCGATACCGTTGCGCTCTCGATGGGCGGCTTTGCCGGCAGTCCGCAGGACGTCAACCTGCCGCCGCTGGGTGAAGAGCATTGGACCGCCGATTTTACGACCACCGCACCGACTACGATGACCGCCGACCTCGCCGAGTTGGTCGGCTACTCGATGGGCGGCGGCACGCTGCACGCCAAGGGCTTGCGCTTGCGCGTCGCCGACGAGGACGGCGACGTCCGCGATCGTTTGATCGCTCTGGCGCGACAGCTCTTCAACGTCGAGGCAACGGCCTCGCAAAAGGGCACGCATACCGAAATCGCAATTCACTCGGTTCCGCTCGCCATTTGGTGGCAGGCCTGCGGCTTCGCAAAACACCATCCGGCGAGCGACGCGCGCGGCAAGAGCTACGTGGCTCACGTTCCAGACGCGATTCTCGCCTCGAACGATCCGGTCGTCTACGGTGCGTTCTTGCGCGGGCTCTTTGAAGCCGACGGCACCGTCGTCAACGGCGCCGTCCACCTTTCGACGGCGAACGCGAGCCTGGCCGACGACGTGCGAACGGTCCTGCTGACGCTCGGCATTCCAACGAATACCCGCATCGACCAATCCGGCTGGAGCGGCGCCGATCTCTACGTGTTGCGGGTTCGCAACGCGGACTACGCGCGCACCTTCCTCAAGCGGGTCGGCTTTATCGGCGAGCGCAAGCGCAGCGCGGTTCGGCCGAGCGACACCTGGCAGGGAACCAAGGGCGACCGCGTCTTCGTGCGCAAGGACGTTTTGCGCACGCTCGTTCCGCATTCCAGCGAGATGTATCCGCGCACCGCGCTTTACGGTTACCGCCATGCGGGCGCGATCAGCCGCACGGCGGCCTGCGAGCTGCTCGAGAAGACCGGCAGCGTCGAAATAAAAACCGCGCTGACGTTCTTCTACGACGACGTCGCCGAGAACGAAGACGGCGGCGAGCAGTTCACCTATGATCTCTCCGTGCCGGCCAACGTCACGTACTTCGCCAATGGCTTCATCTCGCACAACACGATCGGCCTGGTCATGGACTGCGATACGACCGGAATCGAACCCGACTTCGCGCTGGTCAAGTTCAAGAAACTCGCCGGCGGCGGCTACTTCAAGATCGTCAATCAGTCGGTCGATGCCGCGCTGCACAAGCTCGGCTACTCGCAAGCGCAGATCAACGCGATCGAGATATACGCCAAGGGCACCGGTACGCTGGAAGAGGCGCCGCACGTCAACCGCGCGACCCTGCGCGCCAAGGGCTTCGACCACGAAGCGGTTGCGCGCGTCGAGGCGGTGCTGCCGAGCGCCTTCGAGCTGCCGTTCGTCTTCAATAAGTTCGTGCTCGGCGAGGAGTTCTGCAAAGAACGACTCGGCTTGACCGAAGCGCAGCTCAACGACTGGAGCTTCTCGCTGCTGCGCGACGGCCTTGGGTTCTCCACATCGCAAATCGAGGAAGCGTCGGCCCATATCTGCGGCCGCATGACCGTCGAGGGTGCACCGTATCTTAATGACGAGCACCTCCCGGTCTTCGACTGCGCCACACCGTGCGGCCGCTACGGTTCACGATATATTCGGCCCTTAGCGCACATTGATATGCTTGCCGCGGCGCAACCATTTGTCAGTGGCGCCGTGTCCAAAACGATTAATTTTCCGCAGACTGCGACGATCGAAGACGTTAAGGAGGCTTATCGCTACTCCCACGCGCGTATGATCAAGGCGGTTGCGCTCTATCGCGACGGCTCGAAGCTCTCGCAACCGCTGGCGGCGAGTTACGACTTCGGAAACGACAACAGTGAAGCGGAAGCGGCAAGTTCGCCGCCGCCCTTCGCGACCCCGATGCAGATTGCCGAGAAGATCGTCTATCGGTACATCGCCAAGCGGCGGCCGATGCCGCAGCGCCGGAGCGGCTACACGCAGAAGGCGACGATTGCCGGCCATAAGGTGTATTTACGTACGGGTGAATATGAAGGCGGCCAGCTCGGCGAGATCTTCATCGACATGCACAAGGAAGGCGCGGCCTTCCGCTCGCTGATGAACAACTTCGCGATCGCGATCTCACTGGGATTGCAGCACGGCGTGCCGCTCGAAGAGTTCGTCGAAGCCTTTACCTTCACGCGGTTTGAACCCAATGGGCCGGTCGTCGGTCACGATCATATCAAGATGGCAACCTCGATTCTCGACTACATCTTCCGCGAACTTGCCGTCAGTTATCTCGGCCGCTACGATCTGGCGCACGTGGAACCGTCGATGCAGATGGATGCGATGGGTCCCGAAGCGCGCGAGGACTACGTCGCCGAGGAAGAGGGTGGCGTCAACGTTCGGCCGGTGGGCGTCGCCGAGATGTTCCATCCGGTAAGCACCCATCTCCATCCGGGCCAACAACCCAGGCCGGCCGCACCTGCGCTGCAATCCGCACCAACCGTTATTTCCGGGAGCACCGGGAGCGGCACGGCCGTCGCCGTGATGGTGAGAACTGAGGCGGTCAACGCCTCAAAAGCCAAGGGCTACACCGGCAACGCCTGCTCGGAGTGCGGCCAGCTCACGATGGTCCGCAACGGCGCGTGCGAAAAATGCGACTCGTGCGGATCAACGTCAGGCTGTAGCTAGAGGGCGCCGCATCGTCATACCCTAGATTAGTGACTCTAGTCACTTTTCTAGGGACCCTTTTCTCATTTCTTCGGAATTTTAGAACCTGGGTCTATAACCTAGGTCAACAAGTGGCTCTGCCGAATCACTACCCTCTAGCGGGAGGTAGGCGTATGCTGCGATTGGGTCTCGGACGCTCTATGCTCGGCGGCGCGACAATCGTCACGTTGCTATTCGGATGCGGTGGCTTACAAACGCCGCCTTTTGCGCCTTCGGGCAGCGGCACAGTGCTAAAACCAACAAGCGGCGATCTGCTGTACGTCGCAAACGAGCTTGCCGCCAAGGGCGTGATGATTCTCACGTATCCGCAAGGTAACTACGTCACGGCGATCACCAATATCGGCGCCCCGACCGGCATATGCTCCGACGCCTCGGGTAGCGTTTGGGTGTCGGCGTACGGGTACACTACTCGCAAGTTTCACCTTTATAAGTTCGCCCACGGTGAAACGACGCCAATTGAAACGCTCCGCGTGCCGGGAGGGGCGTTTGGCTGCGCGATCGATCCTGCGACCGGCGATCTCGCGACCTGGAATGCCTTCCCGGGTTCCGCTGGTGAGGTCGACGTTTTTCCAGGCGCGCGGCAACGCAAGCCGATCGTTTATCGGACGAACTTCGAACCGGTTGCCGGCACCTACGACAACCACGGCAACCTCTTCGCCAACGGCAGCGTAAATAGCGGCGACTTCATCTTTGAGGAACTGGCGATGGGCAGTAAGAGTTTCGCGGTCGTTCGCTTGGACAAGCCGGCCGTCAATCCGGGCAGCGTCCAGTGGGATGGTAAGTACGTCGTCGTCGGCGAGGGATTTATTTCGGGTGGACCGATGCTCTATCGCGTTAAAGTTTCCGGCATCCGCGGAAGGGTCGTCCAGAGCGTGCGCTTACAGAAGCTCGAGGTGCCCCCACGATTCTGGATTCAGGACGGCAACGTTGTCGCCGGCCAACTCGGGCACACCGTTCGACGGATCGGCTTGTACGATTATCCGGCTGGCGGGAAGCGACTCGATGTGTTCTCCGGCTTCCATAATCCTCTGGGAATGACGGTCAGCGTATCGCCGAAATAATGGAGGCGAGGGTCATGAAAATTGAAGTTCGCTGGCCGCCCATGGCGGCCGTTGCAGCGGTAATCGCTTTGCTGTCCGGATGCGACAGCTTGCCGGTCGCGCCTTCGTTAAACGGCACCGTGCTGCAAAGCGGTGCTTCAGCGCCGCGCGCGACGGGCGGCGATCTGCTCTACGTAGTAAACAAGCGCGCTGCGAACGGCGTAAGCGTTCTCGCGTTCCCGCAAGGAACGCCGGTCGCGAAGATCAGGATCGGCGACGTTCGGGGCATCTGCTCGGACACGTCCGGCAACGTGTGGATGACGACGTACGGCAGGGGAGGCGGCCCATTCCACATCTACAAATTCCGCCACGGCGGAACCAAGCCGGTGGAGGCGCTGAATACCCGCCGCTATGCGTACGGCTGCGCGGTCGATCCAACGACGGGCGATCTCGCCGCGATCAGTTACGGCGGATCCGAAGACGGCGTGGTCGACATTTGGCGCGGAGGGCGAAAAACCAGGCCCGGGGTTTATTTCACTGGGATCCCTCCGTCGGCGTGCGCCTACGATGCCAAGGGCGACCTCTTCGTCGACGGCATCGGGGGGACGGGCGTCGCGTTGGCGGAGTTGGTGAAGGGCGCCAAGTATTTTACGGACGTGACTCTCGGAAACAACGCCGGGTGGACCGTCGGCAGCGTACAATGGGACGGCACCTACGTCACGCTCGGCGTTGGCACCATTTCCGGATCGTCCTCAGTCTACCGCGTTCAGGTCTCCGGTAAGCGCGGCAAGATCGTCGACATGGTGCATCTGCAGCATCTGGCGGGCTGGCCACATTTTGTCATCGTGAGCGGCGAACTCGTTGCAACCCAACGCAGCCGGTTCGTTCGCCGGATCGGCGTTTACGAATATCCAGCCGGCGGCAAGGCGCTCGACGTATTTTCGGGCTTCGACGACCCCGTAGGAATGACGATCAGCGCGGCACCGAAATAACGCTCGTCTTATTCACTGTCGGGAATGAGATAGTCGTCGGGGAATTGGTGCATAAAGAACTTCGGCGGGTAGGGCGCTTGGATCTTTACGAACTTGGCCGGCGCTTGCGAGAAATCAAAAGCGTCTGCGGGTGAGTTGGCGCGCGTGTCGGCTTTCGCCATCTGAGGGAGCCCGAAAAGGTCTTCGGCAAAGCGCAGCACGCTGGCGGTTTCGTAGTGCGTGTGCGAGACGTGGTCGTGGATGACGTACGGCGACAGCATGACCAGCGGTACGCGGAAGCCTAAGCTGTCCCGATCCTTATATTCCGGCGCCACCGGGTCGTAGAGGCCGCCCCAATCGTCCCACTGGATGAAGATCGCCGTCGAGTTCCAAAACTTGCTTTGCCCCACGGTGTTCACCAGCGCCGAGACCCACGACGGTCCGTAGTCATCCGGGCAGTTGGTGTGGTCGGAGTCGTCGCAGACGGGCGTGATCCAGGTGAAGTTCGCGAGGTATCCCTTGCGGACATCGGTGATGAACTTCCAATTCGGTGAAATGACGTCTTTCTTCCAATCGGGCCCATTGTAGATGTGGTTGATCGCCTGATAGCTCGACCAGGTACCGCCGTTGCCGCTCGAACCGCTACCGTACTGGCTGGCATAGAAGCGCCACGAAAGCTTCGCCTTGTCGAGCTCGTCGCCCAGGGTTGTGTAGTCGAAGCACGCCTCCTGACTCCCTTTGACAGCCCGCTCCGCCGTGATCATTTGGACGCTAAAGCTCCCGTTATCCTCGCAGCCCCAGAGGCCGTCGGGCAGGTTCGCGCTCCAAGCTGCCTGCGCCGCGATGATGTATTGATGCGCGACGAAGCTTTCGTCGAGCTGCGATTGGAACATGCGATCGGCAAGCGCGCCTTCGTGCGCCATATCGAAGTATGGCTTGGACTGGTCGTGCGGCACGTAGACGTACTGGGGGTATTTAAACCGAGCGGTCGACCACTCTTTGTCGAAGCCGTTCATCCGGCAATCCGTCCCACGCAGCTTCCCCGTACCGTTGCAGGCCGCGATCATTGCCTGCACCGAGTGATCGATATCGTAGAACGCGCCGAGCTTCGAGGCCTTGAGCTTGATCGTGTTGCCTTTGGAGTCTTTGCCCTCGGTGACGGTGTAGGCGCCCGGGTAGCCGTAGAACAGGTTGTTGAAGCTGCGGTTTTCCTGAACGATGTAGACGATGTGCGTGATCTTGCCGGCCCCCGTTCCGCCGAGCGCGCGCAGCGCGTTGGCGCTTTGCATGTACGGCAACGACCCTTGCGAGCCGCCGCTGGGCGAGCCGAGCGAGCAGCCCCCGAGCGCGGCCGCGCCGGCGCAAATGCCAAGCACGAAGCGCGTGAAAATCGAGATCCGCATCTACAGAAACCCTCCACTTGAGCGGCAATGGAACCGAACGGCCGAATTTCGACCAGTAGCGCTCAGTTCCATCGTCGGCGCGAAGCGAAGGCCCGCGCGTTTTACGGGATCTTCGTGATATACCCGTTGGTTAGGCCGGCGCCGACGTAGACGCCGATGACGGTGCTGTCCGTAGACCGAGTTGGCGCTGACGGGGCCGATGACGGTCGCGGTACCGGCGGTCCAGTTGCGAATCGGCAGGAAGAAGCCGTACTCGAGGGTTTTGTTCTTGAGATCAAAGTAGTCGCCGATCACGTTGTAGTTGCCGGATCCGCCCGCTCCGGTGATCCCTTCGAAGTGGGTGAGGATCGACTTCGGCCAGTCGTAGACCAGCATTTTAGTTCCGGCGAGGTTGCGCACGTACGCGTGCGTGCCGTTCTTATCGGTGTAGCCGCCGGCGATCGCGACGGCATTGCCGTCCATCCAAATGCCGTAAGCCGTCGAGCTGATCGAGCCGGGAAATTCGAGCGTCGAAAACTTCGCGGTGGCCGAATCGTAGATGAATGCGTGTCCTGAAGCCGGATACGTGCCCGAAGCGGGCAGCGCTGCGCCGGATTTCATCGCATCGTAGTTTCCTACGGCTTTGTAGGCTCGCATTGCCGTAGTTGCTGTGAGCAATCGTGTAGTTGCACGATTTGGGAGCGCACAGTTTTGCCGGCGCGTCGACGGTGAGATACTTCTTGGTCGTCGAGTCGTAGACGAAGCCGTCGGCGTTCGTCTGACCCTTTTTCTCATAGCTGCCGACGAGCCGATAGCCCGTCTGTGTGACGGCTGGGCCGTACACGCTGGTCTTTGCCGAGCCTGGGTACTTAATCGGCGTCCAAACGCCCGTCTTTCGATCGTACACGACGCCGAGTTCGACCCGTTCGCGCGGTCGACGAAGCCCGTGATCAGGTTGCCACGGATACCGGTAAGAAGGGTTCCGACCGCCTTCGGAAACTGGCTGAGCGGAACGTCGAGCGTTTGCAGCACCGGGCCGTCGGAGCTGAAGCGCACGAGATTCGTTTGTGCGGACGTGGCGGTACGGCGCCGATACTGCCGGAGCGGCCGCCGGCGGCGCATCCGGCCAGCAGCGCGATTGAAAGTGCTGCGATCGAGGTCCGCGCACACGCGGTAGAAAAAGAAAAACTCATAAAGACGTCTCACTATTCATAGAGAAGCACTGCGGCTTCTTAGCAGAAGCGCAGCGCCGAGGAAGAATCAAGTACTCTCATCTTAGCACCAGGAGCGCCATCTCGTAAGCCCTATTGGCCCGATCCGTCGCTAAATAGCGCGACTCGATCGCGATAACGCGTTAACGGCTGAGCGCCACGCTTCCCACGGGAGTCCCGGAATCCAGAATCTCTTGGGTCTCGCTTCCGCCGCCAGGGTAATTGAAAACCAGTAAGTCCCACATGGCAAAGTACTGATGGACATAATATAGGTTTACGACGATTGCTTTCTTGCCGGCCAGGATGAACTGGAGGGCGTCGTAGGCGCCGCTGAGCACCGTCGTACCAACTAATGTTCCGTATCCGCCGCTAATCGAATAGCGCTGAATTTCAGGCCTAACCGGCTGACCGACGACCAGGTACTGCCCGTCCCACTGCAGGCCTCCCTCCCAACTGACGCCGCCCTCGAGGTTAACGGCCTCAAGCGACTTGGATTGACGCGGAAGCTCGGCGAGCTCGAAATCGTAACCGTAGCCGCTTGCGGGGGTTCCGTCGACAAAGAGATTGCCGCCATTATCGTAGGCGCAGTACGCGTAGCCCGCAATGGCGGGATCCGTGTAGATTTTCGGCCTTCCCTTCGCCTTACGATAAATGGCCAGTTCGCCGGCAACTCCGGTTACAGTGCCCGCGACCGCGACCGCAAGGTCGCCGCTTCCCCGATCGAGGGCACAAGACGAAGGGCGGGTTCCCGGGACACGTAACGTGCGAATCGGTTGAGTGCCGCCGTGCGCGTATTCCGTGATGGTGTTTTCGTCGGAGTCGGCGATATAGACGTTGGCCTTGCTGTCGGTGCAGGCGCCCGATGCCGATGAAAAGCCGGTCAGCTGCCCTTCTAACTCGCCTTGGGGGTACGAGAATACGTCGACCATCGTATAGTTAGTCACGTAAAGCAGATCTTTTGTGCTCGCGTCGGCCGCCGTCCACGATGCCCCGCCGCTTGAGGGCGGGCGCGACGCGGCCGGCAGGCTGCCGCAGCCTCCTAGGTATGCTGCCGCACTGATGCTCAGCGCATAGCGGAAAAGATCAGAGGTCGTCATCGCTTCGTCTCCTTAGAAAACCGCTCGGATCGGCGTAGAAGACCTTTCGCCGTCGCAGCCGGTCGCGCCCGGCGGTTTTAGCGGAACCAAGCCGTATAGGGCGTAGCTAGAAGGGGTGGGCCCCTGCCGTAAGAGCCTCTGCATCCTTGTAGCAGTTGGATTTACCGCACTTTTCGCTTTTGGAACGAGCGCGCTGCCGGCCGCCGCGCAAACCGCTGCGCCTGACGCATCGGGTACGATTGCCAATGCCTACGTCCAATTAGCCGCGGCGTACGAGCGAGCCGATAAACCGGCGATTTCTAACCTGCTGGCCCCCGAGTTCGAGTTCACTTACACGACGGGCGCGCGAGAGAACCTTGTAGCGTACATCGCCGATTGGACCGAGACGTTGAAGAACACACCGGGTGTTCGCGTAGAAATACGCGTAGAGAGACTTAGCGTTTACGGCGACACCGCCGATGCCGCGATCCTGTTGACGCAGCGCTATCCACACTCCAAACACGGCGCCCTCGACGTCGAACGCGAAGATGACCGCTGGAGCCTGCGCGACGGCCGCTGGGCTTTGACGACCGGTCGAACGCTAAGCGATACATTTTACCTCGACGGCAAGGTCGCGAGCACCGATGCACCGGCGTTGCCGCTGACGGCGTCGCAGCGGAGCGCCGTAACGGCTCAACTCAGAGAAGTCGCATGGCCGATTCGTTCCGCCGTCCCAAGCGGAAGCTTGCAGGATCTCGCGCCCCTCGAGGCCGCTATCGGGCCGGCCCGCATCGTAGCGATGGGCGAGGCAACGCACGGCACCAGTGAGTTCTTCTCACTCAAGGATCGAATCTTCCGGCTGCTGGCAACGAGAATGGGCTTCACCGTGTTTGCGATGGAAACGCCATGGGTCAGCGGTCTTGCGATCGACAAATACATAACGACGGGGCAAGGAGACGCGCGTACGGCATTATCGGGCACATTCGCCGTATGGGACAACCAGGAAGTTCTCGATCTCATCGAGTGGATGCGGGCGTACAACATCACGCGAGGCAGCCGGCCGGCGTTGCGCTTCGTCGGAATCGACATGCAAGACGACCCCTCGGCACTCACCGCAGTCATTCTGCGCTTCGTGAAGGCCGCGCGCCCGGCCGACGTGCCGCTAGTTACCACGCAACTGGCGTGCCTGCGATCGCACGGTGGTGCAACGGCGGATTGCGCCCGAGCGGTCGCCGAAGTCGAGAGCATTGTGACGGATGAAGCAAAGGGCGCGACGCTGCCGCGAGACGATGTTTTGCAGGCGGAGCACGCGGCGACCGTCGCCCGCGAACAAGCTCAAATGGAGAGTGAGCCCGAAGTCATCGACCAAGTGGACTCGCGCGATCGTTCGATGGCTGCGAACCTCGAATGGTTCGCAACGACGATGTTCCCGCACGCGCGGATCGCCGTCTGGGCGCACGACGGCCACGTCATGACGTCGATTACCAGCGGGATGGTATCGATGGGGACGTATCTTCGCAAGCGCTATGGTGCAAACTATTACGTCATCGGCTTCGGGTTCGATCGCGGGAGCGTCAGTCCAAACGGCATCGTCGCAGCGGTGACGGTCCCGCCCGCGCCTTCCTACGCGGTCGAACCGCTCTTACGTTCGACCGGCGAACCGCTGTTCGGGCTCAATCTAAGGCAGATCCCGGCGCAGACTCCGCTGGGAGCGTACCTCGCGAGCGCAGTGCCGATGCGAACGCTCGGCGCGTTTAGCAGCGCTGCAGATCTCGTCGAGTCACAGACCTTTGGAAACGTTCGCCTGACAGACTCGTTCGACAGCCTGATATTCGTGGACGAGATGCATGCCGCGCATTCCTTTGAAGTCCAACATCCGCCCGTGGCACGGACGATCACGGTGCCGGCTGGCTCCGGAGGCGTGACGTGGCCCACGAAGTGGATCTTCTTCAGCTCGGATCCGAGCAGCTACAAGGCCGGCGGCGATGCACCCTCGGCGACCTATCCGTGTGGGTTGCTATGGTTATCGTCGGTTTCCGACATCGGGTCGGGCTATACCGTCGGGGCGATTCCCGTTGCAAAGTACCGCGGAAAGCGCGTTCGCCTGACCGGTGTGCTTCGGGGCGCCGGTGTCGAAAGGGCGCCGGCGCCTGGATGGTCGTCGCCGGAGCCGGAAAGGTTGATTCATTCGATTATATGCTGGATCGCTCGCTGCAAGGAACGACTGATTGGACGCCGTTTACGATTTTGCTCGACGTGCCGCAGGACGCTAGCACGATCAGGTTCGGACTGCTGTTGCGCGGGCGTGGCCAACTGTGGGCAACCAATCTCGAGGTGCACTAATGCTTCGTTTCGCGCTATCGTCGCTGCTCGTGCCGATCCTGGTCTCGGGGTCTGCCGGCGCCGCGACGCCCGGAATTCACAAGATCCGTCACGTGATCGTCATCATGCAGGAGAACCGTTCCTTCGATAGTTACTTCGGAACGTTTCCCGGTGCCGACGGCATTCCGATGCGTGACGGCGTAGCGCAAGTCTGCGTTCCCGATGAAGCGACCAAGACGTGCGTGCGGCCGTACCACGACACCAACGACGAAGATACCGGCGGTCCCCATGGTTCGAAAGCGGCCGACCTCGATATCGACGGCGGAAAGATGGACGGCTTCGTCAACGTCATGCAAGGCGCGCAGCGCACCGGCGGCTGCCCGACCGACATTCCCACATGCGTCGTCAAGGGCCACGAAACCACCGTGATGGGCTATCACACGGCCCAAGAACTTCCGAACTATTGGGCGTATGCGCGCGACTTCGTTCTGCAAGACCGCATGTTTGAGCCGGTGCGCTCGTGGAGTCTGCCGGCGCACCTCTACATGGTTTCGGAGTGGGCGGCCGACTGCCCCCAGATCGGCGACCCGGCGAGCTGCAAGCCGGAGCGGCAGTACTTCACGCAAGAGGATTTTCCGCGGGATCTTTTCGATAAAGACGACCCGCAGGCACCCGGCCGCCCCGACTATCCTTGGACCGACTTAACGTATCTGCTGCACGCGACGGCGTTCGCTGGGCGTACTACGTGATGGACGGCTTCGAGCCCGACTGTGAGAACGATCAGAGCAGTTGCAACCTGCGGCCGCAGACGGCGCGAACGCCCGGCATCTGGAATCCGCTGCTGTCGTTTGACGACGTGAAGCAAGACGGGCAGCTTTCACAATATCAAAGACACCTCGGCCTTCTTCAGCGATCTTCGCGACGGCACGCTGCCGGCGGTCGCGTGGCTCGCGCCGGGAAACCGCTACAGCGAGCACCCGCCTGGGCGGATTAGCGCGGGCCAGGCCTACGTCACCGGCGTTATCAACGCGGTGATGCGCAGCCCCTATTGGGATTCGACGGCGATCTTCCTGAGTTGGGACGACTGGGGCGGCTTCTACGACCACGTCGCGCCGCCGGACGTAAACTACTTCGGTTACGGGCTTCGCGTCCCAGGGCTCGTGATCAGCGCGTACGCGCGCAAGGGATACATCGACCATCAAACGCTCAGTCACGACGCCTACGTGAAGTTCATCGAAGACGATTTTCTCGGCGGCCGTCGCCTCGATCCAAAGACCGACGGTCGTCCCGATCCGCGCGACGGTGTCGCCGAGAATGAGCGCGCAGCTTGGCGACTTGCAGAGCGACTTTGATTTTACCCAACCGCCGCGGCCGCCGGTTATCTTGCCGGGTGGGGTCGGCCCGCCGTATAAACCAGGCTACACCGGCGCTCCGTAAGAAGTAGGTTGGACATGCAAAGCCCTGGGCCGATGCCTGATGAAGAGCTGGCCGCATTTTTGCGCGCCGCCAAAGAGCGCGGCGTCCCGGATGACTCCATCGTTGGAATGCTACGGCAAAATGGCTGGCCCGAGCGGCGCATTTACCGCGCGCTCTCCGAACAGTACGCCGGCATTCTGGGTGTGCCGGTGCCGCGCCGGGCACAGGCCGCCGGGAACGCTCGCGACGCTTTCCTCTACTTGCTGAACTTCATCACTCTTGGGATTTTGGACGGTGGCCCTCTGGCAAATTTGGGACCGTCTCATAAACCGCTGGTTTCCCGACGCGCTTTCCAGCTTGGGAAGGGGCGAGCTGCGCGAAGATATCGCCTGGCAAGTCGCACTCATTCTTGTAAGCTTCCCGATCTTCGTCGTGGTGCATTCGCTGATCCAGCGCGACCTGGCGCGCCGTCCGGAGCTTTATTATTCCGCCATCCGCCGCTGGCTTACGTACGTCGCGCTCGTGCTGACGGCGATTCCCATCGTCATCGACGCGGCATATACCGTCCAACAGTTGATCATGGGCCAACTGACGATCCACTTCTTCCTGGATACGCTGGGCCTTCTAGTGATCGGCGGCGGCATCTTTGCCTACTATTTGCTGACGATCGATCCCCCGAAACCAACGTCATGACCGTCTCGCGAGCGATCGCGGCGGCCGCCATCGTTATCGTCGCCGCTATCGTCGTGGCGGCGTTCCTCACGATTGGGCCCCCGAACCGCGCGCGGGCCGAGGCGCTGGATCGCCAGCGCCTTCGGAACCTCGGCGACGCGGCCGCGGAGCTGCACGAAGATTACAGCGCAGGGCCGCTGCCCGCCGCGCTTCCGCACCCTCCCCTCGATCCGGTCAGTGGAAAACACTACGATTACCAGCGCTTGAGCAACACTCGTTACCGGCTCTGCGCAAACTTCGAGTTGCCGACGCCGCCGAATCAACCGAATGATCCGGACGCAAGCACGTTCTGGCATCACCCCGCAGGCCGATTCTGCTATACCCTCGACTCCGGAAATCGCGTCGAGTCAACCCTCTAAAATCCAAAGAGCAGGAAAGCAGGCGACCGAGAACTAATTTAGCGTCCGTCAAAGCACTCGGGAAAGGCGGCTATATCGTGAAGAGAATTCTACAGGCTTCGGTGCCGCTCGTTGCGGCGATCGCGCTCTCGTCTTGTAATGGAAACAGCAATGCATCGATGCTTGGAACGAACGGGCCCAGCGCAGAAGCGTCGGCCGCCTGTCCGGGCAGCCGCCTCGGGAGGGCGCAGTGCGACGCACTCGTGCGTTCAGGCGCCGTTCCCAACTTTTCGGGCCTTACACCGCCCAATCTCTGGTCGGCCTACAAGTTAGCAAATCTCGTCGGGAGCCACGGCGCCGGACAGGTTGTCGCCATCGTCGACGCATACGACAATCCTAACGTCACCACGGATCTTACGGCCTACCGTACGCAATTTGCTCTAGGGGCGGCGAATTTCACCAAATACAATCAGCTGGGTCAGACGAGCAACTACCCGTCCGGCAGCGTGGGCTGGGGCGTTGAGATCGACCTCGACGTCGAGATGGTTTCGGCGAGTTGCCCGCTTTGCACGATCGATCTCGTCGAAGCCAACTCCAGTGGCTGGGCCGATGTTCAAGCGGCCGAGGCGGAGGCGGTGGCCTTGGGTGCCACCATCATCAGCAACAGCTACAGTGGCACCGGCGCTAATCAATCCTTTTTCAATACTGCGCACAAGACGTATCTCGCCAGCGCAGGCGATAGCGGCTACGGCATCGCCGATCCCGCCGACTTCAAAACGGTCGTCTCAGTTGGCGGTACAACCCTCAGTCCCGCGGGACCGCCGCGTCACTGGTCGGAAACCGTATGGAATGGTACCGGCGCGGGCTGCTCGACCGACCCGAAGCCGGCCTGGCAGACCGATCCAGGCTGTATTCACCGAACGGCCAATGATGTTTCTGCCGATGCCAATCCGAGCACGGGTGTTGCCGAGTACGACACGTATGGCAATTCCGGCTGGATCGTCACCGGCGGTACCAGCGTAGGGACGCCGTTTCTTGCCGGCATCTTCGGCCTCAAAGGTAACGCGACGTCCCAGCATGGAGGCAAAACGTTCTGGATTCCGGCAAATCAGGTGCACCTATATCCGATCCTAAGCGGCAGCGATGGGAGTTGCGGCGGAAGTTACCTCTGCACCGCCGGGACGGGCCAACACGGTGACTACTCTGGTCCCGGCGGCTGGGGCTCGCCGAAGGGAATGAACGCGTTCTAACGCTGAGCTTCGCCCCCAAGAACTAGCAGGGTTTCCGGGCGCCCTGGCGCGATATCGCTATGATGAAGCGTCTGGGGATTTTCGTCTTTCTTTTGGTTGCCGTGACGCCGCTGGGCGCCAACGCGACCAACTCGACACCGGTGCAACAGCTTTTGAGCAAACTGCAGTGGCGCAGCATCGGCCCGTACATTGGCGGCCGGGTCGTCGCCGTGGCGGGCGTTGCGAGCAACCGGGACCTGTTTTATATGGGCGGCGTCGAGGGCGGCGTTTGGAAAAGCACCGACTACGGCCAAAACTGGAGCAACATCAGCGACGGCAAGATACCCGGCATTGCCGATTCCATCGGCGCGCTCGCGGTAGCGCCGTCCAATCCAAGCGTCATCTACGCCGGAACCGGCGAAGCCGACATTCGCAGCGACTTCGATAGCGGCGACGGCGTCTATAAGACGACCGATGCAGGGCAAGACGTGGTCGTACGCCGGCCTGCGCGATACCCACATGATCGCGAAGATCGTCGTCGATCCGCGCAATCCGCGGATTGCGTATGCGGCCTCCATGGGACACGTCTTCCGGCCCAACTCGCGAACGCGGGCATCTTCAAGACGATCGACGGCGGAAAAACCTGGAGCAAGGTGCTCTTCGTCAACGACAACACCGGCGGCATCGATCTCGCGATGGATTCCCGCAATCCCAACGCCCTCTACGCGGCGATGTGGCAGGCCCAACGGGTTCCGTGGAAGCTGACCAGCGGCGGACCCGGAAGCGGGCTATACAAAACGCTCGACGGCGGCGCGCCACTGGACGAAGATCTCCACCAACCGCGGTTTTGCCACCGGAGTGCTGGGGAAGATCGGCGTCGCGGTCGCGGCGAGCGATCCGCGCATCGTGTACGCGATCGTGCAGGCGCACGACGGCGGCGTCTTCCGCTCCAACGATGCCGGCCAGACGTGGAAGCGCGTCAACGCCGAGATGGAAGCTGCGCCAGCGCGCGTTCTACTACATGGCGATCTTACGGTGGATCCCACCAATCCACAAGTCGTCTACGCGCCGGAAGTCGACGGCATCTATAAGACCAGCGACGGCGGCAAAACGTTGACCGATATCGACATCCCGCACGGCGACAATCACATCGTTTGGGTCAATCCCGCGCGATCCCAAGATTCTGCTGGTCGGCAACGACGGCGGCGGAGTGGTTTCCGTCGACGGCGGCGACCACTGGAGCGACGATCACAATCAACCCACCGGGCAGTTCTATCACGTGGCGCTCGACAACCAGTTTCCGTTTCACGTCTTTGGCGCCTCGCAAGATGAAGGCGCGTACGAAGGCCCCAGCGCGGCCGTCGGCCCCGGCATCGGTCCCGACGAGTGGCACTACGGTCGCCTCGGGCGAGAGCACGTTCGTCGCGCCGGAGCCCGGCGACCCGTTCGTCACGTACGGCAGCGGATACTATAGCTTCTTGGCTCGCCTCAACCGGATCACCGGCGATACGAAGAACGTGAGCCCGTGGCCGCGCTATATGTCCGGCGTGCCACGTCGGCGGAGACGAAATATCGCTTCGGCTGGACGCATCCGATCTTCTTCTCACCGGCCGATCCGCGCGAACTGCTCGTCGCGTCACAGGTCGTCTTCTCGAGCATGGACCACGGCCAGACGTGGAAGATTCTCAGCCCCGATCTCACGCGCAACGATCCGTCAGCACCGAAGCGCAAACGCGGCGGCCCGATCGACAACGATCAAACCGGCGCCGAAACTTTCCCCGACATCTCGTCGCTCGCGGTTTCGCCGCTCGACGCCAAGATTCTGTGGGCCGGCTCCGCCGACGGTTTAGTCCACGTGACGACCGACCATGGTGCGACTTGGAAGCCCGTCACGCCGCCGCAACTTCCGCAGTGGGCGCAAATCAGCTCGATCGAACCGTCGCATACGCAACGAGGCACCGCCTATCTCACCGCCTCGCGGTATATGTGGGACGACTTCCATCCCGTACGTCTTTGAAACGACCGACTTCGGCAACGACTGGATCCAGCTCACCAACGGCCTGCCCAGCGATCAATACGTCTTCGTCGTGCGCCAAGATCCGCTCGTGCCGCGGTCTGCTCTTTGCCGGGACGCGCAGCACCGCTTACGTCAGTTTCAACGGCGGTCAAGCTTGGCAGCCGCTCACGCTGAACTTACCCGGCGTTCAAGTCCGCGACTTCGCAATCGACTCGCGTGAAGGCGAGCTCGTCGCAGCCACGCACGGACGCGCCTTTTGGATTCTCGATAACCTCGCGTACCTCGAGCAGCTCGCGCAGCGAGAAGTCCCTCTCCGTCGCCAGCCTGCAGCTTTTCTCTCCCGCAGACTGCATGGCTCACGAATGCCTACGGCGGCCCGGGTTCCGACATTCCGAACTTCGGCGACAATCCGAAATACGGCGCGGCGGTCTTCTTCAATCGTCCCGGCCGCCTATCACGGCGAGTGCGCCGCTGACGCTGTCGTTCTTGGATGCCACCGGCGCAACGGTTCGCAGCTTTTCGCTGCATCCAAAGAATCCGCACGAGGCGAAGCTGACCCCCGAACAGGAAGACAATCTCGACGCGGTCTCGCAGCGCGCCCACGATCTGGAAAAGCTCACGGCCGTCAAGCCCGGGCCCAACCTCTTTCAATGGGATATGCGCTACGAGCCGGCGTACGAGGTCCCGGGCTTCCACGTTCTTCGAGTCCGACGACTTTCCCGATAGCAGCGACGGCCCGACGATCGTTCCGGGTGCGTACAGCGTGGTGCTCCGGTACGGCGCGCAAACGCTTCACGCCGGGTTTAGCGTGGCGCTCGATCCCCGGATTCACTCGTCGACGGCCGACCTCGAAGCGCGGTTAGCCTTGGAGATGCAGATCCGCAGTTCGATCGACTCGTTGGATCGCGCGATCGTCGCCGCGATGGACGGCCGCAAGAGAATGAGCGCGACGCAAGTGGGGGCGTTCAACAGCGAGATCGCCGATCTCGTGCTGCTCGACGTTCACTCCAGCGAAGCCGATCTGCTGCACGAAACCAAAGTGCGCGAGCAACTGGGCTTCTTGCTCAACTCACTCGAAGGCGCGTATCAACGGCCGACGGCCGCCGAGTATGCGGCGTATAAGGATCTTGCGGCGCTGGCGGACGCGGGCGAGGCGCGCCTGAAGGTTCTCGTGCCATGAAGCTAAGTCGCGTCGGCTTTGCGCTCGCGGCGGCGCTCACGCTTGCGGGCTGCGGTCAGTTCGCCGGCTCGGCGCCGCCTGCGGTACCGGCCGTCCGCTCCGAGACCGCACCGCCTCAATGCAAAGGTCAACGCACGCGAGCAAAATACGCGCAGATCAAGGTGAAGCTAAAAACCAAAGCCGGCTCGTTTTGCGTCCCGGAGTTTCACGGTTTTGGCGGCGCGATCGCCTACCCGGGCGTCGACCAATCGGTGGAGCTGGTCCTTCGTTCCAGCACCAAAAACATCTACGACGAGCCGTTGCTGGGCTCGGGGGCGCCGATCTTTTATTTGAACCTTCACTTCCTCGCCGGGACGCATTTCGGCTCGAAGTTCAAGTCGCAGGGTGGGCTTACCGGCGCAACGATCCAGGCCGGCCAGCCCTATACCGCCTTTGGGATCGTAGCGGTCGGGCATCTCGTGCTGATGTTTCCGCCGTGCTACGCCGTCGCGACTCAAGGCGCCTACGGCGGCGTCCTTCCAGGGTTAGGGGCACTGTTTAGCGATACCACCATTACCGGCGCCGGATACGGCGTCGTCGAGATCTATCCCGGCATGCAAGTCAGCCAAGAGTGCTAGGACCATCCCAATAGGAGCAAACTATGCCACTTCTGCGTCATTGCTTATCCGGATCGCTCGCGATCGTGACGGCCATCGCGCTCTCCGCTTGCGCCCAGCACGGCGGCGCCCTGGTTCCAACGTCATCCCAATCGGTAGCAGTTCCCAATCTCAACCCACCGAGCTGCGCAAACCAGGTGAATGAGTCGGAGTATTCCACGGTTACCGGCAAGCTCAGGCTCGGCGGCGGCGCGTTCTGCATTCCCGCGTACGGCGGCTATGGCGGTAAGCTGGACTATCCCAACCTCAGTTCGGCGATTACGCTCACCTTGAGCTCGAGCACGCAGAACTACGACAACTTCCCGGCACTCGGTTCGGGAACGCCGATTTTTTATCTCGCGTTTAGCACGTCAGGCGCAGTCAACGTCGGCAAGCGCGTCAGGACGCACAACGGGCTGTCGGGAAAGCAAATCCTGGTCGGCGATCCGTACACCGCCTATGGTGAAGTCACGGTCTTCGGCTTCGAGGTCAAACTCGGACCCTGCTATACGACTGCGACCAAAGGAAAGTACGGCGGCCTGCTCGGCGGAATCGGAGGGCTGCTGAAAGGCCAACAGATTCCGGAAAAGGTCAGCGGCGTGATCGAGATTTATTCAGGCCAGCAGACCAGCACGAAGTGTTGAAGTTAGGAGCTACTATGTCGTTTCCGCGTCCCCGCCTGCCCGGATCGTTCGCGATCCTGGCAGTCCTCACGTTTTCCGCCTGCGCTCAACACGGCGCACTGCTTCCAACCTCGCCTCAAGCAAACGCGCGTCCCGATCTTACACCGCCCAGTTGTAAAGGGCAGACGAGCACGAAAGAGTATGCTTCGGATACCACCAAGCTTTCTACGAAGGGCGGTTCGCTGTGCGTTCCCGCATTCGGCGGCTTCGGGGGAACGATCAAATACCCCACTGCCAGCGAGTCCGTCGACCTGACGCTGACGAGCAGCATCAAAAACTACAACGGCCAGCCCAAACTCGGCACGGGAAAGGCGGTCTTCTATCTTCAGTTCGACGTTGCGGGCGCGACGTCGTTCGGCTCGAGCGCCAAGTCCGGCGGCGGATTAACGCGGGAGCAAGATCGTCTCGGGTCAGGCCTATACCGCATACGGTCAAGCAACCATCGGTAGCCAGAAGATAGCTCTTGGGCCATGCTACACCACGGCCACCCAAGGAAAATACGGCGGCGTCATCGGCGGATTGGGCACGCTGATCGAAGGCCGGGAAGTGCCGACCTCGGCAACCGGCGTGATCGAAATCTACTCGGGCCAGCAGACGAGCATCCAATGCTCGACGCGCTCATGGCTTCGCGCGGCACTCGCCGCGGCAGTAACCATCGGGCTCACCGCGTGCGCTCAGCACGGCGGCGTACTGCTTCCAGCCTCATCCCAAGCCGTCGCGAATCCCGATCGCAATCCGCCAAAGTGCAAAGGCCAAGTGAATGAGTCAGATTACGCCACGCTTAAGGGGACGCTCAAGACCGGCGGCGGCTCCTTCTGCATCCCCGCGTATGGCGGCTTCGGCGGCAAGCTGCACTATCCGAGCCTCAGTCCGTCGATTACGCTCACGGTGAGCACGAGCACGCTGAACTACGACAACTTCCCAACGCTCGGCTCGGGAACGCCGATCTTTTACCTTGCGTTTACCACGTCAGGCGGGGTTACGTTTGGCGGCAACATCAAGTCGGGCGGCGGCTTGACGAGCAAGCAAATCATCGCCGGTGAGCCGTACAGCGCCTATGGTGAAGCCTCGGTCTACGGCTACAAGGTGAAGTTCGGGCCGTGCTACACGACGGCGACCAAAGGTAAGTACGGCGGCGTGATCGGCGGGATCGGCGGCCTGCTCAAAAACGAACAGATTCCGTTTAAGGTGAGCGGTGTGATCGAGATCTATTCAGGCGAGCAGTCCGGCACGCAGTGTTGACTCCAGCGCGTCGTCGGGTTCTTGCGCAGGGGTGATGATCCCGGCGAGATTGAGCGGGTCGTAGGCGCCGAGCGGCAACCTCTCGACGCCCGCACCGGTTCGGCGCACGGCGCGCAACGCGTCGATCGCCTCCGGTAACGCAAACTGTTCGCCGACGAATCCGGCGACGAAGCGGCCACCGCGAATTTCACCGCGGGCCTCCATCCGGCGCAGCGCCATGAGCAGCTCGCGCCATCTCGGCGCAAGACTCTCGCGCGCGATAACGTCGCGGAAGACCACGCCCCAGCGCGCCAGCAGACGCCGCGCGAAGGCGTCCGGCGCGATGCGCTCGGTCGTCGCTTGCAGCAGCGTCCAGCGTCCGCTCGAGGAGCGCGGTCGCGCGCGAAGCCCCTTCTCACCCAGCCGGCGTTTCGCATCGCTGAGCGAACGCAACGCATCGAAGCCGTCGGCGGTTACCAAGCCGGCGGCAACGAGCTGCCACAGCGCTTCTTCAACTTCACTCGGGAGGCGTTTGGTGGCCCGCACGATCTCGGCAAAGAACGGTGCCCCTAGCCGTTCGACCGCTTCGAGAACTTCGTGCGCCGCGGCGCAGAGCGCTTCGACCTTGCTTTGACGGCGAACGACCAGTTCGTCGGCGTTCGCGCGCATGAAGAGCGCAATCGGTGCAAGGCGCGTGGGACGCACGCGCCGGCTCTCCGCCGCATCTCGCGGCTCCAATGCCGGATGCGGTGAAAGGCGCCCCCACATAACGTCCCCGGCGTAACATAGCCGGTCGAGAAATTCGGGCTTATAGCCGGCGATCCGCGACGGAAGGATCTGTCCCTCCCACGCGACCGACGGAATCTCATAGCCTTCGAGCTGCCGCACGATTTGCAGCGTGCCGTCGATTCCGTGCAAACGCGTCCCCGGCGTCACGTGCTGCCAGCGTTGCAGGAAGGCCATGTACTGCGCCGCGGTTACCGGTTCGATCTCGCGACGCAACGCCCGATCGTCAAGCGATGAATCCGCGCAAGCACCCGGCGATTGCACCATCTGCTCGCTCTGCGCCGCCGCGGTGAACCGGCCGCGCAACACTTGGCCCTGCGTCTCCAGACGAAGCAGCGCCGCCATCAATCGCCTCTTCGTCGATGCTCAAGCGTTGCGCCATCTCGTGCGGCGCCATCGGGCCCAGCTCGACTCGAGCCAGCCGCGCAAAATCTCGGTGACCGCCTCCTCGCGGGCCGGCGAAGCCGTGTCAGTAGGCTGCGCGCGCGAGATCGAGCCGCTCTGCACAGTCCATGCAGCGTCGACCCTTCGACAGGCCCAGGGTGACAGAGTGGCGCGCCGCTCGGAAACCAGTTCGTCGAACCACGCTGCCAGTGCGCGACCGGCGGCAGGACGATCAGCGTCGTAAGTGCGTCGTGCAGTTCGTCGGCATCGCGCACGACGGGCCACGACTCGGCCGCGACTTCAGCGATCGCGGCGGGATCCAAGATTCCCGCGCCGTCCACGTCGTCGCGCGTCGTTCGCCGCAACTGCACGGCTCGCGCGCGCCGCTCTTCCAGCGGCGCGTCGTCGAGAAAAGCGTACGGATTGGCGTTGAGGATCTCGTGGCAAAAAACCGACGGTTCGGGCGTGTCGATGGCGACCGTTTTTACGTGCCGCTCTCGATCTCGCGCAGAATCGCGAAACCCGTCGAGGTCCATCGCTTCGTGGAGACAGTTGGAGAGCGTCTCGCGGACCAACACGTGGTCGGGAATCCGAATCGGACCGGTGAGGTTCTCGGGACACGCGGCTTGATCGGGAAAACCGCCGCGGCCAAATCGTCGGCGCGCATCCGGATCAACTGCGGGGGCACCTTCCGGCCGCCGCTAAAGCGCAGGATCGCCAGCGCCCGCGTGGCGTTCCAACGCCAGCGCGCGGCGAACATCGGCGC